>CAJPQT010000018.1 GCA_905372865.1 uncultured Centipeda sp.
CACGCATAGAGCGGTGCGCCCGCCGGTTTCGGCTTGCCGCAGTTGGCGCAGAACTTGCCCTGATTCGTCGTGCCGCAGGAGCAGTTCCATCCATCGGCGGACGGCTGTGGTTTGCCGCACTCGGCGCAGAAGCTGCCCGTATTTCCTGTGTGTCCGCAGGGGCAGGTCCATCCTGCCGCAGGTGCCGGTTTTGGCTTGCCGCAGCCGGCGCAGAATTTTCCCGTGTTGCCGCTGTGACCGCAGCCGCACGCCCATCCTGCCGCCGCACCACCTGCTGCCATGCCGCCGACTGCTGCACCCCCTGCGAGCGGATTGCCCTGCGGGGCAGCTCCGCCCTGCGGACCGAATGCGCCCATCGCGCCCATGCCGGCGTTTCCTGCCATGCCCATACCCATGAAGCCGAATGCGCCGCCCATGCCCGCCTCGTTGCCGGCGGCGGTGCGCATGGCATCTGCCGTCGCGGTGGCGAGACGGCCCGCGCGCAGGTTCGGGTCGCTCATGATGGCGCTGTCCTGGATCTCCTTGATGCGCTTCTCGTCCTCCTCGTCCGCCTTGACGCTCGACACACCGAAGGAGACGATCTCGATGCCGCGCCGTTTGCCCCACTCGTCGGACAGTTCCTCGGACAGCTCGTTCCGGATGTCCTTCGTGTAGTTGATGAGCTGCGTATAGCGGATGCCCTTCGCTGCGATCCGCCCGAACGTCGGCTGCAGCGCGGTCAGCAGTTCGCTCTTGAGCTGTGAGTCGATCTCGCTGCGCTCATACACGCCCTCGACGTTGCCGCAGACGTTCGTGTAGAAGAGGATCGGATTCGTGATGCGGTAGCTGTACTCGCCGAAGCAGCGGATGTTGACGTTCAGCATGTATTGGCCGATCATGGTCTCAAACTGGATGGACTGCGCCGTCCCGTACTTGTTGCCCATGATTTCTTTCGTATTGAAATAGTAGATGCGCTGATCCTTCGGTGCGTCGCCGCCGAACGTGAAACGCTTTCCGATATTCTTGAACACGGACACGAGGTCGTTCGCGAGATCACCGCCAAAGACCGTCGGCTCGGTGGAGCTGTCGTACGTGAATGCGCCAGGCTCGGCACAGATCTCGACGACCTTACCCTGCTCGACGATGATCATGCACTGTCCTTCGTTGACGGCGATGACGGAGCCGTTCGAGATGATGTTGTCCGTTGCGCTCGTGTTCGAGCTGCGGCCGCTGACGCGCTTCTGTCCCTTTGCGACGAGGGAGTCCTTGTCGAGGCTGTCGCAGTAGAAGTATTCTTTCCACTGATCGGCAAGGACACCGCCCACAGAGCCGACGGCAGCTTGGATGAGGCCCATAAATTTTCCTCCTATTCCAGATAAACGTGAGTGTTCTGAAAGTTCTTCTCTATTGTAACATACCATGAGAAAAAAGGCACTGTCATAAATAACAGGTCGGGCGAAAAAATCTGAAAAAAGCCACAAGAGAGGCGCTGTACGAGGACTGAAACACCTTCGTGCAGTACTTCTATTGGGCACTGTCCGTATAGCCCTTCTCCGTCGCCTCGACGGCGAGACCGATGATGCTCTTGTAGCCCGTCTTGGCGAGCATATTGCCGACGTGGAAGTTGACCGTTCGTTTGGTGATTCCGAGCGCGGCGGCGATCTCGTCGTAGGACATGCTGCGGCAGATGCAGCGGAGGATGCCGAGCTCGCGCTCCGTCAGCGGCACCTCCGTACCGCCGAAGGTGAAGTCGGCGCACACGTCGGGATAGATGTGCGTGCCCTCCATCGTCGCGCGGATGCAGGCGGCGAACTCCTCGCCCGATGCTTCCTTGTAGATGAAGCTGTCCGCGCCCGCTGCCTTTGCCCGCGCGAGAAAGGCGATCTCCTGCATGCCGGTCATGAGGACCACGCGCAGCTCCGGGAACCGTGCTTTGAGACGCGCGCAGATCTGTATGCCGCTCGTGCGCCCCTCCATGCAGATGTCCATGAGGACGAGATCGGGTGCAAGGCGTGCGCACGCCTCCTCCACGAGCTCTGAGAGGAGGAGGCTGCCGACCACCTCCATGTCGTCGAGGGGGGTGAAGATCTGCTCCAAGCCTTCGAGCAGAATTTTTTGATCGTCTACGAGCAGAATTTTGATCATCCTGTGTTCTCCCCTATCCGTGCATCAATTTCAAAATGTGGTGTATGGGCAATGATGAGCCGACCGCCCAGCTCGTTCACACGCCGCATCATCCCCGACAGTCCGCCGCCGGGATGCAGCTCTGTGCAGCCGATGCCGTTGTCGCGGATGTGTAGCCGCCGCTCGCCGAGCGTGATCGTGACCGCATTCGCACGTCCGTGGCAGACCGCATTGCTGAGTGCCTCGCGCGTAATGGCGGCAAAGGCGCGTGCGCGCTGCAGATTGCGCGGCAGGCTGCCTGTGACCGTGAGCCGTATGCCGAGCCGTCGGTAGGTGTCCGCCATATCGGCGAGCAAGGTTGCGGGATGGGGCTCCTGCGTGAGTGGAACGGACTCCAAGAGGCTGTCGATGCGGACGATCGTACGGAGCGCGTCCTTCGGTGCGGGGCTTGCAAGCAGCTGCTGGAGCATGCTGATCCGCTGCCCGAGGATATCGTGCACGCGTGAGGTGATCTCCTGCAGCGTACGGCTGCGCTCCGTCCGCTCGAGATTTTGAAGGAGCTCCTTCTGGGCGCTGAGCGTAGTGCTGAGCTCCTCATTCTTCTCTTTGAGTTCCTGCGTGACCGCGTCCAGTTCCGTGACGCAGGAGGCTGTCAACTGCCAGCCGGAGAGCGTGCCCAGCAGGTGCACGCGCTGCACGAGCCACACATCGCCGGAGGCCAAGCGCAGGAGCACGCCGCCCTCGCGCTGCCGTTTCTCCGCGACAGCGGGCGCGTCAAAAGCCGTGAGGTCCTGCCAGAACACGGCTGCATTCCGATACTGCCGCCCGAAGAGGCGTTCCATGAAGCGCAGCATGGTGATGTTGACGAGTACCACAGCGTGATTCTCACGGGCAAAGAGGATTCCCTCGGGCAGGAGATCGAGCCCCGCACGGATGGAGGAGATCGTCACCTCCCGTGTCCTGCGTGCACGCGCACGCGCAGCAAGCAGGATGAGCCGCACGCCGAGCAGCAGAAGGACGAGAACGGCACTCATCGGGAGGAAGGCGTCCATCATCGGCAGTGAGCAGAGACCCGCAAACGCGAGCAGGAGTGCAGGGAGCAGTCTGCGCTCGCAGGCAGTGAGCCCGACGACGAGGGAGAGGAGCCCCGCCGTCCACCGCTGCGCTGCGAGCCAGTCCGTCGGCGGCAGCTCTGCAAAGAAGAGCTTCCATGCTCCGCCGAGCAGCAGCGTTGTGAGGAGAACGACGGCGAGTGCCGCCGCCTCCGGCAGCAGGTAGCGGATCCGGCGGCGCGGGAGATGGGCAAGCGCCCAACAGAGTGCGGCACTCTGGGCGATGAGGACAAGGCTCGCCAGCAGCACAAGGAGGAGAATCTCTCCATAGCTGTACGCGGTCAGTCGTTCCATGGCACATCCCTCCGCTCCTCGTCCTGTGTCCTGCGGGCATCCTCAGCAGCGTATGCGGCTTGGTCGCCGGCTCCCTTCCCCACTGCAGCGGTGGGACGGATGGTCAGCGTGCGCGCATAGCCGCGATCCTCTGTGGTGACGGCTGTACCGTGTTCCTCCTGCCATGCTGCAGCCCACGGTGCGATCCAGTCGGCGCCTTCCAACAGGAAGGTCAGCGTGTCGTCCGTGAAGCGGCAGAAAATGTGCTCCATCCCGGCAGCGGCCGCGCGCGTCAGGAACTCTGCGAACGCATCGAAGAGTGCGAGCGCTGTCTCCGTATACAGCAGCTCCGTCTGCGCCCACTCTACACCGACGTGCAGCCCGAGGGGGCGCAGGTAGGTGCAGGTCTCCGAGACCGCCATCGCGAGCTCGTCGGTGCGGACCGTACCGTCCTCCTGCCCCTTGAGGAAGAGCACGCAGCGCTTCTTCAGATAGGAGGAGAGCAGATTGAGCCGTCGGATGAGACGCACGATCTGCTCCTCGTCCTTCGTTTCCATCAGCTCTTCGCGAAAGCGGCGCAGGAGCGGACGCTTGGCGGCAAGGATCGCCTCCAATTCCTCGGACAGGTTTCGCCGGAGCGTCAGGGCGAGCAGCTTTCTGCGGATCGTGTGCTCTGCACGCAGGAGGGTATGGGAGCGCTCCAGTGCACCGCACGCGAGGGCGAGCTGCCGCTGTCGCTCATGCAGGAGCCGCAGATCCTCCTGCCAGAGGAGAGCGCCGCCGTGGATCTCCATGCGCGAGGTGCGTGTATCGCGTCCGGTTTCATCCCACTGCAGCGCTGAGGCAAAGACGGGAGCCCCCTCCGCATTCACGAGCCGCATCGCGAGCTGTGCATGCGTAAAGAATGCATCGTGCAGACGGTTCGACGGCATGAGCCCCGTGTGCAGACAGATCTCAAGGAGTGCGAGGAAGAAGAGCGCCGTCAATGCCGTCAGCTCCGACCACTGCACCCACGCCACATACTGATAGGCGATGGAGTACACAACAAAGAGTGCGAAGAAGACAAACGGGAGCATCATCATGGGGCGCAGCACTTGCTGCTGCTTTGCCTTTTCGAGGAGGAGGAGGAGCGCCGCGAGGATTTCGCCGAACCAGAGCGTCCAGTAGACATACGCGCCCCACGCGAGCTCCTCCTGCCACTCCTGCAGAATGTTGTCCCATGTGAACGCAAAGAACTGTTGGTGATAGTCGTTGCAGAGGATGAGCGCGGCGAGCAGGAGGTTGAGGCCGAACACCGCCTTCAGCCACGGCGGCATCCTGCGGTTGATCGCGTCCTCGTCCGCGCTCCACGCGATCCAGAGGAGTGCGACCGAGAGCCCCGCGCGGAACACGTAGAAGAGGTACCAGAGCATGCGCTCCAATGCACTGTCGTGTACGAACGTGAGGATCTTCGCCATACGCGTCAGCTCCCAGAGGAGCAGCATGGCGACGAGGAGGACAACGGCACGGCGCGCCCCGTGATGGAGCACACGGCGGTAAATGTATGCGCCCCAGATGACCGTGAGCGGCAGCATCAGCACGAGAACCATAAATCTCTCGTGCTCCTCTGCAGGCATGAACACAGGCCGCTCCATGATCTGTGCGTGATAGCGCGTGTTCACCGTGCGGAGGACGTGCGGGAAATCAGGCGGCATTGCGTGGACCGCTGCGGCGGACGGGGGGAGCGGCGGATAACCTGCGGCATCCAGCTCCCTTGGGAGCGTCTCCGAGAATGTGATGGGAGCGCGTGAGAGCACACCCTTTGTCAGTGTGAGCGTCCCCTCGGCGGGCACGACAATCCGCAGCTGTGCGCCGCGTCGGATGAGGCGCTCCGCCTCATGGGCAAAGAGGACGTAGACATCGTTTGCACCCGCGTTTGCCAGAATGCCCCACGTCCCACGGTGCATGGCGTAAAAGCGCAGCCGCCCCTCCGCCTTCATCTGTGCGAGATGCGCAAACGCCGTATCGCGATTGGCGGAGAGCCCCTGCGTCAGTGCCAGAAAGAAGATCTCACGCTCCGGCGACTGCTCGGGCATGGCGATCGTGACGCCCTCCCTGAGATCCGCCCATCCGTGGACGGGGATACGGGGATCCGTACGTACGGCGAGCACCACCGTTGCTGTGTAATGCGGGTACCAGTAGAGCTCCTCTGCCGCGCCGCGCAGGAACTGTTCTGCCTGAAAATCATAGACCTCGGCCGCGTCCACGCGGCGATCCTGAAACAGCTCAAGCTGCCTTCGCGTATACCCCTGCGCCTCGATCGGCACATCGGCGGTGCTCTGCAGGATGGTCACATACGCTGTACCGTAGTTGCGGTCGTAGGCGAGCGAGAGCGCATCCGCATGGGCGGCATGCAGGAGGAGTGTACAGAGCAGTGCGGGCAGGAGGGCGAGGAGCAGAGGGAGACGCTGCAGTCTGCCCATTCCCCCACCTCCCTTGCGCGATTCCTGTGTATTGAATCATATATATTTCGCCTGTTATCAACAAAAATCCTTGTGAAAAAAGTCATAACATGTAAAATATATATGTAAATTATGAATAAAATTTTATGGTTTGTTGTGAAATCCGTGTTTTCATGCTAGAATAGCATAAAATCGCGACGGAATGCGTCATACTGTTTCGAATGGAGGATGCCCATGCGACACATTCATCAGGTTCTGCCCCTCGCGTTCCTCTGTGTGCCGCTCTCCTGCGCTGCGGCGATGCCTGCTGCCGCAGAAGCGCCTGTCGTGCACGCGGAGGACGCAGATCGCCGCGTAGCGGAGGAGGCCGACGCGCAGGAGAGTGCAGCCGCTGCACCCGCCGACCGCACGCAAAAGGTGCCGCGTCTCGATGTCTGGGGCGACTACCGCTGGCTCTACGGCAAGGCACGCATGGAGCTGCCGTCCGTGCACCAGAAGCGAGACGTGTTCCTCTCCACGCGCCGCTTCCGCATTACCCCGACGGTTCACCTTGGCGGCGGATGGAGTGTCGGCGGGATGCTCGAGGACATCCGCTACGACAAGGACACGATCGCGGGCGCACCGTCGCGCGGACAGAAAACAAGCGGAAACGCGGCGTCATCCTCGGCTATGAACGGAACTGGACAAAGTGGAAGGGCGGTGCGTTCTACTACGATATGGAGACGGCGCTGCCCGCCGTCACGCGGGCGGCGGTGCGAAGGAATCCGCTTGCCCTCCACAACGGCATCGACCATCAGCGCATCCTCGAACTCTTCGCGGGCTATCGGTTTGACCGATACCGCAGCGTCGAGGTCGAGTACCTGCACGGGCGGGCAGAGACCGATCTCGATCACTATGACGACGAGGGGCACGGATATGTTGCGACACTGCGTCTGCGCCCCTCGCCCGATGTGGAGAAGGCGGGCGACTACGGCGCATGGATTGCCTACTACCATCAGCCGCGTGCGACCTATCTCCACCACGCGATGGACGGCGATCCGACCTTCTTTGGGCGTGCGGGATTCCGTGGCTGGGGGGGCGCGTGCCGACATCGTCCTTGTGCGCGGTGTTGCGCTTGCCGTCGAGGGATTCGACCTGCGCCCCGCACGTCCCGCGACGCCCCTTTTCATGGGGCGCACCTTTAGCGGCGCACGACAGAGAGTACTCGGGATGAGTTTGACGGCGTATTTTTGATTTTTGTTTACATTGTACTGCAAAATGATATAATAGATATATAACAAAAAGAGGGAGGTGATCCTATGGCAACCGTATCCGCACAGATCCGCATTGATGCCGATGTCAAGGCGCAGGCGATGGCACTCTTCCAGAACCTCGGGCTCGATCTCTCCACCGCCGTCAACGTATTCCTGCGCCAGTGCCTCATCCATCGCGGACTGCCGTTCGCCGTGAAGGAGGAAAAGTATACAGCCGAACTTCTTGAGGCGATTCAGGAAGCCGAGCAGATTGCTCATGATCCGTCCGTTCCGTCTTACAAGAACTGGGAGGAACTGGAACGCGCATTGGAGAATGAGCATGCAGTATGAATTGAAGTATACGAAGACCTTTCGCCGCAGCTACAAACGAGCAAAAAAACGAGGATTGGACTTGTCGCTCCTTGGTGAAGTTGTCGAAATGCTTCGCTGCGGCAAAGAACTACCCGAAAAGTATTCGGATCATTGGCTCACGGGTGACTATTCCAAATGTCGCGAATGCCATATCAAGCCCGATTGGCTTCTGATCTATCGTATCGACGGAGATGTGCTGACACTCACGTTGATGGACACCGGCTCACATGCTGATTTATTTCGTTAGATACACAAAAAGAACAGGTGTGCAATGCAGTATTTGCTTTGCAC
Source organism: uncultured Centipeda sp. (assembly GCA_905372865.1). GTDB lineage: Bacteria > Bacillota > Negativicutes > Selenomonadales > Selenomonadaceae > Centipeda. The sequence continues at coordinate 7,825 of CAJPQT010000018.1, forward strand.
ACCTGTTCTTGCGTTCAGCAACTATTCCATCGGATACGCCGCGGTAAAGAGGCGCGGTGCATCCTGCCGTGCAATCGTGAGCGTGAAATCGCCCGCTGCGTAAGATGCAAGCACGGAGTCCGGGTAGTAGATCACGAGACTGCCGTCCGCTGCCATGTACCAGCAGAACGACGAAAGCCCCTTCTCTGACGGATGCTGTATGAGCAGCGCCTCCATGACACCGCGCGGGAAGTCCTGCTCCACTGCTGCGGGATACTCCGTTTGGAATGCCGCCTCGATGGCGGCGATCAGGAGCGTTCGGTTCGTGACAATCTCATCGAGCGCGATCTGCCGCCCCGTTTTCCGATCAAAGGTATACGCATCGATATGGGGGATGGGATGCGCACCGCCCGCATACGATGAACCCTCCATAAAGAACGAGATGAGCTGCTCATCCACTCGCCCCCACCGTGAGATCGGCGTGATGTCGCTGTAATAGAAGGGGAGCTCGTACCCGTCCCTGCGTGCTTCCTCGCTGGCGGTACGGATCGAGCTGTGCCATGCGCCCATGCTCTGCTCCGCAGACCACTCTCTAAATGCCTTTGCCAGCGGTGAGCTCTCATCATCCACCAGCGCAATCTCGGGATAGACGGCGCGGTAGGCTTTGCTGTCGTTCTTGTCGTAGACTGTCAGGACATGATCCTCGACCGTGAGCCACGAGACAGGGGGTTCTACGGAGCGCGACCAGTCCCGCGCCGCCCTGTCCTGCACGTCCTCCAGCGACTGCGTCGACTGCGTGTGCTCCTCCGTTCGGTCATTCAGGACACCTTCTGCCGCCGAGAGAGGCGCACAGAGCAGGAGGGCGGACAGGAGGGCGGATAGAAACGTTTTGGTATGCATGGGCGTTCCTCCCTTCATGTGATTCCTTTACTTCTCGTGCAGCCAGATGGAGCGGATGCCGGGGCTGTGCTCGGCGCAGATGTAGAATGCGATCTGCGCTGTGTCGCCGTCGTAGAAGTAGCCGCAGACGGGCGGCGCGTTGTTGCTGCATTTGGGCTTCGGCAGGTAGCCGTATGCCTCTTCAAGATCCTCCGTCGTACTGTCCAGATGGATGCCGCGCGGCGTCTCGATGCTGCATGCGTCTTCCGTCGGCGTGTGGCTGTACTTGTTCACGTCGTCCACGCCGAGATGCACGCTGATGACGTGCCAGCCCCTGTCCGAACTGCGGTACGTCACATGGAGCGACGCACCATAGTCAATGGCGTGTATGCCGACATCCTCGCCGTTCCACACCTCCACACCGTCTGCGACACGATTGCCCCTGCCGTAGAGTTCCTCCACATCGGCACGCGTATCGCCGATGCGGATGCCGCCGAGTGTGAACTCCTCATCCGGAAGATTGGCTGCCGCACACAGCTGCGCGGGGATGAGCAGGATGCACAGGAGCAGGGCGTACAGTATTTTTTTCATCATGGCCTCCTTCGTTCGGTGATTCCTATAGATAAAAATGTGAGAATTCGATTGATTTCATCTTAGCATAAAGAGAAACGCTTGTGACCTGTCATAAATGACAGGTTTTTGAAAAAAATTTTGCGCGACCTGTTATTTATAACAGTACGATTCTCTATCATTCTCGGATATAATAAGAGAAATGAACTGCGCAGTTTCATTTTCCGAGCTATCTGTGTTGATGTGAAAAGGAGATGATGTACGATGAAACGGGCAGCAAAGGTGATGGCGCTGGTCTTTACGCTGATGCTGGCAATGTCCTCTATGACATTTGCCATGTGGAGCGGAACGATCAGCCAGAGCGACTTCCAAAACCATGTGAAGGCGGGCAAGTTCGCGATCTTCGTCAAGGATGGCAGCTCGATCAAGATGTACGAGCCGAGCTCGCCGTCCTCTGCGGTCAGCGAGTTCAAGAGTGCGCTGCCGAGCGGCAGGCACACGGTCTACACGGGCAACATCGCTGTGCGGGACTACCTCGAGGAGTACGGCTACTACGACTACTACCATCAGGGTGTGGACATCGGTGGAGGAGCGCGTGCCTACGAGTTTACCGCGTGGGAGAAGATGTGAGTAAAGCCGTAAGTATGCGAGCGTAACGCGGGGCTGTACGTCGAAGCTGAAACGTTTCGACGTGCAGCCCCGTCTTGATGCGGCGCGGCATGGGGCGAAAATTTTTGAAAAATGCACGATGCCAAGCAGGAATACAATAAGGGGATAACGAAGCTCTACCAATCATAAATTTGCTTTGATAAGGGGGGGATGAGATGAAGAAGCTGCTGCTTTTGTGTATGGCGTTTGCACTGCTGGCACTTGCGGACGGCTGCGGCGGGGAACGTGCCGATGAGGCGCACGGGGCACAGCTCGTCTATGCCACAAAGGACTACGAGGAGATCAATGTACTGGTGGATGAGTACGCCGAGATCGGGCTGCTGCTGTTCGACGGGCTGATGCGCCGCGACGAGAACGATGCCATCGTCCCCGCGCTCGCCGCGTCGGTGGAGTACGATCCCGAGACCTACACCTATGTATTTCACCTGCGCGAGGGCGTGCACTGGCATGATGGGAAACCGTTGCGGGCGGCGGACGTGAAGTTCACCATCGAGGCGATTAAGAATCCGCTCGTCGACTCCCTCCATGCACCGAACTTCGAAGAGGTGCGCGAGATCACGGAGGTCGACGATCGGACGGTGCGCATCCGCCTGTCCGCACCGAACGCGGCATTCCTCGACTATATGATGCAGCCGATCTTGCCGGCCCATCTCCTTGCGGGACAGGACCTCACAACGACGGGATTCTTTCGCAGCCCCGTCGGAACGGGCCCCTTTCGCATAGAGAGCTGGGAGGCGGGTAAGGAGATCGTTCTCGTAAAGAATGAGGACTACTATCGCGGCGCACCGAAGATCGATCGCTTTGTCGTCAAGATCGTGGCGGACGATGCCGCCGAGGCAAAGGCGCTTGTCGACGGGACGGCGGATCTGGCGCGGCTGTCACCACGGGCAGCGGCACCCTTTGAGGGGAAGGACGGCTACCGCTTCTACGCGATGAAGACCGCGAACTTCGGCTCGATTCTGATTAACTGCGCCCATCCCTACTGGCAGCGCAACCGCGATCTGCTGCCTGCCATCGCCTACGCCGTTGATCGTGCGGCAGTCATCCATGAGGCGCTGCTCGGGCATGGGATTCCCGCATACAGCCCCCTGCAGCGCAGTCCGTTCAACAATCCGAACGTAGAGCACTATGACTATGATCCTGCGAAGGCGCAGGAGATTCTCGAGGCGGCGGGCTGCAGGAAGGGGGCCGACGGCTACTACACACGCGGCGGAGAGGAAGTCGGATTCGTTCTCACAGTGAAGAATGACAAGCGCAATCGCATTGACATTGCCAACGTGGTCGCAGCGCAGATGCGCGCGGTCGGGATTCACTGCACCGTGGAGACCCCCGCAAAGGTCGACTGGGACGGGCAGATGGCATACCTCAGCGGCGTGGGGAACGAGATCGACCCGGATGCACATACCTATAAGGTGTTCTCGACCAATGGGCGGGGGAATGACGGCCACTACTCGAACCCTCGTGTGGACGAATACTTGCTTGCCGCCCGCCGCGCAACCGACACCGCCGAGCGGATGCGTCTCTACGGGCTCTTTCAGGAAGAGGTGGCGAGAGACCTTCCCTATATCTACATCTGCTACCTCGACTTCATCTACGTGACGAACACACGCGTCCATGGCATCACACCGAACCGCATGCTCGGCTACAACGGCGTCGGCTTTTTCTGGAACGTCAACGAGTGGACGGTGGAGTAGAACGTACTCCATGTCAAACAATAGGAGTGATGATGTTGAAGCCGAACGCATCGAAGAATGAGATTGTCTATTTCGTGGGTGATATTACGACGCTCGCCGCAGATGCCATCGTAAATGCGGCGAATCGGAGCCTCCTCGGCGGCGGTGGCGTTGACGGAGCGATTCATCGGGCGGCGGGCAGAGAACTCCTCACGGAATGCCGTACGCTCGGCGGCTGCGCCACGGGCGCGGCAAAGATTACAAAGGGATATCGTCTGCCCGCGCGCTATGTGATTCATACGGTCGGTCCCGTCTACAGCGGCAGCGCATCCGATGCGGAGCTCCTGCGCTCCTGCTATTGGAACTCCCTTGACCTCGCACGGGCACACGGGCTGCATACGATCGCGTTCCCTGCGATCTCGACCGGTGTCTACGGCTACCCGAAGGAGGCGGCGGCAGAGATCGCACTTATGACGATTCGGGAGTGGTTTGACGCGCACCCCGATGCGGGCATGTGCGTGACCATCGTGAGTTTTAGCGCACAGGATGATGCGGTCTATCAGAACCTACAGAGGGAGCTCCGGCAAGACATGCAGGGCGAAATGAGACGAGGGAATACGAATGAATTTGATATGGTCACAACTGACATAATCTGCAAGTTGTAAAATATGCTGATACTTATGAAAAGAAAATAGCCTAATGATCGAGTCGGTTAAAGGTGTTGTGCATCAAAAAGGCTGTCACACGTTGATGCGAGTGCAACAGCCTTCGGTTATGGTTCTCTAGAGAGGCATGTATAAACCATCCGATTGACGGATGATGTGATTATCTGGCGGGGTCACAAGGACTCGAACCTTGCCATAGCGCGTTGCTATTTTGAAAAGTGCAGTCTCTCTCGACGATTGCTCCCATTATTGGCATTAACCCCGCAATGCGCTATCATACCCCGCCAATAAAGTATAAGCCGTCATAAGAAATCCTCCGATCAGAACAAACATCTTCTTGAGCCTTGTTTTACAAGCAGGATAAACCTGAATGACCAAGGTGGTTAGCAATGACGCGATGGAGCTGAAATTCCCAAGATCCGCTACACTTAAAAATACTTTTTTATTATTATATCATATAAAAGACAAAAAGTCAATAGACTTGCAAGAATGACTGATTGTGGTAAAATACATTTAGCATAAATTAGGAAGGTGAGTAAAGGCATGGGCATTTTTGCGGGGAATGATTTCTTGCGAGATGCGCTGCTGCAGCTCCTTCGTCGTCATTTTTCCAATGGATATCGGCTCAATTCGCCGATTGCAATGCGGCAGCTGCGTGAGCGATGGCGGGAAGATCATGGTGGTGAGGAGCTGCTGGCATCGGATCATGCTGTGCGTGCACAGATTGCTGCGTTCACCATACAGGACGGGCAGATGGCATTTCTGATTCCTCGCGATGTCTTGGACTGGCTGCAGTTTATTGTTACGACTTATCTCGGAAAGTCGCAGGTCATCTTCTATGAGGCTTTTTTTGCACGCCATCAAAAGAAGCTGAGCGATGCGCATATATTTAGCGAATCCATCTTGATCGCCGTCCTACGGCAATTATTTCCAGACCTGCATTATGAGAAAATGTACTTTGGGAAGCGGGATGGTACTCTTTTTGATGTAATTACAGACGACATAATAGCGATCTGGGGCGATAAGGTACTGTGGACGTATGAGGAACTGGCGGATCGGCTCTATATTCCCTATGACAAAATCAAGCAAACATTGGGGGCACGCGGTGAGTTCCTGTGGGTATCGAACGAGACGTATACGCATGTTTCGCGTGTTGCAATCCGTGATGAGGTGAAGGTTCGGCTGCGCGAAAAGGCTCAAGAGCTTTCGGAGCAGCAGCCGTTCTGGAGCATCAAGGAACTGCCCATCGATGATGTTCTCGCCGAGAACTATGAACTCGAGACGGAGAGTTGCTCCGCGATTTATGATGCGATTTATGCGATCTGTCTGGCGGATCATTACGATAAAAAGGGTGTCACCGTAACGCAAAAAGGGCATTCATCAGCGGCGGAGGGGCGGAAAATGTCGGCGATTGACCGAATGCGTGCGTTCTGTCGCGAGCGAGATGTCTGTACGTTGTCGGAGATGAATGATTATGCGAAAAAACTTACAAAAAATAGTGTGACAGCCTTGCGTGCAGCATTGGAAATAATGGTTCGAGTTGATGCGGAGAATTTTGTATCGGATTCTTACGTGGCTTTTGATGTAGCAAGAACGGATGAAGTGCTTTCAGAAATCGTTGTTGGAGAATATCTTGTCTTAAAAGATTTTGTGTCCTTTGCACATTTTCCTGCATGCGGAAAGCAGTGGAATCGGTACTTACTTGAGAGCTATTGCAGAAGGTTTAGTCGACAATTTCGATTTGAAGCACCGCAATTTAATAATGGTAATGTGGGAGCCGTTATTCGGAACACTGCATCACTTAGAACTTACGATGATTTGTTGGCAGATGCCGTACTTCATGCAAATATAGACTTGGAACGCGAAACAGTTGGACAGTTTCTTTGTGATTTTGGTTATGTTGGTAAAATGCCGATTGACAGACAACTAAACGTCGTAATAGCACTAGCGAAGGTGAGGGGTTGAAATTTATTCCTATACGTATGATGACGAGACGGGGGGGCTGCTGTTAAACTCCTCACCGACGAAGATGTCCAAGGAGCCTCGTCCTGTATATGCTGCCGAGTTGGATGTTTTGGGATTTGATGCGTATTGGAAGTACGCACGTCAGAATGAGTTGCCCTATCTCTGGGCAGAGGCGAATTGCTACTACTACCGTGGGCAGATGGTTGCAAAGCTCAAGGGCGGCGATGTTTATACCGCACCGCAGATTGAGCTGATGGCGGATGAGAAAGGCGACCTGCTTCTTCCAAAAGGCGCGAAGCTCATCTGTGTGGATATTCCTCGTATGGTTGCGAAGAATCGCGAGATGCTGGAGTTGATCGAGCAGACAACGGTGAAGAAGATCGTCGCGGTTTATGAGAAGTACCGAGTGAAGCTGGATTGTTTTCATGTTGCGTTCTCGGGAGGGAAGGACAGCTGTGTCCTGCTCGATCTTGTGAAAAAGGCACTGCCGCAGGGCAGCTTTGTTGTTGTGTTCGGCGATACGGGGATGGAGTTCCCGGACACCTACGCGCTCGTCGATCAGGTAGAGGCGCAGTGCAAAGCCGAGGAGATACCGTTCTATCGGGCTGCCTCGCATTTTACCCCTGCCGAGTCATGGAATCTCTTTGGTCCTCCATCGCGTACACTTCGCTGGTGCTGCTCGGTTCATAAGAGCACACCGCAAGTGTTGAAATTAAGAGAAATTACTGGTAAGAACGACTATCGGGGGGTGGCTTTTGTTGGTGTCCGTGCACATGAAAGTGTTCGGAGATCTCACTATGAGTATCTTAGCGATGGGACGAAGGTTAAAGGGCAGATTAGTCATAATCCTATATTGGAGTGGACATCCGCAGAAATTTGGCTATATATTTACACGCATGAAGTGCTATTCAATAATGCGTATACAAAGGGAAGTGCTAGAGTTGGCTGTATTTGCTGTCCTATGGGTGGTGGTAAAGCTAGTCATGTTGAACAAAGAAGTTATCCGGTGGAAGTTGATGCTTTCCATGAGATGATAGCAAAAAGTAATGGAAGAAAGTCTATGTCCACAGAGGGCTATATTGCACAGGGGGGATGGAACGCCCGTAAAAATGGGCAATTTTTAACAGGGAATCAAGAAAGATATACCGAGTATACAAAGCAAGGGAACATCATCATCGAAGTGAAAAATCCATATACATCATGGAAAGAATGGATGAAAACTTTAGGTGAACTCATTGGGGATAATGAAGATTATGAAGTGATATTTCAAGGGAAAAAATATGCCTTTTCTGTAATAGAGAGGGACAGCGGTTATAGGGTTTCTTTTTCTGAGTCACTTGCAAGACAAAATCCAGTTTTTGGAAAGACTTTTCGTCAGGTATTCCGAAAAACAACGTTTTGTGTTGCATGTAAAACGTGTCAGGCTGTTTGCAAGTATGGCTGCATAAGTTTTGACCACGGACTTCAAATAGATGGGTGTCATCACTGTTTGGAGTGCCATACAGTTGTCGCTGGATGTTATGTGTATGATTCCAGAAAAATACCTAGAGGAGAAGGAAGCGGAATGAAGACCATAAATTGCTTTAGCAATCATGCACCGAAGGAAGAGTGGCTATGAGACTTCTTTTTACGTCAAGAGGTGTTCTTACAGGATAACACTCTTGGTCCTGTTCAAAAGACGAAATTTAAAAGATTTCTAAAAGATGCGGGATTGGTATACAAAGAGGATGTTACAGAATTTGCAAAATTAGGTTCTGAGACTAATTGGGATTCGGCGGCGTTTTTGGGGTTGATCTTACTTAACCTTGCGGAAAACAACCCTCAATTTATATGGTACATAGAAAACATGGATATAGGAAGAAGATATTCAAGAGAAGAATTAACTGCTATGCTATCATTGGTGGGGCAGAGTTCTTCCAATATCACTAGTGTTTTGTCATCTTATCGCAGAATTGTCTCCACACCCCTCGGCACTGTCCTAAACTTTGGCTATGTGTCGGAGGATGGGAGTCTCTGCCGAACGAAATGTGTGCTTTCGGATGCGCGTGTGTTCCTCTACGGGCTGTTTAAGTTCGCTGAGAAATGCGGCGACTATAAAGCGTTCACGCTCTCGACGCTGCTCAATGATACGATTGAGCGCGACGGCATCAGTCCGACGCGGATCTTCGGTGTGACACGCGAGGAGGCGGAGCCGATGCTGAGGGGGCTTTCGGCGAAGTATCCGGATTTCATTGATGTGTCCTTTACGCATGATTTGGAGAAGATCACGCTGGCAGAGGATAAGAGCTCCGCAGATGTATTGGAACTCTTCCGCACCGAGGAGGTCTGAGGAAATGGCACAGGGAATGTATCGCACATATTTTGACTTTGACGAGAACTATTTTCCTCAAATAACGGACTCCTCGATTCGGGACTCGGAGAATCTGTGGCTGAAAACCTATCCACATGAGAAGTTTCTGGAACTGTTGAAAAAGATGGAGCGCGTGATGGCGCGGCAGGAGAAACGTTCGGTGTGGATCTCGGGCGCATACGGCACGGGCAAGTCGCAGTGCGCCTATACGCTCAAGAAGATTCTCGATGTATCAGAGTCGGAACTGCGCGCCTACTGGGAAGATTACAAGGCACTTGCGCATGAGAGTGATTTGCTTGGTAAATTGCTTGGACACAAGCAGGCAGGCAATGGCATCGTAACGGTGTACCGCTACGCGGGTACGCCGCATTCGACACGCGATCTGCTCTTTGCCGTGCAGGAGAGTGTGCAGGCGGAGCTCCATGCGCGTGGTCTTTACGAAGGAGAGCATACGCTCAAGGAGAGTGTCATCACGTGGCTGGAAAAGGATGACGCAAACAAGGGGTTCGTTGACAGCAAGCTGCAGCAGCCGCAATGGACAGCATCGTTCGGCGGGATGATGGTCGAGGATATTGTCGTACGCCTGCGCGAGGGCGATGAGGTGCGTGACCTCATGGAACGCATTACGCGATTCTCCAACGCCGAGGGCTTTACCATGATGCAGCTCGATGTTGACCGTCTGATTGCGTGGCTTACGGATGTCATTGAGCAGAACAATATCAAACTCGTCTTTATCTGGGATGAGTTCTCGGATTATTTCCGTGTGAATCGTGAGAGTCTGGCAGATTTTCAAAAGCTGGCGGAGCTTGTGAATGCAAAGCCGTTTTTCTTCGTTCCTGTGACCCATGAGACGGATCATCTCTTTACGCAGGTGGATGAGACGTGGAAGAAGGTTCGCGACCGTTTCATCGATGTCGGGATTACGCTGCCGGACAATATCGCGTTTGATCTCATCGGTGCGGCATTCAAGCCGAAAGCTGCCGCGGCGCAGGATTGGGCGGAGGTGGAGGGCGATCTTAATGGTCGTCTTCATGAGTCCCGTCGTCGCGTGATGGATGTCGCGGGCATCACGTCTGAGGATGTGATCCGAAATATCATGCCTCTGCATCCGATGACGGCTCTGGTTCTCAAACATATTGCATCCTCGTTCCAGTCGAACCAGCGTAGTATGTTTGATTTTATCAAGTCGGTTGGGGATGAGCAGGTCAAGGCATTCCAATATTTCATCGATCATACGGGTCCGTATGACGAGCATCCTCTGCTGACGGTGGATCAGCTCTGGGATTTCTTCTATGTGCGTGGAAAGGCAGATCTGGCAACCCATATCCGCATGATTCTGGACACCTATGAGCAGCAGAAGGATTTGCGCGAGGAACAGCAGACGGTGCTCAAGGCGATTTTGATCCTGCTCGCGGTGGATAAGCAGCTGGGCGGCAGTATCGAACTCCTGCACGCGACAGATCAGAATCTCTCCTATGTGTTTGAGGGGGATGATGATCTGGGTTCTCGTGCCGCCGCGATTGCACAGTCCCTCAAGACGCAGGGCATCTTGATCCAGACGCCGCGTCAAAAGGGAGAACCGACGTATGAGTTGGCTCTGCTCAGCGGCGATCAGGGAAAGATCGAGCAGTACAAGGAGGGGCTGCGCAAGACGAAGACGGATAAGCTGGTGGAGACGGGGAATCTGGGCAAGATTCTGACACTCCACCCCGAGGGGTTGAAGCCACGCTTCCTGAGCAGTCTCGGCAGCATTCAGACGGTGACGGCGGATAACTTTACCCGTATTATCAATGGGATGGAGAAGTCGGAGGAGGCGTGGCGTTTTCAAGCCGTCCTTGCCTTCGCCAAGGACGATATGGAGGCGGCTGCTTTCCGCTCCAAGATCAAGGACGCAGCGCGTGATTCGAAGTATGGGCATATCATTTTTATCGATGCACTGAGCACGCCGCTTGGAGCAGATGATTTCGAGAAATATGTGGAATACTCCGCAATGGCGGAATACTATCAGGGGAATAATCGGACGGCAGCCGATCAGCAGGCAAGACATGCGAACGCTGTACTGGAGCAGAGCTGGAAGAACCGTATCTACAGCGGTCGCTTTATCGTCTATACGACGCAGCAGCCGGACGGAATCTCTCTGACGCAGGCAAGTGAGGTGTCCGGCGTTCTTAAAGCGATTGTGCTGCGTCAATTTCCGAACGCCTTTGATGTTGAGAAGACAACCACGGAAGGGTATTATAAGACAAATGCGCTAAAGCCATCGGCGCTCGCCGGCATCAATGGCGTAGTGTCAGGTACAATCAAGGATGCGGACAATCGTGTCTTGTCCGAGGTGTGGACGCTCCCCGACTATTGGCAGAGAGCGGCGACGAAGAGTCTTCCCATCTCTGTGGTCAAGAGGGAGCTGGAAGCTCGCATCGCTGCCCACTTCTCTCAGGCGGGGCAGATCGGCGTTGCCGAGCTATGCGATGTGCTCCTGTCGGAGTATGGGATGCCTCCGTGCAATCTCACGGCGTTCCTGCTCGGTTTCCTGCTGCGTCCGTACGCAGGTGATCCCTATCGCTACGGCGATGCAGCGGGAAGCTCGGGGGCAATGACTGCCGAGAAGCTGAAAGAGATGCTGGGGGACTGTATTGGCGATCTGGCAAAGGGAAAGACGCCGCAGGATACCTTTATCGTGCAGATGACGGCAGAGGAGCGCGCCTTTTATGAGATAACGCAAAAGGCGTGGGGGCTGTCGGAGGCAAGCTGTACGTCTGTGGCGCGGGTTTCCATCGGCATCCAAAATCGCATGAAGGAATGGCAGCTGCCGCTTTGGTGTCTCACGTATGTGGCAGAGGAGAATCTGTTCGCTGTTGTTGAGTTGTATTCCCTTCTGCAGCAGAAGGAGGGGCGCGAGGCACACGGCATCATGATGGCTCTTGGAAGCTCTCCGCAAGAACATCCCTCGTTGGCGGATGAACTAAAGGAGCTGCTCTGTGTGGAGCGGCTGGAGGAGGGGATGAATCTTTTCCTGAAATCCTTTGCCGATGGTGAACTCCTGCATCTTGCGGATGAAGTCGGGTGGCGCGGGCAGCTGCTCCAAGATATACGACACAAGTTTTCACAGAAGTATGCCTGCCTTTGGAGCAAGGAGACGGGGGAGGAGCTCCTGCGGGAGCTTTGCATGGAGTATCGCGCGATTCGCGCGACGAATCGGGTGCTCAATGTACAGCTTCAGGAGTGGACTGCGGCGCGTGCGGCGTGGAAGGAGCGCCTGAGCTTCCTGCGTATCTCGGCAGAATTTTTGGCGGAGCAGTCCGAAGCGTTTGCGAAGACGAGGCATATCCTCCAACTGCTGGCGAAGGGCGGTGATGTCTTGCCCGAGCATGTGCGTGACTTTGTTTCGTTGATGGAACAGTATGGTGCCGAGATGGAGCAGGTGCTCGGTGAGGAGGATGTGTTCTTTGCCAAGGCGTATGCTCCCTATCTGGATGGGCTTTCTGAGGCAGAGCGGAAAACAATACGGAGCAAGGTGGAGCAGGGGCTTTTCCTCAAAACGAAAACTCACTGCAATGAGGCAGTACGTTCCTGTGCGGAGGAGTATCGGCGCAGTCAGTTCAAGGAACAGCTGCGCGAACTCTGGAAGGAGAAAACGGGCTCGCTCAGTCCGCGCAAATGGTCGGAGCAGTACCAAACACCTGTCCTTGCCTGTGTGGGGGCGGATGAATACGATGCGGCGCAGCGTGTATTCTCCTATATTGACCATCGCGACGGCAAGGACGAGGAACTGAAGGCGGCGATTGCCTTTTTGGAGAAGGCGGCTTTTATCACGGTGCTTTCGGATGGGGCACAGAGAGATGCAGCGTTCCGCAAAAATGTCATCGGGAAGTATGCGGGACTCTTGACTGATTTGCCGGTAGTACGTGAAAAACTGACTGCACTCGGTATCTCTCCGTACGACTGGAGAGGTCACCTGCGCGTTGAGGAAAAACTGAAGCAGCTTGCAAAGGCGAGCTACGATGCAGGCGGCTCCTCCAAGGTGCTCTTGAAGATCGACAGTATGGACGATGCAACGCTCAAGGCATATTTGAAGCGCCTTGTGGCAGATAATATGACGGTCGGGATGGAGATTCTGGAAAACTCGTAAACAGGAGTGAAATGCGATGGTGCCGGATTTGACAGCTGTCGAGCGATATTTGCAGGACAGGGAGCGAACGCCGTTCTTCCTCTTTGCGGAGGGCTCGGTCTATGCGCAGCTGCGCCACAGGCTGCAAGGTCTGGGGCTTCATTTGCTTACGCTGAGTTCGCTTTCCTCTGAGGAGGATCGGCTGCCGCTTCCCGATGACATTGTTACGACCATCAAAACGAAGGTGCAGAGTGGTGAGAAGATCCTCCTCATCGGCTTGGCGGAATATCTCGCCCTGTGTGGGGAGGCGGCGGCGCGCCGTCTCTTTTCCCGTCTCAAGTCGATGCCCTGTGGGGATGGTGCTGCTCTATTGTTGCTGCGCGGATTTTTCCGTTATGCATCGGAGCTGTCCGAGGATCCCCGTATCGCAAACGGTGAGCGTCGCTTGGCACTGCGGCGCAGTGCCGAAGATGCGGCGGAGGACTCTGTGCTGGGGATGGATGTCTCTCTGAGCGTATTGCCGCCGGAGATTCCTATGGAGGTGGGAATACATGGTACACAATCTTTGCTGGCGGCATTGGAGCAGGGACGCGGCGGCACTCATATCGTACAAAGTCGGCAGAGTTTTCCCCATGCCCTCCTTCGTGTTCATCATGTGAGGGATGCGTTTGGGGTGATTTCGCATTTTTGTGAGGAATTTGCTCCCCTGCGCTCCTGCGGGACGGAGGCGGAATGGCAGCGGCTCTTGCAGGAACTCTCCAAGGAACAGTGGAAGATGTCTGCCGTGTTCGCGCACCACGGACTGCACGGAGATTTGGCACAGCTTTTTCATGAGCGAACCAATGCCTCTGACTTTGATACATGGTTGTATTTTATTGCCCTGCGGCTGGCAGGGGACGACCTGGCGAAGAAGTATCCCTATCTTTTCTTTGCCGCACAGCAGGCGGAAAGTGCAGCAGGACTTCGTACGGCGGTTATTCATGCCATCTCAAATATTTCGCTTCAAAATCCGGAGTTTCAGAAGCTGTATCAGGAGCGGAAACGTCTCCTGCGCAACTGCTCCGAGGCAGAAATGGCGGAGTTTGTGCGGAAAAATCGCAGGATTCGTACAGAGCGCATCTACCGTTTGACAGATCTGACGGAGGTGGAGCGCGAGGATATGATCGCGGCACTTTCGCATGATGCAGATGATGGCTATGATGACTGGAAAAATTGTGGAATTTTGCAAACGGTCTATCCCGCGCTCTATGCCTATGCCTCTGACTATGTGTTCAAGGATTGTGCACGGGCAGCGGAACTGACGGAGTATTTCATTGCCTACAAGCGGCAGAAGCTCAGTAACTGTCTCGAAGAGGCGTTCCTATCCAAAGTGGATGCGCTTGCTGCAGCGCGGATTTATAATGAGCTTCCTGCGCGTGAGTCACTGTTGGATGGTGTTCCGCAGGAGGGAACGCATCTCTTTTGGCTGGATGCGCTCGGCGTGGAGTATCTTGCCCTGATTGGGTCGTTTAGCAAACAGCTCGGATTGAAGATACGGGTGCAGGTGGGGCGTGCGATGCTCCCGACGATTACCTCGGTGAATCGGGCGTTTTACGCGCAATGGCAGGGCAGCAAAGCGGCAAGCAAGCGACTGGATGATCTGAAACATGGAGAAGAGAGCCGCTATAACTATACGCTGGAGAAGCATCCCATCCACCTTGCGAAAGAAATTGATGTGATTGAAGAATTGCTGCGTGATGCTGCGACGCAGCTTGCGGCGGGGAAGTGTCGCAGGTTTGTCATTGTGAGCGATCACGGAGCCTCTCGTCTGGCGGTGCGCAGAGAGAAGGAGGAGAAGTACGAGACGGATACGAGGGGGGAGCATTCGGGGCGGTGCTGCCGTATGTTTCCGAACTATGCACATGATTTGCCTTTTGCAACGGAGGAGGGCGACTACCTCGTGCTTGCCGACTATGGCAGGTTCAAGGGCAGCCGTAAGGCGAGTGTGGAGGTACATGGCGGCGCATCGTTGGAAGAGGTGCTTGTGCCGCTCATCACATTGGAGCGTGCCGATGGGCAGACGGTTCATGTGAGCCTTGCGGATGAAAATGTGTTTGTGGATCGTAAGACTGGGCTTCGCCTCGCTCTTTTTGCCGATGCGCCGATCAACGCATTGGGGATTGTTTGGCAAGGTAAATTTTATGCGGGGCAAATGCAGGATGCCCAGCATTTCGTGGTGCAGCTTCCCGATCTTACGCACGCCGGCACATACAGTCTTGCGGTATATGAGGGGGATACTCCCCTGAACGTGCTTGTGGTAGAGGCGCAGAGCAAAGGGATGAAGATGAATGATGATTTTGACTTCTGAGGTGAAGAGGGGAGGTTATGTTGATGATCGATAAGCTCAAAAATGCCTTTGATGAGATGATTGTTTACAAGGATTTGAAGAAGAGCAGTTTTCTTTCGGCACTCGGACTTCCTTCTTTCCTTCGTGATTGGCTTTTGAAGCGATTTGCAAATGCGGACGGTGTATTCGATGCAGAGGAACTTGCGAGCTTCGTGCATCGATTTTTGCCGCGGAAGGAAGAATGGACGGCAATCAAGAGCCGCATTGTGATCGAACGGGAGCAGGTAAAGCTGCTTGCACGTATTTCGATTGATATTGATATTAAGACGGGCGCAGTGTCCTTTTCTTTGCCGGACTTTGGACTGATGAGTAAGGAGACAATGATCGAGGATCATGTCTGGCAGGACTGCAAGGATGAACTCGTTGCGGCACGTGAAACGTGGGGGATGGTGGAGCTGGGCTACCGTCCGCCGGTTGGAAAGTCGGTACAGGACAAAGGGAAAATCAAACTCGTCGCATTTAAGAGCTTCTGCCCCTATACGATTGATTTGGACTACTATAAGGATGCACGACGGGACTTCACAACCGAAGAATGGATGGATGTGTTGCTGGGGGCGGTGGACTACAACCCCGCAGGGTATGCGAGTGAGGAAGAGAAGCTGACGATGCTGACACGGCTCCTCCCTTTTGCCGAAAAGAAATTGAACCTCATCGAACTCGCACCGAAGGGAACGGGGAAATCCTATCTGTTCGGGCGCGTAAGCCGCTTCGGCTGGTTGGCGAGCGGTGGCGTGATGAGCCGTGCAAAGATGTTCTATGATGTGGCACGGCGACAGGACGGGCTTGTGACGAATCATGATTTTGTGACCCTGGATGAGGTGCAGACGATCACGTTCCCCGATGTGGATGAGATGCGCGGCGCACTCAAGTCCTTCTGTGAGAATGGATACTGCAATATCGGAACACATCGCGTGGACGGGGATGCCGGTGTGATTCTCTGCGGAAATATCAAGCAAGAGGTCATGGATCAGGATGGCTATGGCAATATGTTTGAGGAACTGCCGAAGGTGTTCCATGAGTCGGCTCTGATCGAGCGCTTTCACGGATTTATCAAGGGGTGGAATATCCCGCGTATGACGGAGGATCTGAAGGTCTCCGGCTGGGCGATGAACTCGGAATACTTCTCGACGATTCTTCATCAGCTGCGCGATGATTTGTCTTATCGCGCCATCGTGGATGAGATCGTGGAGGTGCCGGAGGAAGCCGATACGCGCGATACGGAGGCGATCAAGCGCATTGCAACGGCATATATGAAGCTACTCTTCCCTCATATCCGTACGGCGGCAGATGTCAATGTGCGCGAGTTTGATCGCTACTGTTTGCGGCGGGCACACAAGATGCGCGATACGATCAAGATACAGCTGGGCGTTCTGGATATCGAGTACAGGGGCAAGGATGTACCGAAGCTGCGGCTGCGGGAGATATAGAAGATGGCGCAGGAGAAGTTTTGTCGGGAATGTGGAAATCCTTTGTCAAAGGATGAGATTGGTCTAACGAAGAAGCTTCTGGATATGAAGGCAAAGAAATTTTTTTGCTTTTCATGTCTTGCGGAATACCTTGAGGTGGAGGAGGAGTTCCTTCGGGAGAAGGTCGAAGAGTTCAAGAACGAAGGCTGTACGCTGTTTTAAGGAATCGCTGATAAAATGAAGTCCGTCAGATTGGCGTAGATTTTTTCGTCCGAACAAGGAGGCAAACCGGACGCATAGCCAAAGCTATGTGGAGGATTTGCCGACGAAGTGCGGGCAAAAAAGATACGTCAAGATGGCGGTGCTGAATTTATCAGTGCTTCCTTAAGGAAGGGAGACGCTTCGCGAGGATAGGAAGCGTCTCTTCTTGTTTTGTGAAGTTGGTGAATAAACGGATGATATATGCGGATCACGCAGCGACGACCGCACTCTCAGAGAGAGCGCTTGTTGCCGCTTTGCCTTTTTTTCAGGAGAATTACGGGAATGCATCGAGTGCCTATTCGTTTGGCAAGCAGGCGCGAAAAGCTGTCGAGCGGGCGCGTGAACAAGTGGCGTGCGCTGTTGGGGCGCACGCGGCGGAGATCGTATTTACGGCGGGGGGCTCAGAGGGGAACAATACGGTTCTGCGCGGTGTGGTGGAGGCGGCGCGGCAACAGGGAAGCAAGTCTGTGCATATCGTTGTCAGCGCGATGGAGCACCCGTCGATTCTCGTGACATGCAGGGCTTTGGAGCGGTGTGGTGTAGAAGTTTCCTACTTGCCTGTTTCGCGGGCGGGGCGCGTTTCGTCTGCGTCTGTTATCGGTGCGCTACGCACGGATACTCGTCTAGTGTCTGTTATGTATGCCAATAATGAGGTCGGAACGGTTCAGCCCATTGCTGAGATTGCCGAAGCGTTGGCGGGGCGTGGCATTCCCTTTCACACCGATGCGGTACAGGCGGTCGGGCATATTCCCGTTGATGTTCGGGAGCTCGGCGTAACGTATCTCACTGCATCGGGGCATAAATTCTACGGGATGAAGGGGACGGGATTCCTCTATCAAAAGGCAGGCGCGGAGCTGCCCGCGTTGATTGTGGGCGGCGGGCAGGAGCGCGGACTGCGTGCGGGGACGGAGAACACGGCGGGGATTGTTGCGTTGGGCGAGGCTCTGATGGAGAGCTGCGAATGTATGGCGGATGAGGCCGTGCGTCTACATGGGCTTGTATCATGTACGGTGCAGGAGATTCGGGAGAATCTGCCCGAGATACGTGTGCATGGAGAAGGCGGTGGGCACTTGCCGGGGCTGGTGAACATTGGCGTTCCCGGTGTGCGAGGAGAGTCCCTTGTGCATTTGCTCGATCTCAAGGGCATTTGTGTTTCGGCGGCATCTGCCTGCAACGCAGGGGCGGATGTGCCGTCTCATGTACTTCTTGCAATGGGGTACAGTGAGAAGGAGGCAATGGAAGCACTGCGCATCTCTTATGGACGGGAGACCACGGGACAGGATGCGCACGCGATCGTGCGGGCGATTGCGGGAGCAGTCGGGAAGATTCGGGGCTTTGAGAAGAAAAATTTTTTTGGTAAATAAATGAGGATGTATCGAAATATTTGTATTTTGTTGCTTTACTGACCTCAATCGTAATCCAATTCACACAAACAAATCCCCCGCCGCAGATCTGCGGCGGGGGATTGTTCGTGAGAATATGGGGGAAAGGACAGGTCTGTCAGGAGGTCATCAGGTGATGGAGGCCTGATAGATGCTGTCGATTGCCTTCTTGAGGACGGCATTGAATTCATCGTCGCTCTGCGAGAAGCGCAGATCCTGCGCGAGGGCACGGGAGAAGCTGGCGATGAGGCCGTGGTTGCGCGCGAGTTTTTCGTTCGCATTGTCCATGGTGTAGCCGCCGCTGAGGGCGACGACGCGGACGACGTGGCTGTCCTTCATGATCTCCGCGTAGAGGTTGTCGACGGTCGGGATGGTGACCTTGAACATGATCTTGGCATCGGCGGGCAGCTTTGCGAGGTGCTCCTTCATGCAGCCGAGCATGATCTCCTCTGCCTTTGCCTTGTCGGGGCAGTGGATGTCGACCTCGGGTTCGAGGATGGGGACGAGCCCCTTGCGGACGATCTGCATGCCGACCTCGAACTGCTGGTCAATGACGGCGCGGATGCCGTCGGGGTTCGCCTGTTTGATGACGGAGCGCATCTTTGTGCCGAAGATGTGACGCTCGTTCGCGCGGTCGAGCAGGTCGTCGAGCCCCGGGATCGGCTTCATGAGCTGAACGCCGTCCTTCTCGTCGGCAAGCCCCTTGTCGACCTTGAGGATGGGGACGATGCCCTTCTGATTCCAGAGGAAATCTGCGGAAAAGTGGCTGTCGATCTTGCGGTCCATTGTGTTCTCGAAGAGGATTGCCGCGAGGATGCGGCTCTTGTCGAACGAGGGGCTCTTGATGATGCGCGTGCGCATCTCGTGGACGCGCGTGAACATCTCCTCCTCGCCGTGATAGGCGCTCTCGTCGACGCCGTACGCCTTGAGTGCCTTCGGCGTGGAGCCGCCGCTCTGGTCAAGTGCGGCGATAAAGCCTTTGTCCTCGGTCATGCGTTTGAGCTGCTGCTGATTCATTGGACATACCTCCTAGTTGTGAACATATGAGAGAGGGGAAAACTCCCCTGTTGGATTCTGGCCTTATTATAACGCAGTTGAGAAGCGAAATCAATTATTATAAGAGGATTTATCAAAAATAAATGATGTTCGTGTATCCTTGTGCTTGACCCACCGGCTGAAATATCGTAAGGTAACGGCATCGAATATATGGGGAGGATTCCGCTGATGCGCTTATATCATTGGATTCAGGCAAAGATGTTCAGTACCTATGAGGACTGGTGCCTGAAGTGCAGTTCGATGAACCGTCACGGCTTTCATATTGTGGGGATCGAGAACGAATTGAAGTCCATGCGGGACGGTACGAATATGTTTGTGGAGATCTGCCCGCCGCAGGCGGTCGAGGGCTGCACGTCGATGAAGGCAATCAGCGGGGCAGCTGCCGATCAGGTGGCGCTCACGCTGGAAATCGGCGGGAAGAAGCATCGCCGCACGGACCTTTCCTATGACGCCGCGGCGCGGATCATGAAAGACTTCGTGCGAAAAGGAATGCTCCCCGATGTCGAGGCATATGAACCGACCGAAGACGATCCCAAAGCGATTGCGGACGCAGTCACTGCGCTTGCAAACATTCTGCGTGTGGATGCCGCATATACGAAGCAGCTGCGAAAAAAGTTACAGGCGAAAGGTTCCACAGGCATCGACGCTGCATGGGAGGGCCTTTGCAAAAAACTCGTGCGCAGCGGCAGGGCAGCGGCGCTCGACTGGAAGAGCGAGCGGGAGGATTTTGTTGCTGCCGTGCAGTCGCTGACAGCAGGCACGGGTCTTGCTGTTGACGGGGATATGCTCGGTGAGACGGACGGGATTTCTGTCTGGAGCAAGGATGTGAATGCGCATTGGCACGATCATGTCCTTGCTGCGATGGATATGAACAACGAGGACTATGTCCTGCTTGTTTTGACGCGGGCGGACTTTGCGCGTGCGTCAGAATATGCACGCGTCCTCCTGCACCGAATTGCACGAGCGGAGGAGATGTGAGACGATCTGGGTGGCGCACAGCAAAGGCCGTGTAGAAAAAGTTACTAAACTACTTTTCTTTTTCTTATAAATACCTTATTATATAAAAATGAAAAGTGTTTTTTATCGTTTACTTATAAGGGAGAGATGGCCTTGTATCATGTGCAGCTGAAGATTGCCTTTATCGGCATTGCCGAAGATAAGGCTGCGCTCTGGAAAGGGATCGCCCCCAAGGAGCATTTCAGTCATAGCTTTTACACGATTTGCAAGGAAGAGGATCTGGTTCGGGAACTGGCAGATGAGGAGCAGCTGCTCGTTGTCATGGATCAAGCAAGTTTCCTGTCGCCAAGCATGGTTCGCAAACGTATGCCGACGCATGACAGCCTGCTGATTCTGTGCGCCGACGACTCAGATCAGCTGGTGAGCGAGGACTACGATGCGGTCGATGATATCTGGCTGAATGGCGGGCTGAAGCTTGCACGGTTTCATTTCGCCAATCTCCTGACGCGGATCGCCGAGCGCAAGCGCGCATGGCTGCGGGAAAATTGGCTGCAGACAACGATCAACACGCTCCCCGATATGGTCTGGTTCAAGGACCTGAAGGGCATTCACCTTGATGTCAATGACGCTTTTTGTACGGCGGTCGCGAAGGAAAAGGCGGATGTCAGAGGTCGGGATCATTACTATATCTGGGACATTCCGAAGGAAGTCTACGAGGCGAGCGACTATGTCTGCGTTGAGACCGAGGATGAAGTCCTCGCCGCTCGGGCCACCTGTCTGTTTGATGAAGAGGTCATGAAGGCGGACGGCCGTCTGAGTAAGCTCAAGACCTACAAAACGCCGATTTTCGACGGTGATACGATCATCGGCACGGTCGGCATTGCCCGTGATGTAACGAAGGAATACGAATATCAGCAGAATATCGTTTACATGGCGCTGCACGACCAGCTTACAGGACTTGCGAACCGCCGCCAGCTGGATGAATTTTTGTCTAAGCTGGAGACGAATGAAATGGTTGTCGCTTACCTTGACTTAGACCATTTCAAGTCGGTGAACGATACATACGGTCACTTGGCGGGGGATGAGGCGCTCGTACGAACCTCCGAGTTAATCAAAAAACATTTCCCCGATACGCTGAATGTTCGTATCGGCGGCGATGAATTTCTCATCGTATTCACGGATGGTGTGGTAAGCGAGGATATCCCTGGGCGTATGCAGGATTTTATTGATGATTTCTTTGAGGCGTTCAAAGAGGATAAACGCTTCGGAGTCCTGTCGGTCAGTGCAGGCATTGCCGAGGGGAAAGTCGGGCATGGCTCGTTTGACCTGCTGCTGCAGAAAGCGGATGAGGCACTCTATGAGGCGAAAGAGGCGGGACGCGGCCGCTATGTGATCAGTCACCGCGATGAGCATGAAGTGATACGGTAGGGAATAGGGGCTGTTGCACGTTTTGGACGGGACGATGTCAAGCATTCGACAGCACCTCGTCCATCATTTATAGGACAGCTGCAAATAATGCCAATACAGAATAAAGCAGCGATTTGCAAGAACATGCAGATCGCTGCTTTTGTATGTTGCGATTAGTCTTCGTACGACCAGCCGTACCACGAGGAGGCGAGGGCGGCGCGCGTGTCCTTGTCGAGTTCCTCCCACGAGACGAAGTTGACGCGGCGGCCGCTTCTATCGAGCAGTTCGCGCCGGAACTTCTCGGCGTCTTCGCCATAGGGGTCGACGTCCTTGTTCAGATAGAGGAGTTTCATGGAGGTGTAGAACGGCTCGACTTGCTCGCCGTGGACACTCACAGTCCCCTCTGCATGGGCGTTCGTTCCGACGCCGAGGTCGACATCGGCCCAGAGAATCTGGGCATCGTATACGATGCCGCAGCGATCCGTTGCGCTCGTTCGGCTTTCGTCGCGCGGCATTCGCTGCGTATCGACTATGTAGATGTAGTGTCCATCCGTCTTTTTCCCTCGGATGTAGAGGCGTGTGAGGTCGGGGAACTGCGTGTTCGCATGATTGACAGCGTACGGCTCGAGCGTTGTCCCGTCCTCGCTGATCTCATACGCCACGCCGTAGACCTCACTCGGATAGTTCTCACAGAGATAGTGGAGGCCCTTTTTCTGTTCCTCTGAGATGCTGTCCCCCGCATAGCAGAGCGGATCTTTGTTCAGGAAATGGCGGCTGATGAGGAGTTCGAGCCGTCCGTCGCGGTCGAGGTCGGTGACGGCGGCGTAGAAGGTATAGTGACTGTGCTCCGCCATGCCGCTCTTTAGGATGCTGTCCCATGTGTGATACTGGTCGTTGATCTCCTGCTGTATCACACCTGATGCCGCCATGACATTGAGCTGCGCTTCCGTGTCAATCGCTGCGGGTGCGGCAGCGGCGGATGCCGCCAACGAGAGTGCGGAAAGCGCTGCGCCGAGCGATTTTTTGAGCGAGATTGTCATTGTGTGCCTCCTTTTTATGAATGGTTATCCCTTTCCGTCGATGACACCGTAGACAAAGCCTGCCCACGAGGCGGCAAGGGCTTCCTGCGGATCGCGGTTGAGCTCGTCGCCGCTCACCCAGCGGATGGAGCTTGGCGGCAGGAGTGCATAGCCAAAGGTCTGATACAGATCGGTCTGCTGAAATTCCCGTCCACTCATATTCGTATGGGCGGGATCGCCGTCAAAGACACTGGCGGAGACGTGGATTTTCCTGCAGGTGGAGGGGCTGTCCACGTCCCGATAGCTGCCTTTTTCCGCGGCGAGCAGCTGACAGCGCAGCGTTCCATGGTAGAGGGCGACGCGCTGATAGGACGCTGTATAGGAGTAAGAAGGGTCATTGTCCGTGAAGTAATCGCTCCGGGAGACGGTTACGGTACGGACATGATGCCAGCGCGTGCCGTGCTCGTCAATCTCACTGAGGGGCTGGAGGTTCATCAAATCGGGCCAGTCGTAGCCGTTCTCTGCGCGGAGGCGTTCGAGCCGTCCGTCCGCAGAGATCTCGTAGGCGGACAGGCTGATATCAATCGGGATATCCACAACACCCGCCGCATGGGGACCGGATATATCCATCAGTGTCATCGCATGGCGCACGAGCAGTTCAAGGCGACCGTTGGCATCGAGATCGGTGACGGCGATGTGCGTCAGGCGGGGGTTGAAGCGTCTGAGATAGGGAAACGGTGCCTGACCCTTATCCCAGCGCGCGACGAACTCATCCTTCCACAGCGGCTCTGCCTCCGCGATCATCTGCAGCTGTGCCTCGGGGCTTGGCGCGGCTGCGGCGGGAGTGGGGGCGGGCATGATGAGTGCGAGGGCGGCAAGTGCTGCACTGAACGCTTTTTTGAGCGAGATTGTCATTGTGTGCCTCCTTTTAATGAATGGCTATCCCTTTCCGTCGATGGCGCCGTAGACAAAGCCTGCCCACGAGGCGGCAAGGGCTTCGCGCGGATTGCGTTTCAGCTCATCGCCGCCCATCCAGTATATGACATTGGCCGGTATGTAGATATGACTAAAGTCCTGATAAAATGCGCTCTTCACGAAATCGTCATGACGCATGTTAAGATGGGCGGGGTCGCCGTCGTAAATGTTTGCGTAGGAGGGAACTGCCTCGACGCGGTCGATGTCATAGACGTTGTAATAGCCTTTTTCCTCCGCGAGCAGATCATATCGTACCACACCGTTTACAAGGGCGACCCGCTGATAGAAGACGGTATAGTTGTAGAGATGATGCTCGTCCTCTATGAGGATGCTCGTGTCGACGTTGTACCAACGCGTATTGTTGCTGTCGATCCCATGGAGAGCCAGCCCTGTCAGATTGGGTGCGCCGCCGTTTTCCATCATGGGGAGGCGCGTGAGGCGGCCGTCCGTGCCGATCTCGTAGACCGCCATGGCGAGCGCGGTTGGGATGTTGCGGAAGGGATACGGGGTGATGCCTTCATGCACTCTCAGCACGGCGGCGTGACGGAAGAGCAGTTCCAGCCGCCCATTGCCGTCGAGATCGGTGACGGCGAAATACGTGCGGGAGGGATCGAAGACAATCGGTTCGGGCTCCGCCGTTTCACCCGGATTCCAATGTGTGACGAACTCATCCTTCCAGAGTTTTTCCGCCTTGGCGATGGTATTCAGCTGATCCTTTGCTGCCGCAGGCGATATGATGTGCTGTGCGGTGGAGGATGCGGCAGACGCGGATGCCGTCGTGAGCATGAGCGCGGCAAGTGCCGCAAGTATGGCCTTTTCGAGCGAGATATGTTCCATCGCGCACCTCCTTTTGTGCAGGCTGTTATCCCTTCCCGTCGATGACGCCGTAGACAAAGCCTGCCCACGAGGCGGCAAGGGCTTCCTGCGGATCGCGGTTCAGCTCATCGCCGCTCATCCAGTGTACGGCACTGGGGGGCGTGTAGATCCGATAGAAGTCCTGATAAAATTCTGTCAGTGCAAAATCGGCAGGGTTCATCTCAATATGGGAGGGGTCGCCGTCGCAGATGCTGACATAGAGGGGAACCTCCTCGATGCGGTCAATGTCATAGACGTTGTAATAGCTGCTTTCCTCTGCGAGCAGTTTGCACGTGACGACACTGTCTGCGATGGCAATCTGCTGATAGGCGACGGTACCGTGATAGTGACCGTGCTCGTCCTCTGTGATGGTTCTCGTGCAGATATTGTACGGACGCGTGCCGTCGGCGTTCACCTGATGGAGCGCGTACAGCTTCGTGAGATCGGGTGCGCCGTAGCCGTTTTCCGTCTCGGGGAGGCGTGCAAGGCGGCCGTCCGTGCCGATCTCGTAGACTGCCATGGCGACCGCTGTGGGGATGTCACGGAGGGGATACGGGGGGATGCCCTGCGGCATAGCGGCGTGACGGAAGAGCAGCTCGAGGCGTCCGTTGCCGTCGAGGTCGGTGACGGCAAAGCGGGTCTGGGTGGGGTCATAATTTAACAGATGGGGCTGCGGTGTCTGCCCTGCGTCCCATCGTGCGACAAACTCGTCCTTCCAGAGCGGCTCTGCCTTGGCGATGGTATTCAGCTGCTTCTTTGCTGCCGCAGGCGATGTGATGTGACGTGCGGTGGAGGATTTGGCAGACACGGATGCCGCCGTAAGCGTGAGCAGGGCAAGTGCCGCAGCGATTGTTTTCTTGAGCGAAATCTTCATCGTATGCCTCCTTTATCTCTGTTTACGGACCATCGTCTCGTACTTTTCGGTTAGAACTTTACCTCGGGTACGGCGTCCGCGCCTTCCTTTGCCTTAAACTGGGGCTTTTGCGTCATGCCCATGAAGCCTGCGAGGAACATTCCCGGGAAGGTCGAGATGCGTACGTTGTACTCACGCACCGCCTCGTTGTAGTCGCGCCGTGCGACGGCGATGCGGTTCTCGGAGCCCGACAGCTCGCGCATGAGTTCAAGGTACTGCGTGTTTGCCTTGAGGTCGGGGTACGCCTCCGCGATGGCAAAGAGACGACCAAGTGCGCCCGTCAGCTCCGCGTTCGCCGCATCCATCTGCTCCACGCCCTGCGCACCTGCAAGTTTCGCACGCGCGTTTACAACCTCCTCGATGATGGCCTTTTCGTGCACGTCATAGCCCTTGACCGTGTTCACGAGGTTCGGGATGAGGTCGCTGCGCCGCTGCATCTGGTTCTCGACCTGTCCGTAGGAGGCATCGACGCGGATCTCCGCCTCCTTCAGCCCGTTGTAGAGGGAGAAAAAGCCGAAGATGCCGATGAGGATGACGACGATGAGAACGATCCCAACGGAGATAAAGCCCTTGTTGTTCATGGTGAAAACTTCCTTTCGTGCAGCTTCCTGTGTGTCTCTACCAATTCCCCGACGCGCCGCCGCCGCCGGAGGAGCCGCCGCCGTAGCTGCCGCCGCCCGAGGAGCCACCGCCGCCGCGATAGGTTCGGCGGTCATCCTCCTCATATCTGCCGCCGCCCGATCCACCGCCCATGTTGCCGTATTTTCCGGAGCTGAGGAGGTTCAGCAGAGCAGCCAGCGAGAAGAAGGCAAGCCCGAATACCTGCCCAACAATCCAGAGGAGGAGCAGGAGAAGCGGGATGAAGACGAGAAAGCCGAAGATGTAGACGTAGAAGGGCTCACTGCCGCCCTCGTCGATGGAGTCCGGCACGGCGACATGAGCTTTCTCGCACAGCCGTGCGCCGACCGTGGCGTAGCCCTTTCGGATCTCTTCGGAAATATCGTCCTTGTCAAAGGGAAACTCGGAGCGGATGCGGTTGACGGCGTAGGTCGTGTCATGCTCCTGTTCCATATCTGTCAGGGCAGGACCGAATAGGAAGAACACCTCGCGCTCTTCCTTTGCGATAAAGAGCAGCGCAGTGTTCCCGTGTGCCGCGTCCTTCAGCTGCCAGTCGGCAAAGAGCTGCTGCGCAAATCGCCGTGCATCCACGCCTTTAAGCGTCGGCATGGTGACAACAATCATCTGTGCGTCGGCCGCGTTTGTGAGATCGCCGCCCATCCGCTCAATCGCTGCCGCATCCTCCGGCATCAGTATTTCGCCAAAGTCTGCCACACTGCCGAGATGCGTGGGCTTCGCAGGGATACCGAGTGCCGCGCCGAGGCTTTCGAGCTCAACGCCGTACTCCGCACTCGCCTTTTGCACGAGCGTGACATACGCCGTGAGGATCGCGGGGGAGTAGTTCTCCTTGCGGAACTCCCCCTTCATCGCGTCGAGGACGCTGCCCGCATAGCCGTCCGTGATGGCACCCTCGAGACTATAGCCGACCTCAATGCGGAACGCGCGGTCGTCCTTTGCGATGAGCAGGAGCACGCCGTTATTCATCCGTGCATCGCCGATGCCCCAGCTGCGAAAGAGTTCGTTCGCGTACGACTCGATGTCCGTACCGCCGAGCGTCGGTACGGTGACGACGACGATCTCCGCCTTTGTTTTGCCGCGCAGCTCCGCTCCGATTTTTGAAATCTGTGCAGCGTCCTCCGCCGAGACCATGCCCGCCGTGTCGACGACGTACGCCCGCTGCGCAGGTCTTGCGAGCAGATCGCTTGCCGTGACAGTCGTCGTACCGAGCAGCCGGCTTCCGGCGGCATCCGCCGCAGGACTGCCGCCGAGAAGCAGGAGCGTGAGTGCAAGAAGGGACGCAAAGAGTGCGCGTACACATCTGCTGCCGTTCATACCTTCCACATCCTTTCAAACAGAATCCGTTGTGTATCAATCTTACTCTAACATATTCTTTGAATTTTTGTAACTGTCATATATGACAGGTTCAAACGTCCTTCTTATAGAAAAAGTACCGAAATTCTCTTTTGCACACAAAAAAACGCTCCCGCATATGCGGGAGCGTCTGATGCGTTATGAAATTCACCTCAGCAGGTGTGGCACTTGTCGTAGAGACCCTTCTCCTTGAGGAGCTTGACCATCGTCTCGCCGATGTGGGCGACGGTGTCGGCGACGGGGATGCCCGCCGCGTTGAGGGCTGCAACCTTGTCCGCTGCCGTGCCCTTGCCGCCGGAGATGATCGCGCCTGCATGACCCATGCGCTTGCCCGGAGGTGCCTGACGACCGGCGATGAACGCAGACACAGGCTTATCCTTCATATTCTCCTGAATCCACTTCGCGGCATCCTCCTCTGCCGTACCGCCGATCTCACCGATGATGAGGACGGCGTAGGTGTTCGGATCATCCTTGAAGAGCTGGAGCGCATCGATGAAGTCCGTGCCTTTGACGGGGTCGCCGCCGATGCCGACGGTGGTCGTCTGACCGATGCCCGCATTCGTGAGCTGGAACGCTGCCTCGTAGGTGAGGGTGCCGGAGCGCGAGATGAGGCCGACGTGGCCGGGCTTGCTGACCGTGCCGGGCGTGATGCCGAGCTTGGACTGCTGCGAGGTGAGGAGCCCGGGGCAGTTCGGCCCGACGAGGCGGGTCTTCTTGCCCTGCATGTAGCGGCGTACCTTCACCATGTCGAGCACGGGGATGTGCTCGGTGATGCAGACGACGAGGTCGAGCTCCGCATCGACCGCCTCAAGGATGGAGTCCGCTGCAAAGCGTGCGGGGACATAGACGACGGAGGCGGTTGCGCCCGTTGCCTTGACCGCGTCTGCAACCGTGTTGAATACGGGCACGCCCTCGACGGTCTGCCCCGCTTTGCCGGGGGTGACGCCGCCGACGATCTTTGTGCCGTAGTCGAGCATCTGCTTCGTGTGGAACATCGCGGCCTTGCCGGTGATGCCCTGGACGATGACTTTGGTGTCCTTATCAATCATTACTGACATTGTATGACCTCCCTTTCGATTAAGCCTTCGCCTGTGCGACGAGTTTCACGATCTGCTCTGCGCCGCCCTCCATCGTGGCTGCGGGGAAGACGTTGCCGATCGGCGTGTTCTTGAGGATCTCGCGGCCTTCTTCGACCTTCGTGCCCTCAAGGCGAACGACGACGGGAACAGGGAGGGATTTGCCGTCCTTGGAGATGATCTTTGCCGCCTCGATGATGCCGTTGGCGATGTTGTCGCAGCGGTTGATGCCGCCGAAGATGTTGACGAAGATGCCCTTCGCCTGACCGCCCTCGAGCATGATGCTGAACGCCTTGGCGATCTTCTCGGGCTCGGAGTCGCCGCCGACATCGAGGAAGTTCGCGGGCTCGCCGCCGTAGTGCTTGATGATGTCAACGGTCGCCATTGCAAGTCCTGCGCCGTTGACCATGCACGCGACATCGCCGCCGAGGTTGACGTAGTTAAGGCCTGCCGCGGCAGCCTCACGCTCCTTCGGGTCCTCCTCGGTCTCATCGCGGAGCTCCACGATGTCGGGATGACGGAAGAGTGCGCTGTCGTCGAAGTTCAGCTTCGCATCGAGTGCGATGACATCGTCGTCCTCGGTGACGACGAGCGGATTGATCTCGACCTGCGAGCAGTCCTTGCCGATGAACGCGTCATAGAGGCCCTGCATGAGTGCCGCTGCCTTGCGGACGGCGGGACCAGGGATGTTGATCGCATACGCCATGCGCGTTGCTTGGAACGGAGCAAGCCCGATGACGGGATCAATGTATTCCTTGATGATCTTCTCGGGCGTCTCGGCTGCGACCTTCTCGATCTCGACACCGCCCTCCTCGGAGCCCATCATGACGATGCTCGCCGTCTGACGATCGACGACGAACGAGAGGTAGTATTCCTTCTTGATTTTCGAGCCTTCCTCGATGAGGAGGCGGCCGACCTTCTTGCCCTCGGGGCCGGTCTGGTGGGTGACAAGCACCTTGCCGAGAAGTTCCTGTGCGTAGGTGCGGACTTCATTCACGTTCTTTGCGATCTTGACACCGCCCGCCTTGCCGCGGCCGCCCGCATGGATCTGCGCCTTGACAACGATAACGGGGGAGCCCAGCTTCTCTGCGTTTGCGACTGCCTCGTCGACGGTGAACGCCGGCAGACCGTTCGGTACGTTGACACCGAACTCGCGCAGAACCTGCTTGGACTGGTACTCATGAATATTCATTTAGTCAATCCTCCCTTAATTTTTATGAGCAGAACTCATCGATAGATACTATCTTACCCTTATTCCCGTGAAATGTCTAGCAATTTCACAGGAATAAACGATTGAAAAAAGTATGACAGACATTAGGTCTTTCTATAGATAGAACGAGGTCTTATAAATCCTCGAGATGGTAGACGGTCTCTGCCTCCCATACCTCGTTCATTTGGAGGATGGGCTGTGGGAAATGCGGGTTTGCGAGTGCATTCGGGAAGAACTGGGTCTCGAGGCAGAATCCGCTGCGTCGTTGGATCTCCCTGCCGCCCTTGCCGATGAGCGGGTGTTTCGCGAGGGAGTTGCCCGTGTAGAACTGCATCCCGATCTGCGTTGTGTAGCAGGAGAGGGCAAGCCCCGACTTCTTTGATGTGACGCGTGCGGCTTTTTTCAGATGGGAATACGGTTCGGGCGCGATGTCGCCGCGCAGTACCCAGTTGTGATCGTAGCCGCCCGCCATCTGCAGCTGATCGTAGTCCGCATCGATGCGTTCGCCGATGCGGTGCGGTGCGGTGAAGTCCATCGGCGTGCCGACGACAGGGAGGATACGCCCGTCGGGCAGGGCCTCTGCGTCCGCCCATGTGAACTCGTCGGCGAAAATCTCCGCCGTGTGGTCGAGCACGCTGTCCGCCGCAGCACCATCGAGGTTGAAATAGGTGTGATTCGTGAGATTGCAGATGGTGTCTGCGTCGCTGACGGCACGATAGGAGATGATGAGTGCGTCATCGTCCGTGAGGCGATAGGTGACGCGCACCTCGAAGTTGCCCGGGTAGCCGCACTCGCCGTCGGGGCTGACCGTGGTGAAGGAAACACCGCCGTCAACAGGCTGTGCCGTCCAAAGGTGTGCGTGCAGTCCCCGCGTTCCGCCGTGAATGTGGTTCTGCTTTTTCGACCCCGTGTTCTGTTCCAGCTGATAGGGGCGTCCGGCGATGGTGACGCGCCCCCCCGCGATGCGGTTTGCGTGCCGCCCGACGATCGCGCCCATGAAGGCTCGATCGGCAATATAATCCTCAGCACAGTCGTAGCCGAGCACGATGTCGAGCGGTGTGCCGTTCACGTTGCGCTCGAACTTCACAAGCCGTGCGCCGTAGGTTGTGACAGCGGCCGTGGTGCCGCGTTCGTTGGTCAGCGTATAGAGATCGATTCGGTCGCCGCCCGGCATTGCTCCGAACGGTTCCATTCTTAATTCCGTCACCGTAGATTCCCCCTGCAGCGGCTTTGCCGCCCTCAAGAAACGATCCTCGAAAAGTTTTCTCTATTGTAGCATATTATTGCGGATTTTCCACAAAAAAAGCATCAATGATTGCGCCCGCGGGGCAGTCCTCCGCCGCCTCAAGTGCGTCGTCCTGCTCCATCGGTACGGGCTGCCGCACGAGTGCGGCCGAGCGTGCGCTGCGGTCGATGCGAAAGATGGCGGGCAGACGCTCCGCACACATGCCGCAGGAGACGCACGCCGTGCTGTCGATGGATAGGTTCATAGCATCCTCCGAAAACGAAAATTCCCGCCGCACCGGAGCGCAACAGGAATTGTTCAAAATATAACACACGTCTACAGTATGGCGTAAAACGGCGTTCTTGTCTGTGCCTTTTGCAACAATCAGACTCCTGCGCTTGCGTCCGAGCCCTCGAGCATCTTGTGCAGGTAGGCGCGGATCTCGACACCGTGCTCCATCTTCATGACATCGGCGAGGAGCTCCTTTGCCTGTGTCGATGTGACGGAGCGGATCATCTCCTTGACGCGCGGGATCGACGGTGCACTCATGGAGAGCTCCGTGATGCCCATGCCGAGCAGGATGACGGCGGCATATGGGTCGCTCGCCATCTCGCCGCACATGCCCGCCCAGATACCACGCTCGCGGGCACTCTGGATCGTGCGCTGGACGAGGCGGAGGACGGCGGGATTGAACGGGTTGTAGAGATGCGCGATCTGTGCGTTGCCGCGGTCCACCGCGAGTGTGTACTGGATGAGATCGTTTGTGCCGATGCTGAAGAAGTCGACGTACTGGGAGAGCAGCGGTGAGACGACCGCTGCCGCAGGGGTCTCAACCATGATGCCGATCTGCACATCGTCGGAGTACTCCTTGCCCTCGTGGGCGAGTTCGACCTTTGCCTGTTCGACGAGCTTTAAGACGCGCTGGATCTCACTGACGCTGATGACCATCGGCACCATCATGGCCGCCTTGCCGTAGAGGCCCGCGCGCAGGATCGCCTTGATCTGCGGCAGGAACAGGTCATGCCGATCGAGGCTGATGCGCAGAGCGCGGTAGCCGAGGAACGGATTCTCCTCGGGAGCGATGTTGAGGTAGGGCAGGGGCTTGTCGCCGCCGATGTCCATGGTGCGGATGACACAGATGTGACCGCCGCATTTCTCGACGGCGGCACGGTATGCCTTGAACTGATCCTCCTCGGTCGGGATCGTCGTGGAGCCCATAAAGACGAACTCAGAGCGGAAGAGCCCCACGCCCTCCGCACCGTAGGTGAGCGCGTTGTCCACATCCATGTGGGTGCCGATGTTCGCCGTGAGCTCGATGCGTACGCCGTCCTTCGTCACGGCGGGCAAATCCTTAAGCGCGGCATAGTGCGCCGCGAGCTTCTTCTGCTCCTCGATCTTGGTCTGGTAGAGCGAGCGCTCCGCCTCGGTCGGGCGGATGATGATATCGCCGCGGCTGCCGTCGAGGATGATCTCGTCGCCGTCCTGAATGAGATCGATCTTGTCGCCGATGCCGAGTACTGTTGGGATCGCACGCGCCTTGGCGATGATGACAACATGGCTCGTTGCACTGCCGGAGCCGAGGATCACGCCCGCGATCTGCTCGGTGGGCATGCCTGCCACGACGGACGGCTCGATCTCCTCACCGCAGAGAATGACTTGCCCCGCGCCGATCTCCGGCTCCTTGACACCGAGGACGTATTTGGCGATGCGCTTGCCCACGTCGCGCAGATCGACCGCGCGCGCGGCGAAGTACTCGTCCTCCATCTGCTCGAAGATCTGTGCCTGTTCGTTCGCAGCGTCGAGGATACCCTGCGGTGCGCTGCCGCACGCCTCGATTTTGCTCTTGATGTTCTCCGCCATCATCGGATCCTGCACCATCATGCGGTGCGCCTCAAGAATGGCGGCCTGTTCTGCCTGTTCCTCTCTTCGCAAACGCTCGATGGTCGCGAGGAGATTTTCGGTGACGGCGACGAGTGCTGCCTCCGCCTTGCTCTGCTCTTCTGCAGCGGAGCCCGGATGATACGCCGCGAGATAGCCGTCGAGGTTCTGCCCTGCGAGCAGGGCTTGACCGACGGCGATCCCGGAGATCACGCCTTTTCCACGGATTGGTTCTGACATATTCTATCCCCCCTGTGAGAGGCGCCGATCATCCCGTCTATATTCGCGGGGTCCACAACCGGCGACTTCTTATGAAAAAACGCCGCGAGGAAAACCTCGGGGCGTCCCCAAATTTCTGAATTACTCTTCGCCGAACTTCGATTTGACGAGATCTGCGAGCTCCTTTACCGCGGCTGCCTCATCCTCGCCCTCGGCGATGATGGTGAGCTCCGTGCCCTTGACCAGCCCCATGCTCATCAGCATGAGGATACTCTTGGCATCAACTTTCTTGCCCTTGGCCTCGATCTGGATCTTGGACTTGAACTTTGTCGCCGTCTGAACGAACACCGATGCGGGACGTGCATGAATGCCCGTCTTGTTCTCGATCATCACTGTTTCCTGCGTCATGTGAACATCTCCCATCCGTTAGTGAATCAGCCTATATTTTCCCCGCGCCCGCATCTTGCTCCGTGCGCGAATGAATGTCACAGCCATTATACTATAAAATGAAAGATGAAAAAAGAGCGGAAACAAAAAAGTTTTTCGAAAAAAATATACACGGGTTTTTTAATATTTCTCGCAAAGAGGAAGGAATTTTCGTATTCATGTCGAAAGAATCCTAGAATAACTATGAGTGTACTCGCTGACCGGGCGATGGTTCTTGGAAAAAGGGGGCGACGCTGTTGCAGACCCAGATCCGCCCTTCCGCGCTTGTTCTTGCCGTCTTGATGAGCATCGGTGTCGTTGTTGGGATGATTGTCCTGCGCCCGCCGCTGACACGCATGTACTACGTCCAGCTGGGCGCATTGGTTGCAGGGGCGGGTCTCATCGTGACCCTCTACAATGCGTTCCTGACGGCGCGTGCACGGCGGCGTGCAGAGCATACAGCCGCACAGGAGCCCTGTGCCGATGAGCCGATGACAATAACGGACGGTGCACCCGTACGTACGGCTGCCGTTTACGAGGAAACGCAGGAGACAGTGCCGCCCGCAGTGATGGTATCCGCGCCGCAGCGCTCCGAGACGGAGACGCGCGCGTCAAGCAGCTCAGACAAAAGTCTTGATGCGCTGCTCGACACTGCGTACGAGGCGGCAGAGAACGATCCCCTGCACGCCGTTGCGGCATATCGCGAGGCACTCCGGCGATATCCCGATGATTCTTATATACCCTATCTCATCATTGAACTCTCGACGCTCTACAAGCGTTTGGGAGACTACGATGCAGCGCTTGCCCTCTTTGACGAGGCGCTCGCACTGCCCATCATTGCAAAGAACGCCGCCATGGCGCAGGAGTTTGAGCGCTCCCGCAAATCCCTGGCCGTCGTTTCTCATATGCTCGCTGCGCGGGGAACGCCTACGCTCCCATTCGGCGAAGTGCCGAAGGATTTGCTTGCGGAGGCGGATCGGCACGCAGAGGAGCCAACGATCTGACATTTTTAGTAAAATGGAGGAATACACATGAAGAAAAGCGTTGACATTCTGGGACTTCCCGTCATCAGTATCACAGAGGGGCGCGAGCTCGGCATGAGCAAGACGCTGCTCATCGATGCGCCGAACCGTGTTGTGGCGGCGGTCACGATTGAGGACGAGGACTGGTATCGCGGGGTCAAGCTCATTCCCTATGACAATGTCATTGCAGTCGGTGAGGATGCCGTTACGATTAATAACAGCGAGAATATCCTGACACTTGATGCGGCAGGCGATTTCGAGACGCTGCTGGACGACAATATCCGCGTCATTGGTACGAAGGCCATTACGCGTACGGGCGTAATTCAGGGCAACATCACCGAGATCTTCATCGGCGAGGACGGCAGCATCGAGAAGTGCGAGATCACAACGCCCGAGGGGTCCACGTCCGAGGTGACGGCGGATCAGGTCTCGATCTTCGGCAAGGAAGTCACGGTCATCTCCCCGGAGGGCGATGCCGGAAAAAAATCTGACGCAGCGGCTGCACCGGCGGCACCCGCTGTGACAGCGCCTGCAGCTCCGGAGGCTGCGGCTGAGCCGGTGGCAGAGGCAGCACCTGTGACAGAGGAACCTGCACCCGTTGCTGAGGTTCCTGCTGACGAGCCGACATCAACGGTCGAGGAGCCCGTTGCTGAGGCACCCGCAGAGGAGCCCGCACCGACGGAAGAACCCGCAGCAGAGGCATCCGAGAGTGCAGCTGCGGAGGAGCCTGCGGCTGAGGCACCTGCAGAGACGA
The DNA here is from genome assembly GCA_905372865.1 of uncultured Centipeda sp. GTDB lineage: Bacteria > Bacillota > Negativicutes > Selenomonadales > Selenomonadaceae > Centipeda. The sequence continues at coordinate 43,099 of CAJPQT010000018.1, forward strand.
TCGAGTCAGCTGCGCCCGCAGCAGAGGAGCCGGCGGCGGACTCCGCCGAGGACAAGAGTGCGGAGCGCGTGAATGAGGATCGTCATCGCCGCTTCTTGCTCGGCAAGAAGGCGACGCGCACGATCAAGATGGACAACGGCGTTGTCATCGTTGAGGCGGGTGCGGACATCACCGAGGAAGTCTTGCAGAAGGCGAAGCTCGGCAACAAGTTCATCGAGCTCTCGATGAGCGCACAGTAAGTACAACAGAATAAGGGGAGCTGACAGTAGTCGGCTGAGAGGGAACTGAGCGTTCCGACCCATAACCTGATTTGGATAATGCCAACGTAGGGATATATGTGCACACAGCGCGGCTATGTCAGTTGGCATAGCCGTGTTTTTAATTCCTTAAGCCTGCCCCGCGTGCGGGGAAGGGGCACATGGATTGGAGGTTCCCATGGAAAAACGGACAAGCATCCCCGCAAATGCACTGATTTGGTTCGGTGCGGGGGTTTCACTGGCGGAGATTTTAACGGGCACATTCTTTGCGCCGCTCGGCTTTCGCGACGGCGGCATCGCTATCGTCGTCGGGCATATCATCGGCTGTGTGCTGCTTTTCCTCGCGGGGCTGATCGGCGCACGCACGCGCCGCAGCGCGATGGAGACGGTCAAGATGGCGTTCGGAGCACGCGGCGGACTGCTCTTTGCCGCACTCAACGTCATGCAGCTCATTGGCTGGACGAGCATTATGATCTACGACGGGGCGCTTGCGGCAAACTCCGTGATGGATGCGGGGCATTGGCTCTGGTGCTTCGTCATCGGCGTGCTGATTATCGTTTGGATTCGGATTGGCATCCTGCGCATCGAGCGCGTGAATACCGTCGCCATGACGGGGCTGTTTTTGCTCACCGTGCTGCTCTGCTCCGTCATCATGGGCGGGACGGGAGCGGCGGAGACCTCTGCGGCGGGGGAGGCGATGAGCTTCGCGATGGCGCTTGAGCTGTCGATTGCGATGCCGCTCTCGTGGCTGCCGCTCATCTCGGACTACACGCGCGAGGCGGAGAAGCCCGTCGCCGCTGCCGCCGTGAGCGCACTCGTCTACGGGCTCGTCAGCTGCTGGATGTACTTCATCGGCATGGGGGCGGCGATTCTCACGGGCGAATCGGACATTGCACAGATCATGCTGCACGCAGGTCTTGGCGCGGCAGGGCTCGGTGTCGTCATCCTCTCGACCGTCACCACAACGTATCTCGATGCGTACTCGGCGGGTGTCTCAAGCGAGAGCATCGTGCGCTCCGCCGCGGGGCGCAGCGTCGGTATCGGCGTGACCGTGCTCGGTGCGGTGGCGGCATCGCTCTACCCGATGGACGACATCACGGGCTTCCTCTACATCATCGGCTCGGTGTTCGCGCCCATGATCGCCGTTCAGATTGCGAGCTACTTCCTCCTGCGCGAGGATGCGGCAGGGCGCTCTGTCCACGCCGTCAACCTCGCTGTCTGGTTCATCGGCTTCCTCTGCTATCGCTGGCTCATGACACTCGACACCCCCGTCGGCAGTACTCTCCCGACCATGGCGATCACGCTTTTGCTTGCGCTCGTTGCAAATCGGGTGATGGGGGGGCGAAGTGCATGAGCCGGAATGGCGAAGATGGCGGCGCGCATCCAGTCCCCAATGAAAGGAAAATATAAATGTCTACATCAACCCTCAACCAAATCCGAACGGCATCCCCGCTCATCCATTGCATCACCAACTACGTCACCGTCAACGACGTTGCGAACGTCCTGCTTGCCATCGGGGCACGCCCCATCATGGCGGACGATCCGGAGGAGGTGGAGGAGATCACCGCACTCTGCGCAGGGCTCTGCCTCAACATCGGCACGCTCAATGCGCGTACCATCCCGAGCATGCTCACGGCGGGCAAACACGCACGCGCTCTCGGACATCCCGTTGTGCTCGATCCCGTCGGTGCGGGGGCAAGCAGACTGCGCATCGAGACCGCTCTGCGTATCCTCGATGAGGTGCATCCGACCGTCGTGCGCGGCAACATCTCCGAGATTCGTACACTGGCGGTCGGGAGCGGCACAACACAGGGCGTCGACGCGAATGCAGCGGATGCCGTGACCGAGGAGACCCTCGCGGCGACGGCGGATTTCCTGCGCGGCTTTGCGGCACGCGTCGAGGCGATCATTGCCGTTACGGGGGCAATCGACCTTGTGACGGACGGCGTGACTACGTACGTCATCCGCAACGGACGCGCGGAGATGGGACGGGTCACGGGCACGGGCTGTCAGCTCTCCGCCCTCCTTGCGGCGGCTCTCGCTGTTGAGCCTCTGGGACTTCTCGCGTCCGTTGCCGAGACCGTTGCCCTGATGGGCGTTGCAGGAGAGATCGCATGGGCGCAGATGGGGGAGCGTGACGGCAACGCGGCCTATCGGACGCGCATCATTGATGCCGTTTATCGCATGACGGGCGAAGAACTTGATGCGCGCATGAACATCACGAAGATCTAGATTATGGACAAAAAATGCAGTACTCCTAAGCAAATCCGTAACAGTTGCCATAGATCAAAAACTCTGAGGAGGAACGAACATTGAAAATGCACACAGCACTGACCATTGCGGGCAGCGATTCGAGCGGTGGCGCGGGGATTCAGGCGGATCTCAAGACCATGACCGCGCACGGCGTTTACGGCATGAGCGCACTCACCGCGCTCACCGCGCAGAACACCACGGGCGTCACCGACATCCTCGCCGTCCCGCCCGCCTTTCTCGCGGCGCAGCTCGATGCCGTCTTTACCGACATTCCGCCCGATGCGGTGAAGATCGGCATGGTCGCGGATGCCGCACTCATCCGCGTGATCGCCGAGAAACTGGACGAATACAGGGCAAAAAATGTTGTCGTTGATCCCGTCATGGTCGCGACCAGCGGCGCACGTCTCATCAGCGAGGATGCTGTTGAGGCGCTTGTCTCACTGCTCCTGCCGCGTGCGGCGATCATCACACCGAACATCCCCGAGGCGGAGGTGCTCGCGGATATGGCAATCACCGATCGAAAGGGCATGACTGCAGCAGCGGCACGCATCTATGAGCATGCACACACAGCGGTGCTCATGAAGGGCGGACACAGCGTCGACGACGCGAACGATCTCCTCGTCGACGGTGCGCGCGCACGTTGGTTCGAGGGGCGGCGCATTCCGACCACGAACACGCACGGCACAGGCTGTACACTCTCCAGTGCCATCGCCGCGAATCTCGCACGCGGTATGAACATCGACCGCGCCGTCGAACGTGCGAAGGCATATATCTCGGGCGCACTCGCCGCAGGGCTCGATCTTGGAAAGGGAAGCGGCCCCCTCGCGCATGGTTTTGATCTGAGGAGTGAATTTATCGCCTAAGTTTCAGCCTCCTCCGTCGCGACGGGGGAGGGGAACCACGCGTCAGAGTGGTCGAAGGGGCGCTCTATCGTAAGGAGATTATTGTGCTTGATTCAAAAATCCGCAAACTCACCCTTGCCGGCATCCTCGTCGCCGTCGCCGTGCTCGGCGGACTGTTCAGCATTCCCGTGCTCGGCAGCCGCTGCGCCCCCGTCCAGCACCTCGTCAACATCCTCGCCGCCGTCTTTCTCGGCCCTCTCTGGGGCATCGGTATCGCCTTCGCCGCGAGCCTTCTCCGCAACATCGCAGGGCTCGGCAGCCTCATGGCATTCCCCGGCAGCATGATCGGTGCGCTCTCGTGCGGGCTCGCCTACCACTATACGAAGCGCCTTGGCATCACCTGCGTCGCCGAGGCACTCGGCACAGGGGTTATTGGCGCACTCGCCGCCTATCCCGTCGCCGCCCTTCTCATGGGACTGAACCCCACGAGCTACACCGTCTACATCGTCCCCTTCCTCCTCTCCACAGGTGTGGGCAGCCTCCTCGCCTACGTCCTCCTGCGCTTCCTGCTGCCGAAGCTGCGGCGGGATTGAGGTTAGGGAAGCTGAAATTCATCCACCATAATATAAGCAAAGCAGCCGCGTGCTGCTTTTTTTATTTCAGTCTTAAAAACATGCAGGAATTTTCATCGGGAGAGAGAATATTTTTTATTAGTTTGAGATTAAGGGCGAACGAAAGGAGATGAGGCTATGGAAGATCTGTGTGAACGGATCGAACGGGCGGCACTCCTGCACGCCGTCCGCATTCTCGCGGCGCGTGCGCATCCTGCTGCACACGATGCGGGGACGGCATTCCTCGCAGAATACTGCGCGGAGGATGCGGCGCTTTTGCAGCTGCTGCGTGCCGACGCAGGCGCATCCGACGACGCGATTGGATGGATCCTCGATGCGGCGCAGCGGCTTGCCGGTGCGGGAACATCCGCATCGGAACATGCCGCGCCGCATGAGCCCGCACACCTTGAGAGCGTGTTCAATCGCTTCGGTGCTGCCGATGGGGCGAAGGAGGGCTTTCCGATCCGCAGTCTGACCGATGGGGCGGGGATGCTCTTTCCGTGTCCCGTCGGCGACCTCGATGACGCAGTGCGCGGTCATCGGGAGGTCTGCGATCGGCTCGCGAGACACTTTGCACGCAAATCCCCCGTGCACATGCCGCTCGGCGAACTCCTGCGCGTCCTTGAGGAGACGATGAGCTATGTGCCGTCCCCCCCGGGCGCGGACATCGCGCTCTATGACTACGCACGCATGACAGCGGCGTACGCGGCTGCGCTCCATCGCTATGCAGCGGCACAGGACATCCACAGTGCACACACATACGAGGAGCGGGGCGGTGCGACATTGCCCGCATTCCTCCTCGTATCGGCGGACATCTCGGGAATACAGCCGTTCATCTACGCGATCCCGTCCAAGGGCGCACTCAAGAGCCTGCGCGGCCGCTCGTTCTACCTTGAGATCCTGCTTGAGAACATCGTGGACGAGATCCTCAGCGCGTGCGGCATCAGCCGCAGTGCGCTCCTCTACACAGGCGGCGGACACTTCTACCTGCTCCTGCCGAACACCGAGGACGTGCAGAACCTCCTCACACGCTGCCATACGGAGGTCAACAGCTGGATGCTGGAGCACTTCGGCAGCAGCCTCTACCTCGCGATGGCGTGGACGGCGTGCACGGGGGCGGAGCTTGTGGGGCAGGGCACACAGGAGGCATTTCGCCGCGTGAGCGAGGGGCTTTCGGCGGAAAAACTCTGCCGCTACTCCGAGGATCAGCTCGCGGCGATGTTCGTGCCCGAGAGCGCATGGAACAAAACGCGGGACAAGGATCGTGAATGTGCCGTCTGCCACACCTCCACGACACATCTCATGCCCTACTCCGCCGATCCCTCCATTGAGACGTGCGCCATGTGTTCGCATCTCTTCACCTTTGGCGAGCGCATCCTGACAAAGAACGCCTTCTGCGTCTCTGCAGAGCGCGGTGCGGAGGCGCTCTCCCTGCCCGGCATCGGGCGTACCCTCTACCTCACGGCAGAGGAGTTGGACGATGTCGACCGTCTCTCGTACAAGATCGAGCGCATCTACGCGAAGAACGCAGCGTACACGGGCGATCTGCCCGCCGCACACCTCTGGCTCGGCGACTACTCTGCGCGTGAAAACAAGGCGGTGCTCGAGATGGAGAACCTTGCACGGCGCAGCGGCGGCACGGAGGACAGCAAGGGCATCCCGCGCATCGGTGTCATGCGCGCCGACGTGGACAACCTCGGCGCGGCATTCCTCGCGGGATTCCCGTCGGAGCACGTCACCATGACGCGCACAGCGGCGCTCTCGCAGCGGCTCTCACTCTTTTTCAAGCACTACATCAACCTCCTCTGCAGCGGCAGTGTCAGCGGTGTCGGCGACCGACAAAAGACCGCGCCCTTCTCCCTCTTTGGCAGGGAAAAGAAGGCGGAGCGCGACGTTCACATCGTCTACTCGGGCGGAGACGACATCTTCCTCCTCGGCGCGTGGGACGACATCGTCGAGCTCGCCGTCGATCTGCGCCGTGCCTTCCTGCGCTTTACGGGCGGCAAACTCCGTTTCTCGGCGGGGCTCGGCTTCTTCAAGGACAAATGCCCCGTCGCCGAGATGGCGCGCCGCACCGGCGACCTCGAGTCGCGCGCAAAGGATCAGCGCGGCGCGGACGGCAGACCGCAGAAGGACAGCGTTGCCCTCTTTGGCGCGGTCATGGAGGGGCGCTCGCGCGCGGACTTCGAGGAGCGTGCGCAGGTCTACGGCTGGGGTGAATTCATGCAGGGCGTCTGTGGAGAGAAACTTGCATTCCTGCGCGAGAACTGCACCTTTGACGGCACATCGGATACGGCGCGCATGCCGCTTGGCAAGAGCGCGGTATACCGCTTGCTCCGTCTCCTCGAGGCGGACGGAGCCTCCGTCCAGCTCGCACGCTTTGCATATACACTTGCACGCATGGATCCAGGGCCGAAAAGCCCTGCCAAGGAAGCCTATGCACGCATACGCACACAGCTTTACGAATGGTATCGGGACATAGAGAAGCGTCGGCAGCTGTCGACGGCATTACAGCTCATCATATACAGTATCAGAGAGAAGGGAGAGCGGTCAAATGGCTGAGAACACGATACAGGACACCGCGCGTGAGGCCGAGGATGTCATTCTGGACCTGAAAGCGCGTGGGAATGGACGGCTTGCGCTGACGACAAGTCAGATTCGCAAGTTCCTCGCGGCGGTCAACGCACTGACGAATAAGATCGATATGTTTCGCACGCGGGGCGAGAAGTCAGACGTGCTCACGCCGGAGCTTGCGGCAGAGGTGAAATTTCTCAAGGTTAAACTCGCCTACCAGGCGGGCAAAGATCAGCGTGGGAACGTCAGGGATTTTGTCGAAAAGGCACAGCTGAGACAACGGCTGGATAGAATCGGAACCAGCATTCGCGCATATGAGAACTTCGCACGTTATATGGAGGCGCTCGTCGCCTATCACAAATTTCACGGCGGGAGGGACTGACCATGGAGCAGAGCAATCAGAGTGTATTAAAAGGGAAACTCAAACTGACCGCGATCCTGCGTGTCGACACGGGACTGCACATCGGCGCATCCAGCGACTTCGCACCCATCGGTGCTGTAGACAGCCCCTTCCTGCGGGACCCGCTGACCAAGCAGCCCATCATTCCGGGCAGCTCACTCAAGGGGAAGATCCGCACCCTCCTCGCACGCAGCTACTCGACGAAGGAGTACGTCCTGAACAGCATCGACGAGGACAGTCCGCAGATCAAGCGCCTCTTCGGTACGGACGCAAAGGGCAACGCGGGCGGCAAGGCGGCACGGCTTCAGTTCTATGACATCCGCATGACGCAGGACTCGTTCGCGCGCTTTGACGCCATGGATCTCGACACCTACATCGGTGAGATCAAATGGGAAAACGGCATCAACCGCGTGACGGCAGGAGCAATGCCGCGCCAGATTGAGCGTGTACCAGCGGGCACCGAGTTCGCGTTCACCCTCGTCTACAACATTGAGAACGACGCGGAGATCATGGAGGACATGAAACTCCTCAGCGATGGCATCCGCCTCCTTCAGATGGACTACCTCGGCGGACACGGCTCACGCGGCTACGGCAGAGTATCGCTCAGCGGCTTTTCCGTCGAGTGCTTCGCGCTCTCGGGAGAGGGTATGAATGCGCAGCAGCTGCAGGAGATCAGCGACCTGATGCAGAAGGGTGGCGAGGCCGTGTGAGCTATGTGATCTATCCGCTCCGCTTCGAGACGGCAATCCATTTCGGACAGCCCGGACGCGGCGGCAGGCTCGACGAGGCGTGCATGGAGTATCCGGCAGACGCCCTCTTTGGTGCGCTCTGCACCGAACTTGCCGCCGCGGGCGAGACCGAGCAGCTAGCACGTCTTACAGCACGTATCGAGGCAGGTGAACTGCGCTTTTCCGATCTCCTGCCGTGGCAGGCGGGGAGACAGGGCGCACTCGCATTCTTCCTCCCGCGCCCCGTCTTGCGTATCGAGCGGACACAGCAGCAGGAGAGAGAGGACTACAGTGTCACCTGCGCGAACGCCACTCTGCGCAAAAAACAGAAAAAGCTCAAATATCTCCGTGCGAGCCGTATCGAGGACTACATTCGTGCCATGCAGAGCGGCAGCCCGTTCGAGGAGTCGGATTTCGACGGCGACTTCGGCGCTGCGTCCCTGCGTCAGCATGTGAACATGCGCGGGGATGAGCCACTCCCGTACTACGTCGGACAGTTCGACTTTCATGCACATGCGGGGCTTTACCTCCTCGCCGACGTGCGGCGCGAGGAGGACGCACAGTGGCTGCAGCAGTTGCTCTCGTGGCTCGGGCGCACGGGCATCGGCGGCAAACGCACAAGCGGCTATGGAAAATTCCTCGCCGCAAAGAGTATCCTCACCCTCGATGCAGAGAGCAAGTTCGAGGATCTGACAGTACTCCGCACCATGCTTGACGCAGCCGATGCCCCTTGGCAGCTCGCGCTTGCGCCCGTCCTCCCTGCAGTGGGCGATATCCCTGCCGTCAAAGAGGGAGCCTATCGTCTGCGCCGTGCGGGAGGCTTCATCAGCCACCCCATACAAGAAGCCAAGAAGAAGAACAGCGTCTACCTCCTCGACGCCGGCTCCTGCCTGCGCACGCGCGTGCGAGGGACACTCGGCGTACTTGGTGAGCACGGCGGACATCCCGTCTGGCGCTATGGATTTGGACTCTATGCGGGGGTGACGGCATGAACAAAATGGGAATCATCCGCCAGAACTACGAGCTCACCTGCATCGGTCCCGTTCATACAGGCTCGGGCGAGATGTTCAAGGCTTTTGAGTACCTCTACAACAGCGAGACACACGAGGCCGCCTTCCTGAACCAGACAAAATGGATCGCCTTTCTCGATCGTCACGGCCGCATAGATGCATTCGCCGACTACGTTGAGAAACGCGCCTCCGGACTGAACAACCTCCGTACATGGCTGCTCGCACAGGGCGTCTCCGAGACGGAACTCGACAGCCTCGCCGTGCGGCGGGCAAAGGCAGATCCGCTCACCGACGGGGAAAAGGACACCCTCAACGATGTCATCTGCCAGACCACCCTAGCAAACGGGCAGCCCTACATCCCCGGCAGCACGATCAAAGGCGCACTGCGCACCGGAATCCTGCATCATCGCATCTGCCGTGAGCCGCAAAAATATCGTCGTGTCTGGGAGGACTGCCGAGCGGTGCTCAGGAGCGACGATCGCCTCGGCAAGAAAAAGAGGGAGCTCAGCAATATCATCGGACAGCTCGAAACGAGGCTCCTGCACACACTCAGCAAGGAGGAGAAAACCCCGCAGAGAAATGCAACTGTCAGCGCCATGCGTGGGCTGCGCGTCAGCGACGCAGTCTGTGCGGAGGGTGAGATGGACACCGTCATCCTGCGCAAGCTCGATGCTACCACAGGCATGGAGGATGGGCCCGGTGAGAGCAAAGTCTCCCTCTTCCGCGAGTGCATCCCCGCAGGGCGCCGGCTCACCTTTTCCATCACAGCCGACCTCGCCATGCTGCACACCCTCGGCATCCACTCCCTTGACGAGATCATCGCCATAGTGCGCGCCTATACCGCAGAAGGCCTGCAGATACAGGAAAAAGTATTCGGCAGAGACTATGCGGCACGCTTTGCCGAGGCGAAGAACGCAGATGCACTCCTTGGCGGCGGCACAGGCTTCCTCGCTAAGACTCTCGTCTACACACTCGCGCCCGTGCATGAGGCGCGGGAATTCCTTGCCGCATTCTTCGATGAGGAGTTCACCGCATGGGACCCGACCATCAGAGGGCGTGGCCCCGCACATAAACATCAGCAGTTCGACCATGAGCTCAGCCCACGCACACTAAAACTCGCACGGCTGGAATCTGAGGACTGGATCATGGGGCTTTGCTCCATTAAGAGGATCGGTAATGCTCATACTCTATGAGGCGCAGTTGCGCCTGCCCGACGGTGCGCGTGCCCCCTCCTCCATGGGCTCCATCCTCCACGGCGCACTCATCGAGCAGCTGCCGGGGGACTACGCCGACTACCTGCACACAGAGAACCTGCGCCCCTACAGCCAGAGCATCCGCTGGGACAGAGAACGGGAGCGCGTCATTTGGCGTATCGGCACACTCGACCGCACAGCGGGCGAGATCATCGGCGCGGTACTGCAGAGCTTGGAGCACATCCATCTCAGGCAAAAGGGCTACACCGTCGACGTGCAAAACATACAATGCGTCGAGGAGCGCGGCTATCAGGACATCGCCGATGAATACTTTCGTGCGGAGACCGCACCGCGCGGCGCAGAGCTCCACTTTCTCACACCGACCAGCTTCAAACAGGGCGGCGCATACATCATCCTGCCCGAGAGCGCACTCATCCTGCAGAGCCTCCTCGCACGGTGGAACAGATTCTGTCCCGACATCCGCATCGAGGAGGACGACCTCGCGCAGACCCTTGCAGCGCATACGCGCCTCACGCGCTACGCCCTGCGCTCTGCGGCGTTCTCCGTCGAGGGGTATACCATCCGCGGCTTTCGCGGACAGATCGCCCTGCAGTTCACGGGCGGCGACATGGTGCGCCGCATCCTCGGCACACTTCTCGCCTTTGCTCCCTACGCGGGGCTCGGCATCAAAACCGCCCTCGGCATGGGCGCGGTAGAGACTGACATCTGGAAAGGATGAATGAGATGAAGCGAATTTTGTTCTCGCCCATTGGAACAACCGACCCCGTGAGCAGCAACAATTTCCATGAAGGTGGTTGCCTGCACATCCTGCGCCACTATCAGCCCGAGCGTGTCGTCCTTTTCTTCACCAAGGAGATGGGCGAGATCGAGCGGAATGAGAAGCGTTACACTACAGCTGTTCGATATGTTGCTCCTGACTGCATCATCGATCCGCCGATCTTCACTGACATCGTAGATGCAAGCCAATACGAGGAGTTCAGTCAGATCCTGCCGCAGACTGTGCAGAACCTCCTGCAGAAATACCCCGAGCACGAGATCCTGCTCAACCTCAGTTCGGGCACCCCCCAGATCAAGACCATCCTCGCCATGCTTGCCGCAGACAATGAGCGATGCATCGGCATACAGACTGTTACACCTGAAAGGCGTGCGAATAATCCGCAAAAAATCACCCCCGAAGAACTTCAGTCTATGCTTCAGATGAATGAAGACAACAAACCCGGGGCGGTACGCCGCTGTGATGAGCCACCACTCAAAATCTTTCGCTACCATGCGGAGAAGAACCGCATCATCTCCCTCCTTCGCACGTACGAGTACAACGCGGCACTCACCCTTGCACGCAGCAGCAGCCTCGTCCCCGCCGATGCGAAACAGCTGCTCAAACACGCCGCCTACCGCACCATGCTCCTCCCCGACAAGGCACGAAAAATCATGTCTGAGTACGGCGGACAGAAACTCTTCCTGTTCAAGGAAGACGAAGAGCGCATCGTCGAATACTTCCTCGTCATGCAGATCGATCAGGAGAACGAACGCCTTTCCAACTTCATGCTGCGCATCACCCCCTTCCTCTATGAATTCCTGCACGACTACGTCGCAAAAAATGTGAAGGGCGGCAGAAAGAATGCACAGCACATCGACAACCTCTGTATCAAAAAGTACAATACCGATGGCTACATACTGCAGCGCAAGAAAATCGAAAAAAATGCGCGGAACTTCCTAGACCTATTGGATCAGGAATTCGCGGGCTCCAATGCCCACCAATACACCAATACCGACCTGTCCTTCTTGTTGCTCACCCACTACTGTACCTATATGCAGGAGGCAGGATTGGCAAAGGATCCACAACTCCACAGCGATATGATGGTCGAACTCGCCAAGCTGGATGCCGTCAGAAAAGTACGCAATAATGTCGCTCACGTCATCGTCAACGTGACGCGCGAGAGCTTTCAGAAGGACACACAGATGACCCCACCCGCGCTTATGGACACCTTTGCCAAGATGCTCACTCTCGTCTATGGAACGAAAGTCAAGGAGGCACGCACAACCTACAGCCGCATCAACAGCTGGCTCGAAGACGCCCTCGAAATCCACGAATAGCAGTGCAGGAGGGGATCTCACGCTCCTACGACATCACTGACTCCCTGCGCATCTACCTCCTCGCCAACCACACCTCCGTCCGCTCGTGGGGGGTCGGAGATCGTCACGTCGAGGATGTTATCATTTTTTAGGAATCGCTGATAAAATGAAGTCCGTCAGATTGGCGTAGATTTTTCGTCCGAACAAGGAGGCAAACCGGACGCATAGCCAAAGCTATGTGGAGGATCG
>CAJPQT010000019.1 GCA_905372865.1 uncultured Centipeda sp.
AGGGCATGGCGACGATCCCGTCGGACTCGCTCTGCTACCCCGCAAAGCTCGCGCATGGGCACATTGTCGACCTCGTAGAAAAGGGCGTCGACACGATCTTCTATCCCTGTGAGCCGCACAACATGGAGGACAAGCCGGGTTCTTCGGCAAATAATTTCAACTGCCCGATTGTTGCGTCCTACGCGGAGAACATCCGCATCAATATGGATATCCTGCGTGAGAAGAACATCCGCTTTATCCAGCCATTTCTGCCGATCAACGACCGAAAGCGCATGATTGAACGGCTTGTGGAGGAGTTCGGCAAGGCGGAGGGGATCGGGAAAAAGGAGATCACCGCCGCCGTTGACGCGGGCTATGCCGAGATCGAACAGTATCGGCAGGACGTGCGTGACTACGGGCAGCAGATCCTCGACCGCATCGCCGAGACGGGTGAGCATGCGATTCTTCTCGCAGGGCGTCCGTACCATGTCGACCCCGAGATCAACCACGGCATCCCCGAGATGATCCAGTCGTACAAGCTGCCGATCCTCTCCGAGGATGCGGTCTATCACATCCCCGTGCACGAGCGGCGGCTGCAGGTTGTCAACCAGTGGAGCTACCACGCACGGCTCTATCATGCGGCGCAGTTTGTCGCAGAGCATCCGAATGTGACGCTCATTCAGCTCAGCTCGTTTGGCTGCGGTCTGGACGCGCTCACGACGTCAGAGGTGCGCGAGATCCTCGAGTCGCATGAGCGCATCTACACGATGATAAAGCTCGACGAGGTGTCGAACCTCGGTGCGGCACGCATTCGTCTGCGCTCGCTGATCGCGGCGCTCGCGCGTCGGGAGAACCCCGCCTATCACGAGGCTCCCGTCATCGAGCGCCCGCGCTTCACCGAGGACTGCAGAAAGACGCATACGATTCTCGCACCGCAGATGGCGCCGATTCACTTTGACCTCTTCCGCACCACGATGAAGAAGCACGGCTACAACGTCGTCATTCCGCCGATGCCGGACAAGGGGGCAATCGACCTCGGGCTGCGCTACGTGCACAACGATATGTGCTATCCCGCGATTGTCGTTATCGGTCAGCTGCTTGCGGCGCTAAAAGCGGGCATGTGCGATGCCGACCACACGAGCATCGCCCTCTTTCAGACCTGTGGCGCGTGCCGTGCGACGAACTACCTCGGCGTGCTGCGCAAGGCGCTGCGCGATGCGGGCTTCCCAAACGTCGCCGTCTTTGCCGTGCGCGGACTGCCCGAGGAGACGGATAGCTTCGCCTTCAGTCGTGAGATGATGGTGGATGCCATCAAGGCTGCGATCTACGGCGATCTGCTGATGAACGTACGCAACCGCATGATGCCGTACGAACTTGTCAAAGGCACGACGCAGGCGGCGTTTGACAAGTGGATGGCACGTGCAAAGGAGGAACTGGAGCACGGCAGTGTGTTCAAGTTCCGCCGCATGGTGAAGGACATTGTGCGCGATTTTGACCACATCCCCATCGACGAACATCTGTGGAAACCGAAGGTTGGCATCGTCGGTGAAATTCTCGTCAAGTACCACCCCGTTGCGAACAACGACATCGAGACGGTATTGATGAACGAGGGAGCAGAGGTTGTCATGCCCGACTTCGTCGATTTCTTCCTTTATTCGGCGTATGACCCGATTGCGCAGCACAAGCTGCTGTCCGGCTCGTACAAGGATCGGCTTTTCGGCCGTATGTTCATCAAGGTTATTGAGTTCTTCCGCGCCCCCATGCGCAAGGCGCTGAAGGAGAGCCGCCACTTCCGTCCGCCGCAGTCCATCGACCACACGGCAGAACTTGCGGCGCGTCACGTCAGCCTCGGCAATATGGCGGGGGAGGGCTGGTTCCTCACGGGTGAGATGGTGAAGCTCATCGAGGAGGGCGTGCCGAACGTCGTCTGTCTTCAGCCGTTCGGCTGTCTGCCGAACCACATCACGGGCAAGGGGGTTATGCACGACTTGCGCAAGGCGTATCACGGCGCGAACATCACGGCGATCGACTGCGATGCAGGATCGAGCGAGGTCAACCAGCTCAACCGCCTGAAGCTCATGCTTGCCGTCGCAAAGGAGCGGCGGCCGGCGGAGGAAAATATGACGGAGCGGTTGAATGAGGCCGCGCAACAGCATTAACATTTCAGGGCTATGTATCTACACATAGCCTTTTTCTTTTGAAAAACATGTTCCGCGAACAAAAAATTCACAAAAATTTGTTCCAAACTATTGACCGAACACTTTTTCTGTGTTATTCTATATCCGAACAAAAGTTTTGAGAATGTATATACGGATATAGGAAGTTGTTTTCATAAGCAAAGTGCGTGAAACAGCTTCGTAGGAGGGATAACGATGAAGAAGATCGGTCTTGCTCTCAGTGTATTTGTTCTTATATGGATGGGGGTATCTGCGCTCCATTTGACGAATCCCTATCTGCGCTCAGCGGACTTCATCGAGGTGCAGGTGTCGCGCGGTGAGAATGTCTGGTCCATTGCACGCAGGTATACGACGAGAGAAACGATGGCGGAGCAGCTCGAGGAGGCGATCATCGAGGTCAACGGGCTTGCGCCGGACGGCTCCGTCGCCGCCGGTCGTCGACTACGCGTTCCGGTGATTGAGCCCGCCGAGCAGCTGCAGGCGATGGCAGAACACAAATCCCTTGACACAGCCGCCCGTGCGCCTTATAATGACGTTACCGATTAGGGTGGAAACTTATAGCCTTGTCCCTAGGGGATGGATTTCCTATCCCAAGGGGCAGGGTTTTTTTGTATGATTGGGAGGAGAGCATTTATGATAAAGCTGACACTGCCGGATGGATCCATTCGTGAGGCTGAGGCGGGGACGACGCTGCTGGATGTCGTGAAGAGCATGAGCAACTCGCTCGCAAAGAAAGCACTGGCAGCGAGCCTGAACGGGAAGGTCGTCGATCTGACAACGCCCGTGACACAGGATGCCACATTCCAGGTGCTGACCTTTGAGGATGCGGGCGGCCGCCATGCACTGCGCCACACGGCATCGCATATCTTGGCACAGGCGGTGAAGCGGCTCTATGCGGACAGCAATGTGCAGCTCGCCATCGGTCCCGCGATCGAAAACGGCTTCTACTATGACTTCGACATAGACTGCCAGCTGACGGAGGCTGATCTGCGTGACATCGAAAAGGAAATGAAGAAGATCGTCAAGGAGAATCTGAAACCCGAACGGCGCGAGATTCCGCGTGCTGAGGCGATCGAGTATTTCCGTGCCAAGGGTGAGAACTACAAGGTTGAGCTGATCGAGGATCTGCCCGAGGACGAGACGATCACCACCTATACACAGGGGGAGTTCACGGATCTCTGCGCGGGCCCGCACGTCATGAGTACGGGCAAGGTTAAGGCATTCAAGCTGCAGAGTGTTGCGGGCGCATACTGGCGCGGCAGTGAGAAGAATAAGATGCTGCAGCGCATCTACGGCACGGCGTTCGAGAAGCAGGAGGATCTGGATGCCTACCTCCATATGCTTGAGGAGGCGGCAAAGCGCGATCATCGCAAGCTCGGCAGGGAGCTTGACCTCTTCAGCATCCATGAGGAGGGGCCCGGCTTCCCGTTCTTCCATCCGAACGGCATGCTGCTGCGCAATTCACTGCTCGACTACTGGCGCGAGGTGCATCGCCGCTACGGCTATCAAGAGATCAGTACGCCTGTGATCCTCAGCCGCAAGCTGTGGGAGACCTCGGGGCACTGGTTCCACTACCGCGAGAATATGTATACGACCGAGATCGACGAAGAGGACTATGCAATCAAGCCGATGAACTGCCCCGGCTGCATGCTGGTCTACCGCTCGCATCTGCACAGCTACCGCGATCTGCCGCTGCGTCTTGCGGAACTCGGGCTTGTGCACCGGCATGAGCTCTCGGGTGCGCTACACGGACTTTTCCGCGTCCGCAACTTCACGCAGGACGACGCGCATCTCTTTGTGACCCCGGACCAGATCGAGAGCGAGATCCAGCATACGATTGATCTCTTTGACGAGGTATACCGCACGTTCGGCCTCTCGTACAAGGCGGAGCTCTCCACGCGCCCCGAGGATTCGATGGGCTCGGACGAGATGTGGGAGCTTGCGACAGAGGGCCTCCGCAAGGCCCTCGAAAATCGCGGGCTGGATTTTGTGGTGAACGAGGGCGACGGTGCGTTCTATGGCCCGAAGATCGACTTCCATCTGCGCGACTCCATCGGGCGCACATGGCAGTGCGGGACGATTCAGCTCGACATGAGCCTGCCCGAGAAGTTCGACCTCACCTATGTCGGCGAGGACGGGGAGAAGCATCGCCCAGTTATGCTGCACCGCGTCGTCTATGGTTCAATCGAGCGCTTCATCGGCATTCTGATCGAGAACTATGCGGGGGCATTCCCCGTGTGGATGGCTCCCGTGCAGGTGCGCATCCTGCCGATCACGGAGCGTCATGCGGCATACGCTGAGCAGCTGCGAAAGAAGATGTTCGATCTCGGCATCCGCGTCGAGGTCGATGACCGTAACGAAAAGACGGGCTACAAGATCCGCGAGAGCCAGGTCAAGAAAACCCCGTACACGCTTGTTGTCGGTGACCAGGAGCAGGAGAACCACGCCGTAGCCCTGCGCAAGTACGGCGAGAAGGACAGCACGGTCATGAGCGTTGACGACTTTATCGCGCTCGTGCAGGAAAAAATCGCAGCGCGCGCACAGGAGTATTGACAAGATACCCTCATCTGTGGTAGTATGGCATCTGTTACAAGCAGAAGCCACCGCTTCTCACCTGCGGGCACACAGCGCGTTGGGTCGCATGAAAGATGACAGAGATTTTTCAAGGGTGGCTTTATGCCGCCCTTTTCTATTGCAGGATGGCGTTGAGGCGTGCATCCGAACCAGGAGGTGTTCTTGCCATAAGCAGGGAATCTTTGCGAATCAATGAGGAAATCCACATCCGTGAGGTGCGTGTCACCAGCGCGGAGGGAGAACAGCTCGGCATCATGCTGACGCGCGACGCCCTTCGCATGGCGGAGGAGCAGCATCTCGACCTGGTCGAGGTTGCGCCGAAGGCAAAGCCGCCCGTCTGCCGCATCATGGACTTTGGAAAGTTCCGCTATGAGCAGCAGAAACGCGAGAAAGAAGCGAAGAAGAAGCAAAAAACCATCAGCATCAAGGAGGTCAAGCTGCGTCCGAACATCGACGAGCACGACTTCAATGTGAAGCTGAAGAATGCGCTTCGCTTCGTCGAAGAGGGCAACAAGGTCAAGGTGACGATCATGTTCCGCGGCAGAGAGCTCTCTCATCCGGAACTCGGACGTGCGGTTCTTGACCGCGTTGCCGAGCGGATGACGGAGCTTGTGACCATCGAGCGCGGTGCAAAACTGGAGGGGAAGAACATGACCATGATCCTTTCCCCGAAGGTGCAGAAGCCGACGAAGACAGTCAAGCCCGTGAAGGAAGATAAAGGAGGAAATGGCGATGCCGAAGATTAAAACGCGCCGCGCCGCTGCAAAGCGTTTCAGCGTAACAGGGAGCGGAGAGTTCCGCCGCAACAAGGCGTACAAGAGACATATTCTGGAGAAGAAGACGCCGAAGCGCAAGCGCAACCTGCGCAAGGCTGCTCTTGCCGATTCGTCGGACTACAAGCGCATCCGCAAGATGCTCCCCTACGCATAATTGGGGCGATGAACAAACTCCCCATGAGGGTAGGAACTAGGAGGAAATGCAATGCCAAGAGTTAAAAGCGGTGTCACAGCACATCGTCGTCATAAGAAGATTCTGAAGCTCGCAAAGGGCTATCGCGGGGCGCGCAGCAAGCAGTTCAAGAAGGCAAACGAGACCGTCATGAAGGCGCTCTACTACGCACGTCGTGACCGTCGTGCGAAGAAGGGGACGTTCCGTCGTCTCTGGATCGCCCGCATCAACGCCGCTGCCCGTGCCAATGGCATTTCGTACAGCCGCCTCGTCGCGGGTCTGACGAAAGCCGGTGTCGAGGTCAACCGCAAGATGCTCGCTGACCTCGCTGTCGCTGACGCAGCTGCATTCACGCAGATCGTCAACGTGGCGAAGGAGAACCAGTAAGAAGAGATTACGTCTGATGAGTCGTTTGATTCATCAGACGTATTTTTTACGATATGAAGAACATACAAAGCATTACAAGCGCGGCGAACCCCCTCATTCGGCTCACGCACGCCATCGTGCACACACAGCGCCGCGCGGCAAAGGAAGGGCTGTTCACCGTCGAGGGGCTGCGGCTCGCCGAGATGGCGGCGGCATCGGACGGGAAAATTCGTCATGTGCTCGTGACGGAGCAGGTGCTGCGTGGGGAGCGAGGGCACGCACTGGCGGACAGTATGCTCGAACGCGATCTTCCCGTGTATCTCGTTACAGAAAAACTGTTTTCGACACTCTCCGACACGGACAGTCCGCAGGGGATCCTGCTCGTGATGGAGCGGGGCAAGGTGCATTCATTGGATACACTCCTCAGCGGCAGACGCGCGGATGAGGCACCGCTTCTGATCGCACTCGACCGCGTACAGGATCCCGGCAATGTCGGGACGATTCTGCGGACCGCGGATGCAGCCGGTGCCTCTGCGGTCATTCTTCTGTGCGGTTCGGCTGATGTGTACAGCGGTAAGGTCGTACGTGCGACGATGGGATCGCTCTTTCACATCCCCTTTGCCGCGGGGATTTCGACAGAGGAGCTGATCCGCTTTGCAGGAGATGAGGAGATCGACCTCCTCGCAGCTGCGTGCGATGCAAATGCAAAGCCTCATTTTTCCGCAGATCTCTGCCGTCCTGCGGTCATTGTCTTTGGGAATGAGGCGAACGGTGCATCGGAGGAGCTTTTGCGCGTGTCAGAGCACATCTATATCCCCATGCGCGGGCGTGCCGAGTCGCTGAACGTTGCGACGGCCGCGACCGCCGTTTTGTATGAGGCGCTGCGTCAGCGTCTCTACACATAGACACAGATAAAGGGCTTGGTCAGTCAGACCAAGCCCTTTATCCATGCTGTTTCATTTCGGCAGGAGCGATACGATTCGATCCTTTGAGACCAACCCGATGCACTCCTCAACGGCTTCTCCATGCTTGAAGAAGATGAGGCAGGGGAGGCTCATCACACCGTATTTCTCGGCGATGTCCTGCGCCTCATCCATGTTGATCTTGCAGATCTTGATGTCTGTATGCTCTGCGGCGATCTCCTCCAGAATGGGGACGAGCATACTGCAGGGGGTGCACCATGTCGCCCAAAAATCGACGATGACCAATTGGTCACTCTGCAGTACTTCGCTGTCAAACATCTCTGCCGTCAGTTCTGTAATAGCCATGCCATGAATCTCCTTTGCCGCTGTGTTGTCGTTTCCTGTTTATCATAAACAAACTGTGTGCTTTTTTCAAGCAATGTCGGAGAAAACGCTAAAAATATTTTCCGTATGTGTGTGCCTTGTCCTCGTTGGATTGTGCGGTTGCGCCGCAACGCGAAAAGGTATATAATAGCAAAAAAGAAAAATCATTTTCGTGGATGAGGGTAGAAGTGTGTGAAAAGCGAGGGAAGGGAATATGAGCGGAAAGAAGAAAATTGCGCTAAGCCCCGTGCTCAAAAAGCATAAGTTCATCTTTGACCTGATGAAGAATACGACCTCTGATTATATCTTTATGATGGACCCCGTTGCCGGCACTTTTCTTGCGCCGCCGTCATTTGTTTTGGCGTACGACCTCCCCGCAGAGACGATGGAGGATATCGCGGGGGTGCTGACCCCGCTCGTCTATATGCAGGATCGAAAGTCGCTGGCGGAGCTCTTCTCCTCGCTCGGCACTCTGGCCGAGGGACGGGATCGTCAGCTTGACTTCCGTATGAAGGATGCAAAGGGCGACTTTTCGTGGCTGCGTCTGAAGGGGAAGATCGGTACTTCCGAGGATGGAACGCCGAATCTCTTCGTCGGGACGATCAGCCAGCTCGCGCGGCGCAACTCTGCGGACACAGTCACGGGGCTCCTCAACCGCTACCAGTTCATCGAGGATCTGGGGGCGGCATTGCGTGAGGCGCGTGAGACGGGCGGTGGCGGCGGCCTTCTCGTCATGGGGATCGATAATTTCCGCACGGTCAACGAGGCGTTCAACCATGAGATCGGTGACATCATTCTGCGCCAGATCTCCGAGCGCATCCTACAGAATATCCCGCGCAAGCTCTCACTCTACCGTCTGGACGGCGATGAGTTCGGGCTCATCTATCCGGGCGCAGATGCGGATATGCTGACGGAGTTCTTCATCCGCGTACAGCGCGAATTTGCTCATCCGCAGATGTATGACGGGCGTCAGTACATCGTCACTGTGTCGGCGGGCATGGTGTTCTATCCGCAGTCGGCGCGTGACCCGCTCGTCCTGCACAAGTATGCACAGGCAGCACTCGACGCTGCGAAGTCGGGCGGAAAGAATCGCATCAATGAGTTCTCGAAGGAAGTCTACAACCGTTGGCTGCGCTCTCTGACGATCCAGGAGCAGATCCTGCAGGATGTCAAGGCGGGTTGCCGCAACTTCGAGCTCTACTTCCAGCCGCAGGTGGCGGGGGACGATCAACACCTTGTGGGCGCGGAGACACTGCTCCGTTGGAAAAACAGCAAGGGGCGCATGGTCGCACCGATGGAGTTCATTCGCATTCTGGAGGAGACCAAGACGATTGTGCCCGTCGGGCGCTGGATCTTCGAGCAGGCATTGCGCGTCTGCAAGGAATGGCGGAAGCGCATTCCGGATTTCCACATGAGTGTCAACATGAGCTACGAGCAGATCAAGGATCTCTCCTTCCTTGAGTTTGTAGAGGACTGTCTGCGGCGGCACGATATGCCGGCGGATGCCGTTGTGCTTGAGCTCACGGAGAGCAAGATTGTCAGCGATCTGAAGTTTGTCAATGCCCAGTTCGATGTATTCCGCAGTCATGGCATCAAGGTGGCAATGGACGACTTCGGTACGGGCTACTCCTCGCTCTCGTCGCTGAAGAATCTGAACTGCGACATCGTAAAGATCGATCGTGCCTTTGTCATACGGATCCTTGAGAACCACTTCGACCAGAAGCTTGTGGAGTACACGGTGGATCTCTGCCACAGCATCGGCATGACCACCTGCATCGAGGGTGTAGAGAAGCAGGACGAGTATGACTGTCTCGTGAAGATCTGCAAGACGGATACGATACAGGGCTATCTCTTTGGGCGTCCCGAGCCGCAGGATGTATTTGAAAAGAAATTCTTGGGGATGTAATGGCAAGAGACAAGACACAGGAGGGGCTGACGCTTCTCGGACAGCAGCGCACGGACTATGGCTATGACTACGCGCCCGAGGCGCTTGAGACCTTTCAAAATAAACATGCGGATCACGACTACTGGGTGCGGTTCAATTGCCCCGAGTTTACGACGCTCTGCCCGATCACGGGGCAGCCGGACTACGGCACGATCTACATCTCCTATATGCCCGCTGAGCGCATGGTCGAGAGCAAGTCGCTGAAGCTCTACCTCGTGAGCTTCCGCAACCACGGCGACTTTCATGAGGATGTAGTCAACGTCATCATGCGTGACCTCATTCGGCTGATGCAACCGAAATACATCGAGGTGCAGGGGAAATTCCTGCCGCGCGGCGGCATCTCGATTGACCCCTATGCGAACTACGGCATGCCGGGGACAAAATACGAGCGGCTTGCATGGGAGCGCCTGTCCATGCACGACCGCGTGCCGGAACGGGTGGACAACCGCTGATGGCGCGGCAGAAACGAATCGCCCTCATCAATGATATCACGGGATTCGGCCGCTGCTCCGTGACCGTGCAGCTGCCGCTGATCTCCGCGCTGCGCGTGCAGGCGTGCCCGCTTCCAACAGCGATCCTCTCGGTGCACACGGGCTTTCCGAATCACTATCTCGACGACTATACGGGGCGCATGCGTCCCTATATGGAGAACTGGGCGGCGAATAAGCTCGATTTTGACGCAATCTTGACGGGCTTTCTCGGCTCGGAACGACAGATCGAAGTGGTATTGGAGTGCATTGCACGCTTCAAGGGACGAGATACACGTGTCATCGTCGATCCTGTGATGGGGGACAACGGCAGCCTCTACTCCTCCTATACGCCGGAGCTCTGCGCCAAGATGCGCCAGCTGCTCCCGTATGCCGATGTGGTGACGCCGAACCTCACGGAGGCATGTCAGCTGCTTGGCACGGACTATCCTGCAAACGGATTGGTGACGGAAGAAGAACTTGCAGAGATGGCAGCGGCAATTGCAGCGATGGGACCGCATGATGTTATCATCACGGGGCTTCACGTGGGGGATCGTATACGCACCTATCTCTATGCGGATGGATGCGGACGCTCTTTTGACAACCCGAAGGTCGGACGCGACCGCTCGGGGGCGGGGGATGCGTTCTCCGCGATCATCGCGGCGGCACTGGTGCGCGGGATTCCACTCGCCGAGGGCGTATCGCGTGCAGCCGATTTTATTGGGCACTGTCTCGCCTACGCCGAGGAGCTCGATCTGCCATGGAACTACGGTCTGCCGTTCGAGGAATTTATGGGGGAGCTTACAGTAGTGTAGAAACGTTAACAAAATAAGCTGTCGCATTGCGGCAGCTTTTCTCATTTCTGTGTATGATAGGAGAATTCTATGATTGTATATGCGACACATGCGGGCGGGCGTTATCTCCCCATTGAGGAGAGCCTCAGAGAGCAGCCCGAGGGCAAGCGAGCCGTCTATGTCAATATCACGAACGACTGCAACTGCGACTGCGTCTTCTGCCTGCGCAGCATGAAGGAGATGGCACAGGAATCCTCCCTGTGGATCGAGCGAGACCCGAGCGTGGAGGAGATCATTGCGGAGCTTGATCGCCTGCCGTGGGACTATGTGGGTGAGGTCGTCTGCTGCGGCTTTGGCGAGCCGCTCATCCGTCTGGATACTGTGCTCGCCGTTCTACGCCATGTAAAGGAGCAGCACCCCGATGTGCCGACGCGCGTCAATACGAACGGGCTCGGGGAACTCGAGCACGGATGTGAGTTTGCAGAGCGCTTTGCGGGGCTGCTCGATACGGTGTCCATCAGTCTTAACGCATCCAATGCAGAGCGTTATCTCGCACTCACACGGTCGAAGTTCGGCATCTCCTCCTATGAGGCGATGCTGACATTTGCCGAGCACTGCAAGCCCTATGTGCCGAATGTCGTGCTCACCGTCGTGGAGAAAGTCGAGAACGAGGAGGAGATTGCCCTCTGCCGTGCAATTTGTGCGGAGCGCGGGCTGACCCTGCGCGTGCGCACGTACGAGGATAGCTAAACTTATTGTGTCAGCTTTGCACCGTAGAGCGGTGTGCGCTGATCCATTGCGGTGAGGAGACGAGGAACGGGGAGCACGCGCAGAACGACAAGACAGATGATTGCCTCGGGCACGAGATAGGTCGCATTGAACACGAGGGAGTAGAGATAGGGCGACGTGTCGGGCGGTGCATACGAGCCGAAGAACACAACTCCTGAGACGTAGTGACAGAGAAAATGCCCCGCAAAGGCGAGCAGTGCGCCCGCATAAAAACGCCCCGGGAGGACTGCGGCAAGCGCAAGCGCCATGTATGGCAGCGGATAGTCAAAGAGCACCTGCAGGGGATGGACGATGAATGCGTCCTGCATGAGATTGATCATGCCGTAGAGAAAGCCGGCAAGGCAGCCGATGCCTGCGCCGTAGCGATAGGTGAGGAAGAGCAGCGGCACCATCGCCCCGAGCGTGACACTGCCGCCCTGCGGCATATGGAACAGCCGCAGCTGGTGGAGCACAATCGTCAGCGCAAGCATGAGCGCGACATTGATGAGCATGCTCGTTGTGAATTGGATGCGGCGCATCTGCAGATAGCCGAGGATGAAGATGAGCACGGCAAGCAGGGTAAAGAGGCTGGTCGGCTGTGCCAGCAGCTCTGAAATGCTTTTGATGAGTGTGTCCATAGAGACCTCCTAGATTGAAAAACCATTTTGGGGGAGAGGCTTTGACGTACTGTGATGTGTGTTCAATGCCCTCTGTACCTTCCATTTTATCATGCTTTCATAGATTTTTTTAGATAAATATGCTAAACTGAGCATTGATATTTTTACGAATGAATAGAACGAGTGTATACCTATATATACAGGAGGACGATATGGACGAGAAGATCAGAGATCTTAGGGAGCGTGCCCGTGCCGCGATTGCAGAGACCGCGCAGAGCCTCGGCGAGCTCAACGATATCCGCGTGAAATTCCTCGGGAAAAAGGGTGAGATGACCGTGCTCCTGCGCAGCATGAGCGCCCTCGCACAGGAGGAGCGCCCGCGCATCGGCAAGATCGTCAACGAGGCGCGTGCCGAGCTTGAGGAACTGCTTGCGGCCAAGTCCGAGGAATTGGCGCAGCGGGAGCTCGCGGATAAGATAGCCGCCGAGCAGATCGACGTGACCCTGCCGGGACGCACTGCACCCGTGGGGCATCTGCACCCGCTCACGATCACGCTCGACCGCATCAAGAAGATCTTCCTGCAGATGGGCTTTACGATCGAGGAGGGACCCGAGATCGAGAGCGACTACTATAACTTCGAGGCGCTGAACCTGCCGAAGGATCATCCCGCACGCGATATGCAGGATTCGTTCTACATCACGGAGGACATCCTCCTGCGCTCGCAGACATCGCCCGTGCAGGCGCGTACGATGCAGAAGAACGAGCCGAACGCGCCGATCCGCATGATCGCGCCCGGCCGCGTCTACCGCCGCGACTCCTACGATGCGACGCACTCCCCGATGTTCACGCAGGTGGAGGGGCTGGTCATCGACAAGGGCATCTCCTTTGCCGACCTGAAGGGAACGCTTGAGCTCTGTCTGCATCAGCTCTTCGATGCGGATGCAAAGGTACGCTTCCGTCCAAGTTTCTTCCCGTTCACAGAGCCGTCGACCGAGGTCGATATCTCCTGTTCCTCGTGTCATGGCGCGGGCTGCCGCGTCTGCAAGGGAACGGGTTGGCTTGAGATCCTCGGTGCGGGCATGGTGCACCCGAACGTCCTGCGCATGAGCGGCTACGACCCCGCGCAGGTGTCGGGCTTTGCATTCGGCATGGGCGTTGAGCGCATCGCCATGCTCGCGTACGGCGTGGACGATCTGCGCCTGTTCTACGACAATGACGTGCGGTTCTTACATCAATTCTAAGGAGGCGGGACGATGCAGGTTTCTATCAAATGGCTGAAAGACTACGTGGATATTGACGAGACGGCAGAGGAGATCGCAGACCGCCTCACAATGGCGGGCGTTCCCGTCGAGCGCGTCGTGCGTGCGGATGAGGGGCTTGAGAAGGTCATCACGGCACGCATTGAGAAGATCACGCCGCATCCAGACTCCGATCATCTGCTCGTCTGTCAGCTGGACATTGGAAAAGAAGAGCGGATTCAGATTGTGACGGGTGCCTCCAATGTACGTGAGGGGCATATTGTTCCAGCCGCTATGGTCGGTGCCGTGCTCCCCGATGGCAAGAAGATCTCCAAGGGTAAGCTGCGCGGCGTTCCATCGAACGGCATGATGTGCTCGGCGGGGGAGCTTGCGATCAATACCGAGGGGCTGCCCGATGAGCAGATACACGGCATCTACATCATGCAGGAGGATACGCCCGTCGGAATCCCCGCCGCCGAGGCGCTGGGACTGGATGATGTCGTGCTCGAGTTCGAGCTGACGGCGAACCGTGCGGACTGCTTCAGCGTCATCGGCATTGCGCGTGAGGTTGCGGCACTGACGGGCAAGGAGCTGCGCTTCCCATCCATCACCGTGGAGGAAACGGCATCCGAGAGCTCTGCCGAGCTCGTGCACATCGGCATCGAGGCGGATGAGCTCTGCCGCCGCTTCTCGGCGCGTGTGCTGCGCAATGTGAAGATTGCCCCGTCGCCCGCATGGATGGTGGAGCGTCTGCATGGCGCGGGCATCCGTGCGATCAACAACGTAGTCGATGTGACAAACTTCGTCATGCTTGAGATGGGGCAGCCGCTCCATGCCTATGACTACGACGCTGTCGCGGGACACAGCCTCACGGCACGTCGCGCGCGTGCGGGGGAGAACCTGCACACGCTGGACGATTCGAGCCGTGTCGCCGTTGGGGATGAGCTTGTCATTGCCGACAGCGAAAAGCCCGCAGGGCTTGCGGGCATCATGGGCGGGCTTGAGTCCGAGATCACGGAGGGGACGCGCTCGGTCATTCTCGAGGCGGCATCCTTCCACGGCCCGACGATTCGCCGCACGGCACGCCGCATTGGCCTGCACTCCGAGTCCTCGGGCAGGTTCGAGCGCGGTGTCGATGAGACGGAGACCGTGCGTGCCGTGACGCGAGCCGCACAGCTGCTCGTCGAGATGGGCGCGTGCACGGTGGCAAAGGGCGTGGTCGATGTCTACCCGAAGCACCGTGTTCCGACCGTGCTTGAGTTCAGTGCACGCATGGTAGGGGCGCGTATCGGCGCGAATATTCCCGGTGACTGGATGGCATCCGCGCTCCGTTCACTCGGCTTCATCGTCGAGGAAAAGGGCGTTGAGACCTATCACGTTGCCGTGCCATCGTGGCGCGGTGACGTGACGATGATGGAGGACATCTCCGAGGAGGTCGCACGCCTCTACGGATATGACAACATAGCATCTCGCCTCCCGACGGGCGCAGTACAGCAGGGCAGGACGAGCGAGCGGCAGGACTTTGTCGATACGATGCGCGGGACGCTTGCCGCGCTCGGCATGACAGAGGAACTTTCGTTCAGCTTTACCAGTGAGAAAACACTGGATAAACTCGGTGTCCCCGCGGACAGCCCGCTTCGTCAGGCAATCCCCATCATGAACCCGCTCACGGACGAGTACCCGCTCATTCGTACAACCCTCCTCACGAGCGTACTTGAAAATGCGGCACGCAACGTCGCCCGCAAGAACATGGATCTGCGGCTCTTTGACATCGCGCCCGTATTCTTCCCGAAGGCACTGCCCGTCACGGAGCTTGCAAACGAGAAACTCATGGTCGCGGGACTGATCACGGGCAGGAGAAGCCCGATTGCATGGGATACGGACAATGCACAGGTCGATTTCTACGATATGAAGGGCATCCTTGAGCGATTTCTCACGGCGATCGGCGTGCAGAAATACACGGTGGAGCGCGGCGAACACTTTGCCATGCACCCGGGCAAGACGGCCTCCTTCAAGAAGGGGCGCGACGTGATTGCCACCCTCGGTGAGATTCATCCGACCGTCGCCGCGAACTTCGGTATCGCGCAGAGCGTCTACGTCTTTGAGATGGAGGTCGACACCCTCCTGCGCTACCGCAAGAAGAAAAATACGATTGCGTCGTTGCCGAAATACCCCGCATCGACGCGTGACCTCGCGATCCTTGTGGATGCAGACCTCTCTACAGCTGAGATCGAGCGCGTCATTGCCAAGAAGGGCGGCAAGTTCTTCCGCGGTGCGACGCTCTTTGATGTCTACATGGGCAAGCAGGTCGGGAGCGGGAAAAAGAGCATGGCGTTCCATCTGCATTTCCAGTCCGATGACAAGACCCTGACCGATGAGGAAGTGGATGCGGCATTTGCGGACATCCTTGCGGCGGCACAGAGCCAGCTCCACGCAGAGCTGCGTGCATAAGAGGCGGTGAGAGCCATGACAGAGGAGAAGAAACAGCCCCAGCGGGTTGTGATCGAGATGTTTGGGCAGACCTACCAGCTCAAAACGGATGACCCCGAACGGCTCAAGCGTCTCGCAGCCGAGAGTGACCGTCGGATCAAGGAGATGTCGAAGAAGGTGCGCAGCTTCGACGTGCAGCGCATCGCCGCACTCACCGTCCTGCAGATGATGGATGAGTATGAGCAGCTGCAGCGGGACTATGACGAGCTCGTACAGCTGCTTGAGGAGAAATAAACACAATCAAAAAGCTGTGGTGGAATTTCCATCACAGCTTTTTGATTGGAGATTATCGAATACTGAAACTTACATTTGTTGTGACCGATACCGTCGCGCCCGTGGGATTCGGATAGCTGCCGACGGCGTATGCCGCAGCAACGGCCGCATCGTCAAGCATCCCATGTCCGGAGGAGGAGGCGACCGACACGCTCGTGATCGCACCCGAGGCGCTGATCGTCGTGACAATCGTCGTCGTACCCTCTAGGCGGCGCTTCATCGCCATATAGGGGTACTCCTTGTTCGCGTTGACTGCTGCCCAGAACCCGTTGGTATCAAACGGGGCACTGCCCGTTCCCGAGACATTGCCATCGCCCGAGCCCTGACCTGCACCCGAGCCGGAGCCTACGCCCTGCCCGTCGCCCGTTCCATCGCCGCTGCCCGTGCCCGATCCTGAGCCGGAACCTGAGCCGCTGCCCTCACCGCTGCCTGAGGCTGAGCCTGAGGATGCAGAGGAAGGTGCAGATGTCGAGGACGAGGCGGACGTTTCAGAAGCCGCCTGTGGTACAGTCACGGCATCCGATGTCGGCACAACCGCATCGGTCGGCGTGATGGGCGGCACAGTCTGCTGCACCGTCTCGACGCGCTTTGCGACATCCTCCGCCTTCAGCGGCTCGGGGAAGAGGTTCTCGGCACTGCCGCCGCCCTCGTGTCCGCTGCCCTGACTGAAATCGGAGGCTTGGAGATCGATCTCGTAGACCTGCTGCTCCTTTTCGGCAACAACGACCGCGAGACCGACGGCGAGCAGGAGAAAGATCACGAAGTGAACTGTGGCAGAGACAATATAGGCCTTACTCCATGAGAGATGTTGCTCCATAGATCTACCCCTTCTGTTCTGCAGCAATCGAGAGCCGCTTTACCCCCGCTCCTTTGAGCATATCCATCACGGCAACTACTTGACCGTGTGCCGTGCGCTTGTCTGCCTGCAGGACAACCGCCGCATTCGGGTTCTCCTCCATGTGGCGCTTCATGATTGCCGCTGACTCCGTGATGCTCACGGGATTGTTGTCAATCGTGATATGCCCCTGCTCGTCGATCGTCATAATGATCGGGAGCTGTGCCGGAGCCGTCGCACTCTGCGCCTGCGGCAGCTGGACGGCGAGTGCCTTCTGCGCGACCGTCTGCAGACTGTTCATCATGAAGAAGACAAGCAGGAAGAAGATGATGTCGATCATCGGGATAATCATGAACTCCGGCTTTTTCTTCATGCGGTGATTGCTAAAATTCATTACGCATCCCAGCTTTCTTTCTTTGCCGTGACGATCGTCGCGCAGAGACGCTCCGTATCCGTCACAATCGTGTCGAGCTGATGACTAAAGTAGGTGTAGACGCAGAATGCAATGATCGCAACGCAGAGACCCGATGCCGTTGCGACCAGAGCCTCACCGACACCGCCCGTGATCGCGGCTGCGCCGCCGCCCGCATCGAGCACGCTGAACGTCTGGATCATACCCGTGACCGTGCCGAGCAGGCCGAGCAGCGGGGCAATCGTGACGATCGCGCTCAGATAGTCGAGATAGCGGCGGAAGTTGATCGCCTCCATCGACATGCGGTCGGAGAACGAGCCCTTCATCGAGGTCTCCGTGGATGCGTTCTCCATGCCGCTCTCGATGATGCGGCTGATGGCGGAGGGGAACTCCTTGCAGAGCTTGCCGACCGTGCTAAAGTCCTTCTGCGTGGCGGCGTGGTAGACCCCGTGGAAGAACACACGCGAACCCTTGCGGTTGATGCGGTAGTAGTAGAACCGCTCCACTGCAATCGCAAGCGTGATGAGCGAGAGAATCAGAAGGGGATACATGACGAATCCACCGCTGTGAAAGAGGTGGACTGCGCTCTCAAAACCTGACATAAGCTAAGCTCCTTTGTATAGATTAGAACATCATGCGCATACCGAGGCGGTAGATGCGCCCGCCCATTCCGAGGAACGGGTCGTATTGGTTGAAGATGTTGGTGATGCCGGCGTAGAACGTAAGGAAGTGGTGGTAGTCCTTCTCGACCATCAGATTCCACAGGCCGTAGTTCTTCTCGCGGGCGACTTTCTCGCGGTTGGAATCGTGCTGAATGTCGCCGCGCATATATTCTTTCGCATCGGTTTCGTTTCGGAACATACGATAGACCTTTCCTGTATTGGGATCGGTAAACTCGACGTGTTCCAAGTTCCTGGCACCGTTGCCGGTGAGGCGGCCCGTTGCGATGCGGTCACGGATATCGAGGTAGTTCCGTGTATAGTCGCCCCAGAAGGTTGCACGCCAGCCGTTCTTCGGATCGCTGTACGTCATCGTGAGGTTCAGCATGTGCCGGCCGCGTCCCTCGAGGCGCTTGCCCGTCTGACGGTCATAAGCGTCGAGATAGGTATAGCCCGCCTTGATATTGAAATCGCGTGCAACCTGATGCGTCACCTCCGCCTCGATGCCCTGCGTACGTGCCTTGGAGATATTTGCATAGGTATAGACATCATCCGTGGCGGGAATGCCGGATGCAAAATCCGTCTCATCAATCACATCGTTTTCAATATCGCTCCAGTTGCTCGCAGCATTGAGATTGTTTACAAGATCGTCATAACTGTACCAACTATAGGGACTCGGATATAGTATTTGCCGATCATAATAAGTACGTCCGTAGAGATTCTTGCTGTCCTTCTCTCCCTTATACATGATCTGCATATAGTCTTTGTAATCGTTGCGGAAGAGGGTGATCTTGGCACTCGTCTTCTTGTTGAACTCCTTTTCGACGGAGATGTCCATGTTGAGCGCCTTCTCGGGCTTCAGCTCGGGATTGCCTTGGAAGAACCATCCGTTTCGAATCGGTGGGGTAGCGTTCAACGACGGTTCATACATCTCCCAGTCATGGTAGAGCTCGGCGATGCCGCCCGTTGCGAAGCTCGTGCCGATGTTCGTCTTGATGCGGACGTTGTTCTGCGCCTTATACGTCGCGCCGATGGACGGGGAGACGTTCACGCCGAAATGGCTGTGATTCGTATAGCGCAGAGCGGGGATGATGAGCAGCTTCTTGCCAACCTGCCAGTCATCCATGATGTAGGCACTGTAGTAGTTCAGCGAGGTTTCATAGATATCGCCGGTGTAGGAGCGTCTATTCGGATTCAATGGATCCATGGGATTTGGGAAGGTATAGATACGCCTTTCCTGCCGTGCCGTCTGTCCTGGAACGTAGATTCGTGTTCCCTCACCGTATTCATCGTGATAGTCGGCTCCGACGGTGACATAGTGCTTGTCATGCGCCATCACACCGACCGATGCCTCCATGACATTATCCACGCGATTGAAGTTGTCGAAGTAGAAATGTCGGTAGGGGAGCCCCCGTCCAAAGACATCATAATTTACATCGGAGTTATGCTCCGTTTGGTAGAGGCGCACGTGGTAGTCCGCGTGGCTTGTCTGCTTCTTCCAGTCGATGCTGAAGTTATTGCGCCATGCATCTTCTGCTGCAATCATAGCGATGGACTTGCCGCCGCTGAATCTGCCAAGCGTTGTATCCTTCTGCAGATCCTCCGTCTGACGATCTGCAGAGATGGTGATTGTCTCGTCCTTGCCGATCGTAAACTCGGCACGTGCACTCATCGGGTTGCGATCGCCATAGTACTGCATGGACGTGCCATCTCTGTCGTAGAGGAACGGAGCGGTCTTGCTCCATCCATAGGAGAAGTCCATATACGTTCCGCCGCCGAGGTCGCCTGTGGAGAGTCCGATGCTGTGGTTGTACTGATGCCCCTTTACGTCGATCCACGAGCCCTCGGTCGTCAGACGCACGCCCCTGCGATGGGAGACCTTCGTGATGATGTTGATGACACCGCCGATGGCATCTGCACCGTAGCGTGCCGTACCTGAGCCGCGGATGATCTCAATGTGGTCGATGTCATCGAGCCCGATGCGGTTCACCTCGTCTGTTGCACCGTAGTACTTGCTGAGGCCTCCCGCGAGTCTGCGCCCGTCGACGAGGATGAGGGTGTGGCGCGGCTCTGCGCCGCGGATGCTGACGGTCTTGCGCCCCATGTTGTCCGTGCCCATCTGGACATCCTGCTCCGCCGCGAGTGCGTCCGAGAGCGTGCGTGCCCCCTTGCGGTCGAGATCGGCACGGGAGATGATCGTCTTTGTTTCGGGAGCTTCCTTGAGCATCTCTTTATCGAAGTCCACCTCCACGTGGATATCTTCGGTTGAGACTTTTGACTTATCCCCCCCCCCCGAAACGTCCTCTGCTGCGTATCCGTGCGGTGATCCAAGGCAGGCAAGCACGGCTGCGGTCAGCAGTGCATATCGTCCTTGACGTATTTTTCCTTTGAATGTCATACCTTGAAAAATCCTTTCTGTAGAGATGAAAAAATAATGAACACGATAATCATTATATGAAAAAATATAATGATGTCAAGAGTAATATTCACTATCATAAGCTCTGTTTTGACAATGCGAATTTTTTTTATTATACTGAGAGAGTTGAGAAGGGAGCGATTCGTTTCTTTTTCCGACCATAAATATGAGAGGAGGTGAATGTTTGTTATTTGATCGCATTTTACGTTTTTTCATTGTGCTCATCATGGCGATTGTTGGCGGTACTCTGTTTGAGCTTGCGATCCCGACGGTGAGCGACTATTTCACTGCGCCGTTTTGGCATATTGAGCTCGGCATGTTTGGGCTCTCACCGGCCGGGCTTCTCTGCATTCTCATCGGTACGATTCTCGGCGGCGTACTCGGTTATCCTCTCGCGCCGTTCTTTACGGGACGGCTCCGACGTTTCTCCGTGTGGGTGGAGGGACAGCTCGGCAAGATGCCGACGCGGGATGTGATCGCAGGGGCAATCGGACTTTTTATTGGACTCATCATTGCGCGTCTCCTCGGCGATGCGTTTTCTATGATACCGATTGTCGGCGATTATATTCCCATTGTATTCAGCATCGTGCTCGGCTATCTCGGTGTTCACATCATGGTGCGAAAGCAGGAGGAGCTTGCGGCGGTCTTTGATTTCATCCCGCGGTTCCTGCGCGATATGTCACGCATGCGTGAGGGGCGTTCTCCTGCGCAGGCTGCGGTACAGCCGCCGCAGGCAGAGCGTCAGTACAAGCTGCTCGATACGAGCGTCATCATCGACGGCCGTATTGCGGACATCTGTGAGACGGGATTCCTTGAGGGGACACTCCTGATCCCCGTCTTTGTGCTCGAAGAACTGCAGCATATCGCAGACTCGGCGGACTCGCTGAAGCGCGTGCGCGGACGCAGAGGTCTTGACATCCTGCAAAAGATCCGCAAGGAGTCGCGCATGAAGGTGGAGGTCACAGAGGCGGATTTCGAGGATATTCCCGAGGTGGATTCAAAGCTCATGCAGCTGGCGCAGGAGGTTGGCGGCAAGATCATCACGAATGATTTCAACCTGAACAAGGTGGCACAGCTGCGTGGCGTTCCCGTGCTCAATATCAATGCCCTCTCGAATGCGGTGAAACCGGTCGCCATTCCGGGCGATCTCATGACGGTGCAGATTGTCCGTCCGGGCAAGGAACACGGGCAGGGGCTCGCCTATCTCGATGACGGGACGATGATCGTTGTGGACGGCGGATTTCGCTGCATGAACGAGGTCGTGTCCGTGGAGGTGACATCGGCGCTTCAGACTGCGGCAGGGCGCATGATTTTTGCGAAGCTGACGCGGTAACCGCATGATGCTCAGGAGGGGAATGTATGGTTAGTGTGGTTTTTCCCGCAGCGGGACAGGCACATCGGATGCAGGCAGGGCTGAACAAGGTATTCTTGACGCTTGCCGGAAAGCCGATGCTCCTGCGGACGCTGCTCACGTTTTCCAAGGTGCCCGAGGTCGGCGAGCTGATCGTTGCTGTCGGTGCGGATGAGGTGGAGGCGGTGAAGGGGCTTCTCAGCCGTGTCAAGGGGCTTGCCCCGTGGCAGGTGGTCGAGGGCGGCTCGGAGCGGCAGTATTCGATCCGCAACGGCCTTTCCCTCGTCTCGGAGGAGGCGGACATTGTGCTTGTGCATGACGCAGCGCGCCCGCTGATCCGTCGTGAGACCATCGAGGAGCTCATTCGCGTGGTACGTGCAGAGGGCGCGGCGATTATCGCTGTGCCCGAGAAGAATACGATCAAGATCGCCTCGGAAGATGCCGTCGTGGTCTCAACGCCTCCGCGCAGTACACTCTGGCAGGTGCAGACCCCGCAGGGCTTTCGCAAAGAGATTTTGCTTGAGGCGAATCGACGTGCGGATGAGGATGGTTTTCTCGGAACGGATGATGCGAGCCTTGTGGAGCGCATCGGCGTTCCTGTGCGCATTGTCAAGGGTGAGTACAGTAATATCAAGGTGACAACGCCCGAGGATATGGTGGTTGCGGAGGCGATCCTACGCAATGACATGGGGGCGGGCGAGCTGATGAAGACCGCTGTGCATGAGGCAAAGCGTCTCCTTGGCGGGGTTGTGCGGCGACGGAAGGGAGAGGGCGAATGACGCGGTTTGGCATGGGCTATGATGTGCACCGTCTGGTCGAGGGGCGCAGGCTCATTCTCGGCGGCGTGGATGTGCCGTATGAAAAGGGCCTGCTCGGACACTCGGATGCCGATGTGCTCCTCCATGCGGTCTCGGATGCCCTGCTCGGTGCGGCGGCGCTCGGGGATATTGGGACGCATTTTCCCGATACGGATGAGCGCTTTCGCGGCGCAGACAGCGGCAAGCTTCTCGCCGAGGTCGCGCGTCTCGTGCGTGCGGAGGGCTATGCCATCGGCAATGTGGATGCGACGATTGTCGCGCAGGCACCGAAGCTGCTGCCGCATATCCCTCGGATGCGTGAGAATATCGCGCGGATGATTGGCGTGGCGGTCGGTGATGTCAATGTCAAGGCGACGACGGAGGAGCGGCTCGGGTTCACGGGCAGCGGGGAAGGAATGTCTGCCTATGCCGTTGCGGGCATAGAGCGCGTATAATATAGGAGGTAGTAACGTGGCAAATCAGCTGAAAGAACTCTTGGGAATCGAAGTCCCCATTCTGCAGGGCGGCATGGCGTGGATCTCGGAGGCGAATCTCGCGTCTGCGGTATCGAATGCGGGTGGTGCGGGCATCATCTCGACGGGGGGCCGTACGACGGAGTACACGCGCGATGAGATTCGCCGCTGCCGCACGCTGACGGATCGTCCATTTGGCGTGAATGTCATGCTCATGGCACCGAACAAGGATGAGATCGTCGATGTGATCTGTGAGGAAAAGCCGACGTTCGTGACGCTCGGTGCGGGCAATCCCGTCCCATACTTTGAAAAGTTCCATGCGGCAGGCGTGAAGGTGATCCCCGTCGTGCCGAGCGTGAAGCTCGCAAAACGTGTGGAGGAGAAAGGCGCGGATGCGATTGTTGTGGAGGGCATGGAGGCCGGCGGCCATATCGGTGTCCTGTCGACCATGCCGCTGATGGAGCAGGTCATCCCCGAGGTAAAGCTCCCCGTTGTCATGGCGGGCGGCTTCGGCGACGGACGCGGTCTTGCGGCAGCGCTGCTCATGGGTGCGGCGGGCATTCAGATGGGGACGCGCTTCCTCGTTGCCGAGGAGTGCGTTGTACACGACAATATGAAGGCGAAGCTGATCGAGGCAGTGGACACGGATACGATTGTGACGGGTTTCACCATTGGTGGATCGGTACGCGGGATCAAGAACAAGTTCTCCGAGGACTTTGTCGCACTCGAACTCTCGGGCAAAGCGACGAAGCAGGAGCTGCTCGACCGTGCGACGGGCACGAACAAGCTCGCTGCCGTGGACGGCGATGTCGTCAATGGCATGATGCAGGCGGGCGAGACCCTGACGCTCCTGCGTGAGGTCGAACCGGTCAAGGTGATTGTGGATCGCATCGTGCGCGAGGCGCGTGAGGTGCTTGCGCGTGCGGCGAAGATTGAAGTTTAAGGGGTAAATCAGGGGAATGGGAACCGACGAACTGACACGGATTCATGAGCTCGCGAAGCGCGTCACGCTTCTCGAAAAGATGGTGCTGCGTCAGCAGAGTCGCATTGACGAGCTGGTGGAGCAACTGGAGGCGGCAGAGCACCGTGCGGAGCAGTCCTCGCGCCGCAGGGAGCCGCAGGAGACTGCAGAAAATCCCGCAGCAGAGGAAAATGCCGCCGCACAGCGCATCGTTCCCTCGGTAAGTGATCTCCTCGACGAGGAGATGAAGCGTGATCTCTCGCGTGCGTACGGGGGAGCATCTGCACCCTCGCCGAAGCCCACGGAAGGCGGACAGCCGCGCAAGCCGATGAATGCGATGGAGCGCGCGGCAGGGAGCTATGCACGTGCGTCGGGCGGCAAAGAAGCCGCACCGAGTGACCGTGCAAAGCAGAACGAGGCAACACGTCAAAAAGCCGCCGATGCGGCGGCTTCGCTGGAGAAGATCCCTGTGCCCGAACTGCGTGAGCGAACCCCGGCCGAGCGCGCTGCGGACTATATGCAGGACTACAACGCACTCTACGATGTCGCAGGGACGATGTTCCAAAAGAAGAAGGCGCAGGACGACTTCATCAAACTCTATGAGGTGCAGGGAATGCGCTGCACGAATATGCCGCTGCGCCTCAGCCGTCCCGAGCTCGAACCGCGCTTCGTTGCGGTGACACCGACCCGCGACGCGGACTTCTGGGGAATGCCCCTGGGCAACAACCTCTTTGCCGTCGTGCCGAATCCCTTTCTCGTCTACGGGGAGGAGATGCACACGGCAGGCGGCATGCGCGAAGCGTTCAACTCGAACTATCGCGCGGGGAATACCTACGGCCGCTTCACTGTTAAGGAAACGGCAACCTTCCAGTTCGGTACCATCGGCAAGGTGTTCAAGCGGGGGCAGCTCGAGGTAGAGATATAACAACATAAAAATAAGGCAGATATATTCTGCCTTATTTTTATGCCTGTTCACGCACCTGTCGTCCTGCGCCCGCGCCGTCGATGGCGACGGCGACTCCGGTCTCGGTGAAGGTTTTCATATCGTTCACAACGTGGAGGGCGGCACGTACGATGTTGATTCCGAAAAGCCCCGCAATGCCGGCAGTCAGTTCCGTGTCAATGGTGAGCATGTTGGGGAGCACATGGAGGATGTAGGGGGTGAGAGCGGGGGAGTTTACTTCGGTCTTGTGTGCGAGACGATCTGTCCGTGCATCGCCGGGGAGGATGAGACTGCCGCCTGCCGCTGCGCCATGCAGGGCAGCGGTGATGGGCGTGCGGTCCTCTTGTTCGTACGCTCCGAGAATGAGGAGGGGATGCGTGCGTGCGAGATGGTATGCGGCTGCGCATGTATCCTCGCTGTCGTGTGAGGTGAGGATGTGGACGGGGATGCCGCGTGCATCTGTCAGGGCATTGAGGATGCGCGTGAGGTCGATGGGAAGATCTTTTTTCTCTGTGATCAGTAGCAGTGCTGCCTGTGTGTCCAGAGGAGGACGCTCGCAGTGCATCACGCCCGCAAGCTGTACGGCAATCCGCTCAAGGTAGCCGAGGCTGTGGATGGGCTTTGCGAGGTTGTCGAGGCGGTATTGACAGGCGGACATAGAGGATTGGTTGGGAGGGGGAAGACGCAGTGCCCCCACCACCGCTTTGCGATTCCACTCCCCCTCTGTGATGGGGACGGCTTTTAATAACGCCATATTAACTTCCCCCGATTGCGGGGGAAGTGGCGAGCAAAGCGAGCCGATAGGGGAGCGGTGGACCGCCTCCTCTGGTGAAGTATCTATTGTTTCCCATACCTTTAGCATCTGCCCGAGCAGTCGAAGCACGATCGACGAACCCGCCGCCTCACTCAGACGAATATCAAGACGGAGGATGGGCGTGAGCCCAAGATGGCGAAGTGCATGCGGGTGGGAGTGCTCCGTCAGCGAGGAATGCGAGGCGAGAAGGTAATGCGCACAGTTCGGCGCAAGAGCATGTGCAACGAGTGCCGCAGAGGTCGTATTTGCCCCATCGAGGATGACGAGCATCCGCCGCGCGGCCGCGCCGAGGATGAGGCCCGCAATGCAGCCGAACTCGAATCCTCCGACCTTCGCCAGCACATCCAGACCGTCGTGCGGGTTGGGACGGTTGACATCGAGAACACGACGGACGATTTCAACCTTATGCGCGAGACGCGCGTCGGAGATATTCGCGCCGCGTCCCGTGACCTCCTCGGGGGTCAGCCCAAGGAATGATGCGACCATCGCCGCACTCGATGTTGTGTTGGAAATACCCATCTCACCGGGCAGGATGCAGCGGTCGCCGCGATTGGCGCAGTCATTTGCGATTGCGATGCCCGTCTCAATGGACTGGATCGCCTGTACGCGTGTCATGGCAGGCCCTTTGGTCATATTTTCCGTGCCGCGTGCGATGCTGTGCTGTAAAAGCCCATGAATGTCTGTGTGCTCCGCATTCACACCGAGATCGGCGACGATCAGCTGTGCATCTGCGTAATTTGCGGCGGCATTTGCCGCGCCGCCGCGTGCGATGAGATAGTTGCACATCATGTTCAGTGTGGTCTCGGGCGGATAGGCGCTGACGCTCTCGGCGGCGACACCGTGATCGGCACAGGAGATGACAACGCTCGTCTGTGGGGGGGTGGGATGGCGCTCGCCCGTGATGCCGATATAGCGGAGAAGGACATCGTTCAGCCGTCCGAAGTCCACGCCGTTCTGCATCGTCATTGCAGTGCGAACTTTGGCAGAGATATCTGTGACGGGAATTGCGATCTCAGAAATTGTGCGTTCGAGGAGATTCATGCGCGTGCCTTCTCCTTTTCCATGCGTTTCAGGGAAAGTCCGATGCGACCGCGTGCCTCGTCGATGCTGATGATCATAACGTCGAGAGAGTCACCGACGGAGAGTACGTCGAGCGGATGGCGCACGCGGTGATGGCTCATCTCGGAGATGTGGAGCAGCCCCGCCTGTTTCAGCCCGATGTCGATGAATGCGCCGAAGTCCGTGATGTTGCGCACCGTTCCTTTGAGGATGGTGCCAACGGCGAGATCGGAGAGCTTTACAATATTCTGCCGTGTGAGCGGTGCAGGAAGATCCTCACGCGGGTCGCGTCCGGGGCGTGCGATTGCCTTGAGGATGTCTGTGACGGTCGGAATCCCTGCACTGAGTTTTTTTGCAAGCGGTTCTGCCGCCGTCTGTGTGGTCTTTAAGGCGAGAGCGGGGAGATTCGTACGATCTCGCAGATCGTCCTCGCTGACACCGATCTCCGCGAGGATGGAGCGTGCAAGCTCGTAGGATTCGGGATGAATAGCAGTGGCGTCGAGCGGTGTTTCGCCTTCGTGGATGCGAAGGAAACCTGCGCACTGGGTAAAGGCTGCATCGCCGAGCCGTGCGACCTTTCGGAGTGTCTTGCGGCTCGTGAAACGTCCGTGTTCGTTGCGGTAGGCGACAATGTTCCTTGCAAT
The DNA here is from genome assembly GCA_905372865.1 of uncultured Centipeda sp. GTDB lineage: Bacteria > Bacillota > Negativicutes > Selenomonadales > Selenomonadaceae > Centipeda. The sequence continues at coordinate 27,287 of CAJPQT010000019.1, forward strand.
CGTCGCGTTGATTCCCGCGATCCGATTGAGCAGGGCGGGAGAGGCGGTGTTGAGGTCAACGCCAACATGGTTCACCGCGTCCTCGACGGTTGCGTCCAGTGTCTCCTTGAGCTCCTTTTGGCTGACATCATGCTGATACTGTCCGACGCCGATCGCCTGTGGGTCGATCTTCACAAGCTCTGAGAGCGGATCCTGCACGCGCCGCGCAATGGAGACTGCACCGCGAATCGTGACATCGTAGTCGGGCAGTTCCTCCTTTGCAAGCTGGGAGGCGGAGTAGACGGAGGCACCCGCCTCGTTCGTGATGAGGTAGTGCACATCCTTCAGATCGTTATCGCGGATGAGTGCGGCAACGAATTGCTCTGTTTCGTAGGAAGCGGTGCCGTTGCCGATGGAAATGAGTGTGACCCCGTGTGCCTTGATGAGCTTCAGCAGGCTCTGTGCCGCTGCCTTGCGCTCCCCGTCACTCCTCGTGACATGGATCACGCCGCTTGCGAGGACGTTGCCCGTTGCGTCGACAAGAGCGACCTTGCAGCCCGTCCGGTAGCCGGGGTCAAGGCCCAACACGGTATGTCCTGCGAGTGGCGGCTGCAGGAGGAGCTGGCGGAGGTTGTGCCCGAATACGGCAATCGCCTTTTCCTCGGCGGCCGCGGTCAGCTGTGCGCGCAGTTCGCGTTCGAGCGCGGGGACGAGCAGACGCTTGTAGCCGTCCTCAATCGCGGCGTGCAGTTCTTCCTCGAAAATCGAGGGACGCTGATGGATCCGCTTGTAAATCCATGCGATATTCTCCTCGTGGTCGAGGGTGAGGCGGACAGAGAGGCAGCCCTTCTTCTCTCCGCGATTGACGGCGAGAATCCGATGCGAGGGGAGTGTGCGGACGGGCTCGCTGTAGCCGTCGTACATCTGAAAGACCTGTGCATCCTCGACATCGGCGTTGAGCGTCGTCTCAAGGACAGCGTTCCGCCAAAACTTCTCGCGCATGAGGCGACGCAGCTCCGCCTCGTCCATGATCGTCTCGGCGAGGATATCACGGGCACCCGCAAATGCGTCGGCGACTGTTGGGACTTCCTTTTCTGCATTTACATACGGTGCAGCTGCTTCCTCAAGCGAGCCCGCCGTCTCCCGTTGGAGCAGCATCGCATTTGCCAGTCCCTCAAGTCCGCGCTCGCGTGCAACGGAGGCACGTGTCCGTTTTTTCTGTTTGTATGGACGGTAGAGATCCTCGAGTGTCTGCAGCTTGGATGCGTTTTCAATCGCCGCACGGAGCTCGTCCGTCAGTTTACCCTGCTCCTCGATGCGAGCGATGATTTCCTCCTGCCGTTTGACAAGGCTGCGCAGATAGGTGAGACGTGTCTCCACCTGGCGCAGCACCTCATCCTCAAGGGAGCCGGTTGCCTCCTTGCGGTACCGTGCGATGAACGGGATCGTGTTGCCGTCGTCGAGGAGTGTGATGACGGATGCGGCCTGCTGCGGACGGATGGAAAGTTCGCTCGCAATGGCGGCGGGAATGTCGGAAATACGCATGGAACCAAACCTTTCTTTCTGCTGTTCAACGCCATCCATTATAGCATGATTTTGGAGCGGAGGAAAAGGAAAGGATGTTTTCTGCCGCAGGAAGATGGTCGGGACTATTGACAGGAGTTTTCGGATAGAGTATTATAATACATAAATAATAATGATTTTAGTTTTGGAAAGAGTGAAAAGTAGGAACGATTATGCGAGAACATACGATGTTGACGCTCAGCGAGGTTACGGATATTCTCCGACAGAATAAGAAAAAAGTGACGCCGCAGCGGCTTGCAGTATATGCCGCACTTGCCGCAACGGAGGAGCACCCGACAGCGGAGACGCTCTATAAGGAACTGCGTCCAAACTATCCGACCATGAGCCTTGCCACGGTCTATAAGTCGCTCGATGCCTTCTGTGAGATCGGGATTGTGCGCGAGCTGAATGTGGGCGAGGAGGCATTCCGCTACGATGCGGATATCTCTGCGCATCCCCATGTGCGCTGCATTGCCTGTGACAAGGTTGCGGATGTTCCCATTGCATCGCTTCCGTCCTTGGATAAAAATGTTGCGTCCGTGACGGGGTATCGCATTGTTTCGCAGCAGATGTACTTTTTCGGCTATTGTCCGACCTGTCAGCAGGACCGTGCCGAAACCAACTGATTTTTAGCGATCTGCATCGCATTGAAAGAGAGGCTGTTGTACGAAATTTCGCTTCGTACGACAGCCTCTCTTTGATGTTTTCTCTGTTATCCGCGGTTTCGTCGTGCAAGAATGCGAATGACCTTTGCACCCGTACTTTTGATCTTGCGGATGGGGGCGACACGCGTTGTCGTTTTGGGACGGATCTCCGAGGGGGAGCGGAAGTCTCCGCGCCGCAGATGGGTGGTCTTCGTCTTTTCCGGCTGGAATGCCCTGCGCATTGCATGTGCGATCGGATCGAGTGCAGCATCCTCCGTGCAGAGGTAGATATCAAGCGATATGTGGCACAGCTCGGGGTGGACGTGCACGGCGAGATGTCCGTCCGGCAGCAGTGCCATGAGGGAAATGTGGCCGCTCTCCTGCCGATCGGTGATGATCTGCAGGGGGATGAGATTGAGTTCTCTGAGGATATTGGAGACTTTGGTGCGCAGCGCTTCTTCATCGGCACATTTTTCAGCTTTGCAATTGTAGAAATCCACTGTCAGCAACCTTGATTGTATGTCCATGTGCACCCGTCTCCTTATACAATGATATAATTATATTCATTATAGTGGAAAGCCGTGCATCCGTCAAGGAATATGGTCGTATCGTCCCAAACGGAAAGAATCCATAGAGAAAGATTGTCTGCGGCAAAAATCTCATGGAAAAATAAACTTGCTTATGCTATACTGATTCTGCACGCCTAACGGGCAGTGTATGCAATTATTGAAGAAATCAGCACATCTGTTGGAAGGAGACTCCATTTACAATGTTTGGTCTTTTTGGTGGACACGATATGGGGATTGACCTCGGTACGGCGAACACACTGGTGCATGTGAAGGGGCGCGGGATCGTTCTGCGCGAACCCTCGGTTGTTGCGATCAAAAATGATTCGGGAGATGTACTCGCGGTGGGCGAGGAAGCCAAGCAGATGATCGGGCGTACGCCCGGCAATATCGTTGCGATTCGCCCAATGAAGGACGGTGTTATCGCAGATTTTGACGTGACGCAGGCAATGCTCAAATACTTCATCCGCAAGGCGATGCGTTCGAAATCGTTCGTGCGCCCGCGCGTTGTCGTCGGCGTTCCGTCCGGCGTGACGGAGGTCGAAAAGCGTGCAGTCATTGATGCGGCACAGCAGGCAGGCGCACGGGAGGCATATCTGATCGAGGAGCCCATGGCGGCGGCGATTGGCGCGGGGCTCCCCGTGGAGGAAGCGACGGGCAGCATGGTCGTCGATATTGGCGGCGGAACAACGGAGATCGCGGTGATCTCGCTCGGCGGCATCGTGACGAGCCGCTCTATCCGCATCGGCGGCGATGAGATGGACGCTTCGATCGTACAGTACATCAAGCGCATGTATAACCTCATGATTGGTGAGCGTACGGCAGAGGAGATTAAGATCACGGTCGGCACGGCGATTGTAACGCCGGATACGGACCGTACGATGGATATTCGCGGACGTGACCTTGTAAGCGGTCTGCCGAAGACGCTGACCATTCACGCGAAGGAGATCCGCGAGGCGCTGAACGAGCCGATCTACAAGATCATCGATGCGGTGAAGGGGACCCTTGAAAAGACACCGCCGGAACTCGCGGCGGACGTGATGGATCACGGGATCATGATGACGGGCGGCGGCGCTCTCCTCATGAATCTGGACAAGCTGCTTTCGCATGAGACAGGCATGCCCGTGCTTGTGTCCGAGGATGCCCTCTCTTGTGTCGGTGAGGGAACGGGACGGACTCTTGAGAATATCGGCCTGCTCAAAAATGTCGTCATGTCCTCGAAGAAATTGAAGCAATGATTGATCGAATTGGACGTGCAAGGCAGGCAGGACGCAAGATCTGGGCACTGCTTTTCGTCCTGCTTGCTCTTTTCTGTATTATTTTCTTTGCCGCGCGTGGCCGTTTTCAAGCGACTGCATCAACGACTACGGTGGGGACTGTATTGGCTCCCTTTGAGATGGCGTTTTCCTTTGCGGGGCAGCAGGTTCGATCTGTGACCTCGAACCTCTGGGAGATTGCTACGGTACATGAGCAGAATAAGATGCTCAAGAACGAGATCGAGCAGCTCCGTCAGCAGAATACGATGGCAGAGGAATACGCTGCGGAAAATGCGCGTCTGCGTGAACTCCTTGCATATAAGCAGGCAGCACAGCAGTTTGATCTCCTTGCCGCACGCGTGATCGGGCGTGATGCGGCACTCTGGACGAGTACGATCGTTGTGGATCGCGGCGCGCAGGATGGGGTACGTGAAAATATGCCCGTGGTGACGGGCAAGGGGCTTGTGGGACGCGTGACGGAGGTCATGCCGCTCTCGTCCAAGGTGCAGCTGATTCTCGACGTGCGTTCTTCGGTCGGGACGCTTGTCCAACGTACGGAGTCCCGCGTAACAGGCATTGTCACGGGGACAATGGACAATCCCTATATGCCTCAGATGGTGAATATCCCGCGCAATGCGGATGTGCAGGACGGTGATATCGTCGTCACCTCCGGCTTTGGCGGGATTTATCCAAAGGGAATCCCGGTAGGGCAGATTGTTTCTCAGCGCAGTGATGACACCGGCCTTCTCAAAGTGGCTCTCATCGATACGGCGGTGGACTTTCAGCGACTGGAGGATGTCGCAATCATCACGGCTTCGCGTGAGGCACCACCCGCACCGATTCAGCCGATGCCGCTCAGTCCGGGCGCAGCAGCGGCGGCGCAGATCTCTGCAACACAGGCAAAGGCGGCGGCGCAGTGAAGAGATATAAATTCTTTATCCTGTTTTTTGTTGCGCTTTTTGTTTTGCAGTTCTCGTTTCTGCCGCTGATCGCCATTTATGGGATCGTTCCCGATCTGCTCCTTCTGGCGACGGTTTCCTATGCGTTTCTGCGCGGCAGCGTATGGGGCGGATTTGTTGGATTCGCATTAGGTTTGATGGAGGATCTCAGCGTAGGTTCGTTTTTTGGACTGAACGCCTTTACGCTGACGCTGATCGGACTTTTCTTTGGACGCTTTTCGGACCGCGTGTTCAAGGAGCAGTTCTTCCTGCCGATTACGGCGTCAATCGCAGCGACATTTGCCAAATATGTGATCTCGGCGTTGATTGTGTATTTGCTTGGCTATCACTTCAATCCTTTTTTGCATATGGGGCGCGTGCTTCTTATCCTGCTGCTGTTCCAACTGATCTTTGCGTATCCGATTCATTGGGCAACGTTCCATCTGGATAAGCGTATACGCGATTCGAAGCGTTAATATATTCTCGGAGTGTAATTGTGAACGAAAACGAAGACTTCAGCGGTCGTCTGCAATTCCTGAGTGTTGTGATTGTGCTCATCATCGCGGTGCTGATCGGGCGGGCAGGGTATCTGCAAGTCTATGACGGTGAGCTCTATGCGCGGCTCGCCGAGGGTAACCGCATCCGCATCATACCGGCGGAGGCGGCACGCGGGACATTCTATGACCGCAACGGGGAGCTCCTCGTGACGAATCGCCCCGGCTTTGCGGTGTCGCTGTTGCCGCTGACGGAGCCGGTCTCACCCGAGGTGATTGCGCGCGTGTCAAAGCTCATCCATGTACCTATAGCGGAGATTCAGCAGAAGATCGACATGCATGTTGGCTTTGATCCCATTCGTATTAAAACCGATGTATTGCCGGATATTGTCACGCTCATTGAGGAGCAGAAGGACGACTATCCCGGCGTTGTGATCGAGGTTCTGCCGATTCGTGACTATATCTACGGGGAATATGCGGCGCACGTCTTCGGCTATGTGAGCGAGATCAACGAGGAGGAGCTCGAGCGCCGCAAGAACGAGGGCTATAAGTCGGGGTACATTATCGGCAAGTTTGGTCTTGAACGTATCTACGACAAGGAGGTGCGCGGCGTCAACGGCGGCGATCAGGTGGAGGTGGATGTATCGGGGCGTCCCGTACAGCTTCTCGGCCGCCAGTCGCCCGTGCCGGGGAACGATCTTGTTCTGACAATTGATAAGCATCTTCAGGAGGCTGCAGAGCAGGCGGTTGACGCGCAGCTTGCGATTGTCCATGCGAATGCGGCGGCTGCGGTGGTCATGAATCCGCAGACGGGCGAGGTCCTGGCGATGGTCAGCCGTCCCGCGTTCAATCCGAATCTCTTTGCGGGCGGTATCTCGACGCAGAACTGGAACGTGCTGAACAACAACCCCTATCACCCGATGGACAACAAGGCGATCACGGGTGAGTACCCGCCCGGCTCGACGTTCAAGATTGTGACGGGCACAGCGGCACTCGCCGAGCATAAGGTGACCCCGCAGGAAAAGATCTTCGATGCCGGTCACCATTGGATCATTCCAAAGACGAATGCAGGCGGAGAGGCGCTCGGCTGGATCAATTTCCAAGATGCGATGGCGCACTCGGACAATGTCTATTTCTACGAGATGGGCAACCGTCTCGGGGTCGATGCGCTCGAGCGGTATGCACGCATGTTCGGGCTGGGCACGCGGACGGGGATTGATCTGCCGTATGAGGCGGAGGGCCTCGTGCCGAACCGCAAGTACAAGGCAGAAAACTATGAGGATGGTGAGTGGTACCTCTCGGAGACCTTCGATGCGGCGATTGGGCAGGGGTTCAATCTCGTGACCCCATTGCAGGCGGCGATGGTCATGGGGGAGATCGCGGCGAATGGCAAGCGCTATCAGCCGCATCTTGTCCAGCGTATCGTGGACGTAAATGGGAATACGGTGCGCGAGTTCCAGCCAAAGCTGCTCTCGGAGCTGGATGTCAGTCCATCCGTGATCCGAAATGTACAGGAGGGCCTGCACAGTGTGACGAAGATCGGAACGGCGGCGGGCGTATTCGCCGGATTTCCGATTGATATAGCGGGCAAGACAGGTACGGCAGAGAATTCGCAGGGGCGTGATCACGGCTGGTTCGTGGCGTATGGGCCCTATGTAAATCCGAATATTGTCGTGGCGGTCATCGTGGAGCAGGGCGGTTTTGGCTCGCTGTCGGCGGTGCCGATCGGACGCAGGATCATGGAGGCGGCCTTTCGGCTGGACCGTGTGCCGCAGAATGTAGGGAGCAAGTGAGGGACGGAAATGAGCGAAGGTAAGATCAAGATCAAAGGGGAAAATGACGGGCTCATGCTTGGATTCCCCGTTGATATGCCGTTTTCGGAGATCATGGAGGAGTTGGGGCAGAAACTGGAGTCGGGGGCGGGCTTCTTTCTGCGCGGAACGCTCGTGCGTGTTCCGCGTGATCGCTTTGCCAAGGAAGAGCTCGCGCAGATGCAGGAGCTCTTTCGGACGCACGGCCTGATCTGTCGTCTGGCAAAGCTCGAGCCGGCCGTGCCGCCGCCGACCCATGCGCGTGAAAAGGTAAAGAAGCATGTGTCCGCAGTTTCGCAGGAAACAGCGGCGGAGACACAGGAACTGCAGCGCATGCTTGTCATTGACAAGACATTGCGCGGCGGTCAGGCCGTGGAGACGGAGGGCTCCGTGATCGTCTTCGGCAATGTCAATCCCGGTGCGCAGATTACGGCAGGCGGGAGTGTGGACGTACGCGGGACCTGCCGCGGCGTGGTACACGCGGGTGCCGCCGGCGACTCCACAGCGTTTATTATTGCAGATCATCTGATGCCGACGCAGATTCGCATCGCAAACTATGTGGCGCGTTCACCGGATGAGCCGGAGTACTCCGGCAAGGCAGAGCGTGCCTACGTGAAGGATGGTCAGATTGTCATTGAGCCAATAGAGAGGTAGGTTCGAAATATGAGTGAGATCTATGTGGTGACATCGGGCAAAGGAGGCGTTGGAAAGACAACGACGACAGCGAACCTGGGGGTTGGCTTTGCCATGCGCGGCAAGAGCGTCGTTCTCATTGACACGGATACGGGCCTCAGGAATCTCGATCTCCTGCTCGGGCTTGAGAATCGCATTATGTATGATCTGGTCGATGTCACTTCGGGGCGCGTGCCGTATAAAAAGGCACTCGTTCGCCACAAGAAGTATGACTCGCTCTTTCTCCTGCCGACCTCTCAGGTCAAGGATAAGAGCGCTGTGAATCCGGAGGAGCTTGCAGTGCTCTGCGAGGAGCTGCGGCGCTCCTATGATGTTATCATCATCGACTGCCCTGCGGGAATTGAGCAGGGCTTTAAGACGGCCATCGCCGCCGCTGATACGGCGATCGTCGTGACGATGCCGGAGATCTCTGCCGTGCGCGATGCAGACAAGATCATCGGCGAGCTCGGACGCGCAGACAAGAACGACATCCGCCTTGTCGTGAACCGCATCCGTCCGAAGATGATCGAGAAGGGCGATATGCTTGACATGGAGGACATCGACGAGATCCTTTCGGTCACATGCATCGGCCAGATCCCGGACGATGAGATGGTGGTGACGAGCACGAACCGCGGCGAGCCGTGTGTCACGATGCCGGACTCCCCGGCAGGGCAGGCGTATCTCGATGTGGTGGGGCGTCTCTGTGGTGAGGAGATCCCATTCCGCGAGTTTACAAAAGAGAGCCTATGGGAGACCATTAAAGGTAAGCTCTTTGGGAAAAAGTAAGGAGGCGTTGGCGTGATTGAGGCATTGAGAAAGCTTCTCGGGAAAAAGGAAAGTTCCGGCGATGTTGCGCGCCGCCGCCTCCAGCTGGTTATCATCAATGATCGGGCGAATGTCTCGCCGGAGATCATGGACAATATGCGCGCGGAGATCATCCAAGTGATCTCGAAATATATGTATATCGACACACGTGAGATGGAATTCGCACTTGAGAACGAGAATGACACAATGGCGCTCGTCGTCAACATTCCCGTTGTCAGCGTTCAGCACGGCGGAAGCGATCTGTCAAGGCGCAGGCGATGATACTATCAAAACGCCTCCTGCGCCGTACGGACCTCACGCTGATCGCAGCGGCTGCAGCAATCGTCATCATGAGCCTCGTCATCATCGGCAGCGCAACGCATGTCAATACACCGAGTGAGGAGCGCTATTGGTTCGTCCAGCGACAGGGTATATCGATCCTCGTGGACATTGCCCTTGCGGCATTTCTGATGAATTTTGACTATAAGATACTCCAGCGCTACGGCAACCACTTCTACGTATTTAATCTGATTCTCCTCATTCTGGTCATGCTGATCGGGCAGACGGCGCTTGGCGCACAGCGGTGGATCGCACTCGGCCCCATCAGTATACAGCCATCGGAGTTCTCGAAGCTCATCATGATCATCGCGCTTGCTGCAATGATGGAAAAGCGCGGCAGGGTCCGATCTCTGAGTGACCTTGCTCCCGTTGCCGCCTATGTGTTGGTGCCGTTCCTGCTGGTGCTGAAGCAGCCGGATCTTGGAACATCGCTCGTCTTTCTTGCAATCTTCTTGGGGATGGTCTTTGCCGCAGGGATCCGCCTGCGGATCCTCTTCGGGATCTTTGGTCTCGGCCTTGCGGCAATGCCCGTACTCTGGCATTTTCTGAAGGACTATCAGAAGATGCGCATCATGGTCTTTATGGACCCGAATGTGGATCCGCTCGGTGCCGGCTATCACATCATCCAGTCGAAGATTGCGATCGGCTCGGGGCTGCTCTTTGGGAAAGGATTGTTCGGCGGGACGCAGAGCCAGCTGAACTTCCTGCCGGAGAATCATACGGACTTCATCTTCTCTGTCGTGGGGGAGGAACTGGGCTTCGTCGGCTGTGCCGTACTGCTTTTGCTCTATCTGATCGTCCTCTGGCGCGGCATCAAGATCGCGCAGAATGCAAGTGATACCTTTGGCAGACTGCTCGCGGTCGGCATTACCTCGATGATTGCGTTCCACGTACTCGTCAACGTCGGGATGACGATGGGCATCATGCCCGTCACCGGCATCCCGCTTCCGCTCATGAGCTATGGTGTGAGCTCGCTTACGACGAATATCATGGCGATTGCGATCCTGCTGAACATTCAGCTGCGGCGGCAAAAATTGCTGTTTTAAAAGTAACCTTGGTGAGGCTGTTCGCCTTCGCGCGGCACAGCCTCTTTTCTTTTCTATGTGTATATGTGGGGGAATACGAAACAATGGTGCAGCTCGATCACAGTATCCTGCAGGCGGTGCTGAAGCCTGCGCGCTACACGGGCGGCGAATGGAATGCCGTGCGCAAGGACTGGGACACTGTACAGTGCAAATTTGCACTAGCACTTCCCGATGTCTACGAGGTCGGCATGAGCAATCTCGGGCTTGCCATCCTCTATGAGATCCTGAACCGCCGTGCAGATATTGCAGCGGAGCGTGTCTATGCACCGTGGGTCGATATGGAGGAACAGATGCGTGAGAAGGGGCTGCCGCTCTTTTCTCTGGAAAGCCGCCGCCCGATTGCAACATTTGATTTTTTCGGGTTCTCCCTGCAGTACGAGATGATCTACTCGAATGTCCTGAATATGCTCGACCTCGCCGGGATCCCGCTCTATGCGAAGGAGCGCGGAGACGATATGCCGTTTGTGATCGGCGGTGGGCCGTGTGTCTACAATGTCGAACCGATTGCGGACTTCTTTGACTTCTTTGTGATTGGGGAGGGAGAGGAGGTCGTCCTTGAGATTGCAGATGCCTTTATTGCGTGGGACGCAGCGGGCCGCATGGGCGGACGTGCGGGATTCCTCACACGGCTGCTTGCCGTCGACGGCATCTATGTGCCCGCATTCTATGAGCCTGTCTATGACGCGGCGGGGAACTTCCGCGCACTGCGCCCCCTGCATCCCGATGCACGCCCTGTGATCTATAAGCGTGTCGTGCGCGATATGAATGCAGTCGTGACCGCAGAGCATCCGATCGTGCCCTATATGGACATCGTGCACAACCGTATGATGATGGAACTCTTTCGCGGCTGCTCACGCGGCTGCCGCTTCTGTCAGGCGGGGATTGCCTACCGTCCTGCACGTGAGCGCACAGAGGAGAACCTGCGGCGGATAGCACACGGGATGGTCGAGGCGACGGGATACGACGAGATGAGCCTTACCTCACTCTCCTCGGCGGACTACTCCTGTCTCGGGCGGCTGGTAGACGATCTGATGGAGGATTATGCAGGGGACAAACTCAGCTTCTCTCTGCCGTCGCTGCGCATTGACAGCTTCTCAATTGATCTTGCGCACCGCATGCAGCAGGTGCGGAAATCGGGGTTGACCTTTGCGCCCGAGGCAGGGACACAGCGTCTGCGCGATGTCATCAACAAGGGCGTGACGGAGGAGAATCTGCTCACGGCATGCGGTGCGGCATTCCGCCACGGATGGAAGCAGGTGAAGCTCTACTTCATGATGGGGCTGCCGACAGAGACGGACGAGGACATCATCGGGATTGCACAGCTCGCCAAGAAGGTGGTCGATCTCTATACGGAGATACGCGGACGGCGCGGATGCAAGGTGACCGTGTCCGTCTCCTGCTTCGTGCCGAAGCCCTATACGCCGTTTCAGTGGTTCGGCCAGCTGCCGATCGAGGAGTTTCAGCGGCGGCAGCGCCTCCTCAAGGAGCATATCACGGACCGTTCGATTACATTCCACTACCATGATGCGCGTCTCTCCGTGATCGAGGGGGTCTTTGCACGCGGCGACCGTCGTCTTGCACCCGCACTATATGAGGCGTGGAAGAACGGGGCGAAATTTGACGGGTGGTCGGATCTCTTCGACGACAGCCGTTATTTTGCCGCATTTGAAACATGCGGTATTGACTGGGAATACTACAGCCGCCGTACGCGTATGATCGGAGAGCCGCTGCCGTGGGCACATACCTCGCCCGGCGTGCTCGAACGCTTCCTGAAGTCCGAGTGGCAGAAAGCGCTTGCAGCATCCCTTACAGAGGACTGCCGTCGCACACACTGTACGGGCTGCGGCATCTGTCCGACGCTCGGCGTAGATGTGATCGACTATGCGGGCGTGGAGCCAGAGCGTGTGCAGGAAGCTGTGCCGTCGGAACCGCGTACGGTCATCACGTCGGATGCAGAGCATGTGCCCCAAGAGCGCAGCGTCTTCGTCTATCGCGGTCTGATTACCAAGGGAGAGGAGCTGCGCTACGTCTCCCATCTCGACTATGCGAATCTCTTTGTGCGCGCGTGCAAACGCGCGGGGCTGCCGATGGCATACTCGGAGGGGTTCAACCCCCACATGAAGGTGGCGTTCGCATCGGCACTCTCCCTCGGCGCGGCAAGCGATGCGGAGTATGTGGACTTCGAGATGACGGAGGCGCTTTCGCCGCATGTGGTTATAGAGCGGCTTGGAGAACATTTGCCGCGCGGAGCGCAGATCGTGCGCCTCAAGATGCTGACAGGAAAGCATAAGGCGCTGATGGCGGATGTGGACGAAGCGCGCTATCGGATTGTCGTGCCCTATGCGGGTGATATCGAGGCCGTGCGTGAGAGCGTACGCCGCTATAACGAGGCTGAGACTGCCATATGGCAGCGCATAACGCCGAAGAAGAAGCGTACGATCGAGACCAAGGCGTATGTAAAAACGCCCGTCTCCTATGCATGGGAGAACGGGCGGCTGACATTTTGGATGAATCTCGTGGTGACACCGCAGGGAAGTGTGAAGCCCATCGAGGTTTTGAGCGTGATGGTACAGGATTTTGGACTGCCGATTGACCCTAACGAGGCGTATGTGACGCGCATGGGCCTGTTTGCAGACGGTGTGGCGCTGATCGACCGCTAACGCTTCTCCGGACGGAAGATTAGCGGCTGCATCTTTGCATCCTCAGCAGTGCGCGCGTCAATGAGCCCCTGCGCCTCCATCGTGTCGAGCACGATCGCCTGCCGCTTTTTCGCTGCAATAAAGTTATGAAAAGGGGAGAGCTCAGAAGGCGCATTCGGGATGCCCGCAAGCATGGATGCCTCCGGGAGGCTCAGCGCTGCGGGGGATTTCCCGTAGTAGCCTTCGGATGCAGCGCTCACCCCGTAGAAGCCCGCGCCGTAGTAGACGACGTTCAGATACATCTCGAGGATTTCGTCCTTGGAGTAGGTCCGTTCAATATCGAGGGCGAGCAGGAGCTCCTGTGCCTTGCGCGTGAAGGTCTGCTCATTCGCGAGGAAGAGATTCTTTACGAGCTGCTGCGTGATCGTGCTCGCACCCTCCTCAATCCTCCCGTGCTGAATGTTGATGAGGGTCGCACGCGCCATGCCCGTCAGATCAAAGCCCCAATGATCGTAGAAGCGTCGATCCTCAATGGCAACGATGGCGTTTTTGAGATCGGGAGAGATATGGCGGATGGACACATAGTCCGCACGGTTCATGCGTGCCTCAACAGCACGGCGGATGAAGAGAACGCGTGCGATCTGCTCATCGGCATCCGGCGTGTGTATTTCGTGCAGTTGATTCGCAGGGAGCTGTCGTTCCGGAGCGGGGAGGAATTCACCAAGTTCCTGCCATACTTGGGGGACAAAGAGAAAGACACCCATGCATACGAGAAAAAACACAGCTGCAGCGCTCAAGAAAAAACGCCCAAATCTGCGGGGCGTTTTTTTCTTGCCGGTGCGTTTCCGTGCCGCTGCTTTGCGCCGTCGCTTTCGCTTCGGCGGAGTTTCGTTTATCGTGTCGTTCATTCTGTACTCCGTATGTCACGATGTTCAAAATACTTTGCCCGCATCAGGTTCCGCATCTCTGCAAGATTGGAGGGAAGCAGACGGATGTTGTAGCCGATGAAGACAGGGGAGGTGGCGAAGCGCGGCATGATCTTGATGAAGATGTCCGCACCGTCATTGTAGAAGAAGATGTTGTAGCTTGTGAGCGGGCGGCGGAATGCGTTCTTAATAAAATCCACGCCGATCTGGATATAGTCCGCGATTGTCGCGGTCGCGCGTGCATCGTCGGGCACGATGTTGAGCTCCCAGAAGCCGACGCGCGGCTGTGTTGAGAGGTTCAGTACAACGCCGTCCCGTTCGTCCACGGTCAGACCCTCAAATTCGCTGCGGCGGAAGGCGAGCTCCTGCCGGAATGCGGGAAAGCCGACGAGCTGCATATGCGGATGGCGGATTGTACCGCCCGAGTACGGCCCGTAGTTCTTGAAGAAGAGTACCGTGTCATATTTCCCGCTCGCACGCATCTGCGACCAATGTTCCATGCCGAATGCGATGAGACGGCGCATATGGTCGCTGGTGTAGCTTGGGATATCGGCATCGCAGTCCTTGCCCTCGATGAGGACGAATTGATCCGCCTCCTCGATGACGTTGTATTTATTTTTGAGCAGGATGATATCGCCGTCCGTTGCGATGATGTCTGTCAGCTCATCCGTTGCACAGAACGGGCAGGCGTTATCGCTGTGGATGATGTTCTCGGGTTTTTGCCGTCCGATGTCCGTGTTGAAATGGGCAAGGTTGATGTCCATGGAATGCTCCCCATTGTATAATCTTTCTCGCTCTATTATAGCTCTTCTGTGTCCATTCGTAAAATATTTTATCAAAAGCGCCGTATTCCTCTGCGCGTTCATGGTATAATGAGGAGCATTCCAACAAAAAAGGAGTTCCTATGAGAATCGATCTGGTGACACTTTTTCCCGAGATGTTTACGGGGGTATTCGGCACGAGTATCCTCAAACGAGCGGCTGAACGCGGTGTCCTCGACATTCACTATACGAATTTCCGTGCCTACGCGACAGACAAGCATCGGCACGTGGACGATACGCCGTGCGGCGGCGGCGCAGGGATGGTCTTAAAGCCCGAGCCGATCTATGCGGCCGTACGCGATGTTTGGGCGACGACCGAGGATCTCGCAGAGCGGCGCTGCACGATCATCTTCGATCCTGCGGGCGAGGTGTTCACGCAGAAGACGGCGAAGGAGCTCGCTTCCTACGAGCAGCTCATCCTGATCTGCGGGCATTATGAGGGATTCGACGCACGCATCTACGAGCTTGCCGACCGTCTGATCTCCGTCGGGGACTTTGTGCTGACGGGCGGAGAGATCCCCGCGATGCTCGTTGTTGATGCGACCGCACGCATGCTGCCGGGGGTGCTCGGTGACGATACCTCTGCACCGACGGATTCGTTCTTCGACGTTCTGCTCAGCTATCCGCAGTACACGCGCCCGCGTACGTTTGAGGGGAAGGCGGTTCCCGATGTGTTGCTCTCCGGCAATCATGCGGCGATCGCACGCTGGCGGCGGGAACAGTCGCTGCTCGCGACCCTGCGGCATCGCCCCGAGCTTTTGCCGAGGGCGAAGCTCGGGGCGGAGGACTTGATGTTTCTTGCGAAACAGGATAAAGTATTTTTGCGTGAATCTTGAGGAAATGGTATAATGCAGAGGAATTGTTTTCATGCCTTTTTTTCTGCCCGACAGGGGGGACACTACTGTGACGCAGTTTGACAAGCGAAATTTGTCCATGATGATGGATTTCTACGAGATGACGATGTCCTACGGATATTTTCATCAAGGCCGCGGTGATGTGTGCGTTGCCTTCGACCTCTTCTTCCGCGCGGTTCCCGATAAGGGTGGATATGCCGTGTTCGCAGGGCTTGAGCACGTCATTGAGTTCGTGGAGAATCTTTCCTTTTCGGATGACGACATCGCTTATTTTCGTGCGCAGAATCTCTTCTCCGAGGAGTTTCTGACGTTCCTGCGCAAGTTCCGTTTTCGCGGGGATATCTACGCTGTTCCGGAGGGCACGATCATCTATCCCGATGAGCCGCTGATGACGATTGTCGCGCCGATCATCGATGCACAGCTGATCGAGACGGCAGTGCTCGCACAGATCAACCATCAGTCGCTGATCGCGACAAAGGCATCGCGCATCGTGCGTGCGGCAGAGGGGCGCATGGTCTCGGACTTCGGTGCGCGGCGTGCGCACAACATGGATGCTGCAACGTATGGTGCGCGTGCAGCATACATCGGCGGCGTTGATATGACGGCGACGGTCTCGGCGGGACAGCAGTTCGGCATCCCCATCTCGGGCACGATGGCACACAGTTGGGTCATGTTCTTCGAGGATGAGCTTACTGCATTCAAACACTATGCAGAGATCTACCCACAGGCGACGGTGCTTCTCGTTGATACCTACGATGTCATTCGCTCCGGGATCCCGAACGCCATTCGTACGGCTCGTGAGGTGTTGGAGCCGCAGGGGCGCAGACTCTTGGGCGTGCGCATCGACTCGGGCGACCTCGCTTACCTCTCCAAACGTGTCCGCAAGATGCTCGACGATGCCGATCTGACGGACTGCAAGATCATACTGTCGAACAGCCTTGATGAGTTCACGATCTCCTCGCTTCTTCTGCAGGGGGCGCAGGTGGACAGCTTTGGGGTGGGCGAGCGTCTGATTACAGCGAAGTCCGACCCTGTCTTCGGTGCGGTCTACAAACTCGTCGCCGTGGAGAAGGACGGCGTGTTCGAGCCGCGGATCAAGATGTCGGAGAATGTTGAGAAACTGACGAATCCTGGGCTGAAGGATCTCTATCGCATCTATGATAAGCGCGGCAAGGCAGTCGCGGACATGTTCGCCGTGCGGGGAGAGGAGATCGACCTTGCGCATCCCTTCCGCTACGTCGACCCGCGAAAGCCGTGGAAGAACCGTTTCTTTGACGGCTTTTCCGCAGTGAACCTGCGCCGCCTCTACGTGCGTGCGGGAAAACGTGTGGAGGAGCTTCCGACGCTGGAGGAGATCCGCCGCTATGTCCGAAAGCAGCTGACGGAGGAGATCTGGCCGGAGGAGCAGCGCTTTGAGAATCCGCACCGCCACTATCTCGACATGACCCCCGACTACTACGAACTCAAGATGGGACTGCTCGACGAAGTGCGCGGCAAGCACCGTTAGGATATGTGCATGATTACAGGAAAAACAAAGCTCTTGGGGGTGATTGGCGCACCCGTTGGACACAGTCTCTCGCCAATCATACAGAATGCGGCCCTGCGTGCAGCAGGGCTTGACTACGTGTACGCGGCGCTGCCCGTACGCGCAGGTGCGCTCAGCTCTGCGGTATGCGGACTGCGCGATGCGGGGGCTGCGGGGTTCAACGTAACGATCCCGTTCAAGACAGAGATTATCCCGCTGATGGATGAACTGAGTGAGGATGCACGGCGCATCCATGCGGTCAATACGGTCGTCATCGGGGCGGACGGAAAACTGGTCGGACACAATACGGATGTCACGGGCTTCCTTGCCGGCTTTGAAGAACGCGGCGTTTCTCTCGCGGGGAAACGTGCTGTTTTGATCGGTGCGGGCGGAGCGGCACGCGCGGCGCTCTGGGGACTTTTGCGCAGCGGCGTCTCCTCTGTCGTGATCGGCGTGCGCAATGCGGCAAAGGGCATCGCGCTCGCGGCGGATTTTGCGGTGGACGGGGTTGTAACGGTTGCTGCCTTTACGGATCCCGCGTTTACGGCTGCCCTGAATACTGCGGATATGATCGTGCAGACGACCCCCCTCGGTATGACACCGCGTACGGAGGAAATGCCGCCTGTGGATCTGGCGGCGCTTCATCCGTCGGCGATTGTCTACGACTTGATCTATACCCCGGCGGAGACGTGCTTTCTGCGTGCGGCTGCGGCACATGGGCACGTGACGATCAACGGGGAGACGATGCTCGCGGCGCAGGGGGCAGAGGCATTTGCGCTCTGGACGGGGGTGCGCCCCGATGTGGCGCTGATGAAGCGCGTTCTGCGTGAAGAACTTGCGCGCAGGGAATTCGTATTTTGAAAATCTCTTGCTTTTGTGGTATGATATGGGATGTTTTGAGAATGGTGGTGTATGATTGGCAGCGATTACCTATGAACTGATTCGCCGGGATGAGACGACGGGAGCGCGTGCAGGTGTGATTCACACGCCGCACGGGAGCTTTCCAACGCCCATCTTCATGCCCGTGGGCACGCAGGCGACGGTCAAGGGCGTATCGCCCGATGAGCTGCATGATCTCGGTGCAGGCATCATCCTCAGCAATACCTATCATCTCTTTCTGCGCCCCGGCATGGAACTCGTGCGCGAGGCAGGCGGGCTGCATCGGTTCATGCACTGGGACGGCGCGATCCTCACGGACAGCGGCGGCTTTCAGGTGTTCAGCCTCGGCGATCTCCGCAAGATCACGGAGGAGGGCGCGACGTTCCGCTCGCACATCGACGGGTCGAAGAAGTTTCTCTCCCCCGAGGTGTCGATGGAGGTGCAGAGAGCACTCGGCTCGGACATCGTCATGGCATTCGACGAGTGCATCCCATATCCTGCCGATCACGCCTACGCTAAGGCATCGACAGAGCGTACGCAGCGCTGGCTCGTGCGGTGCCGAGATGCGATGGCAGGTGCGGAGAGGCAGGGGCTCTTCGGCATTGTGCAGGGCGGCATGTACCGAGATCTGCGTGCATGGCACGCCGCCGAGGTGACGGCGCTCGATTTGCCGGGCTACGCCATCGGAGGCCTGAGTGTCGGCGAGTCGCATGAGCTGATGGAGGAGATGCTCTCCTACACCGTGGAACTCCTGCCCGCGCACAAGCCGCGCTACCTTATGGGGGTCGGTACGCCGGACTATCTCCTCACGGGTGTGCGGCACGGGATCGATATGTTCGACTGCGTTTTCCCGACGCGTGTTGCGCGCAACGGCATGGCGATGACGTGGACGGGGCGGCTCGTGATGAAGAACGCCGTCCATACGCATGACCATACGGTACTCGAGGAGGGGTGCGGATGCTACGCCTGCCGCAGCGGATATACACGTGCGTACATCCGTCATCTCGTGCGCGCCGAGGAGATTTTCGGCCTGCGTCTCCTGACCCTGCACAACCTCTATTTTCTGCAGGAGTTTATGCGCCGTATGCGTGCGGCGATCATCGCGGGAACATTCCCCGCATTTTATCAGGATTTTATGAATCACTATCATAAAAGATCATCTTAAAAGGAGTTGTATTTATGGATGCAGAAATGATGGCACAGCTGAGCTCGTGGGGGCCCATCGTCATATTGGTGCTCTTCTTCTATTTCCTCCTCTATCGTCCGCAGAAGCAGGCGCAGAAGAAGCGTGATGCGATGCTCTCCGCACTCAAGGTCGGCGATGAGATCATCACGCTTGGCGGGATGCACGGCAAGATCACGGTGCTCGATGAGAACACGGTTACTCTGCGTGCGGCGGACGGTGTCAATATCGTATTCGAGCGCTCGGCGATTAGCTCCGTCAATACGTCGGAGTGATTGTGCGGCATGACAGATGAGGTCTTAGTCGCGCAGAAGAAGCCGCTGCGGCGGGAGATGCTTGCCCGTCGCCGTGCCCTTGCGGCGGAGGAGCGCCGCCGTGCGAGTGAAATGATCTGCGTGCGTGTGCGGGAGCTCCCGATGCTGCAGGAGGCACGGACGATAATGCTCTATGCCTCCACGGAGGAGGAGATTGATCTCTACCCGCTGATGGAAACGCTGCTTGCAGAGGGACGGCGCATCGTGCTCCCCGAGATTACGGGCAGGAGCACGATGGAAGCGCGGGAGCTGCCCGCGATGGACGCGCTGACGGACGGCGCATTCGGCATAGCAGTACCGGATCCGACACGCAGCAGCATTGTTCCTCCCGAGGAGATTGATGTTGTCGTTGTCCCGGGGGCGGCTTTTGCAGCGGACGGTGGGCGTCTGGGGCTGGGCGGCGGCTATTATGACCGCTTCCTGCCGCGTGCGCTGAATGCCGTGCGGCTTGTGCTCGCCTTTGACTTTCAGATTGTCCCCGATGTCCCGATGGGCACGCAGGATGCCCGCGTTGACGCAATTTTGAGCGAGCAGCGCATGATTTCCTGCAAACGTATGGAAAACCTTGAGGAAGAGGTGTGAGGACGGTTGAGACAACATAGTCTGTTAAAGCTGGTGATTTCGGTCGCCGTCATCATCGGCGCGTTTTTTTTCCTTGTTCAGCCGCTCGCGAGTTCGATTCGGCAGGGGCTTGACCTGCAGGGCGGAACGCACGTCGTTCTGGAGGCGGTCGACACGGAGCAGGCACAGGTCAACGACGATGCGATGAATCGCGTGGTCGCCATCATGGAGAAACGTGTCAACTCGCTGGGGCTGACTGAGCCCATCATTCAGCGCGAGGGCGAGCGGCGCGTCATTATCGAGCTGCCGGGCATCAAGGACCCCGATGCGGCGATTCAGACCATCGGCAAGACGGCGATGCTTGAGTTCCGCGACGAGGAGGGGCATACGGTGCTCACGGGTACGGATCTGAAGGATGCACAGGCATCCACAAATCCGCAGTCGGGGCAGAACGTTGTCAACCTTGAATTCTCGGATGAGGGGGCACAGAAATTTGCTGACCTCACGATGAAGAATGTCGGACGTACGATTGCGATCCTGCTCGACGGCGAGGTGCTGACCGCACCGAATGTGCGTGAGCCGATCCTCGGCGGCCGCGCGGAGATCACGGGGCAGAAGACCCTTGAGGAGGCGCAGAACCTCGCGGTCGTCCTGCGCAGCGGCGCACTGCCCGTGAAGGTCGAGATCATCGAGACGCGTACGGTCGGCCCGACGCTCGGACAGGACTCGAAGGACAAGTCCCAGTTCGCCTTCGTGGTCGGGCTCGGTGCGGTCGTGCTCTTCATGATCTTCTTCTATCACCTCTCGGGCTTCATTGCAGACGTGGCACTCATGGCGTACACGGTCATGCTGCTCGGCATTCTCTACCTGATGGATGCGACGCTGACACTGCCGGGCGTTGCGGGTATCATTCTCTCGATCGGTATGGCAGTCGACGCGAACGTCCTCATCTTTGAGCATTTCAAGGAGGAGTACCAGGTCAACCAAAAGACCCTGCGCCTTGCGATGGATGCGGGCTTCAAGCGGGCATTCACAACGATCTTTGACTCGAACGTCACGACACTGATTGCGGCGGGCGTGCTCTTCTTCCTCGGGACGGGGACCATCCGCGGCTTTGCCATCACGCTCGGTGTCGGCACAATTCTTTCGATGTTCACGGCGATCACACTGACGCAGTACCTGCTGAAACTCATGATTAACTCGAAGCTGTCCGACAGTCCGTGGCTCTACGGGGCGAACGGCTTCATGCTCGGTGCGAAGAAGAAGGGGGAGGAGAAGAATGCCTAAATTCGACATTGCGGGACACCGCAGGATCTGGTTTCTGCTCTCTCTCGTGCTCATCATCCCTGGGTTTATCTGTATGGGCGTGCGCGGCTTCAACTTCGGCATCGACTTTACGGGCGGCACGATCATCGATCTGCGCTTCGAGCAGCCGGTGACGCTCTCCGATGTGCGTTCCAGCCTCGCGAAATACGATCTCGACGGGAGTACGATCCAGCTTGCGGGTGCGGAGTCCGGCATTGAGTCCTCCGAGAACGTCATGATCCGCACAGTCGACCTTGAGGAGAATCAGCGCAAGGAGGTCATGGCATCGCTCACGCAGGATGTGGGTCCCTATACCGTGCTGCGCGAGGAAAAGGTCGGCGCGACGATTGGCGGCGAGCTGATTACGAATGCGGTGCTCGCGCTCGTCATCTCGTGGGCGCTCATCATCCTCTACGTCGCCTATCGCTTTGAGTGGCGATTCGGCGTGTCGGCGGTGCTTGCGCTCATCCACGATATCGTCATCGTGCTGGCTGTGTTCTCGTTTACCCAGCGGCAGATCGATTCATCGTTTATCGCGGCGCTGCTCACGATTGTCGGGTATTCGATCAACGATACCATCGTCATCTTTGACCGCATCCGTGAGAATCTGAAACTGCATTTCCGCCGCGGCGGGGATGTGAACGAGCTTGTCAACACCTCCGTCTATCAGACGCTGACACGCTCGCTCTATACGGTGTTCACGGTTCTGTTCACGACATTCGCGCTCTATTGGTTCGGCGGAGAGACGACGAAGGACTTTGCGTTCGCGCTTCTCGTCGGCTTTGCGAGCGGCTGCTACTCTTCCATCTTCATTGCGAGCCAGCTCTGGATCGAGCTGCGTAACCGCACGGAGCGGCGGCCTGCCGCAAAACCCGCAGCGGTGGAGGGGTAAAGAAAAGAGCCTGTCCCATGACAGGCTCTTTTCCTATTGGAAGGGGGGAGACTATGCTGAAAGAATGGATTATGCACGAGGAGACTGCGGAGGGAAATGCACTCGCACACGCACTCGGGACTGCGCCGATCATCGGACAGATTCTGTGGCATCGCGGGATAAAAACGGCGGAGGCGGCACAGGCATTTCTCCATCCGGAGAATGAGCCGTTCCACGATCCCTTTCTGATGAGGGATATGGAGCAGGCGGCCGAGCGGATCATGCGTGCGATTCGCGGCGGAGAGCAGATTGTTGTCTACGGAGACTATGATGTAGACGGTATGACCTCGACCACGCTTCTGATGAAGAATATCCGTGCGCTCGGCGGTACGGTCTCCTACTACATCCCGAACCGTTTTACGGAGGGATACGGGATCAACGGTGCGGCACTGCAGCAGATTGCAGCGGAGGGGTGTAATCTCCTCGTCACGGTGGACTGCGGCATCGCGTCCGTACAGACGGTTGCGGAGATGGATGAGGGGATGGACATCATCATCACCGATCATCATCTCCCGGGGAGCACGCTCCCGCCCGCCTATGCCGTGATCAATCCGCATCGTGCGGACTGCACCTATCCGTTTAAGGACCTTGCAGGGGTCGGCGTTGCGTTCAAGCTTGTACAGGCGCTTTGGCAGATGGCAGAACAGCGGCCTTATGCCGATGATCTCGATATCGCTGCCCTTGGGACAATTGCTGACCTCGTACCGCTTACCGGAGAGAACCGCAAGATCGTCCAAATGGGTCTGGAACACATGTCGACGCATCCCTGTGCGGGGATTGCGGCGCTGATCGAGGTCGCAGGGCTCGCAGGCAAGGCGATCCATACGGGGGCGGTAGGGTTTCAGCTGGCACCGCGTCTCAATGCGGCAGGGCGTATCGAGACGGCACGCAGCGGCGTGGAACTGCTCATTGCCGAGGACGTGCGTGAGGCAGCACGCATTGCAGGCGAGCTGAATGCGCTCAACACGGAACGCCGTGATCTGGAACAGGCGATTCTCGCGGAGGCAGAGATGCTGCTCACGGATTTTACGCCCGACGTACCTGCGATCGTCGTCGCGGGGGAGGACTGGAACTCCGGCGTGATCGGCATTGTCGCCTCGCGTCTTGTCGAAAAATACTACCGCCCGAGTATCGTGCTCACGCGACAGGGCGATGTATACAAGGGATCGTGCCGCAGCATCGTGGGGCTTCCTATGTACGAGGCCCTCGCGGCGTGTGGGGATACGCTCATCCAGTTCGGCGGGCACGAGATGGCGGCGGGGCTGACGCTTGCGCGTGACCGTGTGGAGGATTTTCGCCGTGCGTTCGCGAACTATGTTAAAGAATCTTTGGCGATGGAGGACTTTACGCCGAAGATCTCCATTGAAGCAATCGTTGCTCCTGCAGACTGGACACTTGCGATGGTGGAGGAGCTTGCCCTCCTCGAGCCGTATGGGATGGGGAATCCGCGCCCCGTATTTGGCGTTCGTGATCTCCGCCCGCAGTCGGCCGCCGCGATTGGCGCAGATGGAAAACACCTGCGCATCGAGGTCGGTACGCGGGATAAACGCGTGGCGGCGCTCTACTGGAACTATGGGGAGCTCGCGGGCATCATAACGGAGGAAGCGAGTGATCTCGCCTATACGCCGAGCATCAACGAGTGGCAGGGGATGCGTTCTGTACAGTGCATGGTGGATTCCATCATGCCGGCCGCACATGAGCGCATCTTTCCGACACGCGATATCCTGAAAGCAATCTATACATTTCTCAGCGGGCTGCGTGACAGAGATGATCGGATCCCGTACGGAGAGCTCGCGCTCACACGACGTTTTTCGCGTGAGATGGGGCATGTATCACGCTATACAATGGAATGTGCACTTCGTATCTTCTGTGAGCTTGCACTGATTGCACCGCTGTCAGAGGGGGGCTTCCAATTCATTCCGCCGGCGGGCAAGGTGGAACTCATGAATGCGCCGACATTTCGTCAGCATGAGGAAAGAAAGGGGGATATGTAGATGTCAGATGATGTGCAGAGAGCGGTCACCATCGACATGATTTTAGAGAAGGTGCGCTCCTATCAGGCGGATGCAGATCTCGAAAAGATCAGAAAGGCGTATGCCTGCGCGGAGAAGGCCCACAACGGACAGGTGCGCATCTCGGGCGAAGCCTACATCATCCATCCGCTCAACGTCGCCTACATCCTCACGGGGCTTCATCTCGATGATGAGACCATCTGTGCTGCGCTCCTGCACGATGTCGTGGAGGATACCTGTGCGACGCTCGAAGAGATGGAGTCCATGTTCGGCAAGAACGTCATGGAGCTCATTGACGGTGTGACGAAGCTCGGACGCATCGAGTATATGTCCAAGGAGGATGTCAAACTCGAAAACTATCGCAAGATGTTCCTCGCAATGGCAAAGGACATCCGCGTCATCATGATCAAACTGGCGGATCGTCTCCACAATATGCGTACACTCAAGTACATGCGCGAGGATAAACGCCGGCGCATTGCGAAGGAGACCCTCGA
Organism: uncultured Centipeda sp.; assembly: GCA_905372865.1. Taxonomy (GTDB): domain Bacteria; phylum Bacillota; class Negativicutes; order Selenomonadales; family Selenomonadaceae; genus Centipeda. Next base: position 51,882 of record CAJPQT010000019.1, read on the forward strand.
AGTCTATGCGCCGCTCGCCAACCGTCTCGGTATCTCCAGCATCAAAGTGGAGCTCGAGGATCTCTGTCTGCGCTACCTCGAACCCGAGGCGTACTACGCACTCGTCGAGGAGGTCAAGCACAAGCGTAAGGAGCGGCAGGAGTTCATACGGGACGCGATCCTGCAGATTCGCGAGAAGCTTGAGGCAGCTGGGATTGAGGCGGAGATCAAGGGCCGCGCAAAGCACTTTTACAGCATCTATCGCAAGATGAAGCGAGACAACAAGAGCGTCAATGAGATCTATGACCTCTCCGCCGTGCGCGTGCTCGTCTCCTCGGTCAAGGACTGCTACGGCGTACTTGGGGTCATCCACGCGATGTGGAAGCCGATCCCAGGCAGGTTCAAGGACTACATCGCCATGCCGAAGTCGAACGGCTATCAGTCCCTGCACACCACAGTTATGACGCACGGCGACCCGCTTGAAATCCAGATCCGCACAAAGGCGATGCATCAGGTCTCTGAGTTCGGTGTTGCCGCGCATTGGAAATACAAAGAGGCGGGACGCAGCATCGGCGCGACGGACGAGAATGACCAGAAGATGTCGTGGCTGCGTCAGATGGTGAGCCTGCAGAAAGAGTTTGACGACCCGAAGGAGTTCTTCGAGGCGCTGAAGCTCGACGTATTCTCGGACGAGGTCTTTGTCTTTACTCCGCGCGGTGATGTCATCGACCTGCCGAAGGGGTCGAACCCGATCGACTTTGCCTATCACATTCACACAGAGATCGGTCACCACTGCGTTGGCGCAAAGGTCAACGGGAAGATCGTGCCGCTTGAGTACAAGCTCAAGAACGGCGACATCGTATCCATCGTCACGAACAAAGCGAGCAATGGCCCGAGCCCTGACTGGCTGAACACGGTCGCCTCCTCGGCGACGCGCGGAAAAATCCGTGCATGGTTCAAGAAGGAAAACCGTGAGGCGAACGTCGAACGCGGCATGAACCTCATCCGTGACGAGGCGAAGCGGCTCGGCTATGCGCCGAAGGAACTGACGGCGGGCGGGCGGCTCGGCAAGGTTGCGGAGAAGCTCAACGTGCAGAGCGAGGATGATCTGCTCGCTGCGCTTGGCTACGGCGGCGTAACTCTGCGCGGTGTCATGACGAAACTCATCGAGCTGCACCAGCAGTCCATCAAGGACAGCACTCCCCCCGAGGTCTCGCAGATGCTCTCAGAGCTCAAAGCACCGCGTCGCGGCAAGCGCAAGAAGGCGAGCCACGGTGTCCTCGTCGAGGGCGAGGGCGGCTACCTCGTGCGTCTCGCACGCTGCTGCAACCCGATCCCTGGCGATCCCATCACAGGCTATATCACGCGCGGACGCGGTGTCTCTGTGCACCGCTCTGATTGTCCGAACGTGCTGAATGATACGGAGCTTACACGCGTGATCGAGGTGAGCTGGGACATCGGGCTGGACAAGGACTATGTTGTCGGCATCGAGGTGATATGCAACGACCGCAACGGCATGCTCGCGGAGCTCCTCGCCGTACCCGCCGAGATGAAGGTCAACATCCACACCGTCAACGCAACGCCGAATCGCCGCAACAAGACATCGACCGTCCTCCTCGGGCTCAACGTCAGCAACATCGACCAGATCACACAGGTCATGACGAAAATGCGCCTGCTCAAGGATGTCTATCGCGTTACACGCACGCTCGGCAGCTCGGCGCTCCCCAGCGGAGATCTGTAGGTTACGGCACAGTGAAGAGGCGGCTGCACGAAGCTAAAAACTTCGTACATCGCCTCTTCTTTGTGCCCCTTCCACCACTTGTACGGTCGACCTCTTCCAATCACATTTCGCCTTTCGACTTGTGTTCTTGGGAGGTTTCCCATATGACCTGTTCCCCGCTCAGCTGCACCCTTCGGCCTTGCTTCTCGGACAGGTCAGTGAGTGGTGTGCGCAGCGAGTCGATAGGGGGGGCATGCAGCAGTCCCTTCTTTTATTGACGTAACTTCTTGAAAACTTTATAATAAACATAAAGAAGCAGCAGAGAAATGGAGGCGATCGCGATGAGTGAACCTGCCATCAGAGAAGCAATGGAAGCAGAGAAGATATTCATGAGCAACCCGGACGATTACCTCCGTTACGTCAACCGGCAGATGGCACTCATGGACTACAGATCAGGGCTGCAGGCTGCCGCGTTGGAAGGAGAGAAGAGAGGCGAAAAACGCGGCGAAAAACGCGGTGAAAAACGTGGTGAGAGCCGCGTGACACGCCTGATGTCCTTACTTCTTGAAGATGGGAAAATA
>CAJPQT010000020.1 GCA_905372865.1 uncultured Centipeda sp.
GCCGACGTTGCGCTTGCCCGTCGCGGGGTTCTTCGTAAAGACGAGCGGCAGCGTCACGAACGGGCCGCCGTCGTCCGGCCAGCATTTCAGAATGGGGATCTCGTCGAGGTTCGGATTCTCTGTCTCGATGACCTCCTGGCAGGGCGCATTCTTCACGTATTTGGGGAAGTTGATCGCCTTGCGTGCCATCGGGATGAGCGTCATAAGGTTCATCTTGTTCTGGAGCGAGATGTGCGGGATCTTGAGGATCTCCGTGAGTTCATCGGCGATATCGTCGAGCTTCTCCACACCGAATGCGAGCGCCATGCGCTCGTAGCTGCCGAACGCGTTCATGAGAACGGGCATCTTCGAGCCCTTGACGTTCTCAAAGAGGAGGGCGACGTTCTTCTCTCCCTCCATTTTCGAGATGCGGTCCGTGATCTCGGTGATCTCAAGCTCGGGATCGACCTCTGCCGCAATGCGGCGGAGAAGCCCCCGCTCCTCGAGTACCGCAATGTATTCACGCAGATCCTTGTATGCCAAAATATTCCCTCCTATTTTCTGAGTATAAAGCGAACGATAACGTAGCCGACACCGTACAGAACGATCATCGGCAGTGCAATCATCGACTGCGTGAATACGTCGGGGGTCGGCGAGATCACGGCGGCGATGATGAACGAGAGAAAGACGACAATGCGAGCGTACTTCTGCAAAAATGTGGACGTGATCATGCCCATCTTGCCGAGGATCGTGATGACAAGCGGCAGCTCAAAGACGAAGCCGAACGGCAGCACGAACATGATGACAAACTCGAAGTAGCGGTTCACGGAGAACAGCGCCTCAAGTTCCTCGTTGCCGAACCCCTTGAAGAACATAATTGCTGCAGGAAAGACGAGGAAGAACGAGAACGCGAGCCCGAGAAAGAAGAGGATGACCGAGACGGGCACAACGATCCCGAGCACAAGCCGCTCTGCCGGCGTGAGTGCGGGGAGGAAGAACCGCCACACATGGTAAAAGATCACGGGCAGCGCGAGAAGAAAGCCCACGACAACAGCGATCTTGATATAGGTGAAGAACGCCTCCGCGGGCTGCATATAGTAGAGCTTTCCGACCGGTACGGTCAGATAGTGCATAATGTCGTCGATGAAGTAGTAGCCGACACCCGAGCCAACGGCAACGGCAAGCAGACACTTGATGAGACGTGAGCGCAGCTCTGTCAGATGGGCGATGAGCGTCATACTCCCGTCATCGTCCGCCGCTGCATTCTCCGCATCCTGCTGTGCGAGCGGCGTCACGGGCGGAGCATCCGCAGACACGGAGACAGGCTGCTGCTCCGGCTCAGGGGATTTCGATTCCTCCGCCATGGGTCAGCTCTTTGCCTCTTTTTTCTCAGCTTCCGACAGTTGCTTGGACTCCTCAGTGACGTTGATCTCCGCACGCGTGTCCTGCGGCTCGTTGTTGGCGGACTTGAACTCTTTGATGCTCTTGCCGAGCGCCTTGCCGATGTCGGGCAGACGACCAGGACCAAAGACAACCAGTCCGATGATAAGGATGAGGACGAGTTCGGGAACTCCCAGACCAAACATAAGAACCTCCTAAAATAAATCGAATTTATGGGGTGCCATTGTTCGCTTGTGTAAAGCCCCACGCGAACACCTCGTTGCGTAATCGACCGCGTGCTTGTATGCTCAAATGCCGGCGGACTTCTTAAACGCGCTTCGCTTGAACGAAAGAAATCCGCCGGGGCATACCGCACGCTTTCCTCGATTACTTCACTAGGGTTCGCTTAGGGGCATTTCACTGCGCTCACATCTCACACGTTACGATTGTGTCTTGACTTCTGCGGCAGCATCCTTCTGCTCCGCCTTGTGTGCCTCGACAGCAGCCGCCGCAGTAGCTGCGGTCGGCATTGCCGTGGGGGTCGGTGCTGCGGCGGATGCCTCCGTCGTTGCCTGTACCGTCTGCGCGGACTGGGCGGCGGGCTGCGCCGCAGGTGCCGCTGCAGGCTGTGCAGGCGGCGGCTCGGGGGCATTGATCGCAGCGGTCAGTGCGTTCGATGCCTTGCGGAATTCACGGATGCCCTTGCCGAGGGACCGCCCCATCTCGGGGAGTTTGCCAGGGCCAAAGACAATGAGCCCGACCACAAGGATCAAGATCAGTTCGGGTACACCAATGCCAAACATGGATATCTCCTTATTCCATCAAAATTCTCTGCGTCCGATAAAATCCGCCGCCATCAGGCAGGTCTCACGAATACGTTCATCAAGCGCATCGGGAAGTGCATTCTTCGCACGCTCCAAATAGGCATCCGCCTGTGCCTGCGCGTAGTCCAGACCGTCCGTCGTACGTACGATTTCAAGGGCGCGCGCAACCTCCGCCTCCGTCATCTTCGGATTGGTGATCAGCGCCGTAAGCTCTGCGCGTCCTGCTGCATCGAGCACCTCGAGAGCGCGGATGACGGGCAGGGTCACAAAGCCCTGTGCCAGGTCATGTCCTGCCGGCTTCCCGATATCCTCCGATGTCTGACGATAGTCAAGCAAGTCATCCGTGATCTGGAACGCCATGCCGATCGCATGCCCGTAAAGTGCCATGCGTTCTGTATCGGCAGCGTCCATGCCTCCGACGGTGCCGCCAAGCTCACAACAGATCTCGAGAAAGTCCGCCGTCTTCTTGCGAATGCGCTCATAGTACGCATCCTCACTCACGGGCTTCTGATAGGCCGTATGATCCTGAAGAATCTCGCCCTCACTCAGCGTGCAGACGAGCTGTGCCAGCTTAACATAGATCGAGGAGTCGTAGCCTTCCTCCGCGACGAGTTTGAACGCACGTGCAAAGAGATAGTCTCCGCTCAAAATAGCGACCTGATTGCCCCATTTTGCATTCGTCGTCTCTGCTCCGCGCCGCGTATCGGCCTCGTCGATGACATCATCATGCACGAGGGAGGCGGTATGGATCAGCTCCAAGGCAACGGCAATCGGCATGGCACGCGCACGATCAAACGCCGCACCTCCACGTGCAGCGAGCAAAAAGAGCGCGGGACGCAGCCGCTTCCCCCCCGAGGAGACGAGATGTGCTCCTACATCCGTTATGAACGGGGTCTCAGAGACAATGGCCGCAGCGAGTGCCGGTTCCAATTCTTCAAGATCCGCCTGTATGACATCAAAAATGTCGTTCTTCAACGTCGTATCACCTACATCGGCGCAGATCCTTGCGCCGCCAAGATTTTTTCATCCATGTATAAACCTTTACACATTCTATCATATTGCGGTGAGACCGTCAAAATTATTTCATAGCCCTCTCATCTATCAACGTACCGATCGCTTCTGGAGGATGATGGCACTGCCGACCGCACGCTCCGTCCCGTCCGAGGGGGAATTCACCACGTCGCCGTCCACATAGAGCGCAGATGAACCGCCGCCGTCGAGATTGATCGCATTCTGCACGCCAAATTTCACGAGCAGCTGCGCAAACTCCGTCAGCGTCAGCCCATGACTGTGCGACTGCCGTCCATCGACCACGGCAAAGACGACCTTGCCCGTCTTTGTCACACCGACGGCACTGCGCGGTGCACGTCCGTAACGGATGTCTCCCGGGAACTGCTCCTCGCCCGCCGTCACATGCACGTCCCCATTCGCGACGAGGCGCGGCCCCGCGCCGATGATCTGCACAGCAGAATCCCATATGCCGCCCATATTCTCCATCAGGACAGCAGGATCGCCGACGCGTGTACCCGCCGCCGCAAAGGCATCCATTGCGGTGCCATGAACGGAAACGACATACCCATCCGTCGGAATTGCAGAATCATTGGTATTGATCTCCGCCACACGTCCCTCACGAATCACATATTCCAGCCCGTAGGGATTTGTCCCCGTCGATCTGCCGTAGGCACGGTTATAAATGATGAGACCATTCTCCCCGCGCTCGGCATTGACCCCCGAGACGGGGAGCGTGATCTGATCGATCTTCACTGTCCCATCGTAGGAAACAGGTCCGAAAACAAAGGAGCCGTCCGGCATTACGCCGAATGCACTGCGGTCATAATACGTCGTACCGACAATCATTCCGTCGATCTTCGTCACGCCGAGGATCGTACCGTCGGATGCAAAGTAGGAGGCATTGATTGCCGCTGCCGCATTGGTATCGCGTGCAATGCCGCTGACGGTCTGCCGCCCCGGGATGATCCCGCGCGCGAGCGCGGGGCGTACATTGTACTTTGCGGGATCGGCTTCGATGAAGTATGCCATCACCGGCCCGTCTGCATCCTCGTAGATATACGTGCGCTGCATCAGCCCTGCGGCAATCGTCTCTTCCTTCAGAACAGGCAGAGCCTCTTTCGTCTGCTCCCCAGCGTCCGACGGCTTTGTGGGCTGCACAGACGGCGTTTCCAACTGTGCGAGCGGCTGTTTCCCGCCCCCTGCGGGTGCAACATCGAGGAATACGCGGAACGGCTTGGTCAGATTCCCGATCCGATAGTCCATCCCCGCCGCCATGGTAACGGTGACGTAGAAATGCCTGCCGCGTGCGGAATAGGACACGGCGTCAATGCACTTCGTCCGTACGGCGCTGCGTCGAAATGCACCCACATCCGTATCCGCAAAATCAAAGGTCAGCTCACGCCCGTCCTCGGAGAGGCTGACATGATAGACGGGCATCTCCGTAAAGTCAAAGACGAGGCGGTCGCGCTCCGCCGTACTCGATGTACGCAGGTCGTTTAGTCCCGCTGCCCATGCATAGGACGATGCCGTCAGCAGCAAGGCCGCTGCAAGTACCATAATTTTCTTCAAAATACGCATAAACACTCCAAACTAAGCAAACAATCAGTGCAATAGAAAAAGGGGGCTGCACGGGCAGCCTCCCCTCGTAAATCCGTATTGTCTCTCACCGTGTCTTGATGGTCAACTGCTTATACATCATATCCGCGATCCCAATGCCGCCGCCCTTTGCCACGGAATTCATCAGTTCTGTATCGCGCATGTCCTCAAAGATCTGAATTGCATTGGACTTCTTCCCGAACAGTTCACTCTCGGGCACCGTCGCACGCATCTGCTTGTACATCATACTGAGGAACATCGCCTCAAACCCTTGGCATGCCTCGCGCAGTTTCTGCGCCTCACGTTCCTCTGCCGTCATCTTATTCTTCGGAACATAGCCCGCGGCATCGTCTGACGGGCTCACCGCTTTGCGCTGAAGCTCATCGAGCGTCGCCTGAAAGGATTTGCTCTCGGCGTTCATTCGCGCTGCATCGTAGGATGTCTGTACGGCACCGCCCATGAGAGCGCTGTCGTTGATCGGCTGTATCGTCATACGCTGCTCCTTACACAATATCGAGTTCGGCGTGCAGCGCTCCTGCCGCCTTCATCGCCTGCAAGATTGAGATCGTATCGCGCGGGGTAGCTCCCACCGTATTAAGTGCCCCCACGATATCGCTGATATTCGTCGTTGCCGGAAGAACGATCGTACTTCCCTTCGCATCCGTTACCTCGACATTCGGGTCATCCGTCACCACCGTATTGCCGTAGCTGAACGGCCCCGGCTGGGAGACATCTGCATTCGACTGGATGCGGATGGTGAGGCCGCCCTGCGTGATGGCCACGGCATCCACCGAGACATCACCGCCCATGATGATCGTTCCCGTGCGCTCGTTCACAACAACGCGCGCCATATTGTCCGGCCGAATGGGCAGATCTTCAATCGAGGCAACAAAGCCGACTACATTGCCGCGGAAGTAAGACGGGATCGCCACATCCACGCGGCCGGGATTGCTCGCCTGTGCAATACTCCCGTACTGCGCATTGATGGCCCCCGCCACGCGCGAAGCAGTTGTAAAATCAGGACGCGCAAGCGACAGCGAAATCTGGCCGTTCGCGCCGATGCCGTCATCCTCCACCGTGCGCTCAACAATGCCGCCATTGACGGCAATGCCAACGGTCGGGAATGCCTTTGACGTGCTGCTTCCGCCGCTTCCTGCCGTAAAGCCGCCCGTAGAGACACCGCCCTGTGCAACGACATAGACCTCGCCATTTCCGGCGCGGAGCGGTGTCTGCAGCAGCGTGCCCCCGCGCAGGCTCTTCGCGTCACCGATCGAGGAAACCGTCACGTCGAGGCTGTCCCCCTCACGCACGAAGGGCGGCAGCGTCGCCGTCACCATGACTGCTGCGACATTCTTGAGCTTGATGGAGCTGGTGTTGACCGTGATCCCATAGCTCGTGAGCATATTCGCAATGGACTGCACCGTCTCGCCCGAGCTTGAGCCGTCGCCCGTTCCGTCGAGGCCCACAACGAGGCCATACCCCATGAGTTGGTTCGAACGTACGCCCTGCACCTTTGAGATGTCCTTGATCCGCGTCACGGCGGAATCTGCCGCCGCCGTCCCCGGCAATGCGCCGAGCACAAGGGCGAGGAGGAGCAGAAGGATGCCTGTTTTCTTCATAGAAAGCGCCTCCCGTCAGAACAGAATGTTGAAGATCTGTGTCAGGATGCCCTGCCGCTGCTTTGCGTTCAGAGGTCCCTTGCCATCAAAGCGCACGGTTGCATCCGCCACGCGCGTGGAGAGGATCGTGTTCGCACTCGAGATGTCCTCGGGGCGGCAGGTGCCGCGGAAGACAATCTTATGCTCGTTTTTGTTCTGCCAGATGGACTGCGTCCCTTCGAGGATAAAATTGCCGTTTGGCAGGACATCGACAACCGTCACCGTAACGTTGCCCGCAACGCGGTTGGAGGCGGACGTAGATCCCTTTGCGCTGAATTTGTCCGAACCGCTTGCCGAGGCCGCCTGCAGAAAGTCAAAGATGCCGATGCCTGTCCCGAGGCTCACCGACCCGCTCTTCTCGTTCGCAGAGCTGCGCGTGGCAGAGGTCGTCGTCGTCTCGCTGATGACGATGGTAACGATATCCCCTATGCCCGTCGCACGATGATCGGCAAACAGGTTCTTCGTCGGGTGCCCGTTCGGATTGTTCCACAGGGATTCTGCCGAGACGACAGGAGCGAGGCTCGCCGTGCACACGACGGCCGCCAGCATCCCTGCAAGCCATTTTTGTTTACTCATATCGAACTCCTTATGGAAATTTTCATCCGATGATCTTCACCGTATGCTCATCCAGCACCTTGCCGCGCAGGATTTTGCCGGAGCTCACATTCCGCACGCGGATTGTGTAGCCGATGCGCCCGCTCTCAACTGCTGCCCCCTCCGCGCGGATGACGATGCCATTTACATCCAGGATCAGTTCCACGGGATTGCCCGCACGAATGACGAGCGGCATCGCCAGCAACGACGGGGTAAGCGTCGTATCCTTTCGAATATAACGGCCCGCAACACGTCCGTCCAGACGTGCAAAATCCGTAATGGTCACCTCGGGCAGCGTATCTACCGCCCGCTCCTCCACACGCGCATTTGCGGAGGAGATCGCCTCCTCTGCACGTATATCCGTCATTGCCACAAGCACGCGGTCATAGACCGTCAGCCGATAGTAACTGGATGCACGCCGATGAAGCACGCCGTCCACATAGACTGCGAAAACAGCGGGAAATTCCCGTCCATAGGGCAGTCCGCGGGGGAACTCGACCACTGCCGTCACCTCGCCCGCAGGGAGATGCATCGTCGATGCCGCACGCTGAAGATGCAGTTCATGCCGCCGAGTCTCGCCCATATCGGAGAGCTTTTCTTCGATCTTTTGTACGGCAAGCTCCGAGAGCTGCGCCGAGGAGAGGACGGTCGGAAATCGGTCGCCCTGTGCCCCATTCGTGCCGGCAGCAAAAGCACTGCCCGCCCACAAAAAAGCGAATAAGCCACTCCATAGGCATAGAATGGCTGTAATCGTACGGCTTTGAATGCTCAACGCTTGAGCGAGTTCGCGATCTCGAGCATCGAATCCGATGTCGTGATCGCCTTGGAGTTGGACTCGTACGCACGCTGGGAGACGATCATCTCGACCATTTCCTCAACGATCTGCACATTGCTCATCTCAAGCGTTCCCTGCGCAAGCGTGCCCGCGCCGTCGACGCCGGGGTTCGATTCAATCGCCTCGCCCGAGGCATCGGAGACGACGAAGAGATTCTTGCCGATGGAGGTAAGTCCTGCCGGATTGACGAAGCGTGCGAGCGTGATCTGCCCCGCCTCCTGCTGCTGCGTCTGTCCTGCCTCACGGTAGGAGACGCGTCCGTCGCCGGAGATCGTGATGGAGTCCGACGGTGCGTTCTGTCCGATCGTAATGCCGTCGGCGAGCAGGTAGCCATCCGTCGTCACCATACGGCGGTCGCTGTCGAGCTTCCACGTGCCGTCACGCGTATACGCCGTCGACCCATCGGGCATTGTGACGCGGAAGAATCCCTCGCCCTGAATGCCAATGTCGGTCGGGTTGTCCGTCGTCTGGAGCGCCCCCTGTGTAAAGACGCGCTGCGTTGCCGCGACACGCGTGCCGAGACCGATCTGGAGCGCCGTCGGATACTGCGAGTCTGCGCCGTTCTGGGCTCCTGCCTCACGGAGCGTCTGATAGACGAGGTCTTGGAACTCCGCACGCACCTTCTTTCCGCCATAGGTATTGACGTTCGCAATGTTGTGCGCAACGACATCCATGTGTACCTGCTGCGCCTTCATACCGGACGCTGCAGACCAGAGTGCTCGCATCATAGTCGATATCCCCCTCCAAGGAAATTTTGTCAGTTCATATTATTATATCGGTTGAATCAGGTTCTTTCTTAAATATTTTTAACTCGTCCGTCCAAGATCATTGACGGCCTTGTCGAGCAGGCTGTCCTGCGTCTGCACCGCCTTGGACCCGGCTTCGTACACGCGGTAGTTGTTGATGAGTTCGACCATCTCCGTGACAACGCTCGTATTCGACATCTCGAGCATCCCCTGCTCGATCACGCCTGTCGCCTGCTGGGGCTGTGCGCCCTCCTGCGGACGATAGAGGTTATCTCCCTGCTTGATGACCGCATCCGGGGCATCGAACTGGACGAATCCGAGCTGAGCGATCTCCGCACCGTTTGCGTAAATTCGCCCGTCGCTCGACACATTCACGCGAATCGCATCCTCCGGGATTGTAATCGGGCGCCCGCGCGAGGAAAGCACCGCCTGTCCGCGCACGTTCTGCAGCTGCCCGTTGCTCGATCGGTAGAAGCTGCCGTCACGCGTATAACGAGGCCCCTGCGGCGTATCGACGACGAAATACCCCTCGCCTGAGATGGCGAAGTCGTAGGTATTGCCCGTCGTCTGCATTGCGCCCTGCAGGTGATCGGTCGCAATCTCATCCACGGCAGAGCCGAGCCCGAGCGTGCCAACGCGCGGTGCACGGTTCCCGTCGATGCGAAACCCCTTGAAGCTCGTCACCTCGGTATCGGCGGAGTGATCGTTGATACGGCGAAGCAGCATCGGCTCAAACTCGCGGATCGCCATATCGTCACGCTTAAACCCCGTCGTCGACGCATTGGCGAGGTTGTTCGCGATCATATCCGTATGCTTTGTCTCCGTGATCATGCCCGATGCCGCGATGTAAAGTCCTCTCCACATATCTCATCCCTCTTTTTCCGAAAACCATCTGTGTTTAATTAAATTCGCTGTACGATTTATTTTTCCTCTATTTTTTTCGTCCAAAGCTCGTATTTGTCGCTTTGCCGTCAAATTTATCGAAAATATCGAGTGCCTTGCCGCAGCCGAGCACGACACAGGTCATCGGTTCGTCTGCTACAAGCGTCGGCGTTCCGGTCTCGCGCTGAATGAGCTCCGCCATGCCGTAGAGCAGCGCGCCGCCGCCCGTCAGCACGATGCCGCGGTCCATGATATCCGCCGCGAGTTCCGGCGGGGTCTCCTCGAGCACCTTCTTGACGCAGTCGACAATGCGCATCACCGAGCCATCGATGGCGGCGGAGGCCTGCGCTGTGGAGATTGTGATATTCTTCGGCAGTCCCGTGAGCAAGTCGCGGCCGCGAATATCCATCTGCTCGCGCCGTGCGGCCGTGTATGCCGCACCGACACGCAGTTTGACCTCCTCTGCCGTACGCTCGCCGATGAGCAGATTAAACTCGCGCTTGATATAGTTGATCAAGTCCTCGTCGAATGCGTCACCGGCAATGCGGATGCTCTCACTCGTTACAACGCCGCCGAGACTGATGACCGCAACGTCTGTCGTGCCGCCGCCGATGTCGACGACCATCGAGCCCTGTGCCTCCACGATATCGAGCCCTGCGCCCATCGCTGCCGCGAGCGGTTCCTCGATGAGCTGAATGTGCCGTGCGCCCGCCTGTTCGGCAGCCTCCTGCACGGCGCGCTGCTCCACCATTGTCACGCCCGATGGGATGCAGATCATGATGCGCGGACGAAAGACAATGCTGCGCCCGACCACCTTCTCGATGAAGAAGCGGAGCATACTCTCCGTAATGTCGTAGTCGGCGATGACACCGTCGCGCAGCGGACGGATCGCAACGATGTTGCCGGGCGTGCGGCCGATCATCTGCCGCGCCTCCTCGCCGATCGCGAGCACCTGATTTGTGTCGCGGTTCACCGCAACCACGGAGGGCTCCTTGAGAACGACCCCCTTGCCCTTGACGTAGACAAGCACATTTGCCGTGCCAAGGTCGATTCCTATATCCATTGACATACCGAACATGTACGGCAAGCCTCCTAAACGTTATTGTCAATCATTCGCCGCGGCAGTCTCGCTCTCTGTCGCCGGCTTCGGCGGTGCGGGGACAAGGTCTGCACGTATTTCCTCGAGGGGCTTTTCGAGTGCGGTCTGATACGCTGCATGCATCTCCTCATTGTCCCATTCGGTCTGTTTGCCGTAGAGGAGAATGCCGTCAAGATAGCGCAGAACCATATCCGAAATATATGATTTCGCCACCTCGCTCACGGTCATATAGACATCTTTGGTCTGCAGCTCAAACGCGATGCGGTCGATATAGTGCTCTCCCTCGATGAGATAGCCGAGCGCGCGCAGGCGCAGTGTGAGTTCCCTTGCGGCAACGGCATCCTTCGTATGTGCGGAACGATCCGCCGCAATCTTTTCAAACAGTGCCCATGCCTCATCACAGAGTTTGCCCACTGCATCAAGCAGCTGATCGCGTGCACGCTTCTTGCGCCAAAGCACATCGCGTACCGATGGTTTTTTCTGTGCAGCCATGCCATGCCCCCCATTTCACATACATTCCCTATTTGTCTTTCCATTATAAGATGTTCGTTCCGTATCGTCAATCTATAATTATTCGCATGGAGCGCTCCCTTGCATTTGCATGCGGATTCAATGTAAAATAAGGAAAAGATTTCAAAACGAAAGGATATCCTATGGCAGAAATTCTGAAAGCAGGGCCGCGTCTGCGCCTGCGCCGCGCGGAAATCGCAGACATCGACTATATCTGCGCACTCCAGGCGGCAGAGGAGAACAGCGACTACATTGTCCCGTTCTCGCGTGAGGATCACGAGCGCACCGTCACGCAGGCGCAGGCATCGATGGATCTCATCGTCGAGGAACACGGCGGGGAGCGCGTCGGCTATCTCCACGTCACAGGTCTGCGGCTGGAGACAAAGGAACAGGAGTGGACGCACGTCATCATCGCAAAGAAGGGATGCGGGTACGGACACGAGGCGATGAAGCTCCTCAAGGCATGGGCATTCGAGGACATGGGCGCACACCGTGCGTGGCTCGACTGCAAGGACTACAATGCGCGTGCTCTGCATCTCTATGAGAGCGAGGGCATGGTGCGCGAGGCGCTCATCCGAGAGACGATCCTGCACCGCGGCGTCTACGAGAACTTGGTCATACTCGGCATCCTCGATCGCGAATACCGTGCGCGCAAACGCGCCGGACTTGAATTGTAAAGATAAAGAAGGGAACATTATGCAAAACAGCGGAATCAAACGCGTCTTTCTCATTGTGCTCGACAGCTTCGGCTGCGGCGCGGCCCCCGATGCGGCGGAGTTCGGTGATGCCGCAACGTGCAGCACGCTCCGCTCGGTGACAGAGAGCGGGCTCTTCCCCGCTGCGAATTTGACACGCCTCGGGCTCTACAACATCGACGGCATACAGACCGGCACGCCGGATGCCGCCCCCATCGGCGCACACGCACGTCTGCGCGAGCTCTCGCGCGGCAAGGATACGACCATCGGGCATTGGGAGATGGCGGGCATCGTCAAAAACGAGCCGATGCCGACCTACCCCGACGGCTTTCCCCCCGATGTGATCGCACAGCTCGAGGCCGCATTCGGGCGGAAGATTCTCTGCAACAAGCCATACTCCGGCACGGCGGTCATCCACGACTACGGACAGGAGCACGAGGAGACAGGTGCGCTCATCGTCTACACCTCCGCCGACAGCGTCCTCCAGATCGCAGCACATGAGGAGCACGTCCCGGTGGACACCCTCTATGATTACTGCCGCAAGGCACGTGTGATTATGCAGGGGGCGCACGGGGTCGGGCGCATCATCGCGCGCCCCTTTGTCGGCACATACCCGAACTATGAGCGCACGCCGCGCCGCCATGATTTTTCCCTCGATCCGACGGGCGACACCGTGCTCGACGCACTAAACCGTGCGGGGCGTGATGTGATCGGTGTCGGCAAGATCTCTGATATCTTCGGCGGCCGCGGGCTCACGCGCTCGCTCGGCGTAAACGAATCGAATACGGACGGCATAGCAAAGACCTCGAAACTCCTCGCGGAGGACTTTACGGGGATTGCATTCGTCAACCTCGTCGACGGCGACATGATCTACGGACACCGCCGTGACATTCCGGGCTATGCACGTGCCATGCAGGAGTTCGACGATTGGCTCGCGGGCTTTCTTCCCGCGATGCATGCAGACGACGTGCTCATGATTACAGCGGACCACGGCTGCGATCCCGGTGCCGCAGGCACGGATCACACGCGCGAGTATGTACCGCTGCTCATCTATGGAGAGAAAATTGCACCCGTGAATCTCGGTACCTACCCGACCTTTGCCATGATCGGCGCGACAATCGCAGACATCTTTGACGCGCCGATGACAACGAAGGGCGAGAGTTTTTTGCCGCGTATACTGAGGTAGGAGCTTATTGCTGTGCATGCGCCTCGCACAGCATTCTCTCCGCCATTTCTGCATCAGGAGCACTCCGATGAATATGTACGACATCATCACGAAGAAGAAACGCGGTGACGCGCTTACGCACGCAGAGATTGACTACTGGATCGGCGGGTATGTCGCGGGCGAGATTCCCGACTACCAAGTATCCGCGCTTCTCATGGCGATCTGTCTGCGCGGCATGCGTGTCGCCGAGACGACGGCACTCACACAGATCATGGCGGCATCCGGCGACCGTATCGACCTCTCGGCGATTCCGGGACACAAGATCGACAAACACTCGACGGGCGGGGTCGGCGACAAGACCACGCTCATCGTCAGCCCCATCGTCGCGGCGTGCGGCTGCAAGGCACCGAAGATGTCGGGGCGCGGCCTTGGGCATACGGGCGGCACCATCGACAAGCTCGAATCCATCCCCGGATTCCGTACGAACCTCACGCAGGAGGAATTTATCTCGGTCGTAAAGGACTGCGGGCTCTCCCTCATCGCACAGGCGGGCACGCTCGCACGCGCGGACAAGCTGCTCTACGCCCTGCGCGATGTGACGGCCACCGTCGACAGCATCCCGCTGATCGCCTCCTCCATCATGAGCAAAAAGCTTGCCTCGGGCGCGGATGCCGTTCTCCTCGATGTGAAAGTCGGGTGCGGCGCATTTATGAAGACGGTCGAAGATGCACGCGCCCTTGCAGAAATGATGGCTGCAATCGGGCAGGCGGCACACTTCCCCACCGCCGCGCTTCTCACAAATATGGACGCACCGCTCGGCAACGCCGTCGGCAACAGTCTCGAAGTTGCAGAGGCGGTCAGCGTTCTGCGCGGCGCCGGTCCCGACGACCTCCGCCGCATCTCGCTCGCACTCGCGGCAGGCATGCTGCACCTCGCAGCGCCGCGTACGTTCGAGGAATGCCATGCACGCGCGGAGGAAGCCATCCGCAGCGGCGCTGCATTCGATGCCCTGTGCCGCATGACGGCGGCACAGGGCGGTGATGTTGCCGTCTTGGACAATCCGGCGAACTTCCCACCGGCACACGCACATCGCACCGTAACGGCAGATACGACGGGCTATCTCACACGGCTCGATGCCGAGACCGTTGGACGCGCTGCCGTCCTTCTCGGTGCGGGACGCGCCGAGAAGGGCAGCACCATCGACCATGCGGCGGGCATTGTTCTCCACAAAAAAACGGGCGATGCGGTCAGCATAGGCGACCCCCTTGCCACCCTCTATGCGGGCAGTGAGGATCGGCTCACGGCAGGCGCAGAGCGTTTCCGCGCGGCGTTCGCGATCGGCAAAGAGCCGCCCGCTCCTGCAAAGCTCATCTACGGCTATATCGATGCGGAGGGCTGGCATGAACGATAAGGAACTCGTCGCACACGCGGCAGAATACCGCAGCCATGCCTATGCGCCCTACTCCGGCTTTGCCGTCGGCGCCGCCCTCCTCGCTCGGAGCGGCAGGGTCTACGGCGGGGTCAACGCAGAGAACGCCTCCTACCCCGTCGGCATCTGTGCCGAACGAGCGGCCATCGCCGCCGCCGTCACTGCGGGTGAGCGGGAATTCGAGGCGCTTGCGGTCATTGCGGACAGTCCCGAACCGTGCGCCCCCTGCGGTATGTGTCGCCAGATGCTCATGGAGTTTCCGCTGAAGCGGATAATTCTGGCAAATGTCAGCGGTGCGGTACGCGTCCTCACCCCTTCCGAACTGCTGCCGTTTTCCTTTGGTGCAGCGGCGCTTCCGTCAAAGGAGGTTCAACATGAAGATACTCATCGTTGATGACTCGCGCCTGGTGCGCATCAAGCTCAAAGCGGAACTCTTTGACCGCGGACATACGGTGATCGAAGCACGTGACGGCGAAGAGGCCCTGCGGCGCATTGCAGACAAATCCCCCGATGCCGTCTTCCTCGACATCATCCTCCCGAAGTTGGACGGCTGCGAAGTTCTGCGTCGTCTGCGTGAGACGCATCCGGCGCTCCCTGTCGTCATGCTTTCAACGGCGGCATCCGCAGAAAACATCGCGTACGCCAACGAAAACGGTGCGCTCATGTTCATCCAAAAGCCCTATGCCGATGACGAGATCACGGCGGCACTCTGCAAGATGAGGCAGTACGTGGAGGAGCAATGAACGACTTTTTCAAAGCTTATGTCGGCACGTTTCTCACGGGGCTCACCGACTTCGCGCATATAACGGCTGCAGTCGGCACAGAGGAATGCGACGCCGCCTACATCACGATATCACAGCATCTCGATGTGGACGGCAGGCCCCTGTTCGTCGCCCTGTCCGCCTCTGTCGATGCGTTCTACGCACTGGCAAGCGGCTACAGCGGTGTCTCACTCGACGGCATGGACGAACTCGCCGTCGATGCCGTCGGCGAGCTCTTCAACGTCATCAACGGCCATTTCTCCTCGCGCATGCGTGCAAGGGACTGCGCCGTATCCATCGTTGACCCGCCGCAGCACGATCATGGGGCCACTGTTCCGCCCGCGCCGGTTCTCGCTGTCCCGATCACGAGCACGGGCGGAGCGATGCAACTCTTTGCATCCCATGAGGAATTCCTCACCGTCAAGGCGCACGAAAATAATTTTTGAAAGGAGAATCCCCTTGACCATATTCTCTCACACGCTCAGTGCCGACAACCTCGTCGACCTGCTCCTGGTCCCGTCCTGCATTGTCCTCGCCGCCCTCGCGGCGGGCATCATCGCCGATCGGCTCATCCGCCGTTACATCGGTCATCATCTCGCGGTGGAGGAGAGTACATGGAAATATGTCCTCATTCGCTCCATGCAGGGCGTTCCCATCTTCTTCAGTTTCATCATCGGCCTCTATTGGGCAATCGATGCCGTAGAGATCTCCCCGACACTCACAAAGCTGCTCTCCTATCTCCTCTTTACCAGCAACGTATTCTCCATCACGCGCGTCCTCGCGCGTACCGTCGACGGTGTCGTCACCATGTACTTTGAGCGCTCGGGCCGAAATCTCCCGAAGACGACGCTCCTCAACAGCATCCTCATCGGCGTCATCTACGCCATGGGACTGCTCGTCATTCTCCAGTACTACGGCATCTCCATCGCGCCGCTCCTCACAGCGGCAGGTGTCGGCGGTATGGCCGTGGCGCTTGCGCTGCAGGAAACGCTTGCCAACATCTTCGCGGGGCTTCATCTCATCCTCTCAAAACAGCTGCGCATCGGCGAGTACATCAAACTCGGCTCGGGCGAGGAGGGACGCGTCACGGACATCACATGGCGCTTTACCACCATCATCCCGCTCGGTGCGAGCAACACCATCGTCATCCCGAACAAGACCATCGCGGGCGCGAACATCACGAATTACAGCCTGCCCACGCAGAACATCAATGTCAGCGTCCCCGTCGGCGTCGCGTATGACAGCGACCTCGCTACCGTTGAGCGCGTCACCATCGAGACGGCGAAGGAAGTGCTCGCACGCGTGGACGACAATCCGAACGCAGAGCCGCTCGTGCGCTACACGGACTTCGGCGACTCCTCCATCAACTTCGTCGTCATCCTGCCGTCGAGCATGTTCGACAATCAGGGCATCATCAAACACGAGTTCATCAAAGCGCTCACCGACCGCTACCGCACCGAGGGCATCGACATCCCCTTCCCCATCCGCACCATCATACAGGAGGAGGCATCCGAAACCGAGCAGAAATAACCACGCCCAAGGCCTTGTATTCGCCCACTATTATCCACAAAATCCACAGTTTCCCCCTAGGGAAACTGTGGATAACTTTATGTCTGTCTCTGTGCTTGTCGAGCCTTTTTTATCGCTGTTTTGCCCGCAATGCAGCTCTATTTCCAAAAAATCCCTGTGGATAAGTCTGTGAACAAACAACTAGATATAGATTTCCTATTGACGAGCACCCACAAGATGTTGTATAATCCTCACGAAACGGCGATGCATCGCCGCAGAGAAGAAACACGCCGCAAGAGCGTGCGAAAAAGGAGAATGCAGAATGATCGTCAACGATATCAACGTCACCGTAAATGGCCTCTCGGACATTACCCCGCATGAGGTGGAGAATTACATTGCGTACATCGAGGGCCAGACCCATGAGAAGCTCGACCGCCTCTCCATTACGGGAACGGATGACGGCCGTGTCACCCTCGGCTATGAGATGCGTCAGCCGAAGTTCGAGCGCGTCCGCCGCATCACGGGCTACCTCGTCGGTACCACGGATCGCTGGAACAACGCCAAGCAGGCCGAGGAACACGAGCGTGTCAAGCACGGACTCCACTGAGATTCACATCTCGGGAATCGCGCACGACTCCATCGTGGACGGTGAGGGCATCCGTCTGACGGTCTTTACACAGGGCTGCCCGCGCCGTTGCCCTGGCTGTCACAATCCGGACACGCAGCCGCTCGTCGGCGGACGCATGACGACCGTCGGAAAGGTGCTCGCGGAGATCGACGAGAATCCGCTCCTCACAGGGCTCACCCTCAGCGGCGGTGAGCCCTTTCTGCAGCCGGAGGCACTGCTCCCGCTCGCACGCGGCGCACACGCGCGGGGGCTCGATGTATGGAGCTATACAGGCTACACCCTCGAGGAGCTGCGCGCACAGAAAAATCCGGCCGTGGACGCCCTGCTCGACGAACTCGACGTTCTTGTCGACGGTGACTACCGTGCCGAGGAGCGCGATCTCACCCTCCATTTCCGCGGCTCGCGCAACCAGCGCGTCATCGATCTCGCCGCCACGCGTGCCACCGGTACGCTGACACTCTTGTACGCAGACGAATAGACCAATCCCCCGCACAAGCAACGCAAATTTTTCTTGTGCGGGGGATTTTGTTAGAATATCTTGGCATATGGATAAAAAGATGGTATGATTCTGATGAGGAAGATGTTGTTGGGAGGAATCAACTATGGCAGCAAAGACGACACGAGCAGAAAAAGTAAAGGAAACAAAAGAGCTTGCTCTGAATATCGACGCCACCGTCGAAATCGGCATGCTTGAGATCTCACAGACGCAGGCGATGCGCGTCTCCATCCTCCGCTCACGCGGACGTCGGTACACCGCCATCACTCCGTTCTACCGAAAACGGGTGCAGGATCAGTGGAAGCCCAAGGCATCTGTCTGGATCCCCGTAGACCGTACCGGCGAAATTGCCGACCTCCTTGTGCGGGCCGATAAGAAAATTCACGAAAACGACGAGTAACCCCCCCCCGTACATCGACAATAGATGTGCGGGGGGGATTCCATATCAGGGGAAAATCGCCAGGAGCAATCCGCCCGCTGCAATCATCGCGATCGCGATTCCATGCGCGAGGCTGACCTTTTCACCAAAGATCACAACGGCGAGAACAACGGCAAAGACGACACTCAGCTTGTCGATCGGTGCGACCTGTGTGACCTCGCCCTCCTTGAGCGCCATAAAGTAGAAGAGCCACGAAAGCGCCCCCGCGATGCCGCTGAGTGCGACGAAGGCAAGCGCTTTCTTGTTGGCAAACACCTGCGGCAGGTCGGCGGTATGCCCCTCGGCGACAACCACGCCTATGAGGAACAATGCCATGATCGCTGCACGCACCGCCGTCGCAGCGCTGCTGTCCAGCCCCGTGAGGCCCACCTTGCCGAAGATGGACACAAATGCCGCGCACAGTGCCGAGAGCAGCGCGTAGATCAGCCACGAACTCACGGCCATCCCTCCCCATTCCAAAAAACGTGCTTTAGTATAGCATTATTTTCTCACCGCCGCAAACGCTTCTTTCAAAATGCGTGTCCATCGTGTAAAATAGCAGTAACGGAGGGATGACGATGATACGACACGCAGCTGTGCAGGATGTGCCCGCGATTCTGCGCATCTACGATGCGGCACGGGCCTTTATGCGCCGCACGGGCAATCTGACGCAGTGGAGCGGCGGCTATCCGTCGGAGGAGATTGTACGCGCGGACATCATGCACGGTGTGAGCTATGTACTGGAAAACGAGGCAGGACATCTCCATGCCGTCTTTGCGCTCATTCCCGGCGACGACCCGACGTATGCACACATCGAGGGGGCATGGCGCGACGACTCCCCCTATGCCACGATTCACCGTGCGGGCAGCGACGGGACGGAGCGCGGTACATTCCGCACCATTCTCGCCTTCGCACGCGCGCAGTATGAGCACCTGCGCGCCGACACCCACGCGGACAACCTCCCCATGCAGAACTGTCTGACGCAAAGCGGCTTTATTTACTGCGGCATCATTTATCTCAAAAGCGGCGACCCGCGCCGCGCCTACGAGTGGAGCAAGTAATCACGCACAACATCCACTAAGATTACTGACTGCGTGCTCCACTAGGGTTTGCTTAGGAGCATTGCCGTCCGCATTTTTCGCAACAATTCCCATAGGACTCAAATTTTGAGTCCTTACGATTTTAGGAGAGTATATCTATGGCAATCATCTTTTATCCGAGCTGCAAGGTTCAGGCGGACTTCCCTGCCGAGAGTGCGGCGGTGCGCCACTACCTTGAGGAGCGACACGGTGTCACGACCGCAGGCTGCTGCCGCCCGCACCACCCGCAGCTGACCCCCGAGGATCACGCAATCGTCCTATGCAACAACTGCGCGAATATCGTCGAGGAGAGCTCCAAGGCGGGCGCGTTCACCTACGTCTGGGAGCTGATTGACCGCGACGCGGATTTCCCCTTCCCCGACTACGGCGGCGAGCGCATGACCGTACAGGACTGCTGGGCGGCAGTGGAGCGGCGCGGGATGCAGGAGGCGATCCGCTCCCTCCTGCGCAAGATGAACGTGACGATCATCGAACAGGAGGAGAATTTCGACAAGACCCGCTTCCACGGGCATGCCCTGCTCGCCCCCTGCTTCCCGGGCAACGCGAAGCTCATCCCGCGCCGCTACGAGAACGGCAATTCCCCGATGTTCACCCCCATGACGGAGGAGGAGCAGCATGCCTACTTCCAACGGCACGCACAGAAACTGCCCGCAGAGAAGGCAGTCTGCTCGTGCAAATACTGCCGCGACGGCATCGACGCGTGCGGCAAGACAGGCATCCACATCCTCCAGCTGCTCTTTCCGATAAAGGAATCGCTGATAAAATGAAGTCCGTCGTATTGGTGCAGATTTTTTGTCCTGTCAAGGAGACAAACCGGACGCATAGCCGTCCGCTATGTGGAGGATTTGTCGACACAGACAGGGCGAAAAAGATGTGCTAAGACGGCGGTGCTGAATTTGTCAGTGCTTCCTTAAGACAGGAGAATCCGCATGATCGAATGTATGACCGTCGGCGACATGATCCCGACAAATTCCTATTTCTACATCGACGATACGACACAGCACGGTTTCCTCATCGACGCGGGCGCCGAGGGCGCACGCCTTGCCGCCTATGCTGAGAAGCACGGCTGGACAATCGAGCGGCTGCTGCTCACACACTGCCACTTCGACCACATCGGCGGCGCGGCAGAGTTCTCAACGCGCACAGGTGCGCCCATCTATGCCGCCGAGGACAGCCCGCGCTACTACAGTGATCCGCGTTGGAATCTCTCGCTCTGGGGCGGCGGCAGTGTAACGCTCTCGGACGTGACAACCTTTGCCGACCGCGAGGTCATCACGCTTGCGGCAAATCCCGACGTTGCTCTGGAGGTGCGCTGCACACCGGGGCATACGACAGACTCCTGCATCTTCTACAGTGCGCGGGACGGTGTCGCCTTCGTCGGCGATACGATCTTCTGCGCGAGTGTCGGCCGCACGGACTTCCCGGGCGGTGATGAACAGACGCTCTGGGACAGCATCGCACGCGAGGTCTTTACCCTGCCGCCCGAGACCGTGCTCTACTCGGGGCACACGGAGCCGACCACCGTGGGCGCGGAGATGGCACGTTACCGCCGATGAACTACGCAGAGTTCATGGCATCGTTCGCTAAGGGCGAGCTGCCGCACGTCTTCCTGCTCGCCGGCGAGGAGAGCTACTATGTGCGGCGTGCGGAGGAGGCGATTCTGCGCCGCCTCCTGCCGGACACCGAGGATCGTGCCGACGCACTCATCCGCTACGAGGAGATGCCGCCCGTTGATGCGTTGATGGAGGCACTCGAAACAGCACCGTTCTTCACGGACAAGATTGTTGTCCTCGTGCATGAGGCGACAATCTTCCGCGCATCGAAAAAGAAGGACGAGGCGGAGGACACCCCCGCGCCGAAGGATGGAGGCACGGAGCGCTTGATCCCGCTGCTCACCGACCTCCCGCCGACCTCGTATGTCATCTTTACACTGACGGCAAAACCCGACAAGCGCAGGAAGATCTATCAGACGGTCGAAAACCACGGGCGCATCTTGGAGAGCGAACCCGTGCGCCCGTGGACGGTGGAGAACTGGCTGAACGGAAGGCTGCGCGAACTGGAACGCTCTATGCAACGGGAGGCGCGCGCATTCTTTCTGAACGTCGTAGGCATGATGCCGACAATCTCGCTCGAGTTTCTGGATCGCCAGCTCGAAAAACTGCTGCTCTACACGGACAATCCCGAATTCACCGAGGCAGACCTGCGTGCGGCATTCTCCGAGATGCCCGAGGTGTCCGTATTTGCGCTGATGGATGCCGTGAGCGCACGCGATGTGCGCCGCTCGCTTGATCTTCTTGCACGCTGCCGCGCAGACGGCGTACACTTCACCGTACTCCTTGCACTCCTCGTGCGCCACGTCCGCCAGCTCTGGCAGGCGAAACGTCTGCTGATGCGCGGCACACCGCCGAAGGGGCTCGGCAAGATCATGGGGCTCCACCCCTTTATCGCGGAGAAGCTCGGAGGACATGCAAAGGCATTCTCCGAGGCGACACTTGAGCGCGCCGTCCTCGCCCTCGCCGATGCGGACTATCTGCTGAAAACGGGACAGGCGGGCGATGAATTGTTGGAGGATGCCCTGATACGGCTGTGCCGAAAATAGCCTTGCAATACCATAAGCACGATGTTATAATACAAGCAGAGCGAATGAAGTGGTGTAATCCATAGTCACGGTATTACACAAAAACCCCCGCAAGTAGCAGTTGCGGGGGTTCTCTTATTTGGGACAGGGAAAGAGGTTGAAACCCTAGGCTAGTTGCCGATCATTCTCCGTCTAGCCATTTGCAAATGTAGTAAGCAACCACACCTGCACGACAGAGCTGATGAATGAAGTCGTAAGATCCATAGTCACACCTCCTTTCAGTGCCATTATAGGAGGCGGCAACATCGATAGTATAACATAAGTTTCAAAATAAAAAACAGATGTGTGCATTCAAAAGGAGCGGTGCTGCGCCATGCAGTACCGCTCCTTTCGTTTACCTCAAATATCCCGTATACTCCCCCACGCGCAGGATCTCCTCCGCGCGGGCAATCTCCTCCGCCGTCGGCGCGGGCATGTCCCCGAGCCGATACGGCAGACGCAGTTCCTCATACTTGTGGAGCGCCATCGCGTGATAGGGCAGCACCTCCACGCGATCAACCGTCTTTAGACTTGCGATAAAGTCCGAGAGACGGCGGAGATCATCCTCCCCCGCCGTCCATCCCGGTACAAGCACATGGCGAATCCACATCCGCTTACCGCGCTCCGCCAGAAACTGCGCAAGCGCGAGCGCACTCGCATTCGATACGCCTGTGAGCGCCCTGTGCACGTCATCGTCGATGTGCTTCAAATCGAGCAGGAACAAGTCGGTGAGCGGCAGGAGTTCCTCGAACGCGCTAAAAAACGGTTCATCAAACGTAAACGGCTCGCCCGCCGTGTCGATGGCGGTATTCACGCCCTTTGCCTTTGCCATACGGAACAGCTCTGTTACGAACGCAAGCTGGAGCAGCGGCTCGCCGCCGCTGACCGTGATGCCGCCCGTCTGCTTCCAGTATGGGCGGTATCGCCACGCCATCCGAAAGATTTCCTCGGGGGTTGCCTCGTAGCCCCCCTCCTGCTCCCATGTCTCGGGATTGTGGCAGTACCGGCAGCGGTAGCGGCACCCCTGCACAAAGACGATGAAGCGGATGCCGGGGCCGTCGACCGAGCCGAAGCTCTCCGTCGCGCTGATGCGGCCTTTCACATAGCCTTCACATGTGCTCATGGAAGGTACGCGCGATCACATCCTCCTGCTGTTCGCGCGTCAGACTGATGAACTTGACGGCGTAGCCCGAGACGCGGATGGTGAAGTTCGCATACGCGGGATCCTCGGGGTGCTCCATGATGTGCTCCAGCGTCTCGCGCCCGAACACGTTGACGTTCAGATGGTGTGCGCCCTGATCGAAATAGCCGTCCATCGCGCTCACGAGGTTCCGCACGCGCTCGTCCTCGTTGTGTCCGAGCGAGGCGGGTGTCATGCTCTGCGTGTTCGAGATGCCGTCGAGCGCCCAGTGGTACGGCAGCTTTGCGACGGAGTTGAGCGAGGCAAGCAGCCCGCAGCACTCCGCGCCGTAGCTTGGATTTGCGCCCGGCGCGAGCGGTGTCCACGCCTTTCGTCCGTCCGGCATCGCCCCTGTGTACTTGCCGTAGACAACATTCGACGTGATCGTGAGGATCGATGTCGTCGGCTCGGAGTGACGGTAGGTATGCCGTGCCTTGATCTTCGAAAGGAAGGTCTTTAAGACCCACTTTGCGATCTCGTCCGCGCGGTCATCATCGTTGCCGTAGCGCGGGAAGTCTCCCTCCACCTCGTAGTCCACGACGATGCGGTCGTTGTAGATCGGCTTCACCTTCGCGTACTTGATCGCGGACAGCGAGTCGACAACGTGCGAGAAGCCCGCGATGCCCGTTGCAAACGTGCGGCGCACATCCGTATCGATGAGTGCCATCTCCGCCGCCTCGTAATAGTACTTGTCGTGCATGTACTGGATGATGTTCAGTGCGTTCACATAGACGTGCGCGAGCCAGTCCATCATGCGCTCGTACTTTACGATGACGTTGTCATATTCGAGGTACTCCGTGCGGATCGGGCGGTAGGCGGGACCAACCTGCACGCCGCTCTTTTCATCCATGCCGCCATTGATCGCGTAGAGGAGACACTTCGCGAGGTTTGCACGCGCACCGAAGAACTGCATCTCCTTGCCCGTCTGCGTTGCAGACACGCAGCAGCAGATCGAGTAGTCGTCGCCCCACTCGGGCTTCATCACATCGTCGTTCTCATACTGCACCGAGCTCGTGCGGATGGAGATGCGCGCCGCATAGTCCTTGAACTTCTCCGGCAGCTTCGAGGAGTAGAGAACGGTGAGATTCGGCTCGGGAGAGGGTCCCATGTTCTCAAGTGTGTGGAGGAAGCGGAAGTCGCTCTTCGTGACCATGTGGCGGCCGTCCAGACCGATGCCCGCCATCTCGAGCGTTGCCCAGATCGGATCGCCCGAGAACAGCTCGTTGTAGGACGTGATGCGCGCGAACTTCACCATGCGGAATTTCAGCACGATGTGGTCGATCAGCTCCTGCGCCTCCTCCTCGGAGAGCGTCCCATTCTCAAGGTCGCGCTGAATGTAGATGTCAAGGAAGGTCGAGATGCGCCCGACACTCATCGCCGCGCCGTTCTGCGTCTTGATTGCCGCGAGGTAGCCGAAGTAGAGCCACTGCACCGCCTCGCGTGCATTCTTTGCCGGTGCGGAGATGTCAAAGCCATAGATCTGCGCCATCTCCTTCATGCCCTTCAGCGCACGGATCTGCTCGGACACCTCCTCGCGCTGCTGAATGACATCGTTGCTCATAATACCGTCGCCGTAATTCAGCAGGTCACCTTCTTTGAACGCAATGAGATGATCGATGCCGTAGAGCGCGACGCGGCGGTAGTCGCCCACGATGCGCCCGCGCCCGTACGTGTCGGGCAGCCCCGTGATGATGTGGCTGCGGCGTGCTGCGCGGATCTCGTCTGTGTATGCGTCAAAGACCGCCTGATTGTGCGTCTTGTGATACTTTGTAAAAATCTCATGAAGCTTCGGGCTGACCTTGTAGCCGTAGTTCTCAAGCGCCTCCTCCGCCATGCGGATGCCGCCGTAGGGCATGAACGCCTGCTTTAAGGGCTTGTCCGTCTGCAGCCCGACCACCTTTTCAAGGTCTTTGTGTGCGGTGTCAATGTAACCGGGGCCGTATGCCGTCAGCCCCGAGACGATCTCGGTCTCCATGTCGAGCACGCCGCCCTTTGCGCGTTCCTCCTTCTGGAGTTCCTGCACGCGCGTCCACAGGCGGTTTGTCGCATCCGTCGGCGGCGCAAGAAAGCTCTCGTCGCCGTCGTACGGCGTGTAGTTGCGCTGGATGAAATCGCGGACGTTGACTTCCTCCTGCCAGGTGCCCCCCTCAAAACCGTCCCAACTCTTGCTCTGCAGCATATTCTGCCTCCTATTCTACAGGTGAAAATAGAACCCCATTCGATGCTTTCATAATACTTGAATCACATTCACTTTTCAATAGAAAGAGGCGAAATAAATACTATCAATATTTTTCATGTAAAATATAATTTATGTATATGCTAATATATGGCGATTTTACTACTTTTTCTGCGGCTCCGGAGTGATGTACGAAAGGAGAGCCGCAAGCGGGAGCGCAATGACGGAGGTAAGGAGCGCAGGAGCCAGACCGATGACATCGCCGAGCGCTGCCGTCGCCGCCACCCCGAGGCTGCCGAGCCCAAACGACATGCCGAGCATCATGCCCGATGCCATCCCCGCGTTCTCGGGGAGCGCCTGCTGCGCCCAGATGATCGAACTCGGCTGCGGCGCCATCAGCGCGAATCCTGCGGCAAAGAGCACAATGCCGCCGAACACATCCGCACTCACATGCGTGAAGTAGTAGGCACAGGGCAGAATGCCGAGTACAAGGGAGGTCACAATAATGCGCCGCCCTGTAAATTGATCCGCAAGATTTCCGCCAAAGAGCCCGCCCATCATGCCGCCGACCATGAAGATCGTGAGGAAGAGGCCCGCCGCACTCGTGTCCGCGCCACTGCCGACGAGGAGCAGCGGCAGGAACGTCCCGAACGCGCCGTGCGTCCAGCAGCGCAGCCCCATCGCGAGATTCAGCGTGATCGTCGCGCGTGCAAAGAGTACGCGTGCGAGCGGCGCGTGCTCCGCCGTCTGCTGCTCCGGCAGAGAGGTGACAGAACACAGCCCGGAGCGTGCAAAGAGCACGCCCACGAGCGCAGCGGGCAGGATGAGGAGCGGCAGCGCATGCAGCGATAGTTTTTCAAGAAAGGCCACGAGCACCAGCGGCACAAACGCCATGCCCGCATTGCCGCCCGCGATGAAATAGCTCATCATGCCATTCCCGCGCCCTTCGGCCGCCGTCCGCCCAACGAGCATCGAAGAGAGCGGATGGTATGCCGCCGTCGCAGCCCCCGTCACCGCGACGAGAAGAAAGAGCAGGGCGATATGCCCCGCAAAGCCGACCATGCACATCGGAGCGGCGGCGACGGGGACGATGTACGGGAGCAGCGGGCTGAAATTTCGCTTGTCCATGAGGTAGCCGAAGATCGGCTGCAGCATATTCGTCGTCACGGACGCAACCATGACGAGCACGCCGCACATCGTCAGCGACAGACCGAATTTCAACACGAGCAGCGGCAAGAGAATCGGCAGAAAGTTCGCGTAGAAATCCACCATCGCATGCCCTGTCGAGAGCAGTGCCGTCGCATGCCGTATGTTGTGTCTCATTATAAACACTCCCTAGACCCTTTGTGCGAGCTCCATACGTTCATAATGTACGTTCTTCTTTGCACGATATTTGCCGCGAATGTTGTGTGGTGCCCCAAAGCGAACCTTAGTGGAGCAAGCGGGAAAAGCGAACGGTACGCCCCGGCGGATTTCTTTCGTTCAAGCGAAGCGCGTTTAAGAAGTCCGCCGGTATTTAAGCGTACAAGTACGCGACCGCTTGCGCAACTTCGTGTTCGCGAGGGGCATCACGCAGCAAAAACGCAATCCCACCTGTGAGCAACATCCTTGCATCCCCTCAGAAAATGTGATGTAATGTATTGTAGCAAACGAGATGAAAAAGTAAAGGAGTATTCACAACATGAGGAAATGGGCTGTCATCTATTCATCCACCACGGGCAACACAAAGGCAATCGCCGAGGAGATCTCCGGCGTGACGGGCGCGGACATCTTTCGCGTGCAGGACGCGCCGACGGACCTCTCCGCATACGAGGTCGTTGCACTCGGCTACTGGCTGCGCCGCGGCGGTCCCGATGATCTCATGAAGGCGTTCCTGCCAAAGATCAGCAATGCGTGCGTTGTGCTCTTCCAGACGCACGGTACAGATGTCGGCTCCGAGCACGCCGTCACCTCATTCGCACGTGCCGCGTACCTCCTCGGCACAGACTGCGAGATTCTCGGCACATTCTCCGCGCAGGGCAAACTCGCTCCCGCACTCATCGCGCGCCGCAAGAAGTCCGACCCCGACGACACCCACAACAGTCCCGAGGCACAAGAGCGTTGGGTACGCGCCGCCGAACATCCAAACGAGGAGGATCGCGCCGCTGCGCGCGAATTCACCCTCAAAATGGAGCACAAGCTCGACCTCCTCGAAAAATTTCGACAGGCGCAAGAGGCACGCCAGCATGCAGCTCCGCAAAAATAATCCCCTTGCCATCTTTCCCATAAAATAGTAAAATAAACGCAGGATTAAAGCTATCAAAGGGGAGGATTTTATGAAGTACCGCGTTACATTTACCGCCATTGGGGATTATGCTCTGCAGCTGCTCCAGACGCGCGGCAACCTCATCATCTTTGACAAGGACGTTCCCTACGCCTACGAGAACATGGTCGTCTCTCACACAAAGGACAAGCTGAGTGAGGATGTCAAGGAGGGCGACACCGTTGTCATCGCCGAGCGCAGCTACAAGGTTGCACGCATCGGTACGGATGCAAACGCGAATCTGCGCGCACACGGACACGTCACCCTGCATTTCGAAAGCGAGGACACAGGCGCAGACGTACAGCCCGGCGAGATTCAGCTCATCGGCGCAGGCTTCCCGCGCATCATGACGGGCGATACCCTCGAGATTCTATAAGCCACCGAAACAGTGCCGCAGGCTATCGTATGAGCCTGCGGCATTCTCTTGTGCAGAAATGTGTCTCCCGCACTTGAAAAAAATATTTATTGCGTAGTATACTGAACATAACTATCTTTTATCGAATCTTCCAAAAGAATAGAGGCATCGCTATGGATACCGAAAAGAAACGAGCCCTCGAAGGCGACGTCATGTCGAAGATGATTGCCATCTACTGCCGCGGCAATAAGCACAGAGGCCGCACATGCACACCGCAGGACGCGGATGCACTCTGCCCCGACTGCCGCCGCCTGCGCGACTACGCGCTCGATCGCGTTGCAGGCTGTCCGCGCATGGAGATCAAGACCTTCTGCTCTGTCTGCCCGGTGCACTGCTACTCCCGCGATATGCGGGAACAGATTCGCGCGGTCATGCGCTACAGCGGACCGCGTATGCTGCTCCATCATCCATTCATGACCATTCATCACATGTGGCTCGACCATCAGGCGCGAAAGCGCGCGCGGAAGGAGATGCACGCATGAAGAAACTCCTGCTTCTCGCCACGGGCGGCACCATTGCATCCCGCGCGTCCGACCATGGACTGCGCCCCGCGCTCTCTGCCGCCGATCTGTGTGCGGCACTTGGTAGAGAGGCGGACACGATCGAGGTCAGCGACCTCCTTGCCCTCGACTCCACGAACATCACCCCCGCGCACTGGCAGATGATTGCACGGAAAATCGCAGCACTTCGCACGAACTATGACGGCTTTATCGTTACGCACGGCACGGACACGATGGCATATACGGCCGCCGCACTCTACTATATGCTCGAGAACATCGACCGTCCCGTTGTTCTCACGGGCTCGCAGCGTCCGCTCGGCACAGTGGGCTCAGACGCAGAGGAGAACCTGCGTCTTGCATACACGGCGGCATCCAGCAGTTTCACGGGCATCTGCATCGCGTTCGGCGGGCGGCTCATCCACGGGAACGCGGCAAAGAAGCTGTATTCTCTTGCAGACGACGCCTTTCGCAGCATCGGCCGTGCGGAGATCGATCTCACGGCCCCGACTGCGCCGACTGCGCCCTTCCGTCTGCACGACGCACTCGACACACGTGTTGCCGTCATACGCCTCTATCCCGGCATAAAGCCCGTCACGATTGACGCACACATCGCTGCGGGCTATCGCGGCATCATCCTCGAGGGCTATGGGCTCGGCAGCGTCCCCGGCGACGATGCCGAGGAGAGCTTTCTCCCTACACTCGACCGTGCAAAGACCCGTGCCTGCACCATCGTCCTCACAACGCAGTGCATCTATGACGGTGCGGATCTCTCGCACTATGAGGTGGGTGTCCGCGCGGCGGAGCTCGGTGCCCTCTCCGGTGGTGCACTCCCCATCGAGGCACTCTACGCGCGGCTGATGCAGCTGCTTGCAGAGACACCGGAGGGAGAAACGGTGAAATCACTGACGGATTGACCCACCGCCGCAAAGCCCTCCTTCCCCGCTGCGACGGGAAAGGCTTTCACAATGCAAAGGAGACATCATGCAGCTTCAGGAAATCGGCATCGTTCACAACGACTACAAGGACCTCACGGACATCCCACGGCAGGGGCGCATGAGCGAGGAGACCTCAGAAATCGAGATACATCCGGCATTTGCAGACGGGCTCCTGCAGATCGAAAAACACAGTCATCTCATCGTCCTCTACTGGGCGCATCTGGCAAAGCGCGACCTCCTAAAGACACTGCCGCCCATGTCAAAAGAAATTCACGGCGTATTCGCCAGCCGCTCGCCGGGACGCCCGAATCCCCTTTCGCTCTGTATCGTCGAACTCCTCAAGCGCGATGGGAACATCCTCCGCGTGAAAGGACTGGATGCACTCGACGCCAGCAGTGTAATTGATATCAAGCCGTATACAACACTGGATGTCATTTCTGAAATACAATAGGATACGCTGAAATTTTTTCTCAGAAACCTATTGATTTTCGTTATCACATGTGCTATATTCTATACAGGCTTTCGTTCGGGAATGCCGCAAGGTGTTTCCAAAGCTCTCCTAAAATATAATACACAGCAAAGATAGTCCGCAGTGGAGTGTGGGCTATTTTTGTGTTTTTTATCACAGTCACGGCTTGACAGACATGCTATAATAATCAAAAAGTCAAAATTTATTAAAGGAGATGAATTCATGGCAAAGGAACATATTCAAAAGGATGTCGTCATCATCGGTGCGGGCATGGCGGGTCTGACTGCCGCGCTCTACTGCGGTCGCATGAATCTGAGGACGCTCGTCCTTGAGAACTCGCTTGTCGGCGGTCAGATCGCGACGGCGGCGGACATTGAGAACTATCCGGGCTACGAGCGCGTGAGCGGGATGGAGCTGATCGGGACGCTCGAAAAGCAGGCAACAAATTTCGGTGCCCAGATCGACGAGTTCGACCGCATTGAGCGCGTCGACCTCAAATCTACGCCGAAGATCGTCGAGACGGAGACATATATTTACGAAACGCCCGTTATCATCATTGCCTCGGGCATGAACCGCCGCAAGCTGCCGCTCCCGCAGGAGCCGCACTACTTCAACCGCGGCGTACACTACTGCGAGCTCTGCGATGGGCATACGTATCAGGACAAGGTGATCTCGGTCATGGGCGGCGGCAACGCGGCGGTCGATGCAGCGAACTTCCTCACGAAGTACGCCTCGCATCTCTACCTGATCCACCGCTCGCAGCTGCGCGCGGACAAGTCCTCGCAGGACGCGCTCTACGCGAATCCGAAGGTGACCGTCATGCTCGAGACGGAAATCACGCATCTAAACGGCGAGGATCGTCTCACGTCCGTCGAGCTCCTGCACAAGGACACGGGCAAAACGGAGACACTGCCTGTGGACTGCATCTTTGTCAACATCGGCGTGCTCCCGAATACCGACCTCTTTGTGGGGCAGCTGAAGCTCACAGAGACGGGCTATATTGCAGCGGATGAAAATTGCCGTACGGAGATCCCGGGGGTCTTTGTCGCGGGCGATATCCGCGTGAAGGAGATTCACCAGCTGACGACCGCCGCCGCCGACGGTACGACTGCCGCACTCCACGCGGAGAAGTATCTGGCAGGATTGAAGAAATAGTTATGCTGACATGCGAGCTCCACGCAAACGCCTCGTTACGCAAGTGATCGTGTGCTTATCTGCCTAAATACCTGCGGACTTCTTAAACGCGCTTCGCTTGAACGAAAGAAATCCGCAGGGAGCAGAACGCGAGCGGTCAACGTCAACCAATCACACTTCGCTTGCGCTTGTGTTCTTGGGCCGTTTTCCCATACGACCTGTTTCCCAATCAGCTTCGTCCTACGGACTTGCTTCTTGGACAGGTCAGCAACTTTACTCACTTGCTCCACTAGGGTTTGCTTAGGAGCATCGCACGTTGCATTTTCATTGATCCGTAATTTTCCATAAAGCCATTACAGTTGACAAACATATATAGAGGAGGAAATCTCATGATTCAAGTTTTTTCGTTCGATGCGTGCCCGTGGTGCACGAAGGCAAAGAAGTATCTCGACAAGAAGGGCGTCGCCTACACGGTGCGTGACATCGAAAAGGAGCCCGCCGCCTACGATGATCTTGTGAAGCTCACGGGCGAGGGCGCATGCCCCGTCATCCTCGCGGACAGCGGTGAATATGTGCGCGGTTTCGATCAGCCCGCGATCGACAAGCTGATCGGCGCCTAAGGAGGGAGCCCCATGGTAAAGGTCTACTCCATCACGGTCTGCCCGTGGTGCGTCAAGGTAAAAAAATACCTCAAGTATCGCGGCATTCCGTACGAGGAATACAACATTGAGCATGACGAGACGGCGCGTGAGGAGTGCCGCCGTCTCTCGGGCGACACGATCGTCCCCGTCACGACGGCGGACGGAAAGGACTTCGCCGTCAGTTACGACCGCGAAAAACTGGACAAGATCCTCGGGATTACGGCATAGTACACAAAGATATTGATGCGGGTGCAGAATTTTGCGCCCGTTTTTTTCGCGTTCCTGCTTGCTTATTTTTTTGAATCGGATTAAAATAGGCATGCAAGGACGTTTCTTTTGTCTGGGCACAGAAAGGATGATTGTGCCCAATGCAAGGAGGTTTTGATATGACCGGATTACCGCTTATCCTCGCCTTTTGGGTGGC
The DNA here is from genome assembly GCA_905372865.1 of uncultured Centipeda sp. Lineage (GTDB taxonomy): Bacteria > Bacillota > Negativicutes > Selenomonadales > Selenomonadaceae > Centipeda. The sequence continues at coordinate 32,109 of CAJPQT010000020.1, forward strand.
AATTGTCATTATGATCGTCATGATCTCAAAGCTGCGCATCCATCCGTTTATCTCGATCATGTTGGTTGCGCTTGCGCTTGGACTGGCCGCCGGCATCCCGCTCATCGACCACAAGCTCGCAGACGGTACGATGCAGTACGGTCTGGCGACGGTCATCGGACAGGGATTCTCGGGAACATTTACGAGCATCGGCATTGTCATCATCCTCGGCGCGATGATCGGCACGGTACTCGAAAAGACGGGCGGTGCCTTGAAACTCGCGGATATGATGATCCACCTCGTGGGCAAGGACAACCCTGTCATCGCAGTGCAGCTCATGGGCTGGGTGGTCTCGATCCCCGTGTTCTGTGACTCGGGCTTCGTCATTCTCGATCCGATCCGCAAGGCGCTTGTGCGGCGTACAGCCGTCTCTGCCGTCTCCATGACCTTTGCACTGAGCTCGGGCCTTTTCATCTCACACGTCTTTATCCCGCCGACCCCCGGTCCAATCGCGGCAGCAAGCACGCTCGGTATCGGCGACTATCTCCTGCAGGTCATCGGCCTTGGACTGCTCTGCTCGATCTTCCCGCTGATCGCCGGCTACTTCTTCGCACGCTGGATCGGCACGAAGGTAAAGTCAAAGGATGAGGTCGATCCCGAGGAGGTCGCAAAGATCTACAACGATCTCATCGCCTCCTACGGCAAACTCCCCTCGGCGTTCAGCACACTCGCCCCGATCATCATTCCAATCTCGCTGATGGCACTGTCCTCCGTGATTGTCATGCTGGGACTGACGGGATTTGTTCCCGAGCTGATGCGCTTCCTCGGCACGCCGATCATCGCGCTTGCAGTCGGCATGGCACTTGCTACCCTCCAGCTCTTCTCCGTGGGCCGCTCGGAGGAGTTCTACGCGATCTGCAACAGCAGCTTGACAGCGGTCGGCCCCATCCTCTTCATCACGGCGGCAGGCGGCGTGCTCGGCAAGGTGATCGCGGTCTCGGACATGGTGCGCTACATCTCGGCGCACGCGGATGTCTTCGGCGGCATGGGCATCTTCTTCCCCTTCCTGCTCTCTGCTGTCCTCAAGACCGCACAGGGCTCCTCGACCGTCGCAATGATTACGACGGCGGGCATCATCGCACCGCTGCTCACCGTGCTCGGCTTCGATACGCCGATTCAGGCAACGCTCGCCTGCATGGCGATCGGTGCGGGCGCAATGACCGTCTCGCACGCGAACGACTCGTATTTCTGGGTGGTCTCTGAGTTCAGCGGCCTCACGCCCGATCAGGGCTACCGTGTCCAGACATTGGGCACCCTCGTACTCGGCATTGCCGCGATCGCAGAGATCGCACTGCTGAGCATGGTTCTGGGCTGATATTGCATAGACAAAGGAGCATTGCATGATGCAATGCTCCTTTGTTCTGCCGTTTTTCAGCGGATTCTATTTCATCAGCCCGCCGTCGTATTTCAGCGTCGCGAAATAGTCGTCGAGAGTCTGGGCACGGCGGATGAGCTCGATACTGCCGTCCGTGCGGCGGAGGAGTTCGGCGCACCAGAGTTTTCCGTTGTAGTTGAAGCCCATCGCGCTCCCATGCGCGCCTGTGTCGTGAATGATGACGATGTCGCCGATGTCGATCTTCGGCAGGGCGCGGTCAATGGCGAACTTGTCATTGTTCTCGCAGAGCGAGCCTGTGATGTCATAGATGTGGTCGGCGGGCGCGTGCTCCTTGCCGAGTACGGTGATGTGATGATACGCGCCATAAAGTGCGGGACGCATGAGGTTCGCCATGCAGGAGTCGAGGCCGATGTAGTGCTTGTAGGTATTCTTCTCGTGGAGGACGGTGGAGACAAGCCAGCCCGCATCGCCCGTCATGGCGCGCCCGCTCTCCGTGCGGATGCCGACATCGCCGAGCCCCGCAGGGCGCATGATCTCATGATAGAGGCGCTCGACACCTGCGCCGACCGCGGCGTAGTCCACAGGGCTTTCCTCCGGACGGTACGGAATGCCGAAGCCGCCGCCGAGGTTGACGAACTCGATGTGGATGCCGAGGCGCTCCTTCAGCTCTGCCGCAAGTTCGAACATGATGCGCGCGGTGAGAAGGAATGCCTCGGTGCGCAGCTCAGACGAGATCACCATCGTGTGCAGGCCAAACCGCTGCACGCCCATCTCACGGGCGCAGCGATATGCTTCGAACATCTGCGGACGCGTCAGACCATATTTCGCCTCCATCGGCTTGCCGATGATATCGTTGCCCTCGATGAGGTCGCCGGGATTGTAGCGGAAGCTCAGCAGGGCGGGCAGTCCCGCATGCTGTGCCATGTAGTCCAGATGCGTGATATCGTCGAGGTTGATGACCGCGCCGAGCGCAATTGCCTTTTGGAACTCGTCGTAGGGTGTATCGTTCGACGTGAGCATGATCTCCTCACCCGTAACCCCTGCCGCCTCCGAGATGATGAGCTCTGCAATGCTGCTGCAGTCCGTACCCGCCCCCTCCTCGTGAAGGAGCTGAACAATGCGCGGATTCGGCAGTGCCTTTACGGCAAAGTGCTCGCGAAAGTGCGGTGCCCACGCAAAGGCATCGCGCAGACAGCGGAAGTTTGCACGGATCGTTGCCTCGTCGTAGAGATGGAACGGGGTCGGGTATCGCTCAATCAGCGCGCGGATCTCCTCCGCGCTGAGCGGAAATATCTTTTCGTTCATCATGTCCTCCCTCTGCAAGTTCCGTTATTATAGCAATGTAGAAACGCCTATGTCAATCAGCAAGTCGTTGTGTGATGTCCAACGCAAACATCTCTATCAATCTGCAGATGGAGTGTGATGCCCCGATACGAACCCTAGTGGAGCAAGCGAAGAAATACTGACCTGTCCAAGAAGCAAGTCCATAGGACGAAGCTGATTGGGTAACAGGTCGCATGGGAAAACGACCCAAGAACACGAGTGTTAGCGAAGTGTGATTGGATGACGTTGACCGCTCGTGCGGTATGCCCCGGCGGATTTCTTTCGTTCAAGCGAAGCGCGTTTAAGAAGTCCGCCGGTATTTAAGCATACAAGCATGCGATCGATTGCGCAACGAGGCGTTCGTGAGGGGCATCATATGAAAGTCTCAAATTGTATACCTTGACGAAAATCCGTCTCTCCCCTATAATGGAGGCTATCTTTTTCTTACATACTTAATTATGGAGAACTGATGAAGGGGGTATCATCTATGATATTTGGAGGAAAAGCACTGCGTCTTGCGGCCGCACTCGTTGGCACGGCGCTCCTCGGCTCCGCGCTCACAGGCTGCGGCGGCGATGCGGCGAAGTCGGACGAGATCCGCATCGGCGCAAACTTTGAGATGACGGGCAACACGGCGAACTACGGCACGTCGACGCTGGAGGGTCTGAAGCTCGCGATCAAGGAAGCAAACGATGCGGGCGGCATCAATGGCAAGAAGATCGTCCTCGTCGAGGCAGACAACAAGTCTGAGGCGGCGGAGTCGATCAACGCGGCGACGAAGCTCATCTCCGACGATCACGTCCGCGCTATCGTTGGTCCCGCGACGACGGGCAACGTCATCGCAGAGTCGCAGGTGGCAACGGACAACAAGATCCCCGTCATTGCACCGGACGCGACGGCAGTTGATGTCACCGTGGAGAACGGCAAGGTAAAGCCGTGGATCTTCCGCAGCTGCTTCATTGACCCGCAGCAGGGCGATGTCATGGCGAAGTTCGCACTGGATACGCTCAAGGCAAAGACGGCGGTCATCTACATCGACAACTCGACGGACTACTCCAAGAGCCTTGCCGAGGTCTTTACGAAGGTCTTTACGGCGGGCGGCGGTCAGGTACTCATGACCGAGGGCTTCCTTGCAAAGGATCAGGACTTCAAGGCAACACTCACGCGTCTGCGTGCGGCAAATGCGGATGTCATCTTCGTCCCCGCTTACTATGAAGAGGTCGGCAAGATCGTCAAGCAGGCACGCGAGATCGGCATCACCGCGCCCATCATCGGCACGGACGGCTGGGACGATCCGAAGGTCACCGAGCTTGCGGGTGCAGCGGCACTGAACAACACATACTTCAGCACGCACTACTCCGATAAAGACGAATCGGTTCGCCCCTTTATCGAGGCGTTCCAGAAGGAATACAACCACGCACCGAACGTCTTCGCGGCACTCGGCTATGACGCGGGCAAGCTGCTCGTGGATGCGCTCAAGCGCGCGGGTTCGGATGATCCCGAGGCACTCCGCAAGGCGATCGAGGAGACGAAGGATCTCGTCGTCGGCACGGGTACGATCACGATGGATGCGCAGCACAACCCGATCAAGCAGGCGGTTATTCTCGAGAACAAGGACGGCGACCGCGTTGTCGTCGCAAAGATTATGCCGAGTATGTAATCCATTCGGCTAAGAGTGCACAAAGAGCCGCAAACTGCGGCTCTTTTTTATCACATGGAGGTGGTTCTTCTATGGAGTTTATGCACCAGATACTCCAACAGCTGATCAACGGCATCTCACTCGGCAGCATCTACGCGCTGATCGCGCTCGGTTATACGATGATCTACGGCATCATCAAGCTCATCAACTTTGCGCACGGCGACATCTACATGGTCGGCGCATACCTCGGCTTCTACGCCATCACGCTCGGCATCCCCGTTGTGCCTGCGATCCTCATCGCGATGGCGGTCACATCCCTGCTCGGCGTCCTCGTCGAGCGGTTCGCCTACCGTCCGCTGCGTCACGCGCCGCGCATCTCCGTGCTCATCACGGCAATCGGCGTGTCGTTTCTCCTCGAATACGTCATGATGGCGGTCGTCTCCCCCACGCCGCGCACCTTCCCCGCAACGATCAGCGACGTATCCTTTGACGTAGCGGGGCTCATCATCAGCGGGCAGCAGCTCCTCATCATGGGCGTGACCTTCGTGCTGATGCTCATCCTCACCTACATCGTGCGCTCGACCAAAATTGGCAAGGCGATGCGTGCCGCGTCGTATGACACAGAGGCGGCACAGCTCATGGGCATCAATGCGAACCGCATCATCTCGGTCACGTTCGCCATCGGCTCCGCACTCGCGGCGGTCGCGGGCGTGCTCATCGGCATCTACTACAACTCCATCGATCCACTGATGGGTCTCATGCCCGGCATCAAGGCATTCGTCGCGGCGGTGTTCGGCGGCATCGGCATCCTGCCGGGCGCGGTGGTCGGCGGGCTTGTCCTCGGCATCGTGGAGGCGTTCATCTCAGGGTTCGGCTTCTCGATGTTCCGCGATGCGGCGGCGTTCGCCATCCTGATTCTCGTCCTGCTCCTCAAGCCCGCAGGAATTTTCGGGAAAAATGTCAAGGAAAAGGTCTAAGGAGGTGCGCAGATGAATTCATTGCAAAAAAATGATCTCAAAATGCTCGTCTTCGCCCTCGTCATCTACGGGATCATCATGGGGCTGACGAGCGCGGGGATGCTGAGTGCGTTCTGGCAGCTCAACCTCATCTTTGCGGGGATCAACATCATCCTTGCGGCGAGCCTCAACCTCATCAACGGGTATACGGGACAGTTCTCGCTCGGACACGCCGGATTTATGGCGGTCGGCGCGTACGTCGGCGTCGTGCTCACGACGAATTTTCAGATGGCATTCCCCGTCGCTATTCTCGCGGGCGGTGTCACGGCAGGACTCCTCGGTGCACTCATCGGTCTGCCGACGCTGCGCCTGCGCGGCGACTACCTCGCCATCGCAACGCTCGGTCTCGGCGAGATCGTCCGCATCGTCATCATCAACGTCCCCTATGTCGGCGGCGCGGCGGGCTTCAAGGGCATCCCCCACCACACGGATTTTACCTGGGTCTTCTGCCTGATGCTCGTCACCCTCTTTATCATCAAGAATTTCGTAAACTCGCGCCACGGCCGCGCATGCCTCGCGATTCGTGAGAACGAGATTGCGGCGGAGTCGATGGGCGTGAACACGACGCGCTACAAAGTGCTCGCGTTTAGCATTGGCGCATTCTTCGCGGGTGTTGCGGGCGTGCTCTTCGGACACAATATGTACATCCTCAGCCCCGCCTCGTTCACGTTCATGCAGTCGTTCAACATCCTCATCATGGTCGTCATGGGCGGCCTCGGCTCGATGACCGGCTCGATCGCGGGCGCACTCGTCGTGACATTCCTCTCGGCGGCACTCGCGAGCTTCCCGAACGCGCGCATGATTATCTACGCGCTCGCGCTCATCCTGCTCATGTTCTACCGCCCGCAGGGGCTCTTCGGCTATGTCGAGGTCACGGCGATGCAGCCGCTCCGCCGCTTCTTTAAGAAGGGAGGCGAGGCATAATGGCAAAGGAACTCTTAACAGCGACCGATGTCTCGATGGTCTTTGGCGGACTGAAGGCAATTGTCGACTTCAACGTCCACATCAAAACGGGCGAACTGCTCGGACTCATCGGGCCGAACGGCGCGGGCAAGACGACGGCGTTCAACCTCTTTACAGGGGTCTATCAGCCGACCACGGGCGAAATCCTGTTCAAGGACAAGAGCATCGTCGGACTGAAGCCGAACCAGATCACAGAGCGCGGCATTGCGCGTACGTTCCAGAACATCCGCCTCTTCGGCGAGCTCTCCGTGCTCGACAATGTCAAAATCGCGTACCACTGCCATATGAACTACGGGCTTCTCGAATCGGTGCTGCGCCTCGGACGATACTGGGCGGAGGAAAAGCATCTCACGGAGGAAGCATACCGTCTGCTCGAGATCTTCCACCTCGCGGATGTGGCGCAGGAGAAGGCGAAGAACCTCCCCTACGGCGCACAACGACGGCTTGAGATTGCGCGTGCGCTCGCGGCACAGCCAAGCCTTTTGCTCCTCGACGAACCGGCAGCGGGCATGAACCCGCAGGAGACCCTTGAACTCATGGACATGATCCGCTGGGTCAAGAAGGACTTCGGCATCACGATTCTCCTCATCGAGCACGACATGGCACTCGTCATGGGCATCTGCGAGCGCATCTACGTCCTCGAGTACGGCGCAATCATCGCGAACGGCACCCCCGAGGAGATTCGTTCGAACCCCGAGGTCATCCGTGCATATCTGGGAGCGGAGGAGTAAGATGGCAAACGAAACGACTATGAAAAACGCCCCCATGCTCCGCATCTCGGATCTGGAGGTCTACTACGGTGCAATTCACGCGCTCAAGGGGCTGTCGCTTGAGGTTCGTGCGGGCGAGATCGTCACCCTCATCGGCGCGAACGGCGCGGGTAAGTCCACGACCCTGCGCACAATCTCGGGGCTGATCATGCCGAAGAGCGGCAGCATCGAATTCGAGGGGAAGAACATCGCAGGCACGGGCGCACATGAGATCGTGCGCATGGGACTCTCACAGGTGCCCGAGGGACGACGCATCTTCGCCGAGATGACCGTGCTCGAGAACCTTGAGCTCGGCGCGTTCACACGCAGCGACAAGGACGGCATTGCCGCCGACATGGAGATGGTCTTTACACGCTTCCCACGCCTGAAGGAACGCATCGCCCAGCAGGCAGGTACGCTCTCGGGCGGCGAGCAGCAGATGCTTGCCATGGGGCGCGCGCTCATGAGCCGCCCGCGCCTCCTGCTCCTCGACGAGCCGTCGATGGGACTTGCACCGCTCCTCATCAAGGAGATTTTCTCCATCATCGTCGACATCAACAAGGCAGGCACAACCATCCTGCTCGTCGAGCAGAACGCAAACATGGCGCTCTCGATTGCCAACCGCGCCTACGTCCTCGAGACGGGTCGCATCACGCTCTCGGGTGATGCGAAAGAGCTGGCGGCGAGCGAGGATGTTAGAAAAGCATATCTAGGAGGATAAAATCGCCCATTTTGGGCATCTTTTCCGCTTGATCAAACGACAAATCTGCTCCAATCGGAACGATTTTACATTTCCCGAAAAGGATATTTCATTCATTAAGGCGAATATTTAGAAATATATCGCACGTATCCATTGGCAAGGAGGAAGCATTTATGTTTGTTGCCAACTGTATGACCAAGAACCCCGTCACGATTGCGCCCGATGCAGGCATAGACGAGGCAGAAAAGCTCATGGACAAGGGGCATTTCCGCCGTCTCCCCGTCATGGAACACGGAAAGCTCGTCGGCTTTTTCACGAACCGCGATCTCCTGCGCGCCTCACCGTCTGCGGCAACCACACTCGATCGCTACGAAGTGCGCACCCTGCTCTCGAAGATCAAGGTCGCCGATGTCATGCAGAAGAACGTCATTACCGTCACCGACACCATGACGATCGAGGAAGCCGCGCTCATCATGACACGCGAGAAGATCGGCGGCATGCCCGTCCTTTCCGCAGTCGGCAAGCTCGTCGGCATCATCTCCTCGACGGACATCTTCCGCGCCTTTATCGCTGTCATGGGCCTCGACAGCGGCAAGACGCGCCTCACGATCGACGTTGCCGACCGCACGGGTGTCCTGCGCGACATCGCAACCGTCCTCGCCGATCTCGACATCAGCATCGACAGCATGGTCACCCTCCCGCAGTCGAACGGTGCCTACCAGATCATCATCCGCGCCGATATTGACGACGTGGATACGGTCAAGGAACGCCTCCGGGCAAAGGGATTCATCGTCAGCCATGTCATCCAGATCGGTTGAACTTCGTATAAAAACGCTGCCGCAGGCGAAGCGGCAGCGTTTTTATATGCGTTTTTCACTCTCCTATGACCTTCCCGTCTGTTCCGATGAGAATGACGAGGGCAGACGGAACGTCCGCAAGCAGCTTCCGCCCCTCCTCTGGGCCGAGCACAAAAACTGCCGTCGAGAGCATATCCGAGAGCATCCCCATATTCCCCTCCCAGCCTGCTGTGTCCTCCGCCGCGAGCGGCAGGGTCACCGCCACGGAGGAGAGCCCCGTATCTGCGGGATAGCCCGTACGCGGGTCGATGAGGTGATGATACCGCCGCCCCTCGTACATAAAGTAACGCTCATCATCGCCCGAGACCGAGAGGACTTCATCCGAGAGCGGTAGGACGGCGATCATGTCCCCCGCTCTCTCGCCGCGCGGATTGCGGATCCCGATCTGCCACGGCTCTCCCGCCTCGTTCACCCCCATGCCGAGCATCGAACTCGTGCCGAGATCGGCAAGCGCGTTCGTAATGCCCGCACTTTGCCATGTGCTGCAGATACCGTCGAGTGCCAGCCCCTTGATGAGCGCCCCACGGTCGAACTGCATGCCCGCTTTCATAAGTCTCGCCTCATATTTCGTTTGACCGTTCTCCTCGCGCGCGCGCAGTTCGAGCAGTTCATAGCCGACGCATGCACGCGCTGCCGCGACCGCCTCGGCGGACGGCGGCAGCTTCTCCGCACGCGCACGCTCCCAAAGTTCCGTCAGTGCACCTGCTGTCACATCGAATGCCCCGTGCGAACGCCGCGCGACCTCCTGTGCGAGCGTCAGCGTCTCATAGAGCGCGGGCGGGATCTCCCGCCACTCGCCCGTCCCCGCCGCAGCCTCCACGGCGGCAAGTGCCACGCCGTCCGCATCCTGCTCGGTCTGCGTGAGCACCGCCATCCCGTCGCGCAGTGCCGCCTGCGATGTGATCTCATCCGCACGCACCGTCAGCCGCGCCACCGTCCCCATCACCAGCTTTGTCTCCTCTGCCGTCACCGCGCCATTTCCCCCGCATCCGCTGAGGAGGAGCGCTGCGCAGAAAAGAAGCGCAGCAGGAATTTTATACAACGTGAAGAATCTTTCTATCATATGTATTCCTTTCAAATAGAGGAAACATCTCTGTGTCTTTACGAGGGAAACGAAGCCGTACGATGCTCCAAAGCAAACCATAGTGAAGCAAGCGGAGAAAAGCATGCGACTCACCCCCTGCGGATTTCTTTCGTTCAAGCGAAGCGCGTTTAAGAAGTCCGCAGGTATTTAGGCGAACGAGAACGCGACCGCTTGCGTAACGAGGCGTTTGCGTGGAGTACGTACGGCGTTTCATACACACCCAAGCCCCCGACTAAGCGTTCGCGCAGGGCTTGCACCGCTTAGAAAAATCATCTCACGCGAGGTATTCCATGTCACCCAGACTTTATGAAATCGCCCGCTTCGTCTTCGTCGGCGGCGCATGCTTCCTCCTCGACTACGGTCTGCTCTACGTCCTCACCGAGTACGGCGGGCTCCACTACCTCCTCTCAGCAGGGATCTCCTTCACCGTCTCCGTCTTCGTCAACTACTGGCTCTGCCTCGTCTGTGTCTTTCGCGGAGCAAACGCGCAGACGAGACGTGCGAAGATGCTCTTCTTCGGCTCGAGCATCGCGGGGCTCGGGCTCAACCAGCTGCTCATGTGGCTGCTCGTCGACTGCGCCCACATCTACTACATGATCGCAAAGCTGATCGCCGCCGGTATCGTCATGGTGTGGAACTACATCCTCAAACGGCGTGCCGTTCTCGGTAAATAAGTCCATTTTAACACGCTCGAACCGCACGCGCAAATACACGACCTTTGATCCCCCCATGTGCGTGGATGCGGTCTCTCCGATCGTACGGCCCATGATCTTTCGAGCAAACAAGTCGGGTACAAACGAAAATATTGTATTTTCGACGTGTGACACGAGAGAATATGGTCCGTTTCTCATTTTATTTATCTATAATTGCAATTTAATCGGCTCGAAAAAAGGATATTGTCTATTATAATAGAATATACCTAATGAATTCACTCTTATAAATTTGCTTCAATAGATAAAATTGTCTTGCTATTTTATCTATTTTGCTGTAAACTGAAAAAAAAGGATAGACGGCTCATTGACCGCAGATATGTGAGCATGGTCAATTTCATCTGCGTAAAGGGAGTGAATATCATGTTTCTGGAGGAGCGCCAAGAGCTCATCGTCCGCATGGTGGAGCGTGACGGCAAGGTAAAAGTCAAAGAGCTCAGCGCCAAATTCAAGGTCACAGAGGACTGTATCCGCAAGGATCTGGGCTCACTCGAGCGACAGGGTCGGCTGAAGCGCACCTATGGCGGCGCCGTGAAACTGACGCAGAGCGTTCACATGATCGAGGTCAGCCGGCATCGTCACATGGATGTCGAAGCAAAGCGCCGCATCGCGCAGGCTGCCGTATCCCTCATCCAGGACAAGGACATGGTCTTTCTCGATGTATCGACGAGCAATCTCGCGATTGCCGAACTTCTCATGAAGAGCGACCGCGATCTGACAGTTGTGACGAACATGGTCGACGTACTCGGCGTGCTCGCACGCAATCCCCGCATCGAGCTGATCTTTGCGGGCGGACAGATCAATCGCGGACGCGATGGATTCTGGGGCGGCATGACGCAGGACTTCATCGGCCGCCTCAAACCCGATATCGCGTTTGTCGGCGCAGTCGGTGTGGATGTCAAGGGTAACAGCGTGTCCACCTACGACATCGACGATGGACTGAACAAGGCGCGGATCATCGCGCGCAGCAAGCGCGCCTATGTTGTGGCAGAGGCACGCAAGCTCTCGACGGACGGCAACTATGACTTCACCCCGCTCAATGCGCTCGCAGGGCTCGTGACGGACACGGAACCACCTTCGGACATCCGCACGGCGGCGGCAGAGCTCGGTGTGGATATCGTACTGCCGTAGCAGCGTAACGGATTGTTTGGATACAAAACAGAGACGGCTTGCCGTCTCTGTTTTTATGTGAGAAAATATGGAAAGGGGGAATGCTATGGAGAATCTGCTCAATCACTGCACGCTCTGCCCGCGTCGCTGCAGCGTGAATCGGAATGCGGGCGCACGCGGATTCTGCGGTGCAGGTCGTACGGTACGCGTTGCACGCACGATGCTGCACGCGTGGGAGGAGCCGTGCCTTGTCGGCGCACACGGTGCGGGCGCAGTGTTCTTCTCTCACTGCACGCTGCGCTGCGTCTACTGTCAGAATCACACGATCAGTCACGAGGGCAGCGGCACAGAGATGTCTGCGGCGGAACTTGCCTCCTGCTTTCTCACGCTCCAGCAGGATGGTGCGGCGACGCTCGATCTCGTAACACCGACGCACTACACGCCGCAGATTCTCACAGCGCTCTGCATCGCACGGGCACAAGGGCTGAGCCTCCCCGTGGTCTGGAACACGAGCGGCTATGAGACGGTCGAGAACATCGATCGGCTCGCGGGTGCGGTGGACATCTATCTGCCCGATCTAAAATACACGAGCGAGGAAAGCGGACGGCGCTGCTCTGCCGCGCCCGATTATGCAGCGGCGGCGTGGGCGGCGCTTGGGGCAATGGTCGCACAGGCAGGTGCGGTGCAGTTTGCCGCGGACGGACGGCTGATGCGTGGGGTGCTTGTGCGCCACCTCGTACTGCCGGGACACCGTCACGAGAGCATCGCACTCGTGCGGCGGCTGTGGGAGACATTCGGCGATGCGATTCAGCTCAGTCTGATGCGGCAGTATACGCCGCTCTACCGCGCAGCCGAGTTCCCGCCGCTACATCGGCGGCTCACGACGTTTGAGTATGAGAGCGTGGTCGCGGCGGCGCGTGATCTCGGAATGGAGCGCGTCTATGTACAGAGCGCGGAGGCAGTTGGGGCGCAGTATGTGCCGGATTTTACGTGAGATAGTTTATGCTTTGACACAGCGGAGCAATAGCACTCGCCGCTCTCGTTACCCCCAAGCCCCTCAAGGCCCCCCATCATCGCTTGTGCGCTTCCCCGCCTCGGCAAGGGCTATACGTACCACCGTTGCACGGAGCAATGTCCCGTAGCAAACCCTAGTGGAGCAAGCGGAACAAAGGACACGTTCTGCCCCCTGCGGATTTTGACCGTTCAAGCGAAGCGCGTTTGGAATCCGCAGGTATTTAGGCAGATAAGTGTCCGACCGCTTGCGTAACGAGGGTTCTGCGAGGGACTTGCTCCGCTTTTCACACCATTTTCACCTTTCATCACCCTCTCACCCGCACAAATCCCCTCCACACTGCCTTTCGCAGCAGGTCCGCAGGGATCATGGTTGCCGCGAGGAGGAACGCGAGCCCCCAGCCGCCCGCGTGAATCGGCGTGGTACTGAACATCCCGCCGATCCATGCGCCGATGTCATGCGGGAGGTAGGGTGCATTGATGATCGCAGCCATGATGAGGACGATCATTGCCCATACTTTGACAAAGCCGATGTTCTCACCGAGCCCTCGGAAAATATCGAAGCCCGTAGAGCGCACGTTGAATCCGTTCATGAGTGAGGCAAGGACGAAGAGCAGGAAGTACGCCGTGTAGTGCTCCGCCCTTCCGTCAAAGGCGGCGGCGATACGTGCATCCGTCAAAAAGAAGAAGCTGAGGAGCACGAGCCACGCACCCATGCAGACGATCTGCACACTCATCGCGGGGCTGATGATGCTCGCGTCGCGGCGGCGCGGCTTCTCGTGCATATAGCTCTCGTGTGCGGGCTCGTTGCCGAGCATGATTGCGCCGAGGCTGTCCATGACGAGGTTGATAAAGAGGAGATGCGTCACGCGCAGCGGCTCGATGATGCCAAAGAACGGCGCAGCCGCGCTCACAACCACCGCAGCGATGTTGATGACGAGCTGAAAGCGGCAGAACTTCAGGATATTGTTGTAGATCGTGCGCCCGTAGAGGATCGCGTCCTTGATCGAGCGGAAATTATCGTCAAGGATGACGATGTCCCCCGCGTCGCGCGCTGCCTCCGTGCCGCTGCCCATCGCAAAGCCGACATCGGCGCGACGGAGGGCGGGCGAGTCGTTCACCCCGTCGCCCGTCATGCCAACGACGAGGTTCATCTGCTGCGAGAGGCGCACGATGCGTGACTTGTCCGTCGGAAGTGCACGTGCAATGACGCGCAGCTGCGGCAAAACGCGCTGCACCTCCTCGTCTCGCATCTGTGCGAGGTCGCTGCTCGTGAGCACGAGGTCACTGTCAGAGCGCAGCAGCCCCGCATCGCGTGCAATCGCAACGGCGGTCTCGCGGCGGTCGCCCGTCACCATGACGACCTGAACGCCCGCCGCCTGCACCTCGGTGATTGCCTCACGCGCCTCGGGGCGCACATCATCACGGATGGCAGCAAATCCAATGAGGGCGACATCCTCATTGATCTCGCTCTTATGAAAGGGCTGCGCCGAATACCCAAACGCCAAGACACGCATCGCACGCTCCGCGTATGCGTTTATTTTTTCGTTCACTACACGCGGGTCAAAGGGCACAATGCCCCCGTCATCCTCCCGCAGGGCATACTGCGCACGCGCCAGCAGCGCCTCGGGTGCTCCCTTGTAGACGACCACGCCGCGTGCGGGCAGCTCCGCCTGACTGAATTTGTTCGTGGAGTTGAATGTCTGACGTTTGCCGATGCGATCAGCTTCATTTTCCTGCATTGCGCGGTATGCCTGTACGCCGAGAAAGCGCATCACCGCCTGATCGGTCGGATTGCCGCCGACGACCGTGCCCGTCTCATCGTACATGGCGGCGGAGTTCATGCCGATTGCAAGCTGCAGCTTCTCAAAGAGCGCAGCATGCTCCTCCGGCGCAATAACGGCACCTCCTGCCGTAAAGAACTCCACAACCTCAAGCCGTCCGCCCGTGATCGTCCCCGTCTTGTCACTGAATAGGATGTTCAGCGAGCCCGCCGTCTCGATGCCGACCGCGCGGCGCACGAGAACGCCGCGTGCGAGCATCCGGCTCGTATTCTGCATGAGCACCAGCGAGATCATGAGCGGCAGGCCCTCGGGTACGGCACAGACGATGATGAGGATCGCAAGCGAAATCGCCTGGATCAAATCCACAAGAATCTGGCTCCAGCCAAGCATGATGTACGCCTGCAATCCCCCCGCACGCAGGGCAAAGAACATCATATAGAGGGAGACGATGACGATCCCCGAGACGTATCCGAACGCCGAGATCTGGTCGGCGAGCTTCGCGAGTTTCACCTGCAGAGGCGAGTCCGGCTCGCGTGCCTGCAGCTCCGCCGCCATCCGCCCCATCATCGTCTCGATGCCGACGCGGCACACCTCCATCACGCCCTCGCCGTCGAAGACGATGCTCCCGCGAAAGAGGGTTGCATTGTCAACGAACGTATCGCCCGTGATCTCCTTGGGAAATACATACTGACTGTCAGCGGGGAGCTTCGGGCACTCCTCCGTCTCCCCGTTCAGTGCCGTATTGTTTACGCGCAAGTCACCCGCGATCAGCATTCCATCGGCAGGAATTTTATTGCCCCCCTGCAAAATGACATGATCTCCGACGACGATTTCATCCACGGGCAACACGACGAGCCCGCCATCGCGGCAGACCTTCGCCGTGTCCTTCGCCGTGCGTGCGCGCAGGGCACGGTACTCCGTATCGCTCGCGACGTTCGTCCGCGCCGTCACCGTCGCAACAATGATGACGGTCACGATCGTCCCCACGGGCTCGTAGAGCTCCGCATGCCCTGCGAAGTACATCGTGATCATGAGTGCGACCATGACGAGCAGGATACGGATCATCGGATCGCGGAACGTCTCCATGAACGCCTGCCCGAATGTCATCCATGCGGGCTCAGGGATGGCGTTCGTGCCATATGCCGCACGCGATTTCTCCGCCTGTGCCGAGGTCAGTCCCGTAAATTTCAAGAATTCACTCCTTTCCCCTCTCCCTCGCAGGAATGCTCAACCACGCACCGTACGCCCGAAATAGTAGATCAGATAGACGCTGACGGCAAGGGCAATCCCCTCCCCGAGGCCGCCATACATCGGCGCAATCAGAACGATAAGGCTCAGGACTGCGACGCGCACAGGCTCCTCCCATGCGGCATTGGTCCTCCTCTGCACCGCAATTTCGGCGGCACGCGAGATGCGGCTGCGCCAGCGTGTCAGCCAGAGGGCAATCCCCGTACCGATCATTGCCGCCGTCATGAGGATGAGCAGTCCCCAGAAGATTTTCTCCGCGAAGAGCTCGTGATTGTGAATATGGATGTTCAGGAAGAACGGTGCCATCGTCAGCCATGCGGGCACGGGCACAAAGAGAGGTTCTCCGCGTCCGCTTGCCGGCAGATATACCTGCTCGCCGAGCGCGAAGTCTGTCGCACGCACCGCAGGATCCGCAATCTGGAAGACATAATAGCCGTTCTGTCCCGCGGGCAGCTGCATAGAAACGATCTCCTTCGCCGGGAAACCGTCCGCAATGTGCGCCAGCGCCTCCTCTGCCGGCATCGTCGCCGTGCTCTGCTCCTCTGCGGCAAAACGCTCCATCGCAAGTGTATGTGCCGTGCGGTGGTAGTCCCGTATGCCAATGGAGTAAAGGACAATGAACACACCGCTCACGCACATGATGACCGCCCACGTGCCCGCAAAGATGGATGTGAGTTTATGCCAGTCCGACCAGAACAGGCGGTTGGTCTTTCGCCGACGCGTGCCGAATGCCATACTTTTCATCATCGGCAGATAGAGATAGATGCCGCTCACGACAGAGATGACGGAGAGCACGCACATCACGGCGAGCAGGTCGCGGCCGCCCTCCTCCATCCCCATGCGAACGTGCAGAACGTGCATTGTGTGCAGGAACTCCTGCACGGCCTCCGAGCGATAGACGCGGTCCCTGCGGTTGAAGAGCGTGCCTGTGCGCACATCGTACATGATCTGCTCGCCGCCCATGCGCATATGAGAGCGCTCCGCCTTCCCTCCGCGCTCCTTGACGAGGAAGTAGAGCGTCCCGTCCGCTCCGTCCGGTGTAACGCTGAGGATCTCCTTCGTCGGGAATTCCTGCCTCACTGCCGCCGTTCCCGCAGACAGTGACGTCCAGATCTCCCGCAGCGGCATGGGCCCTCCCTGCGGCGGCATATTCACCGTATTCCACGCGTTGATTTCATTTCGAAAGAGAAGCGGCAGTCCCGTCAGCGTCAGCAGCAGGAGAAAGAGCGCACAGACAAGGCTCACCCACTGATGAATGACATAGATCTTTCGCATACATGCCTCCAATTCCAATCGTTGTTGCCGTTCCTTATCATACCACAAAATAAACGGAATCGGGAGAAAAAAGAGGACGGCTGCGCTCCGCGGCGCAACCGTCCCCCAATCTCCAAATTCAGCCCTCTTCGACCTCGATCAGGGCATACTTTCCGTCGTTTCGACCGTAAACCACATTGACCTCCTCCGTCTCCGCATTGCGGAAGACGAAGAAGTGATGGTTCAGCAGATTCATCTGCATGATTGCCTCCTGCACGTCCATCGGCTGCAGGGCAAAGCGCTTCGTCTTGACGACGGGGAATACATCATCCTCCTCCGGCACGGGCTGGACAAAGGTCTCCACCGCCTCCGCCTTGAACCCGCCGTGGCGGAAGCGACGCTCGAGCTTCGTCTTCTGCTTGCGAATCTGGCGCTCCAGCTTCTCGATGACGAGATCAATGGAGCTGTACATATCCTCTGAACGCTCCTCACCGCGCAGCAGCACGCCGCGCACGATGGGAGCCGTGACCTCTACCTTGTGGTGTTTCCCCTCCACGGAGAGCAGCACCGAGATGTCGCCGACATTCTCAAAGTACTTCGTGATCTTGCCGACCCGCTTCTCCACATAGTCCCGCAGTGCCGGTGTAACTTCGACATTCTTTCCCCGAATCGTGAATGCAGCCATGAAACACAGCCCCTTTCTATCCACGGGA
>CAJPQT010000021.1 GCA_905372865.1 uncultured Centipeda sp.
GCCCCCACCGCCGCCGCCTGAACCGGAACAGATCGAAGAAGAGCCTGCTGTGGTCGAGGCAGAGGTTCCGGAGGAAGCCATCACCGAGATTATGAAGGAAGTCGAGGAGACGCCGGAAAAGGAAGAACCGAAGGTACTGCGTTCCGGTGAGGGGAAGCAAATCGGCATGCCGGGCAAGATCCTGCATGCGGAACAGCCGCCCTACGGCGTCATTCAGTTCAAGGGACGCGTTGCCGTCTCGGCACGCATCGGTACGGACGGCAAGGTTATCAGCACCCGTATCCAGGTCTCCTCCGGCAATGCACTCTATGATCGGATGGCACGGCGCATTGTCGAAAAGCAGTGGAAATTCGAGCCCGCGAAGGATATGAACGGGCAGCCGATGGAATCCGATATGCAGTGTCCTGTTTACTTTAACATGAAGCCTGCACGCAATATCAAATAATGTGCATGTGCCGGAAGAAGGAGGGGAAATAAGTAATCCCATGAGAAAACTTATTGTATTCATTATGGCGCTCTTTCTGCTCCTGCCTGCAGCATCCACGAATGCTGCGCAGACGTGGCAGCAGATCCACGACCACATTGCCGCTGAGATGAATAATGTCTATACGATCTATCAATCAGGCAATGCGGAGGGGGCAAAGGACGCCGTCAATGATATCTACTACGGTATCTATGAAAAGGATGGTCTGGAGAGTGCCGTGCGCAGCGGGATCTCCTCCAAGAGTGCGAATCTCACGGAGTACCAGTTCTACACGCTGAAAAAGGCGATCCGCGCGGGTGCACCGCAGTCCGAGGTAGAAGCCGAGGGGAAAAAACTTCTCGATATGGTTCAGGCGGAAGTGACAACCCTCGAGACGTCGGGCGTGCAGTCGGGCGGCTGGGGCATGTTCCTGCAGGCGTTCCTGATCCTTCTGCGTGAGGGCGTTGAGGCGATCCTCGTGCTTGTCGGCATCATCGCCTACCTTGGGCGTGCCGGACACGAGAAGGAACTCTCCACGGTCTATAACTGGGCGATTGCAGGCGTTATTGCAAGCTTTATCTCGGCTTATCTCTTTGTTGAAGTTCTTGATAATACGGCGACGACGGGCTCCGGACGTGAGATCATCGAGGGCTGTACAGCACTCTTCGCCGTGCTTGTCCTCCTCGGCACATCTGCATGGATGGGCGGCAAGTCCAATGCGAAGGCATGGAAATCCTACATTGACAAGCAGGTGAAGCTGACACTCTCGACGGGGAAATCACGTGCGCTCGGTTTTGCCGTATTCCTCGCCGTCTATCGCGAGGGTGCAGAGGTCATTCTCTTCTATCAGGCGCTCTTTAACAACGCCATCGGCGATGTCGATATGATCTGGGGCGGCTTTGTCGCTGCTTGTGCGGTGCTTGCCCTGCTCTTCTTCCTCATGCAGCGCGGTGCGCTGCGCATTCCGATCGGTCCGTTCTTCAAGGTGACGAGCGCGTTCATGTTCATTCTCGCCGTTACGTTCCTTGGCGGCGGACTCAAGGAACTGCAGGAGGCCGATGTGATCTCCACCTCGGTCATCGAGGCGGTTCCCGTGCCGAGCATTGACTTGCTCGGGCTTTATCCCACCTATGAAACCATTGTGCCGCAGATTCTGCTGGTTGCAGCGGCGGTCGCGATGGTATCATATAGAAAGCGCTCTGCTGCGGCAGAGGCGTGAGTTTTCCCCGTAAGAGGGAGCAGTGTTTCATCTTTGTAAGGAGGATTATCCCATGAAGAAATCCGGTCTCAGCATGCTCAAAAAGGCGCTTGCCATTGGCGCCGTCGCATTCTCTACGTTTGCGATCAATGCGAACGTCAGCGAAGCTGCATTCGAAGAGTTCCCGATCGGCGACGAGATCGAGGATACGACAAACCACTTCAAGGTTGCGCTCGTGTACTTCCAGCCGGTCACGATGGAGCCTGCTGGCATGAGCCTGCCGGCAGATCAGGCGGATATCCATATTGAAACGGATATCCATGCAACCGAGGGCAACGAGTGCGGCTTCGGTGTCGGCGAGTGGATTCCCTATCTGACGGTGCACTACAAGTTCACGAAGCGTGAGACGGGCGAGAGCATCGAGGGCGTGTTCATGCCGATGAGCGCAGACGACGGCCCGCACTACGGCGCGAATGTCAAGATGCTCGGCGCGGGCACCTATGACTGCGAGTTCTCGATCGACAGCCCTGCACGTCAGAACTACATGCTCCACACCGATAAGGAGACGGGCGTTCCGGGTCATTTCTGGACCGAGCCGGTCAAGATGAGCTGGGTGTTCAACTACGTTCCGCGCAAGTGGTAATTTCAGTTGCTCCCGGACGATGACGGCGTGGGATTCCTGTGCCGCACATTGTCCTGCCGGAATTAGAATGGCTGCCGTCCTTCGGGGACGGCGGCTTTTCTAGTAGGAAAGGGTTATTACAATGTTACAGGCGTTTCTACAACAATTGGTGCCGGCGCTCGAAGAGAGCATCAAGCTCGCCGTGCCGCTCGGTATTCTGCTTGCAATCATTCTGCCCCTGCCGAATCAAAGCATTCGCCATACGTTTGTGTGCGTTTTGAAATGGGGCTTTTTCCTCTCGCTCTTTATGACTGCCGTGCGTGTCGGCACAAAGTCTGCAGTCAACCGCGAGATTTTCGAGAGCATGGCAATCGGTGTCGATCTCGTGGGCGCGCTCGTTCTCTGTACGATCCTCCTGCGCAGCCTGCATCGTGAATGGACCTCGAAGGAGGAGCGCGTCTTCCGCCTCGGAACCGGGGCTCTCGCGCTTGGCATCTTCCTCTATCACGGGTTGGAGCTTTGGCTGATTCCCGTTGCTACGGTTCAGGTTGCGATGGGGGATTATTTCACACTCATCTTCTTCGTGAAGATGCTCGGCTTTTTCAGCGGCATCTTCCTCGGTTTCCTCTCAGGGTATCTGGCGTACCATGCGGCGGCAGCACTCAACCACGGACGCCTTGTTTTCGTCTTTACCGTGCAGATGGCGGCGACTGCCGTGCAGCAGGTCATATTCGTCATGACGGTCCTGATGGCGCGGCAGGTGTTTGGTGCAGAAAGTCTCATCTCCTTCATGGCCTCGTTTATCGACAATCAGAACAAGATCATCTATGCGATTTACTTTGTGTCGATTCTCGTACCTGTCACACTCTTTCTGCAGCCGCGTCCGGAGCGTCCCGCTTGGGCAAATCCCGCGCAGTACCGTCAGCTGCTCGCCCGCGCGATTCGGCGCAAGCGTTGGGGATCGGGGCTGCTTGCAATGCTCGTTCTGACAATCCTCATATCGAGCGTCGGCGGTTGGTACGCGAACAAGAAGGAACAGCTTGTCCCTGCCGTTGCAATCAAGGCGGAGGATGGGCTTGTGCAGATTCCGCTCGAGGAGGTTTCGGACGGACATCTCCACCGTTATGCCTTCCGTGCTTCAGATGGGACGGAGGTGCGTGTCATCATCGTACAGAAGGGCGGCTCTGCATTCGGTGTGGGGCTTGATGCGTGTGAGATCTGCGGACCGACGGGGTACTTCGAGCGCGACGGACAGATTGTCTGCCGTCTCTGCGATGTTGTCATGAACAAGGCGACGATCGGCCTCCCCGGCGGCTGTAATCCGATCCCCGTGGAGTACCGCGTGGCAAACGGTGCGGTGCAGATCGCAGGGGATACGCTTGAAGCGGCGCGCATTCACTTCCGCTGACGGCATGAGAGGAGGAAAGCCATGTTTTGGCAAATGGTAAAAGGGGCGCTCATCCGTCAGCGCGGGAGGTTCATCCTCATCGCACTGACGGTCGCTCTTGGCGTTTCGCTCGCGACTGCCATGCTGAATGTCATGTTCGACATCGGCGAGAAGGTCAATCAGGAGCTGAAAGCATTCGGTGCGAACATCACGGTAACACCGCGCAACTCGATGGTGCTCAAGGATCTTTACGGCGTGGAAACCACGAAGAGTACACATCGTGAATACCTCGAAGAATCGGATCTCGGCAACATCAAGACAATTTTCTGGACGAACAACATCGTTGCATTTGCCCCATCACTGACGACGAATATGACGCTTGCGGACGGTGAGACCGTTCCGCTCTTCGGCACGTGGTTTGAGCATACGCTCACGCTGCCGACGGATGAGGTCTACACCACGGGTGTGAAGTTCATGAAGTCATGGTGGCACGTCGACGGTGACTGGGCGGACGATATGCAGACGGATCAGGTACTCGTCGGTACAAAGCTCGCACAGAAACTCGGCGTGTCGGCGGGCAGTACACTCTCGTACAAGAAGCCGGACGGCTCGGATGGCACGCTGACGGTCACCGGCATCCTTTCGGGCGGCGGCGATGAAGAGAACCAGATCGTCGGCTCACTTGCTCTCGCGCAGAATCTTGCAAACGCTGCGGGGAAGATCGATCAGGTTGAGGTCAGTGCGATGACGACACCGGAGAATGATCTTGCGCGCAAGGCGGCAGAGAACCCGAAGTCGCTCTCACAGGCGGAGTATGACATCTGGTACTGCACCTCATATGTCGGCTCGATCGCCTACCAGATCGAGGAGGTCATGCAGAATGCGGCGGCGCATCCTGTGCGCCAGATCGCAGAGTCCGAGGGCAAGATTCTCGGCAAGACGCAGCTCCTTATGCTGCTGATTACGGTTTTGTCGCTGCTCTCTTCGAGCCTCGGTGTCAGCAACCTCATCAGTGCGAACATCATGGAGCGCAGCCGTGAGCTCGGACTTCTCAAGGCCCTCGGCGCGACGAATCTCGCGGTTGTGCTCTCCGTGCTTGCGGAGATCTTTATCGCGGGGATTATGGGCGGCATCCTCGGCTATGTCGTAGGGCTTGGCTTTGCGCAGCTCATCGGCGAGAATGTCTTTGGCTCGGGCATTGCGGTCAATCCGTATGTCATTCCGATCATTGCCGTGCTCATGTCGCTCGTGCTGATCATCGGGAGTGTGCCCGCGATCCGTATGCTTCTGTCGCTGCAGCCGGCAGAGGTTCTCTATGGCAGGTGATGAATGATGAATCGATATAAAATGTTCTTTATCATGGTCGCCAATTCCCTCCTGCGCCGGCGTGCACGCATGGCAATCGCTCTGCTCGCCGTCGCCATTGGGGCGACGATCATCTCGGGCATGATTACGGTCTACAAGGAAGTCCCCGAACAGATGGGACGCGCGTTCCGCGCCTACGGTGCGAACCTCCTCATTCTGCCGGGGACGGACAAGGGCGCGATTCAGGAGGATTCAGTTGCCGCCGTGCGCAAGTCCCTCTCGGGCTATGAGATTGTCGGCATCACACCGTTCCTGTATGATACGCTTCTCATCAATCATCAGACGGTGATGGCGGGTGGTACAGATTTTACCGTCCTGCAGGAGGTCAGCCCGTATTGGCAGATTCGCGGCGACTGGCCGACGGCAGGGGAGAAGGAGATCCTGCTCGGTGCGGAGTTTGCGGCAAAGCTGCGTGTGAACCCCGGTGATACGATTACCGTTTCGGGCGGCGAGGGAACGATCGTGAGCGATTACCGCGTGTCCGGCATTGTCCGTACGGGCGGAAACGAGGAGAATTTTGTCTTTGTCTCCCTGCCCGATATGCAGAGCATGAAAGAACGCCCCGGTGAGCTGAGCCTCGCGCAGGTCTCAGTCGTTGCGGGGCAGGATGAACTGACGCGTGCGGAGGAGAAGATCCGTGCGGATGTGCCCGCCGTTGAGCCGCAGCTGGTCAAGCAGATTGCCCAGTCCGAGGGCACGGTGCTCGGGAAACTTCAAGCGCTCGTGCTCATCGTCACCGTCGTTGTCCTCGTCTTGACGCTGATCTGCGTCTCGACAACAATGATGGCGATTGTGACGGAGCGTCGCCGCGAGATTGGTCTGAAGAAGGCACTCGGTGCGGATAACCGTCACATTGTCATGGAGTTCTTCGGCGAGGGATGCCTCCTCGGTGCGCTTGGCGGCGTGCTCGGCTCGGGCTTTGGCTATCTCTTTGCCCAGAGTGTCAGCGTCAACGTCTTCGGACGCGGCATCGAGTTCTCGGCGACTATCGTTGTCGTTGCACTCGTCATGTCCATCTTTGTCACGGGGCTTGCATCGCTCCTGCCCGTGCGCATTGCGACGAATGTAGATCCCGCGATTATCCTGCGCGGCGAATGAGGAGGAATAACGCATGAGTTTGCTTGAACTGCGGCACGTTTCCAAGGCGTACAATGAAAAGGTGCTTGCTCTGGACGATGTCAATCTGAAGGTTGAAAAAGGCGAATGGCTTGCGGTCATGGGCCCCTCCGGCTCGGGCAAGTCGACGCTCATGAACATCATCGGCTGTATGGACAGTGCGACGAGCGGCGAGGTCATCCTCGACGGCGAGGTGCTGACGGATGCGACTCCCGAGGAGCTGACGCGCTATCGCCGCGACAAGATCGGCATCGTCTTTCAGCAGTTCCACATGATCCCGTACCTCACGGCGGTCGAGAACATCATGGTCGCGCAGTACTACCACAGCATGCCAGACCGCGACGAGGCAATGGCGGCACTCGAGCGCGTCGGACTTGCCGACCGCGCGAGCCATCTGCCGAGCCAGCTCTCGGGCGGCGAGCAGCAGCGCGTCTGCATCGCGCGTGCCCTCATCAACTATCCCGTTCTCATCCTTGCAGATGAGCCGACGGGCAACCTCGACGAGCAGAACCAGAAGCTCGTCATGAAGATCTTCCATGAGCTGCACGATGAGGGGCATACGATCCTGACCGTTACCCACTCCGCCGAGGTTGGCGATGAGGCGCAGCGCTGCGTCATCATCGAACATGGTCATATGCGTGAAAGGACGGCGTGACGATGAAGAAAAGAGTGTTGGGGCTTGCTGTACTTCTCTCGATTGGAGCTATGATCGTAGGCTGCGGCGATGAGAAAAAGGAAGCACCGAAAAACGATGCGAAGCCTGCCGCACAGGCGGTGTCACTCGATATGACAGGGGTCAAGGACGGTACGTTCGCGGGGGATAGTTCCAAGCACGAACAGCTTGGACACTCGCACGTTGAACTGACGATCGCAAACGGTGCGATCACGAAGGTCGTTCATACGGGCTTTGACAAGGACGGCAAGGTAAAGGACGAGAATTACGGCGCGGATAAGCCCGAAGGTGTGCGCAAGAAAGCGCAGAACGCCTACAAGGCAATCGGCTCGTACGCAAGCCAGCTGGAGAGCAAGAAGGATCTCGCGAAGGTCGATGCCATTGCGGGCGCAACCGTCAGCTACGACCAGTTCAACGAGGCTGTCGCAAAGGCGGTCGAAGCGGCGAAGAAGTAAATCGTATACCGATAAAATGGAAGTCGTCATACATCTTGTATGGCGGCTTCTTTTTGTCTGTGGTACAATAGGGAACATAGTTACAGCTAGGAGGCAATCATATGATAGACGATGCAAAATTATTGGAGACGGTCATTTCAGAATTTGAGGCACTGACGCATATTCCGCGTCCGTCGGGACATGAGAAAGCCGTCAGCGACTATCTGAAGAAACGGTTCGAGGAGATCGGCTGCACGGTGACGCAGGACGAGGCGCTGAACATCATCGCGGAACTTCCCGCGACAAAGGGCTGCGAGGCTGCGCCGCGCACGATCCTGCAGGGGCACATGGACATGGTCTGCGTCGCAAAGCCGGGTGTCGCCTACGATCCGCTCAAAGATCCAATCAAGCTTGTCCGCACGGAGAAGGGTCTGACGGCAGACGGTACGAGCCT
Organism: uncultured Centipeda sp.; assembly: GCA_905372865.1. Lineage (GTDB taxonomy): Bacteria > Bacillota > Negativicutes > Selenomonadales > Selenomonadaceae > Centipeda. Next base: position 7,713 of record CAJPQT010000021.1, read on the forward strand.
CGGCGGTGACGACGGCATCGGCGTTGCGGAAATTTTGACTGCGATGCAGCATACGGAGGAGCACGGCGCACTGCGCGCCATCATCACGGTCGACGAGGAGCAGGGGATGTCGGGGGCGCGCCGTCTGGATGCGGCACATCTCGCAGATGCACGCTTTCTGATCAACTGTGATTCGGAAGATTATCATATCATGACGGTTGGCAGTGCGGGCAGTGTCAACCTCGACTTCTCGCGTACGCTCTCGCGCAGGGAGTCGGAGCTGCCCGCCTATCGCATTGCGGTGGAGGGCTTGCTTGGCGGACATTCGGGCGAGCGGATCGGCGACGGGCGCGGCAACGCGATTCGTACACTCGCGCTTGCCCTGCAGGCGCTTGAAGAGCACGGCAAGATCGAGATTGTCACGTTCACGGGCGGTACGGCACGCAACGCCATTCCTCCGACGGCAGAGGCGGTCATTCGGACAGGCATTAACGAGCGTGAGATTGTCAACGTACTGGTCGCGGAGGAGAAGCGTTTCCATGCGCTCTATGGCACGGCCGATCCCGCAATGAAGTTTGCATTTACTACGGTGGAGAATGCAGGGCGCGTCATCGGCGACGCAGAGGAGCGTGACCTCATCGACCTGCTGACCATCCTGCGTACGGGCGTCCATGATATGTCGCGTCTCCACGTGGATAAGGTGGAGACCTCGGCGAACCTCGGCGTTCTCCGTATGGACGAAAATGATGTGCGCGTTCAGTATTTCCCGCGCTCCTCGGTGAATGAGCGTCTGGATGAAATCGTCGTGATGGGGCGGACGATGGCGGAGCGCATGAACTTCAACCTCACCCTTGGGGCGCAGTCGCCGGCATGGCGCGAGCGCGAGAACAGCAGGCTTGCGCAGATCATGGGCGAGGTGTATGCTGCACAGAACGGCGGTACGCAGATGACGGTCGAGAGTATTCATGCAGGACTTGAGACCAGCTGGCATGCAGCGAAAAATCCGGAGCTGGACATGGTGTCCATCGGTGTGACGACGACGGGCATCCACACACCTGACGAGCGCGTTGATGTCACGACGATTGTTCCGGAAGCGAAGCTGATGATGGAGACGCTGCGCCGCATTGCACAGGAGAATGTATGAGTGTGGTGCTGCAAAATTTCAACAGTAACATTCTCAATTAGTTTTTCATCTATATAGAAAAAACGTGTCATGTGTGCTATACTATTCTCATTGATTGTGATTATATATTGGAGAGTTATCATACAATAACACATGGAGGGGAATAGTATGGCAGATACCTATACGATGGAAGATCTAAAGAAGCGCCTGCAGGCAACGCAGCGTAAGATGACACCGCAGCGTCAAATCGTCCTGCAGGTGATCCTCGATCATCCGGGCGAGCATCTGAGCGCGGAGAAGATCTACGACATCCTGCGCGGCACGGAGTCGGAGATCGGTCTTGCGACGGTTTACCGCAGCCTCGAGATCCTCGTATCACTCGGGATCCTGCAGAAGATCGAATTCGGCAAGGAGTTCGACAAGCGCAATAAGGGGTCGTACTCCTACGAGCTGAACCCGATTGATCCGAACCAGCACTTCCATCATCATCTGATCTGTACGGAGTGCAAGGAGATTTCGGAGTTCGAGGAGGATATGCTCGATCATCTGGAAGAGGATATCTTCAAGAAGACGGGCTTTAAGGTGGAGAACCATCAGGCGAAGTTTTTTGGCATCTGCAAAAACTGTCAGGAGAAGCAGAAAAAGTCGTGAAGATTCGGTCTCTTACGATCAACAGCAGAGCCGAGGTCATAGTCAAAATTGTCCGCGAGGTATTGACGCTCTTCAAGGTGGAGATCGTCGGGCGGGCAGGGGAGGCGGATTACGCCCAGCTGTCGGTGGTGAACCGGCAGTCGGGCTGTGAGCCGCCTTCTGTCATGACCGAGGTTTTTCTTTTTGCGCACGATGGTGCGTGCGAAAAATTTTATTTTGTTTCGGATGGCAAGGCGGATGAAGTGCCGCGTGCCGCCGTTCATCGCGCCATCAAGCGGAATGTCTACGCATTCTTCCGCACACGTTTCGCCGTGCCGCCCGCGCCGTGGGGCATCCTCCACGGGGTACGTCCGACGAAGATCGTGCATCGTTGGCTGCGCAGCGGCATGAGCCCCGAGGAAATCGTTGCGCGTCTCGGCGAGGACTACAATTGCAGTGCGGACAAAGCGCGTCTTATCACGGATGTTGCCGTGCGTCAGCTGCCGTTTCTCGCGCAGGGGGATGCGCGAACCGTGAGCATCTACGTCGGCATCCCGTTCTGTCTCTCGCGCTGCCTCTACTGCTCCTTTCCGTCGAATTTGCTTCCCTCGGAGAAGAAGCTCCGCGCCTTTATGGATGTGCTCGCACGCGACCTCGATGCGGCGGCGGAGGATGTGCGCGCTTTAGGGCTTACGGTGCAGAGCATTTACATCGGCGGAGGAACACCGACCAGTTTGCCGAATGATTTTTTTGCCGAAATGCTCAAAATGGTATATAATGCATTCTATGGGTCAAATATCAGAGAGTTCACGGTGGAGGCAGGGCGTCCCGACAGCATGCATGCGGAGAAGATCGCCGCTATGCGGGTGTACACTGTGACGCGTGTCAGCGTCAATCCGCAGTCGATGCAGGCGGCTACGCTGGAGCGTATCGGCCGTCACCACAGCCCTGCGGACATCGTGCGTATGGTGCATGAGATTCGCGCGGCAATGAACGTGCACATCAATATGGACGTGATCCTTGGGCTGCCGGGAGAAACGGCAGCGGATGTGGAGCGGACGATGGCGGCGGTGACGGCACTTACGCCCGACGATATCACGCTCCATGCCCTCGCCCTCAAGCGTGGCTCGAATCTGCGCCTCAAGATGGAGACGGAGCATGTCGAGCTGCCGTCCGATGCGGAGACGAGGCGCATGAGTGAAGCCGCTGTGCGCGCGGTGGAGGAGGCGGGCTACCGTCCGTACTATCTCTATCGGCAGGGCTATATGAGCGGCGATCTTGAGAACGTCGGCTACGCCCGCGCAGGGGCCGAGAGCATCTACAACATTCAGATCATGGAGGAGCACCAGACGATCATCGGCATCGGCGGTGCCGCCACGACGAAGGTGCTCGGCATCCGCAGCGGACGTATGCACTCCGTATTCAACGCAAAGGATCTTGTGACCTATCTGCGTGATATTGACATCTACATTGAAAAACGCCGTGCGCTCCTGCGCGCGGAATACGAGGAGGCAACACCCTGATGCTGACGAATGCGCCACGGGGGACAAAGGATATACTGCCCGACGCGGTGGGGGCGTGGACATACGTGGAGAATGTCATCCGCGAGCTCTGCGCCCGCTATGGCTATCATGAGATCCGCACGCCGGTCTTCGAGCATACGGAGCTGTTCCAGCGCGGTATCGGCGACGGTACGGATGTCGTGGACAAGGAGATGTATACATTTACCGACCGTGGGGAGCGCAGTCTGACGCTGCGCCCGGAGAATACGGCATCCGCCGTGCGTGCCTACCTGCAGAACAAGCTCTATGCGGACGGAGGGCTGCAAAAGCTCTTCTACATCGGCTCGATGTTCCGTTATGACCGCCCGCAGGCGGGACGTATGCGCGAGTTTCACCAGTTCGGCGTGGAGGCAATCGGTGGGGAGAGCCCTGCCGTGGATGCCGAGGCAATTCTTCTCGCATACGACTTCCTCACGGCACTCGGGCTGCAGGGGCTGACGCTCAAGCTAAACTCGGTTGGCTGCCCGAACTGCCGCCCCGTCTATCGGGAGCGTTTGCAGGCCTATTTCAAGGAGCATCTGGCATCGCTCTGCAATGACTGTCAAAATCGCTATACCGTGAGACCTATGCGGATTCTCGACTGTAAGGCGGACGCGGAGAAGCCGTTTATGGCAGGTGCACCTGCAATTACGGACTGCCTCTGCGAGGAATGTTCCTCGCATTTTGAGGCAGTGCAGAATCATCTGCGGGCGGCCGGCGTATCCTATGAACTTGATTCGCGTCTCGTGCGCGGGCTCGACTACTACACGCGGACGGCGTTCGAGATCGCCTATCCGCCGCTCGGTGCACAGAGTGCCGTTGCGGGTGGTGGACGCTATGACGGTCTTGTCGAGGCGCTCGGCGGGAATCCGACCCCTGCGGTCGGGTTTGCGGCAGGGCTTGAGCGTGTCCTGCTCGCGCTCGAACAGCAGAATCTCCTGCCCGAGCGTCCCCCTGCGGCGGATGTGTTTCTCATCGCACTTGGGGAGGCTGCGGCAGCGGCTGCGTTTCCGCTGCTCCACGAACTGCGGCAGGGCGATGTGCGTGCGCTGATGGACTATGCGGGGCGCAGCATGAAGGCGCAGATGAAGCAGGCGAACAAGTCCGGTGCGCGCTATGCCGTCATTCTCGGTGAGGACGAGCTTGCAAGGCATGAGGCAGTCGTGCGAAACATGGCTGAGAGTACGCAGGAGACATATTCTCTTGACGATATGGTAAAACGATTGATTTCTGAGGTGAAGGGCTGAGATGGAAACGATGCAGGGACTTAAACGGACACATGACTGCGGCACGCTCCGCAAGGAGCAGGTCGGCGGAGAGGTAACGCTGTGCGGCTGGGTGTCGCGCCGCCGCGACCACGGCGGACTGATCTTTGTCGATATGCGTGACCGCTCGGGATTTGTGCAGATTGTCTTTGACGAGGCGGCGATGGCAGCGGGGACGTTCCACGAGGCGGAGACGCTGCGCTCGGAGTTCGTCATCTGTGTGCGCGGCACGGTGCGTGCCCGCAGCGCGGAGACGGTGAACCCAAACATGGAGACGGGTGAGGTTGAGGTCGTCGTCAATGAGCTGCGGATTCTGAACAAGGCGAAGACACCGCCGTTCTACATTCAGGACGGCATCGACGTGGATGAGATGATCCGTCTGCGCTATCGCTATCTCGACCTGCGCCGTCCTGAGATGCAGGCGAATATTATGCTGCGCCACCGCGTGACGAAGATCATGCGCGATTTCTTTGATCGGAACGGCTTCCTTGAGATCGAGACCCCGATGCTCTGCAAGAGCACGCCCGAGGGTGCGCGCGACTTCCTCGTGCCGAGCCGCCTCAATGCGGGCGAGTTCTACGCACTTCCGCAGTCGCCGCAGATCTTCAAGCAGCTCCTTATGGTCTCGGGCTTCGAGAAGTATTTCCAGATTGTACGCTGCTTCCGCGACGAGGATCTGCGTGCCGACCGTCAGCCCGAGTTCACGCAGCTCGATATTGAGATGTCCTTTATGGATCAGGACTCCATCCTCACGCTGATGGAGGAAATGGTCAAGGAACTCTTCGACAAGAGCATGGGCATCAAGGTCGAAACACCGTTCCGCCGCATGGGCTGGGACGAGGCGATGGAGCGTTTCGGCTCGGACAAGCCCGATCTGCGCTTTGGCATGGAGCTGCAGGACATCACGGACTACGTCGGCGGCTCGGAGTTCAAGGTCTTCAACGCCGTCATGGAGGCGGGCGGCCGTGTCAAGGTCATCAATGTCGAGGGCTATGCGAACATCCCGCGCCGTGAGCTCGATGAGCTCGTCCTGTATGTGCAGAACTACGGTGCGAAGGGACTTGCGTGGATTCAGTACACGGAGGAGGGCGTAAAGTCGCCCTTCAAGAAGTTCTATTCGGATGAGACGTTCGAGACGATCAAGAACGCTGTCGGCGCAAAGACGGGCGACCTCCTGCTCGTTGTCGCCGACCAGCCCGCCGTTGTGGCACAGGCACTCGGCGAACTGCGCCTTGAGATGGGCCGCCGCCGCAACCTGATGAATCCCGATGAACTGTCCTTCCTCTGGGTCGTGGACTTCCCGATGTTTGAGTACAGTGCGGAGGAGAAGCGCTACAAGGCAATGCACCATCCGTTCACGGCACCGCGCGATGAGGATATCCCGCTGCTCACGACCGATCCCGGGCGCGTCAAGGCGAATGCTTATGACATGGTGCTGAACGGGGTCGAGATCGGCGGCGGCAGCCTGCGTATCTATCGCAGTGATCTGCAGGAGCAGGTCTTTGAGACGCTTGGCTTTGCACCGGAGGAGGCACGTGAGCGTTTCGGTTTTATGATGAACGCGTTCGAGTACGGCACACCGCCGCATGGCGGACTTGCGTTCGGTCTGGATCGCCTCGTCATGATTATGGCGAAACGCCGCAGTATCCGCGATGTCATTCCGTTCCCGAAGACGCAGAGCGCGTCGGATGTCATGTGCGAGGCACCGTCGCCGGTCGACGAAAAGCAGCTGCGTGAGCTCTATATCCGTACGGCTGTGCCGAAGAAAAAGGCGGAGAATCCTGCACAGTAAGAATTGAAAAGAGGAGGGCGTCCGTTGATGGCGCTCTCTTTTCACGATATTTGGAGGGAATACTCCTTGAGTGAACGGGTTAATATACTGGGCGTGCATGTCGATGCGGTCACGATGGCGGAGGCGGTTGCCGCCGTGCGTTCCTATATGGACGAGCGTGCGGTTGTGATGATCGCCACGGCGAACGCGGAGATGATTATGCGTGCGACGCATGACCCCGAACTGTGCGACATCCTCAACGCGGCGGCACTCGTCGTGGCGGACGGGGCGGGGACAGTCTGGGCGGCGCGCCACCTCGGGCATCGGATGCCGGAGCGCGTGGCGGGCTATGATCTTACGCAGGAACTGCTGCGTGCGGCTCCTGCAGAGGGGCGGCGCATCTACTTCTTCGGCTCTGCGCCCGGCGTTGCGGAGAAGGCAAAGGAAAAGGCGGAGAAGCTGTACCCCGGCATCGAGATTGTCGGTGCGCGCGATGGCTACTTCAAGCTGGAGGACAATGCGGCAATCATCGCGGAGATCAAGGCTGCGAAGCCTGACCTCCTGCTCGTCGCACTTGGTGTGCCGAAGCAGGAGAAATGGATCGCTGCGCATCTGGCGGAGCTCGGCGTACCTGTTGCCATCGGTGTCGGCGGGACGCTCGACGTAATGGCGGGCGTGATGAAGCGCGCGCCGCGCTGGATGCAGAAGGCAAAGCTCGAATGGCTCTTTCGCGGGATGCTTCAGCCGAAGCGCGCGGGGCGGTTGCTTGCGCTGCCGAAATTCGTACTGAAGGTGCATGCCTCGCGAAAATAAAAGCCGTATCTGTGGACAAAGAATAGGCTTTCCATTATAATTGATGGAAGTGCAATCATTTGATAAGGAGGCGGATGCGCATGGTCATTGTAAGCGAGGGCTATAAGTTTATCGGCGCGGCGCTTATTTTGGCTGTCATTTTCGGATTCTTTGCACATCCGTACGCGGCGATTCCGTTTGTCGTGCTCGCGTGCTACTTTGCATATTTCTTTCGCAGTCCTGCGCGTGAGATCGTGCAGGACGTGAATCACATCCTCTCCCCCGCAGACGGAACGGTCACGGAGATCTCATCCGTCGGGATGGACGACTTCGTGGGGGAGAAGTGCAATAAGATCGTCATCTTTATGTCGGTGTTCAATGTCCATGTCAACCGTAGTCCGATTCATGGCGAGATTAAGCTCCAAAAATACTACTGCGGACGCTTTCAGCCTGCGTATAAGGACGAGGTCGGCTTTGAGAACGAGCACCATCTGATCGGCATTGACCGCGGCGATCTACGCATCACGGTGAAGCAGATTGCGGGTATCCTTGCACGCCGCATCGTCTCGTGGGTGACGCTCGACGATCGGCTACGGCAGGGGGATATCTATGGCATGATCCGTTTCGGCTCATGCCTTGAGATCGTCATGCCAGAGCGTGCGGCGATCCTTGTGAAAAAGGGCGAAAAAGTGCAGGGCGGCAAGACCGTTCTGGGGAGGCTCGAAGGCGAATGAATTACAGACGGTTTCTGCCGAATCTGTGTACAGCGATGAATCTTGTCTTTGGGATGTGCTCGATTCTTTCGACGATCGAGGGACATCTTGACTGGGGCGCGCTTTTTATCTTTTGTGCGCTCATCGCAGATGGTCTCGACGGGCGCATTGCGCGCGCATTTGGCGTGTCCAGTGAGTTCGGCAAGGAGATGGACTCGCTCTGCGACCTCGGTTCGTTCGGGGTTGCGCCCGCGATCCTTGCATGGACGCTTGCCCTGCATAGCTACGGCTTTTTCGGTATGGCGGTGACGATCTTCTTCGCTGTCTGCGGTATGTGGCGGCTGACGCGCTTTAACGTGAATGCGAGCGTCGTGCATGGCTACTTCATGGGGCTTGCGATTCCGGCGGGCGGCAATCTCGTCGCCATGTCGACGTGGCTCTTTCTCGAGCTCAAGGTCGATCTGACCTCGTTCGGACTGGTCTACCCGATCGCCGTTGCTGTGACTGCATATCTGATGGTCAGTCATGTGCACTATCCCGATTTCAAGGGGGGCGGAGAGAAAATCTATATGGCATCCAAAATTTTTGCACTTGTCGTATTTGCAGCAATCCTCTATTTCGGCAGCGCAGCGATCCTGCCCGCCGTCTTTGCAGGGATCTTTGCGACCTATGCGCTTTTTGGGATTGTCAATCATGCGATTGCCGTTATGGCGCGTGCAAAGGAAGGCTGAACCCACATGACTGAGTTCGTTCAATTTGTTTCGCCCTATCTTCCGGCACATATCTTCGACATCATTATGGTGCCGATGCAGATTATTCTTCTGCTCTTTACCCTCTATTTTTTCTTTATCGGCTTCTGCTGTCTCTGGCGGCGGAGGGAGCAGAAGATCCTGACGCCGGAAAAGACCTTTGCCGTCGTGGTTGCCGCACACAATGAAGCGGCGGTCATCGGTCAGCTGATCGAGAATCTGAAACGCCTTGACTATCCCGAGGAACTCTATGACATCTATGTCATTGCGGACAACTGCACGGACGAGACGGCGCAGATCGCGGGGGATGCGGGCGCGATTGTCTGCGAGCGCACGCATCCGACGAAGAAAAGCAAGGGCTTTGCACTTGAGTGGATGTTTGAGCGTCTCTTTGAGATGGACAAGGAATATGACGCGATTGCGATCTTCGATGCGGACAACCTCGTTCATCCGAACTTTCTCAAGGAGATGAACAATCGCCTGCTCAAGGGAGACAAGGTCATTCAGGGGTTTCTCGATGCGAAGAACCCTTACGACACATGGGTTGCGGGGACGTTTGCAATTGCATTCTGGGTTATTGACCACATCTCGCATCTCGCCAAGACGAACATCGGGCTCTCGGCGTGCCTTGGCGGCACGGGAATGTGCATTACGACAGACGTACTGAAACGGCACGGTTGGCGTGCGACCTGCCTCACGGAGGACATGGAGTTCACGATGAAGCTGCTCGCGGAGGGCATCAAGACGACGTGGGCACACGATGCCATCGTCTACGATGAAAAGCCGCTGACGTTCAAGCAGGCGTGGAATCAGCGCCGCCGCTGGGCACAGGGGCAGTTTGACGTTGCGCACCGCTTCATCCCGACGATGATTCGCGAGGGCTGGAAGCGTCGCGACATCCGCATCTGGGACGGCTGCATCTATCTGCTGCAGCCGCATTTCCTGATGATGTCGACGTTTTTCATTATCATCAGCTATGTGCAGCTCGCATTCCCGCCGTTCTACACGAGCATCTATAAGTTCCTGCCGTCACAGCTCATGACTGCGATCATGATCGGGCAGTACGTCCTGCCCATGATTATCCTCATCAAGGTGCGTGCGAAGCTGAAGGCATGGTTTTATCTGCTGCTCTATCCCGTGTTCATCTACTCGTGGATTCCGATTATCTTCCTCGGATTCATCCACCGCAACGAGCACGAGTGGAGCCATACGAAGCATACACGTGCCATGAGCATGGATGAGGTCATGAGCGACGTGAAATAACACAAAAGGCTGCTGCATGAGTGCAGCAGCCTCTTTTCAATAAAAGGAGAAAATATGTATACATTACGTGTCGAGGGTGCATTTGAGGCGGCGCACCGCGTCGTGAATTATCCCGGCAAATGCGACCGCCTGCATGGGCACAACTGGGTGGTCGAGGCAACGTTTCAGGGAACGCAGCTCGATGAACTCGGAATGCTGATCGACTTCAAGATTGCGAAAAAGGCACTTGCCGAAATATTGGACGAGTTCGATCACTACTATCTGAACGATTTCCACCCGTTCAACGAGGGGGTAAATCCTACGGCGGAGAATCTCGCGCGCATTATCTACGAAAGACTTGAAGCACGCACCGAGGTGCAGACATCCCCTGCGGAGCTGACCGCTCTGACCGTCTGGGAGTCGCCGAAGTCCTCTGTCACCTATACGAAGCACTGATATGCGCGAGAACATCATCGAGATCTTTTCCTCCATACAAGGGGAGGGGAAATACGTCGGCTGTCGTCAGATTTTCGTGCGCCTTGAGGGATGTAACCTCGACTGCACTTACTGCGATACAGAGAACGAGATCGGTCGGCATCCCACCTGCATGGTCGAGGAGCGGGCGGGTACGCATGAACTCATTCCATACGAAAATCCTCTTTCGGTGGAGCAGGTAGCGGAGATCGTCGCACGTCTTACGGGCGATGTCCCGCATCACTCTCTCAGCATCACGGGCGGGGAGCCGCTGCTCCATGTTCCGTTTATCAAGGAGCTTGCGGCGCATATCGACCTGCCCATTTTCCTGGAAACAAATGGAACGCTCGACAGAGCTCTTGCAGAGTGCATTGACTGCATTTCGCACATCAGCATGGATCTGAAACTTCCCGATGTTCTGTCCGCGCCCGTTTGGGATGCGCACGCACGCTTTCTCAAGGTTGCACACGCAGTGGATGTCTATGTCAAGGTTGTTGTCGCGGCAGAGACGCGAGCAAAGGATGTGGAGCATGCGGCGCACCTTGTCGCTAACATCGCACCCGCGACGCTCCTCATCCTCCAACCCGTCACGCCCTACGGCGGCTGCACCGCACCCACACCCGCACGCCTCCTTGAGCTCCAACGCATCGCCCTGCGCCATCTGTCGGATGTCCGAATCATCCCGCAGACCCATCGGATGATGGATTTGTTTTAGGGTGGAAATTCTGTTAGAAGTGTTAGCGGTCTCAAAAAATAGATACGAAAGTATAGGACGGTGATTATACACGTTATAAAAAGCCGACATTCTTTTTCGTTTCTTCAAGGTTACCTGGGATGATTTTTCCTTCTTTCCACAATCTGTAATGCTCCCTCATGCAGTTTCCACAGGGGCGAAAACCGGCGGCAATGGCAGTGGCTTCATCTTTGAAAAAGACACGGTGAGCAACGTATACTTCTCCGTATTTTCCACGCAGTGTGGCAATGGCTGACGGACAGTCCATTCGTCCATAGATTTTGTCTTTTCCGTTTCCGCCGAGACTTCCCTTTTCAGTGGAAAGGTACTCCTGTCCGTTTTCATCCATCAGTTTGTATAGTTTCTTTTCGTTGGTCATAGTGTTCTCTCTTTCATTCATCTGCATTGTTTGGTATTTTGCGAAATGAAGATCATTTACCTTCTTTGGCAGATGTCGAGAAGGTCTTCGTGTGCCTTTCGGGAACAGTTAGGCAAATGTGATTTGAAAATATATCCCATTATTTTCATTGTTGTATGTTAAAAATGAGCAGAAAAACGTATTATCTTGTTCTGTAATAGAATATATGCCACCATTGCTATATGCTATAAAAGAGATGAAATCGAAAAAGATTTCTCTCACTGTGACACGCTTTGGTTGAATCTCTTTATCTATTTTCACGCTGATTTTATAGATGGCTTCTTCGGTAAAATAATGATAATTCTTTATTCTGGAATCAGAAGAGAAAAAAGCGTTCAATTCTGAGGATACTCCTGTAACCAAATTATAGGAAATTGTATTTGTATCAAAAAATATATTATCCATGCGAAGATGCTCCTATTCATTTTACTTTAAAAATTTGTATTCGATCAACCGAGGGGCAATATGACAAGTCACTCTATATCATGAAAGACAATATGTTTGGAATCCCCGTCTTCATAAGAAATAAAGCGCCAAAACTCATCTTTGACAGATTCCTCAATGAATGTCTGAAATACAATGCCATTTTCGAGCAATAGAGTAATATCCCATGTATCGGAAAAATTGACTTTTGTTACCCTCACGCCGCGAGATAAATTCATATTCAGTGCTTTCACTTTTTCATCGTACCCACTGTTATCATCATTTCCTATGTCAAATAGCTTTGTCTCATCGAAGCGTCTATACATATCACCGGAAGCCAAAATGATTTTATTGTTTTGTAGGAATCTTCATGCACATTGAACGACAAGATAGTACAAATGCTTTTCTTTGCCCTTTGCTTTAATTTTATCTCCAAAACCAATCCAAACGGTCAACCCTCCTTTTCCAACCTCTGAAGAAGTTATGTTTTTCAGTATGTTGGATATGAATTCAAAATCATTCATTTATGTGCTCCTTTTGATGTTGGGGATTCTTGAGTATTATTTTAGCTATTTAGTAGATAAGCGGTGCAAATGCTTTAGAGGATACTTCGACTTCATTGTAAACATATCCTTCTCATGATAAGTTTCTCTTGTTACAGAAAAACTATTGACGTGTATGATAAACTAAACGGATAGTGATTCCTTAGTTATTTTTAGAAAGTGAATATACATGAAGATCATTGATGCCCATCTGCACTTTGGCAGAGGGGAGTATTTTGATACCGTGGCGCGGGCGGCAGGGCACGAGAATACGGAGGAGGCTCTGCGCCGTGACTTTCGTGCGTCGAACATTGTCCACGGCATCATCATGGGCAATCTGCCTGTGGAGGAGACGAATCCGAACTATCCCGACATCTTTCATTACTGCGTGGGCATCGGGGGCGACGGTGTGACGGAGATCGCGGAGGGGCGCATCGAAAAGCTTCTGCCCGCGCTCGAACAGCACCTAAAAAATGAGCGATGCGTCGGCATCAAGCTCTATCCGGGCTATCATTATTTCTATATCTATGACGATATGCTTGCGCCCGTCTACGAGCTTGCCGCGCAGTACAAGAAGCCCGTTGCCGTGCACACGGGGCTGACGGCGACGGAGAAGGCGCTGCTCAAATACGCGCACCCGAATGTGATGGATGAGGCGGCGACGAAGTTTCGTGCGGTGCATTTTGTCATGTGCCATTTTGGCGAACCGTATTTCACGGACGCAGTCGCCGTGATGGAGAAGAATCCGAATGTGAGTGCCGATCTCTCGGGGATGCTTGCGGGTAAAATTCAGGATTTTGAGCTATTCTGTACGCGCAAGAAGTTCTACATCGAGCAGCTGCACGGCTGGCTCGCTTATCTCAACGCCTATGACCGTCTCATGTTCGGGACGGACTGGCCGCTTGCGAATTTTGACGACTACATTGCCTTCACGAAGCTGCTCATTCCCGAAGAATATTGGAATACGGTGTTCTATGACAATGCCGTGCGAATCTATCATTTGCACATATAAAAATAAGGATAAATCTATGGCGATACTGGAAATCAAAAAGGCGGGCGATCCCGTCTTGAAACAGGTGGCAGAACCGATTGAACGGCTTACAAAGCGGCATCGGCAGCTACTCGACGATATGGCGGAGACAATGTACTCCGCCGATGGCGTGGGGCTTGCCGCACCGCAGGTGGGCAAGTCGCTGCGCATCGTGGTGATCGATGTGCAGGACGAGCATGGTCTGCTTGAACTCGTCAATCCCGTCATTACGATGCGCGAAGGTTCTGTGGTGGACTCGGAGGGGTGTCTCTCCGTGCCGCAGGTCTACGGTGATGTAGAGCGTGCGGAACGCGTGACGGTGGAGTATACGGATCGGCGCAGCCGCAGGCGCAGCCTGACGGCAGAGGGACTTCTCGCGCGCTGCATTCAACACGAGTGCGACCACCTCGATGGCAGACTGTTCATCGACATCGCCGTGCGCCTGCGCAAGGAAGAGGAAAAGGGGTGACAAAATTGCGTGTCATCTTTATGGGAACGCCGGATTTTGCCGTGCCGACGCTCGCGGCGATTGCGGCACGATCCGATCTCGCGGAAGTCGCTGCCGTCGTCACACAGCCCGACCGTCCGCGCGGACGTGGGCAGAAGCTCGTGGCGTCCCCCGTGAAGGCGTGGGCAGCGGCGCATGATATCCCCGTGCTTCAGCCCGTGCGCGCACGCGATGCGGCGTTTGTTACCGCATTTCGGGATTTGAAACCCGATGTGGCGGTCGTCGTCGCGTTCGGTCAGATCCTCTCGCAGGAGGTGTTGGACGTGCCTGTGCACGGCTGCATCAATGTGCATGCCTCGCTCCTGCCGAAGTATCGCGGCGCAGCACCGATTCAGCACGCGATCATGGCAGGGGAGCATATGACGGGGATTACGACGATGCAGATGGATGCGGGGCTTGATACGGGCGATATGCTCCTGCGGAGAGAAGTCCCCATCCATGCGGATACAACGTATGGTCAGCTTCACGACACACTGATGGAGACGGGGGCAAGTCTTCTCGTCGAGACGCTTGAACGGCTTGCGGCAGGGACGCTCGTGCGCACGCCGCAGACGGGGGAATCCTGCTATGCCGCGCGCATCACGCGCGAGACGACGGTGATGGACTGGTCGAAAAAGGCGCAGGAGCTCGATGCTCTTGTGCGCGGATTGAACCCTGTGCCCTATGCGCAGACGAGCCTTGACGGCGCAGTCTACAAGATCGGTGCGCTGCGTTTGACGGGACATGCGGCAAGTGTGCCGTCGGGGACGATTGTCGCCGCCGACCGCAAGGCAGGGCTTATCGTTGCCACGGGGGATGAGAATGTGGAAATCACGGAGATTCAAGCCCCCGGCAAGAAGATGATGGAGGTGCGTGCCTTTTTGAATGGTTATACGCTTCCCGTTGGCGGAAGGTTTTCATCATGAGTATGCAGACATTGACGGTGAACGGCAAGACGGCGGGGGAGAAAAAGACCATCGCACTGCCGTCCCGCCCGAAAAAGCGCCTCTTTATCGGTATGCTGCTCCTTGTGACGGTGCTTGCGGCGATGCTCCTCTTTGGGATCTGGTACATCGGCGTGCCGGGGCTCGAGCGGATCCAGCCCGCGCTGCCGTGGGCGATTGGGGGCGTGCTGACGCTCCTTGTCCTCGCTTCCTTCTTTGGTATCTTCAACATTGTGCTCGCGATTGCGGGGCTGCCCTATCTGCCGTGGATGAAGCGGCAGACGTACGAGCTCATCAATCTGCTTTTTCCTGCAGCCGTGCGCATCGGCGCAGTATTCGGCGTGAAGCGGCGGAAGCTCGAGGGATCGTTTATTGCGGTGAGCAATCTGCTCTTTCACCGCATGCACATCCGCGTGCCCGCGAACCGTCTGCTCGTCGTCACGCCGCACTGTCTGCAGCTCGCGAGCTGTCCGCACAAGGTGACGCGCGACCCGAACAACTGCAAGCGGTGCGGCGGCTGCAATATCGGCGACCTCGTGGCGCTCGCCGAGGAGATGGGCTTTCACTTCTTCGTGGCGACGGGAGGCACGCTTGCGCGCCAGATCATCTACAATATGCGCCCGAAGGCGGTGCTTGCGATTGCGTGTGAGCGCGATCTGATGAGCGGCATACAGGATGTCTTTCCACTGCCGGCGGTCGGCGTGCTCAACATCCGCCCGAACGGCCCGTGCTACAACACAAGCGTGGATATGAACGAGGTGCGCCGACAGCTCGAGGAGATCATTGAGCCGGAATCGGGAAATGCGAGGAAGGGCGCATAATGCAGAGGTATCGTGAGGAAAAAATCGATCGTGTGCGGGAGCTTGCAATGCAGGTGCTCCAACGGGTACACGCTGCGGATGCGTATGCCAATGTAGCCCTTGCGGAAACGCTGCGCGAGGTGCGGCTGACGGAGCGCGACCGCCGCTTTTTGACGGAGCTCGTCTACGGCACGGTCAAGGCAGGCGCATCGCTCGACTACATGATCGGACGCTATGTCGCCGACCTCCGCAAGGCGCAGCCCGCCATTCGCGAACTCCTGCGTCTGGGATTCTACCAGCTTTTCTGTATGGATCGCGTGCCGCCGTCTGCCGCATGCAACACGGCGGTGGAACTGGCGAAAAAACATGGGCGCAGGGGCGCGGACGCGTTCGTCAACGGTGTCCTCCGCGCGGCACTGCGCGAGCCGGAGCGTGCGGCATTTCCTACGGGACGGGACGCACGCTCCCTTGCTCTGCGCACATGGCATCCGCAGTGGATGGTGGACCGCTGGATTCGTTCCTACGGATACGAGCGGACGGAGGCACTCTGTCGCTGCAACAATACGAGTGCGCCGCTCTCCGTGCGTGTGAATACGCTGCGTACAAATCGGGATGCTCTGATGGCGCAGCTTGCGGCGGCGGGGGCGCAGGTGCGTACCTCTGCATGGGTGCCGGACGGCATTGTGCTCGCCGCGCATGGGGCACTCGATGAGCTCGCGGCTCTGCGTGAGGGGCTGGCACAGGTACAGGATGAGAGCTCCATGCTTGTCGCGCATGTGCTCGGCGCAGAGCCGGGCATGACAGTCATCGATGCCTGTGCTGCTCCGGGAGGAAAGACGACCCATATTGCACAGCGTATGGAGAACTGCGGGCGCATCCTCGCGTTCGACATCTACGAGGAGAAGATCCGCCGCATTGAGCACAATGCGAAACGGCTCGGCATCTCCATCATCGAGACGCAGATGCGCGACGCACGCGAGATCGGCGCGGCGTATGCGGAACAGGCGGATCGCGTGCTCGTCGATGCACCATGCTCGGGGCTTGGCGTTCTGCGCCGCAAGCCCGATGCGCGTTGGAAGAAGAGCGCAGACGATACAAAGACACTGCCGCCGCTCCAACGTGACATCCTCGCGCGTGCGGCACAGGCAGTGAAGCGGGGCGGCATTCTCGTCTACAGCACCTGTACGATGGAGGAGTGCGAAAACGCCGCCGTCGTCAATGCGTTCTTGGAGACGCATACAGATTTTGTACTGGAGGAGACGGGGGCGTTTCTTCCGATGCGGAAAACGGCGGAGCACATGGTGCAGATCATGCTGGAGACGGATGGCCCCGACGGCTTCTTTATCGCACGTATGAGGCGACTATGAATATCTTTGGATGGACGAAGGAGCGGCTTGCCGAGGCACTCAAAGAGCATGACATTCCCCGCTTCCGCGCAGATCAGATCATCCGATGGATGTATCAGCGCGGTGCGGCTTCTTTTGATGTCATGGACAACCTCGCAAAGCCGCTGCGTGCCCAGCTTGCAGAATACTTTTCCATCGAACGTCCGAAGGTCGTCTCGCGTCTGCACTCATCTGACGGTGCGACGATCAAGCTGCTCTATGAGTTCGCGGACGGGCAGACGGCGGAGACGGTGCTGATGCGCCACCCGTACGGGAACAGCGTGTGCATCTCCACGCAGGCGGGCTGCCGCATGGGCTGTGCGTTCTGCGCGTCGACACTGCACGGGCTCCAGCGCAATCTGACCGAGGGGGAGATCGCGGCGCAGGTGATCGGTATTGCAGACTTCCTGCGGCAGGAGGGGGCACGGGTTGACACGATTGTCGTCATGGGTTCGGGCGAGCCGCTTGAAAACTACGAGAACGTGATCGCGGCGCTGCGTCTGCTGCACGAGGACTATACTATTGGTCTCAGCTATCGCGGTGTGACGCTCTCGACCTCGGGGATTGTACCCGGCATTGAGCGGTTGACGGAGGAGGGCATCCCCATCTCGCTCTCGATTTCCCTGCATGCGCCGACGGATGCACTGCGCTCTGAGATCATGCCCGTCAACCGTATGTATCCCCTTGCGGATGTACTGCGTGCAGCGCGTATGTATGCGGAGCGAACGAAGCGTCGTGTTACCTACGAGTACATTCTGATTCGTGACCTGAATGACGGTGTGCGCGAGGCGGAGCAGCTCGCAAAGCTTCTGCGCGGTCAGCTTGCGAGCGTGAACCTCATTCCAATCAATCCCGTCGCGGAGCGCAGCCTCTTTCGTCCCGATAAGACTGCCATTCGACGCTTTCAACAAATTCTCGAGGAGCGGCACATTACGGCGACCTTGCGGCGCGAGATGGGAACGGATATACAGGCAGCGTGCGGACAGCTGCGCAACCGTCTGATGGAAGCGGGACTATAAATATTTGCACTTTTATGGTATGATATAGAAGTTCATGAAACAATTCAATTTGTTGCCAAAGGAGAGTATTGCACGATGATCGAACGCGTGGAATCTTTTCTGGGAGATCATATCGAAGGATTTTTCAACCGCAAATTCAGCAGTCACCTCGAGCCTGTCGAGCTCATCAAGGGGCTTGAGAAGGAGGCAAAGAAGCAGAGTGCAGGCGCAGGGCTCGCAAACTCCTACCTCATCTCGCTTGGGACGGAGGACTATCAGCGGCTCTGCTCACATCGCGTGGCGGATGAGCTGGGCGTGGCACTCAAGAAATATATCATCCGAGCGGATCTCACGATGGCGGGGAAACTCTGCATCTGCTTTGCGCTCGATGAAAGCCTGCGCGCGGGCTCCTATCATCTTACGGCACGGCTGCAGCAAGAGCGTATTCCCGCACAGGAAGAGCCGGTTTCTCACGATACAATGGCACAGACCATTGTGCTCGAGCGCCCTTCACTGGTGGAGGCGCGCTGCCTGAACCTTCCGCCCGTGCATAAGATTGCGGCACTCACCGTGCTCAGTGGCGCGGACGCGGGGGTTGCCATGTGTCTCGGGGAGCAGAAGATCTATATGGGGCGCATGCCGCGCAATGAATTTATCCTGACGGATACGAATGTCTCACGCGTACATGCGTGGGTTGTGTATGAGCTCCACCGTCATGTGCTCTATGATGCGCAGAGCCGCAACGGCAGCTTTGTGAACGGGACACGGACGGAGGTGCAGCGCCTCCGCGACGGTGATGAGATCCGTCTTGGTACGACAGCGCTGCGCTACGAGGTGCTCTGATGCCGTCGATTGCACTTAAAGTCCTGCGCGTGCTGCTCGAATATGGTGCGCTTCTCTGGCTCGCCTATGTGGTTGTTCAGCTCGGATGCGCAATGTTTTCATCGCTGCGTGCGGATTTGAGAAAGCCCGTGCATCAGCCGCAGCCGTCCACCGAAGAGGCTTCATTTGTTGCAATTGCGGGCGAGGGGCTGGTCGGACAGCGCTTTCCCGTGGGACATGAGCTCACGATCGGGCGCAGTGCGGACAATGACATCGTGCTTGCGGATAATTTTGTGTCCCATCATCATGTCTGTATCTATCAGAGAGAAAATGCGTATATTGCGGAGGATCTGGGCAGCCGCAACCACACCTATCTGAACGACGGGATCTTGACGGGGCGGGCGTATCTGCACACGGGTGATGTCCTGCGGATTGGTGCGGTTGCTCTGCGTTTTGAGAGGTAAGTACATGATAGAGGTTTCAAGTGCGTCGGATATCGGGCGCGTGCGGACATCGAACGAGGACAGCTACGGCGTATTCGCGCCTGCGGTCTACGTCGTTGCCGACGGCCTTGGCGGCCATGCGGCAGGGGAGGTAGCGAGCCGCATAGTGGTGTCTGCTGTGCGTGATATGGCGAATGAGGGGCAGAAGATCGATACGGCAACGCTGAAAACTGCCGTCCTGCGTGCCAATCAGCAGGTGTTGGATGCCTCTGCCGAGAACTCTTCCTATGAGGGGATGGGGTCGACAGCAACCGTCCTCCATGTCGATGAGCGTGCAGGGATGGCATACTATGCCCACGTCGGGGACAGCCGTCTTTATCTGCTGCGGCATGGTATCTTTCGGCAGGTCTCGCGCGATCACTCCTATGTGGAGGAACTTGTTGCACGAGGGGAACTGAGCGAGGCAGAGGCACAGCATCATCCGCGCAAAAATTTGCTCCTGCGTGCAGTCGGCATCGAGGAGCGCCTCCATGTGGACGGGGACTCCTTCCCGCTCGAGACCGGCGATCGCCTTCTCCTTGCGACGGACGGCCTGACGAACATGGTGGATGATGATGCGCTTGCCGCACTGCTTGGCGGGGCGTTTGCAGGGCTCGCCGAGCGCATGGTTGAGAGGGCACTTGCGGGGGGCGGCAGTGACAATATCACGGCGATTGCCGTTGCGTACGAAACGCCATGACCGGCGGACTGAAATTTGCGCCCGTGGGGATTCTCGCCTGCGCACTTGGCGTTCTGTTTCTAAAACAGGGGGCGGGACAGCCGGGATGGTCGCTTGACTGGCATACGCAGCTCGCGTATCTGCCGTGGCTCGCACTCCTCCTCTGTGCGGGGGCAGCAAGCTATGTGCTCGCTGCGCGTTGCAGGTTGGACTGCGTTCCGCTCGCGCTTGCCTATGTGCTCCTCGCCGTCGGGCTTGCTGAAATTGCGCGTCTGAAACCGGATCTTTTTGTGCCGCAACTGCGGTGGGCATGTGTCGGCGTTGCGGCTTGGGCACTCGTCGTGCTCCTCTGGACACGGCTTTGTCGGATGCTCGACTATCCCTATGTACTTGGGCTCACGACGACGGTGATCCTAGTGCTTCCGCTGATCTTCGGCGTGAGCATCGGCGGCAACAAGAACTGGATTGCGTTCGGGTCGTTTTCCATGCAGCCATCGGAGTTTGGCAAGATTCTGCTCATCTTCTTTCTCGCGGCGTATCTTGCCGACCATCTCGCTGTACTGACCCTCCCGGCACGCCGTTTCCTCTTTCTCCATCTGCCGCCCGTGCGCTTCATTGCCCCGCTCGTCGCGCTCTGGGGGCTCGCCGTGCTCATGTTCGTCATCGCGCGTGACCTCGGCTCTGCACTGCTCTTTTTCGGGATGGCGGTGCTCATGACCTATATGGGGACAGGGCGCAAATCCTACGTCTTCCTTGCGGGGCTCTTCATCGTCATTGCAGCGGCACTCAGCTACGCGCTCTTTGGCCACGTTCGCGTGCGCTTTGACATCTGGCTGCATCCGTGGGCAGATCCGAACGGCATGTCCTATCAGGTCGTGCAGTCGCTCTTTGCAATTGGTTCGGGCGGCATCTGGGGGACGGGCTTTGCCGAGGGGCATCCGCTGCTCATCCCCGAGGTGCACACGGACTTTATCTTTGCGGCGATTGCCGAGGAGTTCGGACTGATCGGTGCCGTTCTGGTGCTCATGGTCTATGCGCTGATCTTCTGGCGGGGCAGCCGTATCGCAATGGGGCTGCCGCACGTGCAGGAGTCCCTGCTCGCTGCGGGCTGTGCTGCGAGCCTTCTCCTGCAGGCGTTCATCATCACGGCGGGCGTGACGAAACTCCTGCCGCTCACGGGGATTACACTGCCGTTTGTCAGCTACGGCGGCAGTTCGATGGCGGCGAGTTTTATCCTTGTCGGCATCTTGACGGCACTGTCGGGGGAGGCTAAGGCAGCGGATGGCTGATCGAAAAATCCGAAAGCATATCGCCGTTGCGGCGGCTTTCCTGCTTGTGCTCATCGGCATCCAAATGCTCTATCTCGCAAAGCTGAGCGTATGGGACGGCGACGGGCTTGCCGCCCATCCGCTCAACACGCGTACGGCACTCACGGAGAAGGGCATTGTGCGCGGGCGTATCCTTGACCGTGCGGGGCGCATCCTTGCGGAGAGTTCGGCAGATCATGTGCGTTCTTATCCGTACGGACGCATCCTCGCGCCTGTGACGGGCTATCAGACGGAGCGCTATGGCGCAACGGGCGTGGAGCAGACAGCGGGACAGGCACTCAGCGGCATCACAACAGATGCTGCACACATGGGTCCTTTGCGCAATCTCCTGCGTGCGGACGCGGGCTATGATGTCCGCCTGACCGTTGACGCAGAGCTGTCGGAGACGGCATGGAATGCGCTCGGGGCACGACGCGGCGCGGTCGTCGTTATGGATGCCGAGACGGGAGCCATACTCACGATGGTGAGCGCGCCCTCGTTCGATCCTGCCACGGCGGAGAAAAACTGGGACGAACTCACAGCGCGCGCAGACAGTCCGCTGCTGAACCGTGCGACGCACGGGCTCTATCCGCCAGGCTCGACGTTCAAGACGCTCATCGCAGATGCCGCGCTCGCGGCGGGGGTGACCAATCCCGATGAGGTGTTCACCTGTACGGGGGAGCTTGCCATCGGCGAGGACTACGTGCTGCATGAAAGTCACGGTGAAGTGCATGGGAAGCTGCACCTTGCAGATGCACTGCGTGAGTCCTGCAACGTCACCTTTGCGACCCTTGCCCTGCGCCTTGGTGCACGAGGTCTGTCATCCGCATGCGAGCGCTTCGGCATCGGGGCGGAACTCACCGCCCCCGAGATTTCGATGGCGGCGGCGCATGTGCCGGAGCTGAAGAACCTCAGTGACGGAGAGCTCGCACAGATCGGCATCGGTCAGGGGGCACTCCTCGTGACGCCTCTGCAGATGGCTCTCGTTGCGGATGCGTTCGCGAACGGCGGGCGTGTGATGCAGCCGTACGTCGTAGATGCCGTGCTGACGAAGGACGGGATGCCGCTTTACGAGGCAAGTCCCACCACATGGCGAACGGCGACGACGGCGGAACGTGCGGCAGTCATCGATGGCTATATGGCAGATGTCGTTGCAGCGGGTACGGGCACGGCGGCGGATGTTGCGGGCGTGCGCGTCACGGGGAAGACCGGGACGGCAGAGAATGCGAGCGGCACAGATCACGCGTGGTTCATCGGCTCGGCGGAGCGCAGCGGGCGAAAAATTGTCATGGCGGTCATCGTGGAAGAGGGCGGCTTTGGCGGAAGTTCGGCGGCAAGGATTGCGCGCACGGTGATACAGACATATTTTGAACGATAGCGGATGATATTGAATCAGATTCAGAGAGCCGCCATTGATGAGATAGTGACCTCGGCAGTGTATGGCAGAGGCGTTAGGAGGAACGAACATGGTTGAGCGTGTCTTGGATGGACGCTACGCGCTGGAGATGCTTGTGGGCAGCGGCGGCATGGCGGATGTCTATCGGGCAAAGGATCAGCTTTTGGAGCGCACCGTCGCCGTCAAGATTCTCCATCAGCAGTATGAGAACGACACGGAGTTTATCGCGCGGTTTCAGCGCGAGGCAAAGGCGGCTGCGCGCATCACGCATCCAAACATCGTCAACGTGTTTGATGTCGGCGTTGCCGAAGGGCGGCATTACATCGTCATGGAGTACGTCCCGGGACGCACGCTGAAGGAGCGGATCAAGGAGGAGGGGCCGGTGCCCGCAGCGCAGGCACTGGAGATTGCGCGTCAGATCGCGGGGGCGCTCGCACAGGCGCATGCAAACAACCTCGTGCACTGTGACATCAAGCCGCACAACATCCTCGTCATGCCCGACGGCAACGTGAAGGTCGCGGACTTCGGCATTGCACGTGCGGTCACGGAGTCCACGATGACCTACAACGACAATATCATGGGGTCGGTGCATTACTTCTCGCCCGAGCAGGCACGCGGCACGATCATCACGCCGAAGTCCGATGTCTACTCGCTCAGTGTCGTTCTCTACGAGATGCTGACGGGGCGCATTCCGTTCGACGGCAATACGGCGGTCAGCATCGCGCGAAAGCATCTGGAGGAGGAGGCAACGCCCGTGCGCTCCGTTGTTCCCAACATTCCGCCCGTCGTGGAGGCTCTCGTGACGCGCATGATGGCAAAGGATCCGGCGCTGCGGCCGGACAGTCGCCTGCTCGTTCAGGATATCATGCGCACGGAGCAGATGATGCGCGGTGATACGGCAGTCATGCCCGCATTTGACCCCGACGCGACGCGTGTACTGTCGCCTGTGGAGGCACAGGAGATCAGTGCAATCGCCGAGGCGGAGGAGGAAGAAACGTCGGCGGTGGAGGAGAAGTCCTTCTTCCGCACGAAGAAATTTAAGTTTGGCCTTGTGCTCATCCTCATGCTCGGCTTCTTTACGGGATTTTTCCTAAGCTTTGGCAAGTTTTGGAGCTCGGTGGAGATCACCGTGCCGGACGTGACGGGCAAACAGCTCACGCTTGCGCGTCAGATCCTTGAGGATCAGCATCTGCGCGTCACGGTTGCAGAGACCTTTGATGCCTCCGTCCCCGTGGGCGTTGTGGTTTCGCAGAGCCCGGAGGCGGGCACGACGGTCAAGGAGGAGCGCACCATCACCATCTACGTCAGCAAGGGCGGCGAGGAGATGGAGATGCCGAATCTGCGCGGACTGAAACAATCGGATGCGATTGACAAACTGCAGCAGATGGGATTGCGCCTTGGATCGGCTTATGAAACGTTCTCCGATGAGGACAGTGGTACGGTCATTTCGCAGGATCCGCGCAGCGGAACGCGCATCAGCAAGGGACAGTCTGTGGATATCACGGTCAGCAAGGGCCAGAAGATCAAGAAGGTCACCGTGCCCGACGTGAAGGGTGTGCCTTCGGATCGTGCGCGTACCATGATCGAAGGCAGCGGCCTCAAGGTTGGCAGCATCTCAGAGGAGGCGAGCACGCAGGCGGCAGGAACGGTCATCAGTCAGTCGCCGGCAGCGGGAGCAGAGACAGACAGTGACAGCTCTGTGCGCCTTGTCGTATCGAGCGGCAAGAAGTCCTCCGGCACAAAGGAAGATGCGAAGGGCGGCGACAGCAAGAAGAACGACAAGGATCCCTCCGGCCGGCGCATCCAGACCGAAAAGACAGAATAGGGAGTGCATGGTGACAGAGCGCGGACGTATCCTGAAAGTCTACAACAATGTGCTTCACGTCGCAGCGGAGGATGGCACCATTCTCTGCAAACTGCGCGGCAGGGTCAAAAAGGGGCGCAGCGACATGGGGCTTGTCCCCGGCGATCTCGTTGCCTTGGAACGCATATCGCGCGAGGAGGGGGTGATCGAGCGCATTGAGGAGCGCGCAAACCTCCTGCAGCGTCCGCGTGTGGCGAATCTGACACAGATTGTCGTCACGGTCGCGGCGGCATCGCCCGACCCGCATCCGCTCGTCGTGAGCCGCTTCCTCGTGCTCGCAGAACTCTCGGGGGTGAAAAAAATCATCCTCTGTGTGAACAAGATAGATCTTTGCACGGGCGATCCCGCGGCGGTTCTTGCGGAATACGAAGCAGCGGGCTATCCCGTCCTGCGCGTTTCGGCGGAGCAGGACACAGGACTGGACGAACTGCGTGAACGCCTCGCGGGTGAGATCACCGTTCTCGCGGGGCCGTCGGGCGCGGGGAAGTCCTCCCTGCTGAACGCACTCGATCCGTCGCTTGCTCTCGTGACGGGGGCGGTCAGCGAGAAGATCGGGCGTGGGCGGCACACGACGCGGCGTGCGGAGCTGCTTCCCTTTATGGGGGGCTATGTGGTCGACACGCCGGGCTTTACCCAGCAGGAACTCACGGCGCTCGCACCCGAGGATCTGGCGCATTGCTTTCCGGATTTTGCCCATTATACAGGCTGCCGCTTTGCGCCGTGCAGCCACAGTCACGAGCCGGGCTGCGCCGTCAAGGCGGCAGTGGAGGCAGAGGAACTTTCGCGCGAGCGGTACGATGCCTACATTGCATTGCTCAACGAACTCAGAACCAAGAAGAAATAGGAGAACTAAATGGCACACGAACATGAACACGAGTACGAAGAGGAAATGATGGCAGAAGAGCACGTTCACATCGAGCGACCGACCATCATTGCGCCGTCCATTCTCTCGGCGGACTTTGCAAACCTCGGCGCGGATGTGCGCCGCGTGGAGGAGGCGGGTGCGGAGTACATCCACATCGATGTGATGGACGGGACGTTTGTGCCGAATATTACGGTGGGGCCATGCGTCGTGGAGAGCCTGCGCAAGATGTCCAAGGCGGTCTTTGACGTGCACCTTATGGTGGAACATCCGGAGACACATATCGAGCCGTTCGCAAAGGCGGGTGCGGATATCATCACGTTTCACGTTGAGGCGACGCGTCACGCGCACCGTGTCATTCAGCAGATCAAGGCGGCGGACTGCAAGGCGGGCATTGCACTCAATCCGGGCACATCGATCTATACACTTGAGGAGCTGATCGACGACGTGGACATGGTGCTGCTCATGACAGTCAACCCCGGTTTTGGTGGACAGAAGTTCATCGAGAACACGCTCGGCAAGATTCATGCGCTCTATCATACGGTTATGGACAACGAACTGAATGTTGACATCGAGGTCGACGGCGGCATCAATGCGGAGACGGCAGAGTCCGTGCGTTCGGCAGGGGCAAATGTCCTCGTTGCGGGCTCGTACATCTACGGTGCAAAGGATATTGCCGCAGCCGTCGCCGCGCTGCGCGGATGAGAGGGAAAACATGGGGGAAAAAGCGGTAATCCTCCTCTCGGGAGGCCTTGACAGCTGTACCTGCATGGCGGTCGCCCGCGCTGCGGGGTACGAACTCTATCCGATCAGCTTCGACTATCACCAGCGCTATGATCGTGAGGTGGAGTGCGCGAAGCGGATCGCGGAACATTTTCACGCGGTGGAGCATCTTATCATTGAGACGAATATGGATGCGGTCGGCGGCTCTGCTGTGACCGATCTTTCGATTGATGTACCGGAGGGCGATCCGGATCGCACGGAGATCCCTGTGACATACGTACCTGCGCGCAACCTCATCTTTCTGAGCTATGCACTCGGGTATGCAGAGCGCGTAGGGGCGGTACATCTCTACATCGGTGTGAACTCCGTCGACTACTCGGGTTATCCCGACTGCCGTCCCGAATTCATCGCCGCATTTCAGGGGGCGGCGGATGCCGCGACGGCGGCTGCAACGGAGCGCGGACGGCGCATCGTCGTAGAGACCCCACTGCAGCATCTATCGAAGGGGGAGATTGTCGAACTGGGGACGAAGCTCGGTGCGCCGTATGAGCTGACGACGAGCTGCTATCGCGGCGGAGCGGAGGCGTGCGGTGTCTGCGACAGCTGCGTTTTGCGCCTGCGCGGCTTTGCCGAGGCGGGACAGCGCGATCCGATTCCCTATGTGGCAGGAGTGCGATGATGCTGGATGTTCAGAACCGCGAGGACGAACGCGGCATTGCGATTCAGCGCGTCGGTGTCAAGGAAGTGCGTCTGCCCTTTCTCATCAAGAAACAGGCGGGCGGCTATCAGCAGGTGCTTGCGCGCATTGCGTTCACCGTCTCCCTGCCGATGGAGTTCAAGGGCACGCACATGAGCCGTTTCCTCGAAATCCTCCTGCCGTGGAGCGAGAAACCGCTCGCCGAGGAGGAGATGGACGCAATGCTCACGGAGGCATTGGATCGCCTCCATGCAGAGGCGGCTGAGGTCACGCTCGCGTTTACGTATTTTATCGAAAAGAGGGCACCCATCAGCGGACGTATGTCGCTGCTCGACGTGGATGCCTCCTTTACGGGGCGCAAGCGGCGCAATGAGCCGATGCAGTTCGAGCTTGGGCTTACAATGCCATTTACCTCTCTTTGCCCATGCAGCAAGGAGATCTCTGCGTATGGAGCGCACAATCAGCGTTCCACAGCACGCGTGCGGCTCCGCTATCACGAGGGCGTGCCGTGCATCTACATCGAGGAACTGGCAGAACTGCTCGAGCAGCAGGGCTCTGCGCCCATCTATCCGTTGCTCAAGCGTGCGGATGAGAAGTATGTCACCGAGGCTGCGTACGAGAATCCGAAATTCGTCGAGGACATCCTGCGCGATACCGTCCTCGCCCTGCGTGCCCTGCCGGGGCTTGCATATTTCTTGCTCGCATGTGAGAATGAGGAATCCATTCACAGCCACAATGCCTTTGCGGCACATGAAGAATATTTGACGAAGTAGAAGAAAGGAGAGAGCGTAGAGCATGAGTAAATTTACGCGGCGCTTTCTCCTTATTCTTGTGCTTGTCGTGGGCATCTCCTCCGCCGTTATCTATACAACGGTGGACATCAATACGCTCCAAAATTTGACGCGCTTTCATGCGTGGTCGCTTTTGTTGGCGCTTCTTGCCGTCGGGCTTGGGATGTTCTTCGACGGCAGCCGCCTCATGCACCTCGTCAAGATCTCCAATGAAAAAATCACCTTGTACCAAGCAGTACAGGTGATCTTCGGCAATTATTTTCTCGCACTTCTCACGCCGGGAGCAACGGGCGGCGCGGTTGCACAGGTCATGTTCCTGCGCCATGCGGGCGTACCCACAGGCAAGGCTGCGGTGCTCGTCATCGTGCGGACGCTGCTCTCAATCTTCTTCCTCGCGCTCTGTATGCCCTTCATCTTTCTGCATGACGAGGGGATCGTCCCCGGCGTATCGAACAATATTTTGATGGCGATTACGCTTACGGCATTTCTTGGCATTGTATTCATCGTTGTGGGAGCGCGGCGCGGCTTCCTTGACTATGTTGTCGTCTGGATTGCACGTCGTCTGCATGATAAGAAACGGCATCAGCTTTTCGGTCTCTACCGCGACACGAAGAGTGCGATCTCTCTTTTGCTCGGTGCGCCGCGTCAGATGCTCGTTGTCTTCCTCGAGTCGGGGCTGAATCTCCTCTGCATCTACGCCGTTGTACCGTGTCTCCTGCTTGGACTCGGCGTCACGGATGCGGACTGGTACACCGTTATGGGGCGCATGATCTTTCTCAACATGCTCCTCTACTTCAGTCCGACACCGGGCGGCTCCGGCATCGCCGAGGGTGGATTCGTTCTCCTGTTTGCGGCGACTGTTCCCGCCGGCACCGTCGGCATCGTCGCCGTCTGCTGGCGCCTCATCGCCGAATACCTCCCGTTCCTCATTGGATTCTACTACACCGTCACCGTCTTCGGCCGCGAGTTCCTGCGGCGATACTGATGCTTTGTTCACTGCGCCGTTCATAACGGCGCTTTTTCTTTGAGCAAATGTCGCACCAAGTGTGATCTTCTGGATTCTATGGAAATATCATATCGTGAGAGAAAAGTATCGCCTTTCTTTGAAGATTCTCGGTTGGCAGTATGATCATATAAAGATATCGTAAAATATATCGCTCCTTGATATAATTGGTACTTGCTAAAAGTCAAAAAAACAAATATAATAGAGAAAAGCACAATAAAGGAACAGAGAAGGTGATACGATGAGCAACATTGCGGATATGATCGAGTCCTATATTCTTCGTCAGCTTGCTACGCGGCAGGATGGGCAGGTAGAGCTGCGGCGGACGGATATTGCGGATGAGATTTCATGCGCACCGTCGCAGATCAGCTATGTGCTCTCCACGCGTTTTACGCAGGATAAGGGATTCGTGGTAGAGTCACGGCGCGGGCTCGGCGGGTTCATCCGCATCGTGCAGGTGCCGCTGCGTGATCTCGTCTATCAGGATATGCTCTCGAAGATCGATGAGAACACCGATATGGAGACGGTGCAGTCGATGGTGCGCTACCTCACCCAGCATGGAATGGTGGAGACGCGCGAGGCGGCACTCCTCATGCAGATGGTGACGGGCCTTTTTCACTCGGAGACGCTTGCGGCAAAGGAACGGGTCCAGATGCTGAAAACAATGATATTGACGCTAGAGAACTTTAGATAGACGGTCGATATATATAAATAGAAAAAATGAATTATCTGGAGAGCGATGGAAGGAAATACAATGATTTGTGAGGAATGCGGCCGCAATGACGCGATTGTGCATATTGTGCAGATCGGTCCGGGTGGTCGGAGTGAAAAGAATATATGTATGAGCTGTGCCGCGCGGTATGGTGCGTCGATTCTCCGCGCACAACAGGAAAATGTGTCGGCGGAGGATTTCCTTAAGGGGATTTTTGGCAGCAATCAGCAAGAGCATGCTGCTGAGGAGGATGCGCCGCACATCACCTGTCCGAACTGCGGCATGAAGTTTCAAGATCTTTCGCAGACAGGGCAGATCGGCTGCTCGGTCTGCTATGAGACGTTTCATCATGAACTTACACCGCTTCTGCGGCGCATTCATGGATCGAGCGTTCATCGCGGCAAGATTCCGCGACGCTCGGGTTCGTCCATCATGCTTCGCCAGGAGTCGGAACAGCTGCGCGCCCGGCTGAAGGAGGCGGTTGCGCGCGAGGAGTATGAGAAGGCGGCAGAGTACCGCGATCGCATTCGTGCACTGGAGCGTCAGATGGAGGAGCAGTCCTATGGCAGTTGATGAGCTCCTGCGAAGCAGTCGGCTCTCCTGGTTCGGCACCGAGGGAACAGACAGCGATGTTGTACTCTCCAGCCGTGTGCGTCTCGCGCGCAATCTGGTGGGGCTTCCGTTTCCGGGGCGTGCCGATCTCGGTCAGTTGGCGGAGATTCAGCGCATGCTGGATACTGCCCTTGCGGATATCGATGTGCAGCTTGGACAGCATATGGATCGGATTGTGGTCGATCAGCTGAGCGCGTTGGAACGCGAGGTGCTGATCGAGAAGCGGCTCATCAGCGAGAAATTTGCCGAGGCGCAGCCCTGTCGGACGGCATACATCAGTGCAGATACGTGTATCAGTATCCTTGTCAATGAGGATGACCACCTGCATATCCAGTCTATGACACCGGGGCTTTCGCTCACGGAGGCCTTTGCAACAGCGTCACGGGTGGATGACTATATTGAGGAGCGTCTGGATCTTGCCTTTGACGAGACGATGGGGTATTTGACAGCGTATCCGACCAATCTCGGTACGGGGCTGCGTGCCTCGGTCATCCTTCATCTGCCGGGACTTGTCTATACGCGCAACATCGAGAACATCATCAACACATCGCCGCAGCTTGGCTTGGGTGTGCACCCGCTTGAGGGGATTGGCGAGGGAGCACATCTCTACAAGGTTTCCAATCAGCTTACGCTCGGTTACTCCGAGGCGGAGATGATCGAGAACCTGCAGACGACGGTGGGGGAGATTGTCGCACATGAGCGGCGTGCCCGCAAGGCGCTTTCCTTCTTTGGAAAGGACGGCGTGGACGATGGTGTCTGGCGTTCCTTTGGCATTCTCTCTTATGCACGTGCACTGACGGAGCAGGAACTTTTCGCTCTTGTTTCGCGTGTGCGCTACGGCATCGACCGAGGAATCATCAAGGAGGTTTTGCCGGACTGCTATGCAGAGATTATTGTTGCTGCACGAGATGGACATCTCCGGTATATGGCAGAAAACGAAAATCTATCCACGGGGGAAATCAGCGCCATACGCGCTTCGTGCGTACGCGCGATCTTACAGAAATATCGAACGCAGGGATAAAAGGAGGGGGACAGCTTGAACTACCGTCAATTTTTCACACAGGCGGCAATTAAAGCCGTAGAGTTTTCACAATATATCGCGCAGCGGCGCGGTAAGGGGTACATTGGAACAGGCCAGCTTCTGCTGGGCATTCTTCATATGCGTGATACGATTGCAGCAGAGGTGCTGGATAAATTCGGCGTGGATTACGACAGCGTGGAGCAGTCGATTCGCAGCTCAGACGGATTTCAGGATGTCCTGCACCCGGCTGAGGATGTCCCATACTATACGCGCCGTGCGCAGCGCGTCATGCAGGGAGCGATCGATACTGCGCGTGAGGAGCGCTCCTTTGTGACGACGGAACACATCCTGCTCAGCCTTCTTACGGAGGCTGAGGGGACAGCCGTTCATACACTTGAGGAATTGGATGTCGACATCGAAGCGCTGCAGAGCAATGTGCTTGAACGCATGAGCGATGCGGAGGAGTCCAAAGAGAAATCAACGCGCAGAAGGTCGGCCAAGGGCGAAGGAAAGGGCAAGGGACTGCCGGCCTCACTCAAAAAATTTGGCCGCGATCTGATCGGCGTTGCGCAGGCTGGCGGACTTGATCCCGTCATCGGCCGTGCAGCTGAGATCGATCGTGTCATTCAGATTCTCGCGCGGCGCACGAAGAACAACCCCATCCTTCTCGGGGAAGCGGGCGTTGGCAAGACAGCCATCGCCGAGGGGCTTGCTCAGCGCATCACGGACGGCGAGGTGCCGTTCCTGCTTGAGGACAAACGCGTTGTTACGCTGTCGATGACGGCCCTTGTCGCCGGAACAAAATACCGCGGTGAGTTTGAGGAGCGTCTCAAGAATGTCGTGGATGATGTCATCAAATCGAAGAATATCATTCTCTTTATCGACGAGATTCATACGCTCATCCGTGCCGGCGGCGCAGAGGGATCGCTGGATGCGGCGAACATTCTGAAGCCTGCCCTCGCACGTGGGGAGATGCAGATCATCGGAGCGACGACCCTCAGCGAGTATAAAAAGCACTTCGCCAAGGACAGCGCCCTCGCACGCCGCTTCCAGACCGTCATGGTGGAGGAGCCGAATGAGGAGACTGCGGAGCAGATCCTCTTCGGACTGCGCGGCAAATACGAGGAGTTTCACCATGCGCGCATTGAGAACGATGCGGTGCGTGCGGCCGTGCGCCTCTCGAAGCGCTACATTACCGACCGCTGTCTGCCGGATAAGGCCGTTGACCTCATGGACGAGGCAGCATCACGTGTGCGCATGAAGAATATCGGCGATACGGACCAGATTGCGGGTCTGCGTATGGAGATCGCGGATATTGTAAAGGAAAAGGATGCGGCGATCAGCGGGCAGGACTATGAGGCGGCAGCACAGCTGCGCGACCGTGAGCAGGAACTGCGCGCCCAGTTGGATGCCGCCCGTCGGGGCGAAGATCGGTGTGCAGAGATCGTCGTTACGGAAGATGACATTGCGGATGTCGTGGCACAGTGGACGGGCATTCCCGTACAGCGGATCGCGGCGAAGGAATCCGACCGTTTGCTCTCCCTGGAAAAGCATATCAGCCGCCGTGTGATCGGTCAGGACGAGGCGGTGCGTGCCGTCTCCAAGGCGGTGCGCCGTGCACGTGCAGGGGTCAAAGACCCACGCCGCCCGATCGGCTCCTTCCTCTTCCTTGGCTCCACGGGGGTGGGGAAGACGGAGCTGGCACGGGCACTCGCGGAGGCTGTCTTTGGCTCGGAGGAGGCGATCATCCGCTTTGATATGTCCGAGTACATGGAGAAGCACACGACGGCACGCCTCGTTGGCGCGCCCCCGGGCTACGTCGGCTACGAGGAGGGCGGGCAGCTTACGGATGCCGTGCGCAAGAAGCCGTTCTCCATTGTCCTCTTTGACGAGGTGGAGAAGGCACACCCCGATGTCTTCCACATGCTACTGCAGGTGCTTGAGGATGGACGGCTCACAGATGGGCAGGGAACGGTTACGGATTTCCGCAACACGATCATCATCATGACCTCGAATGCCGGCGCGAACCATTTGCGCTCGACGACGGGCTCGATCGGCTTCTCAATCGGGCAGCAGGCAAAGGGTACGGATGAGGAGCGTGCGAAAAAGCGCGTCATGGAGGAGGTCAAAAAGATCTTCCGCCCCGAGTTCCTGAACCGCGTGGATGATATGATTGTATTCAACGCACTTGGGGAGACGGAGCTGACGAAGATTGTCGACATTCTTTTGCGCGATGTGAAGGCGCGCCTTGCCGAGCAGGAGATCAACATTGAGATCAGCCCATCGGCGAAGCGTGTTCTCATCTCGAAGGGGACGGATGTCAAATTCGGTGCGCGTCCGCTGCGCCGTGCGATTCAGAAGAACATTGAGGATGAGCTTGCGGAGCGTATCCTCGCACGTGACTTTACAGCGGGCGATGTCATCTCCGTGCGCAAGGCGGGCGATGGACTGGACTTTGTAAAAAAGGACACGAGCCGCAACAAGCGCGTAAAGGGCGAGAAGCAGGCATCCTATCATGAAGTCTGAGGGCGATCGGGGCAATGTGCTTGCGTCTCCGACACGCGCAGGGCGTGCAGGGGATTTTCTTCTCAATCTGGGTTGGTCGCTGTACTGGCTTGCACGCTCCGCTGTGCGCGCTCTGACATATTGGAAACGGAAGGGACTGTCGTAAAGCAGTCCCTTTTATTTGCAGGAGATTCTATGGCAAAGAAGAAAAAGACCGCATACGTGTGCCAGAACTGCGGTTACGATACCTTTAAGTGGATGGGGAAATGCCCCGGATGCGGGGCGTGGAACTCTCTCGTGGAGGAGATCGTAACGCCGCCTGCGGAGGAGCGCCGTGGTGTCGGCACCCTCCAAGCGGAGCCGCCGCAGCCCATCGGCAGCATTGCCGTTGAGGATTTGCCGCGCTTTTCGACCGCCTCGGGCGAACTCGACCGCGTGCTCGGCGGCGGTGTCATCCCCGGCTCGATGGTACTCATCGTCGGCGATCCCGGTGTTGGCAAGTCCAGCCTCACTCTGCGTGTCTCAGCGGATATTGCGCGTGCGGGACATCGCGTGCTCTATGTGACCGGTGAGGAGAGCGCGCGCCAGATCCGTATGCGCGCAGATCGCTTGCAGGCGATTGCGGATGAGCTGCTCGTTGTCAGCGAGACGAATCTCGATGCGATCTGTGCCCATGTGGAACGGGAGCAGCCCGCGCTCTTCATCATTGATTCCATTCAGACCATGTACCGCCCCGAGATCGAGAGTGCACCCGGCAGCGTCTCGCAGGTACGTGAGTGCGCGATGGAGCTGATGCGTGTTGCGAAAAATGCGGGCATCGCCGTCTTTGTCATCGGCCATGTGACAAAGGAGGGCAGCCTCGCGGGGCCGCGTGTCCTAGAGCACATCGTCGATACCGTGCTCTACTTTGAGGGGGAGCGCAACGCCGAGTACCGCGTGCTGCGTGCCGTGAAGAACCGCTTCGGCAGCACGAACGAACTCGGCCTTTTTGAGATGCGCGATGTCGGGTTGGTCGACGTTCCCGATGCGTCAAAACTCTTCCTCTCGGAGCGTGCGATGGAGAGCGGCTCCATCATCGTGCCGACGGTCGAGGGAACGCGCCCGCTGCTCGTCGAGGTGCAGGCGCTTGTCGCACCGACCCCGTACCAGCCGCCGCGCAGGACGGCAGACTCCGTGGATGTGAAGCGCATACAACTTCTCCTCGCCGTGCTCGAAAAGCGCGTGAAGCTCCCCATTGGAGCCGCGGATGTCTATGTAAAGGTCGCGGGCGGCATCCGTCTCGACGAACCTGCCGCCGATCTTGCACTCAGCGTTGCGATGGCATCCAGTTTTGCGAATCGTCTGCCGCGGCCGCACATGGTCGTCTGCGGCGAGGTCGGGCTCTCGGGTGAGGTGCGCGCCGTCTCCCAGGCGGAGCTGCGCGTTGCCGAGGCGCGGCGGCTCGGATTCCGGTCAGCACTCCTCCCGATGAAGAACTATCGCCAGCTCGAAGGGAAATTTACGGATATGGAGCTCTTCGGTGCGGAGACCATTGGTGATGCGCTGAAATGCGCCATGCCAAAAAATATTTAAGAAACAGCGGATGCTTTCCGATAAACAAGTAGAAGAGGTGATGTGTAGATGAATGCAAATAATCTCATGGCGGTATCTCCGACCGATGGGATCTCTGCAGGAGCGGGTGTGTCGAAGGGGCGCAGCGGATCTGTGGAGAATCGCGCGCAAACAGCCTCAGGGAAGAATTCGTTCAGCGATACATTTGGCGCACTGCAGAAGGGAACGACGGCAGAGGCGGCCAAGACAGAGACGCGTGCTGCGACCGCAGGTAAGGTACAGACGAATGTGCCGAAGGCGGAGAGCACAACGGCATCGCAGAACACACAGGATGTGACGGCAGAGAAGCCGAACACTGCCGATGGAACACAGAAAGCGACCGGCACGGAGAACGTATCTGCGGAGGATGCCTCCGTTGCTGCGGCCGCACTGGCAGCACTCGTGAACACGGATGCGGCGCTTGTGGATACCAACGTGAACGAGGGGCTTGATGCCGCGCTCACAGATATTCTGGAGCGCTATGAATTGACGACGGACGCACGCGGTGATGCGAAGCCGCAGAACCTTCTGCAGCAGATGCCGGAGGAGGCAGCAAAGAGCCGTAATTTCCTCCTCGCACTCGAGGGGCAGCCGCTCGCACAGGAGGCATCTGCTCAGACGGCCAATCCGTCGGTGCAGGAGGGGAGTGCAGGCGCTGTTCTGCGTATGGCGGCACTCGATGCCGTATTGCCCGCACAGCTGCGTGCAGTACTGAATACAGAGCCTGCCCTGACGGAGGCACAGATTCCTGTGATCGACGAAGGCGCACTCGCTGCTGCGCCTCCGACTGCGGCGAATGCAGTGCCGCACGGCACTGCGGATACCGTGCTGAATCCGGAGGTACAGAACGTACAGACGGCACTTCTTGGAGCGCAGCGTGAATCCACACAGGCCGCGGGGCGATCGGCGGCAGATCTTGTCGGTGAGAACCTGACGACGGAGGAGCCCGGAACAAATCCGCTTACCGTACTTGCGCAGCGCACCATGCGCCATGATACAACGCAGGGGGATGCCACAGGGCAGCAGGA
>CAJPQT010000022.1 GCA_905372865.1 uncultured Centipeda sp.
GCACGACGGGGATGCACTGGCACATCCACAAGAACGGCGCGGAGAACTTCCGCGATATGAAGGCACGCGGGGGGGAGCGCATCGAGGCGGCGGTCGCGATCGGCACCGACCCCGTTGTGACCTACGCTGCGACCGCACCGCTCCCGCGCGACATCGACGAGATGGTCTTTGCGGGCTTCCTGCGGCACAAATCCGTCGAGATGGTGAAGTGCATCACCGTCGACCTTGAGGTACCCGCGACGGCGGAGATCATTCTTGAGGGCTACGTTGACACGAACGAGATGCGCCGTGAAGGGCCGTTTGGCGACCACACGGGTTACTATTCCCTTGCGGACGATTATCCCGTCTTTCACATCACGGCGATCACGCACCGCAAGGATCCGATCTACTCCGCAACGGTGGTCGGGAAGCCACCCATGGAGGACTGCTTCCTCGCCAAGGCGACGGAGCGCATCTTCCTGCCGCTCTTAAAGCAGATGCTGCCCGAGGTTGTCGATGTCAATATGCCTCTTGAGGGCGTGTTCCATGACTGTATCGTCGTCTCGATCAAGAAACAGTTCCCGATGCACGCGCGCAAGGTCATGCACGCGCTCTGGGGGATGGGGCAGATGATGAACGTCAAGATGATCATCGTCGTGGATGCGCACGTCAACGTGCAGGACATGAAGGAAGTCTGGTGGCGCGTCTTCAACAACATCGATGCAAAGTATGATCTCGAGATTGTGCAGGGCCCTCTGGACGTGCTCGATCATTCCTCACCGATGGCAAAGTGGGGCTCGAAGCTCGGCATCGACGCGACCAAGACGTGGCCGGAGGAAGGGCACGCGCGTGAGTGGCCCGACGAGATCGTGATGTCCGAGGACATCGTGAAGCGCGTCAATGAGCGGTGGAAGGAGTTCGGTCTGGATTGAGCTGGTGGATGGAGCGCCTGCGGGCGCACATGAACAATACCGCCTTTCACCATACGGTGTTTTCCCTGCCGTTCGCGCTCATGGGTGCGCTTCTGGCAGCAGGGGGCAATCCCCCGCTCGGTGACCTCGGCTGGATCGTACTCGCGATTACGGCCGCACGCTCGGCAGCACTCGCCCTCGACAACCTTGCCGATCTGAAGTATGACAAGCAGCAACCCCGCCTCGCCTATCGCGCGATGGTGCAGGGGCGCGTGACAAAGCAGGAGGCGCTCGTCTTTATAGGCGTGTGCCTCCTTGTGCTTGTATTTGCAGTGCTGCAGCTGAATCCCGTCTGCATTCGTCTCCTGCCGTTCGCCGCCGTCCCCTTTCTGATCTACCCGTACATGAAGCGCGTGACGGGGTGGGTGCACCTCTTTCTCGGCATCGCCATCGGCATGGCACCGGCGGGCGGTTGGGTGGCGATCAGCGGAAAGGTCGAGCTGCCGACGGTTGTTCTGTTCATCGCGGTCGCACTCTGGATCGCTGCGTTCGATGCGATGTATGGGGCGCAGGATGAGGAATTCGACCGCAGTCAGGGGCTCCACTCCCTCGCGGTCACATTCGGTGCGCACGGCGCGTTTCAGATTTCGCGTGCGATGCACGTCCTGTCCATCATCCTCTTTGTGATGCTTGGGGTCATGATGCACCTCACATTTCCGTACTACATCGGTGTCGGCATTGCGGCGGGGACGCTCATCTATCAGCACCGCATCGCAAGCCCCACGGATTTCTCGCGCGTGACGCAGATGTACTTCATGCGAAACGGGATTGTATCGATTGCAATTTTCGTCTTTACGTGGATCAGCTATTTTGTGTAAAACCACGGATCAAAGGAGAGCATAATGACACGTATTTTATATGGCAAAGAATTTGCCGCACGCATCAAGGCGAGCGCGGAGCATGGGGCGATTCTGCTGCGCGAGCACGGTGTCCATCCGCGCCTCGCCGTCATCATCGTCGGCAACGATCCCGCCTCCGAGGTCTATGTCCGCAACAAGCAGAAGACGTGCGAGGAGCTGGGAATACTGTCCGATCACATCGCTCTGCCCGCTGAGACCACGCGGGAGGAACTGCTTGCGTGCATCGATGAACTGAATGCGGATACAGAGGTGCACGGCATCCTCGTGCAGCTGCCGCTGCCCGCCGGCCTCGCAGCGTGTGAGGAGGAGGTACTGAGCCGGATCGATCCACGCAAGGATGTGGACGGCTTCCATCCCGTGAACGTCGGGCATCTCTCCATCGGTGCACCGGGGCTGCGCCCATGTACGCCGGCGGGCTGCATCCGTATGCTCGAATACGCAGGCGTACGGATGGAGGGGGCGCACGCTGTCATCATCGGCCGCAGCAACATCGTCGGAAAGCCGATGGCGATGCTGCTCCTCGAACGGCACGCGACCGTCACGCTCTGCCACTCACGGACGGAACATCTTGCAGAGATTACGCGCTCGGCGGACATCCTCGTTGCGGCGGTCGGGCAGCCGCACTTTGTCACGGCGGACATGGTGAAGCCGGGGGCGACCGTCATTGATGTCGGCATCAACCGCATTGCTCCGAAAAAGCTCGTCGGCGATGTGGATTTCGAGGCAGTGGAAAAAGTGGCGGGGGCGATCACGCCCGTGCCCGGCGGTGTGGGGCTTCTCACCGTCGCCATGTTGATGGAGAACGTCGTACAGGCAGCAAAGACGCAGACGGAAGAGGGAGGGCGATGACGATGAAAACGGATGTAGAGATTGCACGCGCGGCACAGCTGCGTCCCATCACGGAGATTGCAAAGAGCCTTGGCATCGCCGCAGAGCACATCGAGCCGTACGGCAGGTACAAGGCAAAGCTGACCCCCGAGGCACTTGCGGGCGCAGCGGGGCAAAACGGCAAGCTCATCCTCGTCACGGCGATCAACCCGACCCCTGCGGGCGAGGGCAAGACGACGACGAGTGTCGGACTTGCCGATGCGCTCCACCTACAGGGGAAGAAGACCATCGTCGCCCTGCGCGAGCCGTCGCTCGGCCCGTGCTTTGGCATGAAGGGCGGCGCGGCGGGCGGCGGCTATGCACAGGTCGTCCCGATGGAGGACATCAACCTCCACTTTACGGGCGACTTTCACGCCATCACGACGGCACACAACCTCCTCGCTGCACTGATCGACAATCACATCTTTCAGGGAAATGCGCTCGACCTCGATGTGAACCGCATCGTGTGGAAACGCGTCCTCGACATCAATGATCGTGCCCTGCGCCATGTCGTTACGGGGCTTGGCGGGCGTGTGCACGGCATACCGCGCGAGTCGGGCTTTGACATCACGGTTGCCTCGGAGATGATGGCGATCCTCTGCCTTGCGGACGGGCTCGCGGATATGAAACGCCGTCTCGGGCGCATTCTTATCGGCTGGACGCGCAGCGGCCGTCCCGTCCATGCGGACGAACTGGGTGCAACGGGCGCGTTGACACTCCTCTTTAAGGACGCAATCAAGCCAAACCTCGTACAGACCATCGGCGGCACACCTGCATTCATCCACGGCGGCCCGTTTGCGAACATCGCGCACGGGTGCAGCAGCGTTATGGCGACGAAGTACGCGCTGCGCTGCGCCGACTATGTTGTCACGGAGGCGGGCTTCGGTGCAGATCTCGGCGCGGAGAAATTCTTTGACATCAAGTGCCGTCTCGCGGGTCTCTCCCCCGATGCGGCGGTCATCGTTGCCACCGTGCGTGCGCTCAAGATGAACGGCGGCGCGGGGAAGGACGAGCTCGGCACAGAGAATCTCGATGCGCTTAGGCATGGGGCGGCGAATCTCGAAAAACATATTGAGAACATTGGCAAGTTCGGTATACCTGCCGTCGTCGCCGTCAACGTATTCCCAACAGATACCGAAGCGGAACTTGCACTCCTTGAAGAACTCTGTGCGCGACTCGGCGCAAAGTGCGTGCGCTCCGAGGTCTGGGCGAAGGGCGGCGCGGGCGGCCTTGCCCTCGCGGATGCTGTGACGGAAGCACTCGGCAAACGTGCAGACTTCCACCCTGTCTATGATGAGAAGAAAAGCATCGCCGAAAAGATTGAAACCATCGCCCGAGAAATCTACGGTGCGGACGGCGTGGACTTCACAGACACGGCAAAGAAACAGCTTGCGGAGATGGAGACACTCGGCATGACGCAGACCCCCGTCTGCATGGCAAAGACGCAGTACTCCCTTTCGGACAACCCTGCGCTCCTCGGCCGACCGGCGGGCTTTCGCATCACCGTGCGCGAACTCCGCGCCTCCTGTGGCGCGGGCTTCGTTGTCGCCCTCACGGGGAACGTGCTCACCATGCCGGGACTGCCGAAGACACCTGCGGCGATGGGCATGGATATCACTGCGGACGGCGTGATTACAGGACTGTTCTGAGGGGAGAGTGACGATGGCGGGGCAAGCTCAGCATGCGAATCAAGTGAAATGGATACGCGCTTTGGCGCGTAAACTTACAACGGCGATTGCGGAACAGGACTTCGATGTTGAGACACAAAAAGCTGCAGAGGAGTACCATGCACTTTGTCCGCATGGAGAACTTTACGAACTGTTTTGTGCTGAGGCATCTCTTTTCTACGGCAATATCGATAAAGCTGTTTACTGTGGGGAAGCGGCATATCAAAAGCGACGAATGAGCACGGCCGTCTGTGACTTCCTATACCGCGTCTATTATGCAGCGGGGCGCTATGATCGCGCAATGCAGTTCCTTGTTCTTTCCAAGGGGCGTGATGAGATGGTCTTCCCGCATGATCCGGAGGAGCGTATTTCGTTTTTCCGTAAACTGAGCGCGGCATCTCTGGATGCGCGGTTTGCCCCATTTGCGAAGGTGCCCTATCTTGTCGACGGTGTCATGCAGACCCGTACACAAGCGATTTTTGCGGAGGAACTACCGAGATTTTCCGAAGAAATGCCTGCCTATTGGGCGGGCATTTACAATCCATACGGACAGATCTGCATCAAGGACAAGGTGCTGGAGCTCATGAATACAAAGGCGGATGAATACGATCTGCCGATCTACAATGACTTCCTCTTTGACTTGATGAAAGCACAGGAGCGTACGGAGATTCATGCGGAGCCTGAGGACGGCAGCTCCGTACTTCTGCCGATTGCGGCGAAGACGGTGCGGCAGTCACTGCATTTCACGGCGGAGAATTTGCAGCGGACGATGCTGCTCAGCAAAGCGGAGTTCAACTTCTACCGCATTGAGAAGCCTGTGACGATTCATTCGGAGCTGCCCTTCGCCGTCGGCGCACCGATTGTTCTTCGCCATAGTCTGCGGCGCAGAAAACTTGTGTTGAACATTCTCGCCGACGGACTCAGCTGGAAGGAGGTGCAGCGAGAGCACTGCGTATGCGTGCCGAACATCATGCACTTCTTTGGGAAAGGCGTGATCTTCGATCATAACTATTCGACGGCAGAGTATACCTATCCAGCTCTGTCCTCCATCGAGTCAGGGCTCTACCAGCACCATACACAGATTGCTGCCCCCGGCATACCCTTTGCTCTGCCGTCCTCCTGTATCACAATGTCGGAGCAGATGAAACGCCTTGGCTATTACTGTACGAATATCCAAGGAGATGGGGAAGGCGTATACAACGGTGCAACGCGCGGCTTTGACCGACTGATTGTGAATCATTGGTCACTGCGCGCCATTGACGGGATCGAGCGCACGATTCGACATTTAGAGGCGTTCGGAGAATGTGACAACTTCCTGTTTATGCACTTTGCGGATACGCACCCTTACAATGGGGATGTGAGTACACCGGTCGGTGCACAGGCACGTCTTTGCCTTGCGGACGCACTGCAGGAACAGAGTACCAAGGCGGCGGTCTTTCTAAAGCCAAATCCGCTTAGCCAATATGTCAACCATGCGGAAATACGGGCGGTAGATCGGCAGCTTGGATATCTGTTCGACTATCTGACAACACACTATGAGGACGATGAGTACATCGTCCTGCTCTACTCCGATCACGGTGCATCGGTGCATGCACGCAGTCCGTACCTCATGAGCGAGGAGCAGACGGGCGCGGCACTGATGGCGCGCGGTGCAGGGGTGCCGGCACTCGGGCGCGTGGACGAGCTCACGAGCTCCGTTGACATCTATAAGATCCTCGGTAAACTCGCAGGGTACCCGATCGACGCAGCATATCTGGACGGGAATCTGCCGGAAGCATTGGGCGGCCAGCGGCGGGAGTACACCGTCAGCAACTCCATCTATCCGGGACAGACCTATAAAATTTGTGTGCGTACGGAGCGTCATGCCTTCCACCTTGAGACGGAAGAGCTCACGCGGGAGGACGGCACGATCTCGCTTGATCGATACACGTACCACATTCATGAGCGGAGTGAAAGCTACCGTGAGGTGTTCGACGATGCACTCACACGGTATTTTATGGATATTGTGTGGCAGTATACGGAGAGCTTTCGGCGATAAATATAAAATGGATAGGTTTTGAATTATGATGGGGCAAGAGGGGGTTGTCAATGAAACTCAAACTGTTTGATCGAAACAGCGATGTCTTAAAAGATATGGCCAAGTCATCGTATGTATATATTTATGGTGCCGGTGATTTTGGAAGGGATATTTACATTTTCTTGAAAGAGCGAGGGGTTCAGGTTCGGGCATATGTTGTCGATGACCGATATTATGATGAAAGCAGACAGGATATGTCCACCTTCCAAGATTGCCTTATGCAGATCAAACAGCATGACGGATATCTGATCTGGGGAATTGCCAAGCCGTCAGCACTGCAAGATGCATTGAAGAGAGACGATATTTCGGAGGTCTATCTGACCTACGATGTTTATCAAATGTGGCAGGATAAGGCATTTGCACATAAACATGAAGCTGAATTTGCAACGACACGCGAATTGTTTGCCGATGAGTATTCTCGGAAGACTTTTGACGCATATCTGAAAATCTATGAGGGAGATCCAACAGACGACATAAAGT
Source organism: uncultured Centipeda sp. (assembly GCA_905372865.1). Lineage (GTDB taxonomy): Bacteria > Bacillota > Negativicutes > Selenomonadales > Selenomonadaceae > Centipeda. Next base: position 6,902 of record CAJPQT010000022.1, read on the forward strand.
TGGCAGAGGATGGGACATATTTTAACGACTTGACCGATAATGTCCGCAGGGGGGGGATGGTTGACTGTGGGGCGTATACAGGTGACTCTATCCAATCTTTCGTGAATGCCTATGGAAAGGGGCGAAAAATCTTTGCCTTTGAACCGGATGCAAAGAACTATTCCAAGCTTTTGGAAAATACAGCGGGGCTTGATGTGGTTGCTGTTCCTGCCGGTGTATGGAGTGCACAGACAACGCTCCACTTTTCTCCGGGAAAAGATGCCGCGTCGGGGATTCAGGAGGAAGGCACGATAGAAATTAAAACAGATACGATTGACCATGTGGTCGGTGATCATAAAATCGCGTTTATCAAAATGGATGTTGAGGGCAGCGAGCTTGAGGCGCTCAAGGGAGCTGCGCATGTCATTCAAAGAGACATGCCTGTACTCGCGATCTCTGCGTACCACAAGCAGGAAGACCTTATCACACTGCCCCAATTTATTGCCGGCTGCAAAAATGAAAACTTTAAGTATGACATATTTTTAAGACATCATGGGTGTACGGTTCCGGAACTGGTGTTGTATGGTATACCTAGAAAACGGTGATGAGTAAATGATATTATTCATATATGGAGCAAGCGGTGCAGCCATCGAGATCTATGACTTGGCAGAGCGCGTGAATGCAGTATCCCACAGGTATTCGAAAATTTACCTCATTGATGACTTTGAAGAAGAAGCGCCGTATTATGGCACGGAACGGATTCACTTTTCTTCGTGTGAAACGATCGCACAGGAAGAATTTGAATTTGTTATTGCCGTCGGTGAACCTGCGGCACGTGCTTTTCTGCTGAAGCGCATTGAGGACAGTGGCTATAAATTAGCGACCCTCGTTGACCCTTCTGTCATAGTTTCACCTACAGCGAAGATTGCCTCGGGGTGCATTGTCAATGCACAGTCCATCGTGTCAGCCAATGTCATCATGGAGGAAAACTGTTTTTTGGGCTTCCATGTAGTCGTCGGGCATGATGCGCATCTGAAAAAGAATACCATTGTATGTCCGATGGCAACGGTCGGCGGCGGTTCCACTGTCGGTGAAAATACGTTTATCGGTCTGAACTCCTCGATGAAGGAACACGTAAATTTAGGGAACCATGTCGTTGTCGGAATGGGATCTATGGTTTTTCGGTCGGTGGAGGATGGATGTACCGTTCTTGGGAACCCTGCCAGAGTAACAAAGGGCAATGATGATCACAAGGTTTTTCGGAACTAGGAAGTGAGGTTATATCGGTATGTCGGAAGAAAAAATATTATCATTTGACGGCGATGAGCTTCAGAAATACGAGCCGAACCGCTATCCATTCCTTTTTATCGACCGCGTAACAGAGTGTGTGCCGGGAAAGTATGCCAAAGGGTATAAAAATCTGACGAACAATGAGTGGTTTTTTCCGAAACATTACCCGGGACATCCGATTATGCCCGCCGCTATCCAGACGGAAGCACTCAGTCAGATGGTTACGATTGCATTTACTACGATGGATGGAATCGATGATATCAATGTGGAAGGTGCAAACTGGAAAGCCAAATTTATTAAGGAAATACGTCCCGGAGATAGGCTCGATATCGTTGCGGAAGTAATATCGTATAAAAGAGGGGTCGGTAAAGGTGCAGCCAAGGGCTATGTGGATGGTGAACTTGCCTGTGAAGTAGAAGTAACCCTTGTCATTCCCTCTGTTCTTGACAAATATCGACCGAAGGGGGGGGAGAAAAATGCTGAACGGTAAAATCGCAGTCATCACAGGTGCGAATCGGGGCATCGGATGGGCAACGGTGCAGAAATTCGCCCAGCACCATGCTTGTGTATGGGCCTGTGCAAGACGGCAGACAGATGCGTTTGAAAAGAACATCAAGGAACTGTCGGGAAAATATGCGACGGAAATTTACCCGCTTTATTTTGATGTCGCAGATGCAGACGCGGTAAAAAAAGCGATCAAAACCATCGGAGACAAACAAAAGCGCATTGACATTCTGGTGAATAATGCGGGAATCTCCGTGGAACAATTATTTCCGATGACCGCAATCAAAACGATAGAAGACTGTATGCACACAAATTTTATGTCGCAGGTGCAGTTGGCTCAGCTTGTATCACGGTATATGATGAGAAATAAGGCGGGGGCGATCATCAATGTAGCCTCGGTCGCCGGAATGGAGGCGGAGGAAGGCGGGCTCGCGTACGGCAGCAGCAAAGCTGCGGTGCTTTTTTCGACGCAGACGATGGCACTCGAACTCGGGAAGTACGGCATCAGGGTAAATGCGGTTTCTCCCGGGTTTATTGATACGGATATGTGGCACGCGCGCAGCGATGCGCTCAAGGAGAAAATACTTCAAGAGACGCCATTGAAACGGCAGGGGGCTCCGGAAGAGGTCGCAAATGCCATTTTGTTCTTGGCATCGGATATGGCATCGTTCATTACCGGACAAAATATTGTGGTTGACGGGGGACGAAAATCCCTGTCGGGGGGGTGACGATGAAACTGTATTTGAGAGAAGGAGGTCTGTGGAATGTATTTGGATAAAGCGCATCCGTATATTGTGGCTGAGCTGAATTCCAGCCACAGGGGAAAGGTTGACGTCGCAAAAAAAATGATTGATGCAGCGAAGGCTTGTGGCTGTGATGCGGTCAAGTTCCAGTCATGGACGGATGCATCGCTCTACAGTGGGTCATACTACGCAAAGAATCCGATCGCACGGCGTATGGTGAAGGGGTTTGCGCTTTTGCCGGAGGCGCTCGTGGAACTGTCCGTCTATTGCAGGGAGAGCGGCATTGATTTCGCATCCACACCTTATTCCCGCAGTGAGGTTGATCTCCTGGTTGATGCGTGTGACGTTCCGTATATCAAGATCGCATCCATGGACATCAACAACATCCCTTTTTTGGAGTATATTGCAGGCCGCATGGTTCCAATTGTACTCTCTACGGGGATGGCAACGCTTGATGAAATCAGGGCGGCTGTTCGTGCGATTGAGGGCAGAGGAAATCATCAGATCTGTATTCTCCATTGTGTGTCACTGTATCCCGTGGCGCATGAACATGTCCATCTGAATAATATGCGCATGCTGAAAAAGGAGTTCCCGGAGTGCAGTGTCGGATATTCAGATCATACCATGGGAAGTGAAGCTGCGTGTGCCGCAACGGCACTTGGCGCGTTGATGATCGAAAAGCATTTTACCCTCGACAGCAGCATGATCGGCTGGGATAATCAGATGGCGACTGAGCCGGAGCAAATGGAGAAGTTGGTGCGGGAATGTCGAAATGTCGCAGCGGCACTGGGGTCTTATGAACGAAGTGTGACGGAAGAGGAACTTGCGCAGCGGGTGAGGATGCGCAGGAGCATTGTTGCCGCGAAGCACATTCCTGCAGGGCATGTGCTTTCGATGGAGGATCTTGACGCAAAACGGCCGGGGGACGGAATACCTCCCAATGAGTTTGCCCGTGTGGTTGGCAAGAAAGTGAAACGCGATATGGAAGCGGACGAGATGCTTTTTCCGGATGATCTGGAATAGTACAGGGATGGTAGATATGGTAGAAGACTTTCACAAGCTGGATCCGTATGCATTACCGAAAGCTGAAAAGGAAAAGCTTTTACTCTCTGCTATGCGGGAATTGACCGAATGGCATCGGTATCGCTGTGTTCCGTACCAAAGGTATTTGGATGCCGTCGGCTATGAGCCGGCAGGGATCAAAACGCTGGAGAACGTACCATTTCTTCCCATTCGCGCATTCAAAGAATTGCAGATGAAGAGCATCCCGGATGACGATGTTTTCAAGGTGATGATGTCATCGGGAACAAGCGGTCAAAAACAGTCGAGGATTTATCTGGATCGGGAAACGGCTGTTTTGCAGCAAAAGGTGCTGCTCAGACTGTTGGGGGACTTTATCGGAAGCCGCAGGCTGCCGATGCTGGTGATCGATTCGGAGGCGATGATCAAGGATCGGCGAAACTTTACCACAAGAGGCGCAACGATCATGGGGTTGGAGTTTGCGGCCAGACGCATGATTTTTGCACTGGATGAGCAGATGCAGCTCAAGGAAGATGTGCTGGATGACTTTATTCAAGCCTACGGAGCTGAGCCATTCATCATTTTTGGCTTCACCTTTATGGTTTGGCAGCATCTTTTCCAGCGATTAAAGCAAGCGGGCAGAACTGCCGATTTGTCGAACGGCTATCTGCTTACGGCGGGCGGTTGGAAAAAGTTAGTCAATCTGAAAATCTCAAATGAAGACTTCAAGAACATGGGACAGGCTGTCTGTGGAATAAATCATTATGTGGATCACTATGGAATGGCAGAGCAGACGGGCTGCATCTATGCGGAGTGCGAATACGGGCATCTTCATGCCAGCATCTACTCGGATGTAATCATACGTCGATATCGTGATTTCTCACCTTGTGCCATGGGCGAGAAGGGCTTTATTCAGCTCCTCTCTACGCTGCCGCATTCGTATCCGGGGCACTCGATTCTCACGGAGGATGAAGGTATCATCGAGGGGGAGGATGACTGCCCGTGCGGAAGAAAAGGGAAATACATCCGTATCCTAGGCAGGGTGGAGCAGGCGGAAATAAGGGGGTGCAGCGATACCTATGGAGCACGTATATAGGGACATCGACTTTTTGGTCGGAAATATGGATGTCCTCTGCAATATGGAAAAGACGCGGGCACTGCCGATGTTTTCAGAAGATGTCATATCCTTTCTGGGGAGATTATCCGAGGTGCTGCTCCGTGATCCCCGAGCGAAGGCGTATGGGGATATCGCCGCCTTTGCTTTTTGGCTTCGCAAGGCGTCCATAAAAAAAGAGGCCGCCAAATATGGAGCTTCTGGCAGAAGAATCGGCTGGGGGATGGCGTTCCATATCGCACCGTCGAATATTCCCGTGCAGTTTGCGGTTTCTCTTGTCTATGCGTTGACTGCCGGCAATGCGTCAGTGATTCGTGTATCCGATAAGCAGTTTGAGCAGGTGGATCTCCTGTGTGAGACGATCAACATGCTGTTGCAGGAGGAGTTTCAGAAACTGCATCCATATATCTGCATCGTTCGATATGCACATGACAACGCGGCGACGCGCGTGCTGTCATCACTCTGTGATCTCAGAATGATATGGGGCGGAGACCAAACCATTGCAGGGATTCGGAGCAATCTCGCGCAATCTCGATGCGTGGAGCTAGGATTTGCAGATCGGTATTCGATTGCTGTCATTGACGCAGATACGTATTTGCAGAAGGATCCAACGGTCGTTGCGCGCGATTTTTATCTTGATACCTACTATTCTGATCAGAACGCTTGCAGCTCAACGCGGCTTGTGCTGTGGATCGGTAATGATATCGACCGCGCAAAAAAGATATTTTGGAACAGCATTCAAGAACAAGCGGATCAAGAATATTCGCTGAGCGATATCAGCGGGTCGGAAAAACTGCTGCAGACGGCAGTGCTTGCGGCCGCCTGTCCCGGCATCAAGGAGATTCGGCAGAACAATGGTCTGGTTAGAATTGAGCTGCCGGAACTGTTCGAGGATGTGATGAATTATAAAGGAAATTGTGGGTACTTTCTCGAATATAGTTTAGGAAGTCTGGATGAACTGGCATGCGTCCTTGGCAAGCAGTGTCAGACCGTTACGTATCTGGGGGATGATCTGCATGATAAAATCAAGGAGCTCATCTTCCAACAGGGGCTGCGAGGGGGAGATCGCATCGTTCCTGTGGGACACAGCCTTGATCTGTCCTTTGTTTGGGACGGCTATGATATGCCGTTGACACTTTCCAGAAAGATCAACAATCAATAATGCATACAGAGAGGGAGCAATATCATGACGAATTTGGAGAAATACACGCAGATATTTTCTGACAGCCTTGGCGTTTCCAAGGACGATGTGGAGGGCCTCACATATCAGTCCATCAGTGCATGGGATTCGGTCGGACACATGGAACTGGTGGCTGCCATCGAGGATGCCTTTGATATCATGATGGATACCGATGATATCATCGACTTTAATTCTTTTGAACGGGGGAAAGAGATCCTGTCGAAGAATTACAGCATCACATTTTAAGAGGCTGTGCCGTGTTTTTTGATCTGAAATCTTTTGCCGAGATGCCCGCACTCTTTATGGAAAATGAAGTGTGGGCATACAGCAAGTTGTTTGATACATCGGAAAAGATTGCGGGACTGATACCAACGCGCTCGTTGGTTTTTTTGGTGTGCAGCAATACGCCTGTATCCATCGCGGCATACGTGGGGTTTATCAACCATGGGATTGTTCCCGTCATGGTCGATAAGGAGTTGGATGGTGAACTGTTCCAAAGCCTTTTGGAGCAGTATTCACCGGCCTATATTTTTGCAGAGGAAGCACATTTCGACTTTTTGGATCGTTATACGCAGACCTTACATATAGAGGGCAGTGTTCTTTATGATACGGGCGAGCAACAGTCCTATCCGCTCCATGAGGATTTGGCACTCCTCATGACGACATCGGGTTCTACGGGCAGCCCGAAGCTCGTGCGGCAGAGCTATGATAATCTTAAGGAAAATACAGAGTCCATTGTGAAGTATTTGGATCTTCACGAAGATGAACGTGCCGTGACGAATCTGCCGCTGCACTATGTCTACGGGCTTTCTGTTCTGAATACGTACTTCGCTGTCGGCGCTTCCATTGTTGTGACGGAGAAGACGCTCTTTGACCGCAGTTTTTGGCAGCTGATGCGGGACAAAGAGGTTACGAGTTTCTCCGGCGTGCCCTACACCTACGCGATGCTGAAACGACTGCGCTTCTTCCGTATGGATCTTCCCGCGCTCCGCACGCTGACGCAGGCGGGCGGCAAGCTTGATCCCGAGCTGCACAGCGAGTTTGCTGCCTATGCAGATGCGCACGGGAAGAAATTCGTCGTGATGTACGGCGCGGCAGAGGCAACGGCACGCATGGGGTATCTGCCGCCGCAGGATGCACTGGAAAAGGTCGGGGCGATGGGCGTCGCGATTCCGGGCGGCAGGTTTGCACTCGTCGATGAGGCGGGCGAGGAGATCACGGCGGCGGATACCGTCGGCGAGCTGGTCTACTACGGCGCGAATGTTACGCTCGGCTATGCGGAGAGCGGTGCGGATCTCGCTCGGGGCGACGAGCGTCATGGACGCTATGAGACGGGTGATCTTGCCCGCCGCGATGCGGATGGGTACTACACCATCGTCGGACGCAAGCGGCGTTTTTTGAAGATGTTCGGCAAGCGTACGAATTTGCAGGAGGTTGAGCACATTCTGCGGCAGCATTTCGGTGAAATCGAGGTCGCATGCGCGGGCATTGATGACAACCTCTACATTTTTGTGACGCAGGAGCAGTTTGTCCCCGAGATCGTGCCGTTTTTGAGCGCGAAGCTTGGTCTGCACCATTCTGCATTTACGGCGCGGTATATTGCAGAGATCCCGAAAAATACTTCGGGTAAGACGGTCTATCGGGAGCTGGAGCGGTACTATGACGTATGAGGATGTACTCACACTGCCGCCGTTCGGTGTGGGGCGCGCGGAAAAACAGGAACTTCTGCGCGGGGAGCTGCTGCGTCTGACGGAGCAGCACCGGGCATATTGTGCGCCCTATGCACGGATGATGGAGTCGGTTTGTTTTTCTGCTGCGGACGTTCGTTCGGTGGAGGATATTCCGTTTCTGCCCGTGCGCCTTTTCAAGGAGATGGAGCTGCGGAGCGTGACAGAGGAGGACGTGTTCAAGACGATGACCTCGTCGGGGACGACGGGGCAGCAGGTATCGCGGATTTTCCTTGACCGCAAAACGGCGGCGAACCAGCAAAAGACACTTGTGCGCATTGTCTCCAATCGAATCGGCGGTAGCCGTTTGCCAATGATCATTCTCGACTGCCCCTCTGTTCTCAAAAATCGCGCGATGTTCTCGGCACGCGGCGCGGGGATTCTTGGTTTTTCGATCTTCGGACGAAAGAAGCTCTACGCGCTGAATGATGCGATGGAGCTGCAGCTGGATGCGATTCATGACTTTCTTGCAGAGAACGCGGGGCAGCGCATCCTGCTCTTCGGCTTCACCTTTATGGTGTGGCAGCATTTCTATCAGGCTCTGCGGGCTGCAGGCGAGCGGCTTGACCTCTCGAACGCCGTACTGATTCACGGCGGCGGCTGGAAAAAGCTCACCGCCGAGGCGGTTACGCCTGCGGCGTTTCGCGTGGCACTGCGCGAGGTCTGCGGCGATCTTGATGTTGCGGACTACTACGGCATGGTGGAGCAGACGGGCTGCATTCATCTCGAATGCGCAGAGGGTCACCTCCATACAAGCACGTACGCCGATGTCATTGTGCGCCGTCCGCTTGACTTCTCGCCCGCAGATTTCGGCGAGCGCGGCATCATCGAGGTCGTCTCGCTCCTGCCGGAGTCGTATCCCGGTCATGCGCTTCTGACGGAGGATGAGGGCGTGCTGGTTGGTGAGGACGACTGTCCGTGCGGGCGCAAGGGGAAGTATTTCAAGGTGCTTGGCAGATTGAAACAAGCGGAGCTGAGGGGGTGCAGTGATACCTATGCAGCAGCATTTTGACAGCGTGACCTATGCGCTCGGCAGTGCGGAAATCGAAATGCAGATGGCGGATGTTCGCCCGCTTCCCATTTTTTCGGCGGAAGCTGTTGCCTTTCTCACCGCTCTCTCGGCACGGATTCTTGCCGATGCGGAGGCGAAGGCGTCCCCAGACGTCGTGACGCTCGGATTCTGGTGCCGCCCCGCCGCGTTGCGGCAAATGCAGAGAACCTACGAAGCAGAAGTGAATCGGCTTGGGCGCGGTATTGTCTTTCACATTGCACCATCGAATGTAGCCGTGAACTTCGTCTACTCTTGCCTTGCGGCATTTCTTGCGGGAAACGCGAGCATTGTGCGTCTGCCGTCGAAGAACTTCCCACAGGTCGATGTTCTCTGTCGGATTTTCGCAGAGACGCTTGCGGAGTTTCCAGCGCTCTTTCCATACTTCCTTTTTGTCCGCTATGGACACGTGCAGGAGGTGAACGAGCACTATTCGCGGATGTGTCAGACCCGTGTTGTATGGGGCGGGGATGCGACGATTGAAGCAATACGCTGCGCGGCCCTTGCACCGCGCGCCAATGAAATCACGTTTGCTGACCGCCACTCGCTTGCCGTCATTGATGCCTCTGCCTATCTTGCAGTAGAGGACAAGGAGCGGATTGCGCAGGACTTCTACAACGACACCTATCTCAGCGATCAAAACGCCTGTACTGCGCCGCGCTTTGTCGTATGGCTCGGCGCAGCAGAGAAGGTCAAGGCGGCTCAGGATCTGTTTTGGCGCACACTGCATGCGCTTGTGAAGGATCGCTACACATTGCAAGGCGTTCAAGCTGTGGATAAGCTGACACAGCTCTATCGGATTGCCGCGCACGCTGCGGCGCGGCAAGTTCCCATGGAGGATAATCTTATTGCGCGCGTCTACGTGGCGGAGCTGACAGAGAAGCTTACCGCGTATAAGGCGGGCAGCGGCTTTTTTATCGAGTATGCGGCGCAGGAACTTGCAGAACTTCGTCCGCTTTGCGGACGGTCATGTCAGACGCTTTCGTATTACGGCGTGGAGCGGGAGACCCTTTTGCGGGTGGTTCTCGCCATGCGTCCCGCAGGTGTCGACCGCATCGTACCGATGGGGCGCACGATGGACTTTACGCTCGTCTGGGACGGTGTTGATCTCATTCGCACGATGAGCCGTGCGGTACAGGTAATTTGAGGAATGGTTTTTTGACGTGACATGATAGAGGGGAATCCGTTTATGAATGACAGGAAAATAGCGGTCATCGCGCAGTGCGATCCGAATGGCGTCTCTTCCATACGCCCGTATATTGATGCACTCGATATACCAAATGGCTATGAAGCAGAGTTGATCGAGGTGCGCTCCGATGGGAATGTTGCGGATACCTATCAGCGCGCTATGGAACAAAGTGATGCGAAATATAAAGTCTACCTCGCGGCGGGGAGCATCCTCTTGCGGCTCAATTTCTTTGCAGAGATGCTGCGCGTATTTGAGGAGCCCGCAATTGGCATTATGGGGATCGTTGGCACAGCACAGCTCTCGACATCGGGGGAGCTTGGCGCATCGCCGATGCTCAAGGGCAGACTGCTCTATACCGATGATACCGCCTTTCATGGAGCAGTGGTCGAGGGGGCGACGGAGGAGGTCATGGCGGTAAGCAACGATCTTATCGCCACACAGTACGATATTCCGTGGCGCAGGGACCTTTTCCATAGCAATTGCTTTTTTGCAGAAGCGCAGTGCATCGAATTTCGCCGTAAGGGGTATCGTACGGTGGTTCCGCAGCAGGATGCTCCGTGGCTGCTCACACGTAAAAGGGAAGGTGCGGCAGATGAAGCGAGCCGCAATGTGTTTCTCGATACGTATTCAAAGGATATTTATCCACTTGTCTCGATCGTTATTCCAACGTTTGAGCGACCGCATTACTTCCGCCTCGCTCTTGAGAGCGTGCTAGCGCAGACCTACCGCAACCTGGACATCTTCATCACGGACAACTCACACAACACGGAGACGGCGGACATGATGCGGCGGGATTTTGCAGACGACTCGCGCATTCACTACGAGCATCATCCTTCCTATGGGCTGTACGAGAATTGGGCATGTGCCCGCAGCTATGACAATAAAGATGCAGCCTATGTCAACTGGTTGATGGACGACGACCTCTTTCTGCCGGATAAAATAGAGGTCATGATGGACTGTTTCTTTGCACACCCCGATCTCAGCCTTGTCACATCATATCGGGAGCTGATCGATGCGGATGGAAATAAGCTGCCGGATATTCCTGCAACAAGACCAATAGCTCAGGAACTCACAAAATTCAGCGGAGAAACAATTGGAGCAAATATTCTTGTCCATCTGACTAATTTTGTTGGCGAACCGACCACAGCACTGCTCAAAAAGAAATTTATGCTGGATGGACATGATCTGGGGTTTTCGGGCAGGGAGGGAAAATATCTCATATCGGATTTCCCAACGTGGCTTTGCATGCTCAGTCAGAGTAATATGATGTACTTCCCACGACCGCTCAGTAAATTTCGTATGCACGGCGGCAATGAGCAGCTGAGTGTACAGAGCCGTATCCGTGGCACGATCAGCTGGGCCATGGCGATTCGGCATGCGATTGAACGAAATCTGTTCCTCCATGAACTCAGCACACGTCGAATGGCAATTGCGGGTTGGCTCGTGATAGCGAGCCGGTTACTTCAAGCCGTAACAAAGATTCCGGAAGCTTGGGAGGATACGGAACTGAAGGATCTGCTGTGCGCGCATGCAGCGATGGCGGAGGCACTTCGCGCGGACTGTCACATTGTGTTCGATATTGACACAACGCTCGTATTGCATATGGATGAGGACTGATAATCTATGCAGAGGGGAGGCCGGACATGAGCATCATGGTGAAGCGGTCGTCGATGACTGCGTATATTGTGAAAAGCAGAGCTGTTTGACAGAAAAAAATGGACGGATCGGACAGACTTTACTTTGTAAGTGACTCCTAAACAATGGGAAGAAGGTAGGACGTATGGAAGTTTCATTTGAAGAAGCTGTTCGCATTGTCGCAAGCTCCCTTCTATTTGACGAAGCATGGTATCGCAAGACCTATCGGGTTGATGCAGAGGAGAATGCGGCGGCACATTATCTGACGGAAGGCTACGCGAAGGGATGGAATCCATCTCAATACTTCTCAACTGAAATGTATCTCTTAGAAAATCCAAATATTCGATGGGGAGGGACAAACCCTCTGCTTCACTATGAAATAGTCGGACATCGTGTAGGCTTGTATCGTGGACATATCCCGGAAGGTATCCTGCAGCGATACCGCCAATGTGCCTGCTGTGGAAACTATGTTTCTGCATACTTGCCCCTCCCCTCGTTTTATTTGGAGGAGATAAGCAAATATGGCGGAAAACCAGGGCATCCTGAAATGGTAAATATGACGGATTATCTCTGTCCATGGTGTTACTCTGCTGACAGGGATCGCGCCTATGCCGTTTGGATGAAGCGGGAACTGACGGAGGATTTTTCCGGCACGATTCTTGATATTGCGCCCGCCCCATCGCTTTCATTCTTCATACGGAAGAACCTTCCAAAAGCTGATTACAAGACGGCGGATCTCTATATGGAGCAGGTGGATTATCACCTCGATATTATGGACATGAACTGCCTTGCAGACGAGAGTATCGATTTCTTTATCTGTTCCCACGTCTTGGAGCATGTGCGCGATGATCGAAAAGCGATGCGTGAACTGCACCGTATACTGAAAAAGACGGGATGTGGTATTCTCGTTGTGCCGATTGACCTCAGCCAGACAGAAATCGACGAGGATCCCGATTGCACGGATATTGGAGAACGATGGCGGCGCTTTGGGCAGGATGACCATATCCGAATGTATAGCCGAGCGGGATACCTTGCGCGGTTAGCGGAGGCGGGGTTTCACGTGCTCCAATTCCAAAAGAAGTATTTTGGAACACAGGCAATGTATGAAAATGCGTTAACGGAAACGGCAACGGTCTATATCGTTGTGAAATAAGAAGGAACAGAGGGGAGGCGGAATATGAGCATCCTGGTGACGCGGTCGTCGATGCCGCCGATGGAGGAGTACATCGCGGAGATTCGCGATATATGGCAGTCGCGATGGCTGACCAATATGGGCGCAAAGCATCACGAGCTTCAAGCAGCCCTGCGAAATTTTTTCGGTGCGGCGCAGGTCGAGCTCCTTACGAACGGGCACATGGCACTTGAACTCTCGCTGCAAGCGCTGAATCTTTCGGGCGAGGTCATCACGACACCGTTCACCTTTGCCTCGACGACGCACGCGATTGTGCGCAACGGCCTGGAGCCGGTATTCTGTGATATCGACCCGAATGACTACACCATGGATGTGACGAAGATCGAGCCTCTGATTACAGAGCGCACGTCTGCCATTATGCCCGTCCATGTTTATGGAAATGTGTGCCGCGTGGAGGAAATCGAGCGCATTGCCCGCAGATATGGGCTGAAGGTGATCTATGATGCCGCGCATTCCTTCGGCGTGCGCTATCGGGGCAAGAGTACGGCTGTATTCGGCGACATCGCGTGCTTCAGCTTTCACGCAACGAAGGTCTTTCACACCATCGAGGGCGGCGCGGCGTGTTTTTGCGATGAGGAGCTTGGGAAAAGGCTGTACCGCTTGAAGAACTTTGGCATTCGCGATGCAGAGTGCGTCGACGGGGTGGGCTCGAATGCGAAGATGAACGAGTTCTGTGCAGCGATGGGGCTGTGCAATCTGCGTCATGTCAACGATGATATTGCCCGGCGCAAGGCGGTCGCAGAGCGCTATCGTGAGCGACTGAAAGAAGTCTGCGGCATACAGCTGAATCCAGTCCAAGAGAATGTTACGCCGAACTATGCTTACTTCCCCGTCGTGTTTCATGAACGTGAATTCGGCAGGACGCGCAATGAGGTGTTTGACGCGCTGCAGCGGGCGGATATCTACAGCAGAAAGTATTTCTATCCGCTCACGAATACATTCGAGTGCTTCCACGGCAAGTACGATGTGGAACAGACGCCGGTCGCGCGTCATATTGCGAATCGCGTTCTGACCCTGCCGATCTATCCGGAGCTGGAGGAGGCGGCAGTAGATCGTATTTGTGACGTGATCCTTTCCTGCAAAGCGTGACAGCGGACATATCCTTGCAAAATACATCGTTTTGTGCTAATCTTATCGTTGCAATTCATAGAGCCAACAGCATTGACGATGTGCGGACGCCCTCGTCCCCCTCGGGACGGGGGCGTTTCTTTCGGGAGGAACAGACAGATGAGCCAGGAATCCGGTGCAAATATTCCAAAGACATACGACCCGCAGAGCTTTGAGCGCAAATGGTACGCGTACTGGGAAGAACACAATCTTTTTCACGATGCGGCAGACGAGACGCGTGAGCCATACAGTGTGGTGATTCCGCCGCCGAATGTGACGGGGCAGCTCCACATGGGGCACGCGCTCGACAATACGCTGCAGGATATTCTCGTGCGCTATCAGCGGATGCGCGGGAAAAATGTTGTCTGGATTCCGGGCTGCGACCACGCAGGAATCGCAACACAGGCAAAGGTGGAGGAAAGTCTGCGCGCGGAGGGCACAAACCGCTACGAACTCGGGCGCGAGAAATTCCTCGAACGCGTCTGGGACTGGAAGCAGCAGTATGGCGACCGCATCATGTATCAGCTGCGCATGCTCGGTGCCTCCTGCGACTGGGCGCGTGAGCGGTTCACGATGGACGAGGGGTGCTCGCGCGCGGTGCGCGAGGTGTTCGTGAGCCTTTATGAGCAGGGGCTGATCTATCAGGGCACGCGCATCACGAATTGGTGTCCGAGCTGCTCGACGGCGATCTCCGACATCGAGGTCGACCATGAGACGGAGGAGGGGCATCTCTGGCATCTGCGCTACCAGATCGAGGGGTCGGACGACTACGTTGAGATCGCGACGACGCGTCCCGAGACGATGTTCGGCGACACGGGTGTCGCCGTCCACCCCGATGACGAGCGCTATAGAGATCTCGTCGGCAAGACGCTGATCCTGCCCGTGGTGGAGCGGCGCATCCCACTCTTCGCCGATTCCTATGTCGATCCCGCATTTGGCACAGGTGCGGTCAAGGTGACGCCCGCGCACGACCCGAACGACTTCGAGATGGGGCTGCGCCACAATCTTGAACAGGTTGTCGTCATCAATGCGGACGGCACGATGGGAGAGGGGGCAGGAAAGTACAAGGGCCTTGACCGCTATGAGTGCCGCAAGGCACTCGTCAAGGAACTCGAGGAAATCGGTGCACTCGTCCGCACAGAGAAGCATGAGCATGCCGTCGGGCACTGCTCGCGCTGCAAGACGACAATCGAACCGCTCGTCTCGAAGCAGTGGTTCGTCCGTATGGAGGACCTCGCGAAGCCGGCGATTGCAGCGGTGAAGGACGGGTGCATTCGCTTCGTCCCCGAACGCTTTACGAAAATCTATGAAAACTGGCTTGAGAATATTCGTGACTGGTGCATCTCGCGTCAGCTCTGGTGGGGACACCGCATTCCCGCATGGCACTGTGAGGACTGCGGCGAGACCTCTGTTTCGCGTGAGGAGATTACGGCCTGCACGCACTGCGGCAGCACGCACATCCATCAGGATGAGGATGTGCTCGATACATGGTTCAGCTCCGCGCTCTGGCCGTTTGAGACGCTGGGCTGGCCGGAGGACACGAAAGACCTGCGCCATTTTTACCCGACGGCGACGCTCGTCACGGGGTACGACATCATCTTCTTCTGGGTTGCGCGGATGGTCATGATGGGACTGCGGTTCGGCGGCGACGTGCCGTTCCGCGATGTGTTCATCCATGGGCTTGTCCGCGACAGTGAGGGACGCAAGATGTCAAAGTCGCTCGGCAACGGCATCGACCCCGTCGAGGTCATCGAGAAGTACGGTGCGGATACGCTGCGCTTCATGCTCATCACGGGCAATACGCCGGGCAACGATATGCGCTTCTACTGGGAGCGTGTTGAGGCGGTGCGCAATTTTGCAAATAAAATTTGGAATGCCTCGCGCTATATGCTGATGAATCTCGAGGGCGCGGACGATGCGTTTGTGCCCGAGGAGAGCGACTATACGCTTGCCGACCGCTGGATTCTCACACGCTCTTGCGAGACGGCGCGTGCAGTAACGGCGAACCTCGAGAACTATGAGCTTGGCGAGGCGGGACGCGCCATCTATGAGTTCCTGTGGAGCGAGTTCTGTGACTGGTACATCGAGCTGACCAAGGCACGTCTCTATGACAAGGAGAATGTGCGTGCAAAGAACACGGCACTCTATGTCCTGCGTACGGTTCTGGAGCGCACGATGCGCCTCCTGCATCCCTTTATGCCGTTCCTTACCGAGGAAATCTGGCAGAAATTGCCGCACGAGGGGCACAGCATTATGCGTGCACCGTGGCCCGAGGTCGATGAAAAGGAAATTGACGCAGAGGCAGAGGCGGCGATGACCGCGATCATGGAGGTCATCAAGGTGACGCGCAACCTGCGTGCGGAGCTCGGCACGCCCCCGGGCAAAAAGAGCATGCTCCTTCTGCGCGTGCGCGATGCGGCACTTGCCGATGTATTTGCGGCGCATACGGACTATTTCCACGCGCTCGCCTCGGCCTCCGAGGTGACCTTCCTCGCAGAGGACGCTCCCGATCCTGAGAACGTCGTCACGGGCGCACTCGCGGGGGCGGCGGTCTATCTGCCGCTCGCGGGGCTCATCGACGTGGAGAAGGAGACGGCGCGTCTGACGAAGGAGCGTGACAATCTTGAGAAGGAGATTGCACGCCTTTCGGGTAAACTCACGAACGCGGGCTTTACATCGAAGGCTCCTGCAGCCGTCGTTGCGGCGGAGCGCGAAAAGCTCGCGGGATATGAGGAGAAGATCGGGCTCATCCGCAGCCGCCTCGCGGATCTGGCAAAGCTCTGAGGTGTGCCGATGAACTATGCGGAGGCACTTCTCTATCTCGATGAACTGAATACGTTCGGCATCCGCCTCGGGCTCGCACGCATGGAGGAGCTCTGTGCGCGCCTTGGGAACCCGGAGCGCAGCTATCAGGTGATCCACATTGCGGGGACGAACGGCAAGGGTTCCGTCACGCAGATGATGGATGCCGTCTGCCGTGCGGCGGGGATTCGTTCGGGACGGTACCTCTCGCCGCATCTCGTCTCCTACACGGAGCGCATGAGTGTGGATGGACACGATATTTCCGAGGAGCGGTTTGCCGAACTCCTCACGCGTGTGCGCACGGCTGCGGACGAGATGGTCGCGGCGGGGCACGAGCACCCGACACAGTTCGAGGCGCTGACTGCGCTTGCGTTTCTCTATTTTGCTGAGGAGCGGGTCGAGATTGCCGTCGTTGAGACAGGGCTGGGCGGGCTGCTCGACTCGACAAATGTTGTCGAACCTGCGCTCACGATCATTACAAATGTTGCGATGGACCACGCCGACCGCTGCGGCGGCACGCTTGCGGGCATCGCGGAGCACAAGGCAGGCATCATCAAGGAGGGCGTGCCCGTCATCACGGCGGCGACGGGAGAGCCTCTTGCGATCATCGAGCGGCATGCGGAGGAGCTCGGCGCGGATATCTTTGTCTGCGGCGAGGATTTCTCTGCCGTGCTGCAGCATTCCCCCGAGAGCGGGCAGCAGGTCGCATTCCACTCTCTTATCTGCCGCGAGAGCGAGCCCTATGCGCTGGCGCTTGCAGGCGGCTATCAGGCAGAGAATGCGGCGCTCGTCATCATGGCGGCAAAGCTGATGGAGCGTGAGGACCCTCGCGTTACGGAGGCTGCCGTTCGTACAGCGCTGCGTACGGTGCGCCATCCCGCGCGGTTTGAAATCCTCATACAGGAGAACTTGCCCATTGTCATCGACGGCGCACACAACCCTGCGGGGATGCGCGCACTGCGTGCAGGGCTTGATTGCTATTTCCCCGATGTGCCGCGCGTCTTCCTGCTCGGCATCCTAAAGGACAAGGATATCGACGCCATGCTTGCAGCGCTCCTCCGGCCCGGCGATCAGGTCGTCACGGTGCGTCCGAATTCGGAGCGTGCGGCGGGGGCGGATGTGGTCGCCGCGGTTGCACTTGGCATAGGGGCCGATACCCATGCGTGCAGTGATCCGCGGACGGCGCTCGCGGAGGCCGAGGTGCGCGCGCGCACTGCGCATGCCATCCTCGTTGCGGCCGGCTCACTCTATCTCGTCGGCGGCATTCGCGCACTGCTCATGGCTGGGAGGTGACGGCATGGCAGAGGATATCCAGGAGCGTCGACGCGCGCGGCGCAGACAGCGATGGGGCGGACGTATGGCGCGCATGATGATGTATGCCGTCATCGCTGAGGCGTTCCTCATCCCGCTCGCACCGCTCGCGGCGATGGTTGTGCTGCTTCTTGGCTGCGGAGCAATGCTCCTGCGGCTGCGGATCGACCGCAACTTTCACCTGCGCCGTCTGCCGTACGATGCGCCCGCACTCCTCTTCGTCGTGATCGGGCTGCTGTCCGTGGCGGTCGCGCCGGACAAGGCGTTCAGCTTCTATAATTTTTACCATCTCGTGCCCATCTACGCGCTGACTTACCTGCTCGCGGGACAGACCCTGCGGAAAACGCGTGAGCTGCAGCGCGTTGTGAGCGCCATGGCACTGTCGGCAGGGATCGTTATTCTCTACGGCTTCTATCAGTTCATTTTCGGCATTGACATCTCCGCGATGAAATGGGTGGACGGGGAGTCCTTCCCCGAACTCTCGAAACGCATCTTTTCAACGTGGGAGAATCCGAACATTCTCGCGGGCTATCTTGACGTCGTTGCCTGCATTGCCGTGGGGCTTGCAACTGCGCTTACGCGCGGCTGGCGCATCCTCGCGCTCGTTCTGCTCGTTGCCGCGATCGCATGTCTCGGCATGACGTATGCGCGCGGGGCGTGTCTTGTCATCGCCGTCGTGCTTGCGGGCTACGGTGCGCTGCGCGACTGGCGTGTGCTCCTCGGCATTGTCGTCATCGGTGCAGGGGCACTTCTCGCCGATCCCGTACTCGCCGATCGGCTGCTCTCTGTCTTTACGCGTGTGGATACCTCCTCGGAGATGCGGCTTGCGTTTTGGGAGAGCACGGTCGCGATGATTCTCGATCATCCCTTCCTGGGGATCGGATGGGGGATGTACTTCATGGTTTACCCTGATTATGACTTCTATCTGCAGGGAGCCCCTGTACAGATTGTCCATGCGCACAATATGTACCTGAACTATGCCGCCGAAATCGGTGTTCCGGGGGCGCTCTCGTTTCTCTGGTTTTTCTTTGGCTCCCTCCTGCTTGCCTTTCGACTGCCGCAGAGAGTACCGCCGTGGGATGTGGTGCTTGCCGCACATGAACACGAGTGGAAAACCGTCGCCGATGTGAGGGCGGCACTTTCACGTTGGCGCAGACGACGCTTCGTTGAGGGGGTGTCCCTCGGCCTCGGACTGGCGTTTATTTCCGTTGCACTCAACGGCATCACAGATCACCTGCTCTTTAATATACCGTCCTCCATGCTGCTTTGGATGCTCGCGGCCATGACGGCGGCGGCACATGCGATTGCGGGGGAAATGAAGGAAGCATGACTATGCAGGAAACTCTATCCATATCGAAGGCGACCGTCGACCGTCTGCCGCGCTACTATCGCTGTCTGCGCCAACTGACTGATGAGGGCGTGGAGATCGCCTCATCGGAGGAGCTTGGCCGCCGCCTCGCCATCAACCCCGAACAGATTCGAAAAGACTTGGCGTTCTTTGGACAGTTCGGCAAGAAGGGCGTGGGCTACTATGTTGCGGAGCTCAAGGAGAGCATCGGCAATATTCTGGGACTTGACCACCATTGGAGCGTTGCGATCATCGGCATGGGACATCTCGGTGCTGCGCTTGCGAACTATCAGGGAATCGCTCGTCTTGGTTTTCGACTTGCTGCGATTTTCGACGTGAATCCGACCGTCATCGGCACGCGCATCGGCGAGCACCGCGTGGAGGACATTGCCGATCTCACTGAGATCATTGCCGAACGTGCGATTCAGATCGGTGTCATTGCCGTGCCTGCCGAAGCGGCACAGAGCATTGCAGATCGCCTTGTTGTGGCTGGCATCCGTGGGATCTGGAACTTTGCACCCGTGAAACTTCAAGTGCCTCCCGGCATCGCGTTTGTCAGCGAGGATCTTTCTGTGGGGCTCAGTTCACTTTCGTATTATCTGACGCATATGACGGGAGACGAAGACCGCCTGTCAGAAAAAAATAAGGAATCGCTGATAAAATAGACCCTCAGATTGGCGTAGATTTTTCGTCCGAACAGAGAGGCAAACCGGACGTATAGCAGGGGCTATGTGGAGGATTTGCCGACACAGTGCGAGCAAAAAAGATGCGTCAAGATAACGGTGCTGAATTTATCCGTGCTTCCTTAGCGATTTGCCGCGTGTTTGGGCTTTTTTTCACAAATCACAGAAAATGCCGTCAATGTAATCTTGACGGCATTTTTTTTTCGTGATATTCTATGGACAGATATAATTGACTTATGCACCTACGATAACTTGTAGTTATTTAGAACATTCCTAGCGTGAATAATAGGACGCGACGAAATACGAGTTCTAAAGTACTGCAAGGACGTTTGGTGCATCGGTCGGATGAGCATCAAAGGGAGGTTTTTCTATGATCGATATTTCCGATCGCATACCCAAATCCTTGACTGACAGGGTTGTCAGCGCGGAGACGGCGGCAGAGTATTTTGCCGACGGCATGACCATCGGTGCGAGCGGCTTCACGCCGTCCGGCTATCCGAAGGCGGTCACGCTGGCCATCGCCGAGCGCATGAAGAAGAATCCGTTCAAGGTCAATATTTGGACGGGAGCTTCGACGGGCCCCGAGCTCGATGGTGCACTTGCAGAGGCAGACGGCATCAAGCAGCGTCTCCCCTATCAGACGAATACACCACTGCGCAATGCGATCAACTCCGGGCAGGTCAGCTACCTCGACATGCACCTCTCCGAGGTCGCGCAGCAGTCGCGCGAGGGCTTCCTCGGCAAGATTGATGTCGCGCTCGTGGAGGCGGTCGCCATCACGGAGGAGGGCATCATCCCCTCGACCTCGGTCGGCAATACACCATCCTTCATCCAGAGTGCCGATGTGGTCATCGTCGAGGTGAACACGAGCCAGCCGATGGAACTCGTCGGCATGCACGATATCTACATCCCGCTCGATCCGCCGAACCGTCTGCCGATTCCCATCACGAAGGCGGGCGATCGGATCGGAACGACGTTCATGCCCTGCCCGCTCGACAAGATCAAGTACATCGTCCCCTGTGACATTACGGACAAGACGCGTGCACTCGCTCCGGTCGACGATATCGCGCGCAAGATGGGGCAGTTCACGGTCGATCTTCTCAAGAAGGAGATTGCTGAGGGGCGTATGCCGAAGGGCCTCCTTCCACTGCAGTCCGGTGTCGGCAACGTGGCCAACGCAGTCATCGCGGGCTTTGTCAGCTCAGACTTCACGGATCTCGAGGTCTATACCGAGGTCATCCAGGACGGCATGTTCGACCTCGCGGATGCGGGCAAGCTGAAGTTCGCGTCGGGCACGGCGTTCTCGCCTTCGCCCGAAGGCCTCCAGCGCTTCTACAAGGACATCGACAAGTACAAGAAGATCATGATGCTCCGTCCGCAGGAAGTCTCGAACAACCCCGAGGTCGTGCGCCGTCTCGGTGTCATCGCCATGAACACGGCGATCGAGGTCGACATCTACGGCAACGTCAACTCTACTCATGTCATGGGCTCGAAGATGATGAACGGCATCGGCGGCAGCGGCGACTTTGCACGCAACGCCTACCTCACGATCTTCTACACGCAGTCCGAGGCAAAGGGCGGCAAGATCTCGTCCGTCGTTCCGTTCTGCTCGCACATCGACCACGGTGCGCACGATGTCGATATCGTCATCACGGAGCAGGGCGTTGCGGATCTGCGCGGCAAGAGCCCGCGTGAGCGTGCGCTCGAGATCATCAACAACTGCGCACATCCCGACTACCGTCCGCTCCTGCTCGACTACTACGAGCGTGCATATGCAGCGACCAAGGGCGCACAGACGCCGCACCTTCTCGACGAGGCGCTTTCCTTCCATCAGCGGTTCCTCGAGACGGGGTCGATGCAGAAATAATCCTATTTAGATAAAAAGGGCGAAAGCCCTTTAGGGGATCACCCCAATAAGAGAAATGAAAAGGTAAAGGAGAACACTTTCATGAGCAATGAAAAAATCCAGGCGGGGCTTGACAAGTACAATGCTACCGTAGAAAAGGCAACGGCGAAGTTCCCGGCGCGTCCCCACATCCCCGAGCAGGGGCTCTACACCCCACTCGACATCAAGGAGACGGACTATGCGGAGGACATCGGCTTCCCCGGTGTCTACCCCTATACCCGCGGCGTTCAGCCGACGATGTACCGCGGACGCTTCTGGACCATGCGTATGTACGCAGGATTCTCCACGGCGGAGGAGTCCAACAAGCGTTACCGTTACCTCATCGAGAGCGGCGCAACGGGCCTTTCGTGTGCATTTGACCTCCCGACGCAGATTGGCTACGATTCGACGGATGCCATCTCTGAGGGTGAGGTCGGCAAGGTCGGCGTTGCGATCGACTCGCTCGCTGACATGGAGATCCTCTTTGACCAGATCGATCTCGGCAAGGTCTCTACGTCCATGACGATCAACGCTCCTGCATCCGTCCTCCTCGCGATGTACATCGCTGTGGCGGAGAAGCAGGGCGTGTCGGCAGACAAGCTCAAGGGCACGATCCAGAACGACATTCTGAAGGAGTATGCGGCACGCGGCACGTACATCTTCCCGCCGCGCCCGTCCATGCGCCTCATCACGAACATTTTTGAGTATTGCTCCAAGAACGTCCCGAACTGGAACACCATCTCCATCTCGGGCTACCACATCCGCGAGGCCGGCTCCACGGCATCGCAGGAGATTGCATTCACCATTGCGGACGGCATAGCCTACGTCGAGGCCGCCATCAAGGCAGGGCTCAGCGTCGATGACTTCGCGGGCCGCCTCTCCTTCTTCTGGAACGCACACAACAACGTGCTTGAGGAAGTGGCGAAGTTCCGCGCATCCCGCCGCATCTGGGCGAAGGTCATGAAGGACCGCTTCAAGGCGGAAAAGCCCAAGTCCATGATGCTCCGCGTTCATACGCAGACAGCAGGCTCCATGCTGACCGCACAGCAGCCGAACAACAACATCGTCCGCGTTGCACTCCAGACGGCAGCCGCCGTCATGGGCGGCACGCAGTCGCTCCACACGAACTCCCGCGACGAGGCGCTCGCGCTTCCGACGGAGGACTCGGTCATGGTCGCACTCCGCACGCAGCAGATCGTTGCGTACGAGAGCGGTCTCGCCGATGTCATTGACCCGCTTGCAGGCTCCTACTACGTCGAGGCGATGACCAACCGCATCGAAGCAGAGGCTTGGGAGTACATCAAGAAGATTGACGATCTCGGCGGCGCGGTCGCGGCGATCGAGAAGGGCTACATCCAGAAGGAGATTCAGGACAGTGCCTACAAGTGGCAGATGGACGTCGAGTCCGGTGCCCGCGTCATCGTCGGTGTCAACAAGTTCCAGGTGGAGGAAGAGGCACCGAAGAACCTGCTCCGCGTCGACGCATCCGTCGGCGAGAAGCAGAAGGCAAAGGTCGAGGCGATGAAGGCGAAGCGCGACAATGCTGCCGTTCAGGCGGCTCTCGCAGACCTCAAGAAGGCGTGCGGCGACGAGAACGAGAACCTCATGCCGCACATCCTCGCAGCGGTCAAGACCTACGCGACGCTCGGCGAAATCTGCGGCGTCATGCGCGAGGTCTTCGGCGAGTACGAGGCGCACGTCAATCTGTAAGCCTTGGTGCTTTGGCATAGCGGTTGTTTGGTGAATGCAGTGGGGCACGCCGCCCGCGTGGCGGCGGCTCCGTTCAGGAGGAATATAAAAATGGCAGAGAAAATCAGAGTGCTCGTTGCAAAGCCGGGTCTGGATGGTCATGACCGCGGCGCGAAGGTTGTCGCCCGTGCCCTGCGCGATGCAGGATTCGAGGTTGTCTACACGGGCCTTCGTCAGACCCCCGAGGAGATTGCCGAGGCAGCTCTGCAGGAGGACGTGAACGTCGTTGCGATGAGCATTCTCTCGGGTGCGCATCCGCATCTCTTCCCGAAGGTCGTGAACCTGCTGCGTGAGAAGGGCATGAAAGACGTGCTCGTCATCGGCGGCGGGGTCATCCCCGAGGGCGACATCCCCGCACTCAAGGACGCGGGCGTTGCCGCCGTCTTTACCCCCGGCACACCGACCGGCGAAGTGGTTGACTTCATTAAGGAGCATGTGGCGTAACAACGTCATTTGAAAGGATGGATGACAGGCAGGAGCATCTTTTGTCTGTCATCCATTCCCCTGTATGGAGTTGACTGCGCGAAGGAGGTGGGCGCATGGATATTGCAGCCGAAGTGCTGAAAGGAAACCGCCTCGCACTCTCGCGCGCCATCACGGCGATCGAGAATGAGCGTGCGGCGGCGACCGACATTATGAAGGCGCTCTATCCACATACGGGACATGCCTACGTGCTGGGCATTACCGGCCCTCCGGGTGCGGGCAAAAGCACCATGACGGACAAGATTGCCAAGGAATACCGCAAGCGCGGGAAAACCGTCGGCATCATCGCCGTCGACCCCACAAGCCCTTTTTCCGGCGGCGCCATTTTAGGCGACCGCATCCGTATGAACGACCTGACGCTCGATGAGGGCGTTTTTATCCGCAGCATGGGTACGCGCGGCAGCCTCGGCGGCCTCTCGCACAAGACGGCTGACGCGGTGAAGGTCATGGATGCGTTCGGCAAGGACATCATCTTTGTCGAGACCGTCGGTGTTGGGCAGTCCGAGGTGGATATTGTGCGGGCGGCGGACACCACAATGGTTGTACTGATCCCGGGCATGGGCGACGACATCCAAGCGATCAAGGCGGGCATCCTTGAGATCGGCGACGTATTCGCCATCAACAAGTCCGATCTTGACGGCGCGGATAAGCTCGTCCGTGAGATCAATATGATGCTGGATCTGGACGATCACATGTCTGACTGGCGGCCGCCGATCCGCAAGGTCGTCGCGAATCGCGGCGACGGGATCGCGGAGCTGGTCGATACGGTGGAGGAACATCGCGCTCACATTGAGAGCAACGGCGTTCTAGCCGAGCGGCGCACGCGCCGCACACGTGATGAGATGCTGGACATCCTGCATGCAGGTGTTCGGCGCCACATCGAAGGCCGCATTGTCGATACGGGCAGGCTCGACGACTATGTGGCAAAAATCAAGGCACATGAGACCGACCCCTATACCGTGGTGGACGATGTCATGGCCGAAATGTTATCTTAACAGTGGAAATTGACAGCAATTTCCCAAGGAGGAAGCACCTATGTTCAAGGTTCTGGCAGTAGATCACATCGGCATTGCCGTGAAGGATCTCGAAGAGGGGAAGAATTTCTGGTCGGACGTGATCGGCATCCCCTGCACAGCTGAGGAGACGGTTGCCGAGCAGAAGGTCACGACGACCTTCCACCCGACTCCGAACAAGAGCGAGATCGAGCTGCTCATCGGCACGGCGGACGACAGCCCAATCACGAAATACATCGAGAAGAAGGGCGAGGGCATCCAGCACATCGCTCTGCGCGTCGACAACATCGAGAACGCGATTGCCGACCTCATGGCGAAGGGTGTCAAGATGATCGACGAGAAGCCGCGCATCGGCGCGGGCGGCGCGAAGATCGCGTTCCTGCATCCGAAATCGACGAAGGGTGTTCTCCTCGAGATCTGCGAGCATGAGGATCGCTGAGGAAGAGCCAACCACTTGACGCATATTCCCCGCAGGATGCTTCATTCCGGTACTCTGCGGGAAGATATACAGGAGGGATATGATGTCCACAGTCCAGGAAAAAATTGAGCTCATGCTGCAGAAGAAAGAACATCTCATGCAGGGTGGCGGTGCGAAGGCCATTGAGAAGCAGCACAGCAAGGGTAAGCTCACCGCGCGTGAGCGTCTGAATTTGCTCTTTGATGAAGACACCTTTGTCGAGCTGGATATGTTCGTTCGCCATCGCTGCACCAACTTCGGACAGGAGAAGAAAGAGCTCCCCGGCGAGGGTGTTGTAACGGGCTACGGCACGGTCAACGGCCGCCTCGTCTACGCGTTCGCACAGGACTTCACCGTCGAGGGCGGCTCGCTCGGCGAGAAGCACGCCCACAAGATCTGGAAGGTCATGGACCTCGCCATGAAGATGGGTGCACCCTGCATCGGCATCAACGATTCGGGCGGCGCGCGTATCCAGGAGGCGGTCGACGCACTCTCGGGCTACGGCGGCATCTTCTACCGCAACACGAAGTCCTCGGGTGTCATCCCGCAGATCTCCGTCATCATGGGACCCTGCGCGGGTGGCGCGGTCTACAGCCCTGCTCTTACGGACTTCATCTTCATGGTGAAGAACACGAGCCAGATGTTCATCACGGGTCCTGCCGTCATCAAGTCCGTTACGGCGGAGGAGGTTACGGCCGAGGAGCTCGGCGGTGCGATGACGCACAACACGCGCTCCGGTGTCGCACACTTCGCCGCGGAGAACGATGAGGACTGCATTGACCAGATCCGCTATCTGCTCTCCTTCCTCCCGAGCAACAACATGGAGGAGACTCCGCGCGTCGAGACGGGCGACGACCCGAACCGTCAGGATGAGAGCCTCAACACGCTCATCCCCGACAACCCGAACGCGCCGTACGACATGAAGGATGTCATCCGTGCGCTCGTCGACAACGGCGAGTTCTACGAGGTGCATCAGCATTTCGCAACGAACATCATCTGTTGCTTCGCACGCTTTGACGGCCGCACGGTCGGTATCATCGCGAACGAGCCGAACGTCATGGCGGGCTGCCTTGATGTCGACGCGTCCAACAAGTCGGCACGCTTCATCCGCTTCTGCGATGCGTTCAACATCCCACTCGTCAACCTTGTCGACGTGCCGGGCTTCCTGCCGGGTGTCGATCAGGAGTACAGCGGCATCATCCGTCATGGTGCGAAGATGCTCTACGCATACAGTGAGGCGACCGTGCCGAAGGTCACGGTCATCACGCGCAAGGCATACGGCGGCTCCTACATCGCAATGTGCAACCGCGAGCTCGGAGCAGATCAGGTCATGGCGTGGCCGACCTCCGAGATCGCCGTCATGGGACCTGCGGGTGCTGCAAACATCATCTTCCGCAAGGACCCGGACAAGGATGCGCGCACGGCGGAGTACATCGAAGAGTTCGCAACGCCGTACAAGGCGGCAGAGCGCGGCTACATCGACATGGTCATCACGCCGAGCGAGACGCGCCCCTACATCATCACAGCACTCAACGCACTCTCGAGCAAGCGTGAGGACAACCCCGCGAAGAAGCACGGCAACATTCCACTCTAAAGTCTGGGAGGTTATGACATGGCTGCAAACAACGTGGCGCCGGAGATCGTCGCCGCCATCACTGCCGCCGTTCAGTCGGCGATGGGAAGCAAGGTTGTCGCCGTGCGCATCAAACCCGCAGAGGTTTGGACGCTCGCCAACCGCAGCAATATTTGATTCCGTAGCCCTGCACATGCAGGAGGTCTGTCGCGGGGGATTCACGCATAGATACGGCGTGTTCCCTTGGGAATATAAATGTTGGAGGAATAACACATGAAGAAGTTCAACATCACTGTCAACGGCACCGCTTATGAGGTTGAGGTCGAGGAGGTACGCGCAGCGGGCGCTGCTGCTCCGGCAGCTGCACCGCGTGCTGCCGCACCGGCACCTGCTGCTGCACCGGCACCGGCAGCTCCCGCAGCACCTGCGGCACCGGCAAAGACGGCGGGCGCAGGCGAGCAGTCCGTGGACGCTCCGATGCCCGGCAAGATCATCGAGGTCAAAGTCTCGGCCGGCCAGGCAGTCAAGGCCGGCGACACGCTCCTCATCCTCGAGGCGATGAAGATGCAGAACGAGATCGCTGCGCCTGCAGACGGTACGGTCAAGGCGGTCAACGTCTCCGCCGGACAGTCGGTCAAGGTGCGCGATTCCCTCGTCATCCTCGGCTAATCTCGACAGAGAGTTGCATTCGGGAGCCCCGTGCGGGGCTCCTTTTTATTTGACGCAAATGGTTGAAAACTTTATAATAGAGAAATGGAGGCGATTGCGATGAGTGAGACGGAAATATTCAACCCGATGAACGACGTTGCGTTCAAGTTTATTTTCGGCAAGGAAGAACGCAAACAGATCACCATCGATTTCCTCAACACCGTACTGCATAAATCTCTTGCGCATGAAATCAGAGACATTAGCTTTCGTCAGACAGAGATGATACCCGACAGTGATGATGCCAAACTCTCACGTCTGGATATCGCCTGTGAGCTGGATACAGGAGAACTCGTCGACGTCGAAGTGCAGGTCATCAACTATAACAACATGCAGCGTCGGACACTCTTTTATTGGGCACGACTGTATCTCCTTTCCCTGACGAGAGGAGAGGGATATAACCTTCTGCGTCCCGCGATTACGATCAACCTTCTCGCATTTGAACTGCTTCCACAGGAAGAACCCGTTGCGATGTACAGCATCTACAATATCGAAAATGGGGATCGGCTGAACAACGATATGGAACTGCATTTCATTGAACTACCGAAATATATCAAAGCTCCGCATAAAACAATTCGCGAATCATCAAAGATGGAACGGTGGCTTGCGTATTTTGCCAACAGATTGACGAGCGAGGAAAAGGAGGAATTGGCGATGAGTGAACCTGCCATCAGAGAAGCAATGGAAGCAGAGAAGATATTCATGAGCAACCCGGACGATTACCTCCGTTACGTCAACCGGCAGATGGCACTCATGGACTATCGCTCCGGACTGCAAGCCGCTGCAGAAGACGGTGAAAAACATGGTGAGAGCCGCGTGACACGCCTGATGTCCTTACTTCTTGAAGATGGGAAAATAGAAGATGCTCGGGAGGCAACCAAAAGCGAAGAGTTTCGAAAAAAGCTCTTTTTGAAGTATGGTATCGAGTGAGCATGCCTCGAGGAAAAGGAGGAATTAGCGATGAGTGAACCTGCCATCAGAGATGCAATGGAAGCAGAGAAGATATTCATGAGCAACCCGGACGATTACCTCCGTTACGTCAACCGGCAGATGGCACTCATGGACTATCGCTCCGGGTTGGAGGCTGCCGCGTTGGAAGGAATAAAACGGGGAATAGATCAAGGACGCCGTGAAGGACGTACTGAGGGCCGACAGCAGGGTATCGCACATATAGCGATGAATATGCTGTGTGCCGGAACGCCGATTGCGACAGTGGCGCAGATGGCAGAGCTGCCGGAGGCGGTCATACGGAAGATGGCGGAGGAACATGGGATTGAGGCTTCGCAGTGATATGTAATCGAAGATGATAAGCCGCTCGTGATCGGGTGGCTTTTTGTTTGACGGAACTTCCTGAAAACTTTATAATAAGATCAAAGAGACAAGTGCCATAGAAAGAGGTTTGTTATGAGAACGAGAGATTTTAATGCACTGAATGATCTTTTGTTTAAGTTCCTCTTTGGACATAAAGAAAATAAGGAAATCACGCTCTCGTTTATCAATGCAGTACTTGAACTCGAGGGAGAAAAGGCATTTGTTGATCTGCGTTTTGCGGATCGAGAACTCGATCCGGAGGAGGAGAATGGAAAGGCATCTGCGCTTGATATCCTGTGTATGACGAATGATGAAACACAGGTCAATATCGAAGTACAAGTGCAGAAGCGGCAGAACATGGGACAGCGCAGCCTGTACTACTGGGCGAAACTCTATCAGAGCACACTGGGACGGGGCGAGAACTACGAGAATTTGCGGCGGACAGTCGCGATCAATTTGCTCGGATATGAATATCTGCCGCTATCTGGATTCCACCATATGTATGGGCTCTATGACGAGACAGGCGTGCACCGGCTGACCGAGGATCTTGAGATACACTTTTTGGAGCTGCCAAAAGTAACGCGGAAGGATATCCGCAGTATGCGGACACTGGACAAGTGGATGGCTTTTATCAGCAACAAACTCAGTGATGAGGAAATGGAGGCGATTGCGATGAGCGAGGCGGCAATTAACACTGCGTGGGACAGGATCGAGGCGTTCATGCGCGATGCGGGACAGCGGCGTAAATATGAACAGCGTGAGAAGTATGAGCATGACTATGTGAGCGACATGGAGGGATCGTGGAAGGAGGGGCGAGCAGCAGGGGTAGAGCAAGGAATAAAGCAAGGAATAAAGCAAGGCATGAAGCAAGGCATGAAGCAAGGTATTCATCAAGGCCGACAGCAGGGGATTGCGCATATCGCCATGAACATGCTTCGTGCGGGAACGCCGATTGCGACAGTGGCTCAGATGGCAGAGCTGTCGGAGGCGGTCATACGGAAGATGGCGGAGGAGCATGGGATTGAGGTTTCGCAGTGATATGTAATCGAAGATGAGAAGCCGCTCGGTATCGGGCGGCTTTTTATTTGTCCCTACACATCTTGTCACGTGTAAAGGATGATGAGGGATTGTTGTATTCCTAAAATCATCTTGACAACAAATGAGGGAAATAGTATATTTGGGACAATAGGACTACTGGGACTATGGATAGGATATTGGTACAAGGAGGAATTGTTATGTTAAAGGCGTGGAAAAGCAAACGACAGCTGTCGCTTTTTGTAGCGCTTGCTCTGTCCGCGGGGGGGGGGCACTCTTCTCAGATTTTCAGTACGCATATGCTGCCGATGTGACCGGCGGGGATGTGACCGTCGATGCGGGGCATCCGGCGCCGTCACCGATTGCGGCCGGCAATGCGCATGATATTCCATCGGCAACGGATAACCGCAATGTGTCGGGGAATAAACTCACGATCAACATGAATAGTGCTCCTGGTGGCAGTTATTTTGGCGGTTATACACGGGGCGCAGGGGATTCCACACATAACGAGCTCGTTTATAAAGCGAGTCCGGCTTCTGCTCCGGATAGTTACGTATATGGTGGTTATTCTGCGCAGGGCAATGCAATCAATAACACGGTCACGATATCGGACATGCCAAATCTTGTATATTCTGTTCAGTACCTTCATCTGATCGGCGGCGCAAGCGGCAACGCAGGTGCTGATGTGCGGACAGGGAATACACTGCGGATCGCGTCGGCTAATAATGCGGCAAGAGATGTTGCAAACTTTGAGAAGATGGAGTTCGTCCTCAGGTCGGATATTGCTCCCGGGGATACCATGTTTTCTGTATCACCCTATGGTGGTGGCATTGCAGGGCCACTTGACTGGAATAAGATCACAGTTGAGGGTGGGGCGGCATGGATAGCGGGGAAGACAGGCTCTACGAGGATTAACCTCCTCGCGAGTGGCCTCAGTTTCGGGCTGACCAATTATGCCCCCAAAAAGGAAACTGCCGGGGATTATGAATATGGACTGCGTTCTGATGCGACAGGGACGGGAACCGTCACCGCTTCAAAGTTCTTTTTTGAAAGCAATCAGTTCCAGAATGCAAATATCAAGTATGACGCAGGTCATCCTCTGCCATCGTCGGGAATTATCTACGGCGGCACGTCAACATTGGGCAGTACAACGACCCGGAATAAACTGACCGTGGAAGGACTCGAGCTTGGCGGAGCTACTTATGGCGGCTATACGCAGGGCTCGGGGGATTCCACGCATAACGAGGTCGTTCTGAAAGCAGAGTCCAATCACTACGGTAGTACAGTATTTGGCGGTTATGCGGCACAGGGAAACGCAACGAATAATACAGTCACATTAGTAGAAACTATAAATCCCACAATGGGCTATCAATACCTCCACCTGAAGGGCGGTGATAGCAACAAACCGGGAGCTGATGTGACAACGGGCAATAAGCTGCGCATCACATCGGCCAATAATACGGCGCATAGTATTTACAACTTTGAGAAGCTGGAGTTCGTCCTCGGGTCGAATATTTCTTCCGGAGACAGTATGTTTACCATAGGATATGGTCCTGCGGGAGCATATGACTGGCGCAATATCAGTGTCACCGGGCTGCGTGACTGGGCGGGAGAACTTGCCTCGCATGGGGTCAACACTCCTACGCTGAATCTATATGCAGGCAATGTTGGCATGACGCTTCACAATTATGCGCCTGCACTCATCGGAACGGTCGGTGACTATGAATTCGGAAAGAAAGCGAATGTCACGGGAACGGGAACCGTCGTGGTTACGAACATCTCTCTCAACGGCAATCGCTTCCAGAACGCGGGAATCGGGCAGAACGTGACAACGCCCGGGGCGGCCCCGCGCGATACCTATGCAGGTCTGTCCGTCTATGGCAACACAACGAATCACAACGAACTGAATATCACGGGCGGCAGCCATACGAATGCCCGTGCAGGATATACGGACGCACAGAACGGTGGCTCGGAAGATAATACACTGAATCTTACGGGTGGCAATGTCACCAACGGCTATGCCGGTTACACAACGGGCGTGCATCTCCTTGCCAATCCCGAGGATGAGGATCATCCGGAACTGGTCGACACCACGAAGAATGCCGACGCGAAGAACAACAAGGTCAACATCAACGGCGGTACGCTGAACGGCGGCGGTAAGCTCTACGGCGGCTATATCGCGACGAATACGGCACTCTCTGCAACTTCGTCGGGAGATGCCACGGGCAACACCATCAACATCGAGAACGGAACATTCGGCGGCGGCACCGAGATCTACGGCGGCTATACCGAGGGCACGGGCAAGGCTACGGGCAACATCGTCAACATTGGCACGGTTGCCGGCGCATTGACTGCGTCCACGCTCTCGAATGCGATGCTCTATGGCGGCGGATCGAGCGGCTCCGCCAGTGATGTCGTAACGGACAACAAGCTCAACGTCAACACGAATGCCTCCGTGCGCAACATCAAGAACTTCGGCAAGGTGAGCTTTAACTTTACGAGCACGTTCAATCAGGCAAATCCCATGCTGAACGTTGTGGGCGGGGCTGCAACGGATTTGAATTGGGCTGGCGTCACCTACACGGGAACAGCGCCGACGGGACGCTCCGTCCTCATGCAGAATACGAGCAATATCAACCTCGGGGGGACGTATACGGGGCCAAAACTCGCCTCCTTGACCGATACCCATGAGCGTGTCATCGATACGAACACAGGAACGGGCACGGCGACACAGATCTACCTCGATGGATTCCAGTTCAAGAGCGCCAATGTCACCCCGAGCACGGGAAGCGCGACCGAGGATGTCTGGGCAGGGCGCTCCGTCATCGGCAACACAACGACGGAGAACACGCTCACCATCAACGGAACAACGCACCGCGATGCCTACGGCGGCTGGACAGCGGGCACGGGCACGACAAAGGCGGCAAAGTTCAACAGCACGAGCAACACCGTCAACCTCAAAGCGGGTTCCTCCGTGCGCAACATCTACGGCGGTTTTACCTCCGTACAAAGCGGAAACGCAACGGGCAACAAGGTCAATATCTCCGGCGGCAGTGTCAGCGGCACTGTGCACGGCGGGTATCTTTCCCATGCCTCGGCGACGGGAGATGCCACGGGCAACACCGTCACCATCACGGGCGGCACGATGGGCGATGTCTACGGCGGCTTTACGGCAGGAACGGGAGCCACCACGGGCAACACCGTCAACCTCGGCAGTGCGGCGGATGCCGTCGCGTCGGGCACCACCATCGGAAAGATCTACGGCGGCAGCAAGGCGGCTGCGGCGGACAACACACTCAACGTCTACGACACCGTCACGGCGGGCAACATCGCGCACTTTGACAAGGTGAACTTCAAGGCGACGAGCACCCACATCGCGGCGGGGGATACCCTCCTGACGCTCAACGACGGCAACGCTACAACGCTCGACTGGACGAAACTCCACGTCGACGACCTCGACAACCTGAATTCCAGTGCCACAAGTGACCGTATCCTGACGCTCATGGAGAACAGCAGCAACATCAGCTTTGGCACAAGCTACAGCAACACGGGAACGCGCGGACGCATCCACACGAGCGACTACGAGGCAGACATCACGACCGACGGCAACAGCGCCACAACGACGAAAGTCTACCTCAAGGGCTATCGCTTCCAGAACAATAATGCCAACTATGCGGGCGGCACAGCCACGGATGCATGGGGCGGACGTTCCATCATCGGCAATAAGGTACAGAAAAACAAGCTGACGCTCACGGGCGGCAGCGCGACGCTCAATGCGCGCGGCGGCATGGTTGAAAACACCACCGTTCCGGGCACCACGGGCGATGCGGCAGAGAACAAACTCATCCTGAACACCGGTGCACAGACCGCGAACGCCTATGGCGCAGAGGTCAAGACCAAGACGGGCAGCGCGACCAAGAACGAAGTGACCATCAACGCCGGCACCGTGAATGGCACGGTCTATGGTGCAGCACTGACGCATGCCGCAGCAACGGGCAGTGCAACGGACAACACCGTCACCATCATGGGCGGCACGATGGGCGATGTCTACGGCGGCTGGACGGCAGGCACGGGAGCCACCACGGGCAACACCGTCAACCTCGGCGATGGGACGCATACTCTCGCCGCCGGAACGACCATCAACGGTGTCCTCTACGGCGGTAGCCAGACGACCGTGACGGACAATACGCTGAACGTCAAGACCAACGCGACGGCGGGGAACATTGCACACTTTGACAAAGTCAAGTTCGCGCTCAACAGCACGATCAACGCCGCAAACTCCCTGCTGACGCTCAACAATGGTAGCCAGACCACGGGGCTCAAATGGGATAAGCTCGAAGTGGATACGTCAAGCCTCACGGGTGCGGGCATCAAGACCTATGAGCCGTACCGGCTGAAACTCATGGACAATACGGCGGGGATCGCCACCACGGGGTATACGGGCGCAAGGGACAGCTCCACGGATAAACTTGAATACATCATCGACACCGACAGCCATGCAGCGAATGCGACGCGGTACATCACCCTTGAGGGGTACCAGTTCAAGGACAATACAGCCGCATCGTATGCCGCCTCTGACGGCGCACATACCGAGGCATGGGCGGGCCGCACAAAGGTCGGCAACAAAGTGGAGAACAACAAGCTGACCGTTA
>CAJPQT010000023.1 GCA_905372865.1 uncultured Centipeda sp.
CTCTATGCGTGCGACAAGTGCGGCTGGAAACCCGACGATCCCACCCACCCGCCGAAATTCTGCCCGCAGTGCGGCGATGTCTTTGACGAGAACGACAAGCAGTAAATCTTCCTTTTAGAAGAGAGGTGACTGATATGGCAGACACCAGTGTCAGCTACAAATGCCCCAACTGTGGCGCCCCCCTCTCCTTTCTCCCGGGGCACGACCACGTAACCTGCGAGTACTGCAACACCGAGCTCGACGTTGCAACCGTCGAAAATCTCTTTCAAAAAGCGCAGGAAAAGGCGGCCCTCGCCGCCGAAGCAAAGGAGTCAAAGTGGAAAACCGACGGTGCAGGCAGCGAATGGGATGCCGCCGAAGCAGAAGCCATGAAGATCCAGACCTGCTCCTCCTGCGGCGCGGAGCTCGTCTCCGACGGCAACACGATGGCGACCGAGTGCGCCTACTGCGGCAGTCCGAACATGATCCCCAGCCAGTTCGGCGGAATGCTGCGCCCCGACTTCGTCATCCCCTTCCAAAAGACAAAGCAGGACGCCGTCGCCGCGCTCAAGGAATTCTACAGCGCAGGGCTCAGGAAATACATCCTCCCGAGCGCGTTCACATCCGAGAACCGCATCAAAGAGATCCAGTCCATGTACGTCCCCTTCTGGCTGTTCGACTCGAAGGTGCGCGCAAGCGCGACCTTCCGCGCCGAGAACGACAGCGTGCGCGAGACGGCGGACGAGATCATCACCGAGACCAGTCACTACAGCTGCGAGCGCAGCGGCGCGATGGTGTTCGAACGCATCCCCGTGGACGGCAGTGAGCGCATGGACGACACCTACATGGAGAGCATCGAGCCGTTCGACTACAGCGAGCTCGTCCCCTTCTCCGCCGCCTACTTCACAGGCCACATCGCGGACAAATACGACGTGGATGCCGAGGCGAGCGTCCCGCGTGCCGACAAACGCGTCAACAGAAGCGCTGTCGGGGTTCTCGAGAGCACCGTCAAGGGCTACGACCGCTGCTCTCTCGACGGCGAGGCAAGCGTCATCAAGGAGGACGGCACCGTCAGCTACGCGATGGCACCCGTCTGGATCCTCACGACGAAATATCACGAGAAACCCTACACCTTTATGATGAACGGACAGACCGGCAAGGTCGTCGGCTCCGTCCCCATCGACCGGGCGAAGGTGCTGCTCTACTCCATCATCCCCGCGATCGTGAGCATCCCCATCTTCTACTTCCTCGCGAAGTTCGTTCTGTCGGATTAAGGAGGCGCAGCAATGTTTACGAAAAATAAAAAGAGCCTCAGCGCACTCCTCGCCCTCCTCCTGCTCCTCTGCCTGACCTCCATCGCCCTCGCCGTGCCGAAGCAGGCACCTCCGCCTAAGGCACAACAGGAACAGGGCCTCGAAGCAGCACGCGTCGTCGACGAGGCGGATATCCTCACGGCGGATGAGGAAAAAGCGCTTGACGCAAAACTTGCCGCCGTCGAACAGTCGCATAAGGTACGCATCCTCGTCGGCACGATGAAAGATACGGGCGGCGCAGCACTGGGGAAGGTCGCAAACAATGTCGTCGACCAGATCCCCGGTGAGAACGGCACCATCGTCCTCCTCCTCTCGATGAAGGAGCGCGACTGGTATATCTCCACCGACAACAAGATGCGCACGCGCATCACCGACGGCAAGGGCGTGGACTACCTGGCAGGTGAATTTCTTCCCGATCTGAAGGAGGGCAAGTACGCCGCCGCATTCACCGCATTTGCGGCAACCACGGACGAGATGCTGACCTACTACGAGAAGGAAGGCGAGCCGTACGATCCCGCCAATGCCTTTAACCTCATGGCACTCGGCATCGCTCTCGCGTGTTCGCTCATCCTCGGCGGCACCATCTACTACATGCTGTACGAGTATGAGAGCAACGTCAGGTCCGCCGCCGAGGCGGATGCCTACCTCAATCAGGACAGCTTCCAGCTCACGCGCAGCGAGGATGACTTCCTCTACACCACCGTCACACGTCGGACCAAGGAAAAGAAGGAATCCTCCTCCGGCTCCAATGTCAGCACCTCCAGCAGCGACAGCAGCCACGGCGGCGGCGGGAAGTTTTAGGAGGCAACCCTATAGCAGATACAAGCGTCAGCTACAAATGTCCCAAATGCGGTGCACCGCTCACCTTCCTCCCGGGACACAACAACGTCACCTGTGAGTTCTGCAATACGAACATCAGCATCGCCGAGATGGATGCCCTCTTCGAAAAGAAGCAGGAACAGGCAGCGCAAGCAGCAAAGAAGGCGGAGGAAAAAGAAGCGCAGTGGAACACCGAGAATGCAGGCAGCGCATGGGACGGCGCCGAAACGGCGCACATGATGATCCAGACCTGCTCCTCCTGCGGTGCAGAGCTCGTCTCCGACGGCAACACCATGGCGACCGAGTGCGCCTACTGCGGCGGCCCGAACATGATCCCGCGCCGCTTCGACGGCATGCTGCGCCCCGACTTCATTATCCCGTTCAAGAAGACGAAGGAGGAGGCAGTCGCCGCACTCACGGAGTTCTACAAGGGGAAACGCCTGCTCCCGAAGGAGTTCACCTCCGAGAACCGCATCAAAGAGATCCAGTCCATGTACGTCCCCTTCTGGCTGTTCGACGCGCAGGTAAGCGCCAGCATGGACTTCAGCGCGGAAACGAGGAGTCGGCGCGATACGGCGGACGAGATCATCACCGAGACCGACCACTACCGCTGCGAGCGCAGCGGCGAGATGACGTTCCGCGGCATCCCCGTCGACGCGAGCAAACGCCTGGACGACAAGTACATGGACAGCATCGAGCCGTTCGACTACAGCGAGCTCCGCCCCTTCTCCGCTGCGTATTTCACGGGACACCTCGCCGACAAATTCGATGTCGATGTCAAGGAATCCCTGCCACGCGCCGATACGCGCCTCACGGCGAGCGTCATCCACGCGCTGAGCAAAACCGTCAGCGGCTACGACTGAACCGCCCCGAGCGGCAGCTCGAAGATCTGAAAGCAGTCGGGCGATGTCTGCTACGCCATGATGCCCGTCTGGATCCTCACCACGAACTATCAGGGCAAGCCCTACACCTTCATGATGAACGGACAGACCGGCAAATTCGTCGGTGCAGATCTGCCCAAGGATACATTCAAGGAGTATGTCTACCCGCTCATCCCGTCCGCCCTCGTCTTCGCCGTCCTCTTCTGGATCGGCTGCCTCATGTTTGATCTGTAGAGGTGCGGCACATGATGAACAAAACAACCAACGGACGCAGTGCGCTCCTCGCCCTGCTCCTCCTCTGCCTCAGCATTCTCCTCGCCGTCCCCAAGGCGGCGGATGCCTCAGGCATCGGAAACGCACGCGTCATCGACGAGATGAACCTCCTCTCCGATGCCGAGGTGCAAAAACTCGATGCGCAGCTCGCGGCAATGGAACGGACACACCGCATCCGCATCCTCGCGGCAATCGTCGGTGATTGGAAAGACAAGCCGCTGAAGCCGCTCGCGGAGAACATCATCAAGACCATCGCTCCCGGCGGTGAACATGGCGCAGTCCTGCTCCTCCTCTCGCCCGAAAACAACACCTACTACGTCGCCACCGATGCAAAGCTCAGGACACGCATTACCGACGAGGGCATTGAGCACCTCACGGAGAAATTCCTGCCCGCCTTCGAGAGCAAGAAATACGCCGATATGTTCACGGCATTTGGTCAAGTCGCGGGCGAAATGCTCACCTACTACGAGAAGGAAGGCAAGCCCTTCACCACGGGCGGCGCGCTCAGTGCCGTTGCACGTGCGGTCGCAGACGGAACCCCCGCCTCGGATAGTTCGGGGCTTGGCGCATTGCGTGTCATCGACGAGTCTGACCTCCTCAGC
Source organism: uncultured Centipeda sp. (assembly GCA_905372865.1). Taxonomy (GTDB): domain Bacteria; phylum Bacillota; class Negativicutes; order Selenomonadales; family Selenomonadaceae; genus Centipeda. The sequence continues at coordinate 3,868 of CAJPQT010000023.1, forward strand.
GATGCCGAGGAACAGGCGCTCGACGCAAAGCTCGCCGCGTATGAAGCGGCACACGGCATCCGCGTCCTCGTCGGCACCGTCAAGAACACACACGGGCAGGTGCTCGGAAAGGTCGCAAACGGTGTCGTCGACCGCATCGCGGACGGCGGTGCAAACGGCACCATCGTCCTCCTCCTCGCGCCGAAGGAGCGCGACTTCTACATCTCCACCGACAACAAGATGCGCACGCGCATCACCGACGACGACGGCATCGAACACCTCGCCGGGCAGTTCGTCCCCTCCCTGAAGGAGAACAAATACGCCGAGGGATTCACCGCATTTGCTGCCACTGTGGACGAGATGGTGACCTACTACGAAAAGGAAGGAAAGCCCTTCAACCCGGATGCCTTCCTGCTCACCATCGTCACCCTCGTCGGCGCGCTGATCCCTGCTGCCATCGTTTACTGGTTCGTCTTTGCCAATCTCTCGGACAGCATGCTCAGTGTGAGGGGCGCCCACGAGGCGGACGACTACGTCGAGCGGGGCAGCTTCCGCCTCACGCACAAAGAGGACGTCTTCCTCCGCACCACAGAGGCCCGTCGGACGAAGTACAAGGAGACCTCCTCCTCCTCGTCCTCCTCGGGTTCCTACATCTCCACCTCCAGCCGCGACGAAAGCCACGGCGGCGGCGGCGGGAAATATTAGGGAAGCACTGATAAATTCAGCCGCACCATCTGAGCGCATCTTTTTTGCCCGAACTTTTTCGGCAAATCCTCCACATAGCTTTTGCTATGCGTCCGGTCTGCCTCCTTGTTCGGACGAAAAAATCTATGCCAATCTGACGGACTTCATTATTATCAGCAATTCCATGGAGGTGCCCATGCCCGATACAAGTGTCAGCTACAAATGCCCCAAATGCGGTGCGCCGCTCACCTTCCTCCCGGGGCACAGCCACGTCACCTGTGAGTTCTGCGATGCCAAGATCAGCATCGCAGAGATGGATGCCCTCTTCGAAAAGAAGCAGGAAAAGGCCGTGCAGGCCGCGGAGAAAAAAGAGGCGGAGAGAAACACCGAGAGAGAACGCCGCACATGGGATGATGCCGAAACGGCACACATGATGATCCAGACCTGCTCCTCCTGCGGTGCCGAGCTCGTCTCCGACGGCAACACCATGGCGACCGAGTGCGCCTACTGCGGCAGCCCGAACATGATCCCGCGCCGCTTCGACGGCATGCTGCGCCCCGACTTCATCATCCCGTTCAAGAAGACAAAGGAGGAGGCAATCGCCGCACTCACGGAGTTCTACAAGGGGAAACGCCTGCTCCCGAAGGAGTTCACCTCCGAGAACCGCATCAAAGAGATCCAGTCCATGTACGTCCCCTTCTGGCTGTTCGACGCACATGTGAACGTCGATGCAAATTTCAATGCGGAGCGCAGGAGCACCCGCGAAACAACGAATGAGACCGTCACCGAAACATCCCACTACCGCTGCGAGCGCAGCGGCGAGATGACCTTCCACGGCATCCCCGTCGACGCGAGTGTGCGCATGGACGACTCCTTCATGGACAGCATCGAGCCATTTGACTACAAGGATCTCGTTCCCTTCTCCGCCGCATATTTCACAGGACACCTCGCGGACAAGTACGATGTCGACGTGAAGGAATCCCTGCCGCGTGCCGACAGCCGTCTCGCAGAGAGCGCCTCCTGGGTGCTCTCCACCAGCGTCAAGAACTACAGCAACGTCACCCCCGAGGGCGCGCCACTGATCCATAAGGAAGAGGGGAATGTCCGCTATGCGATGCTGCCCGTCTGGATCCTTACCACGAATTACAAGGGAAAACCGTACACCTTCATGATGAACGGACAGACCGGCAAAGTCGTCAGCTCCTCGCTGCCGCGGGACAAGTTCAAGGAACGCTATTACCCCCTCGTGCCCGCCGTCCTCGTCTTTCTCATCACCTGCTACATCGGCTGGCTGATCTTGGACTGGTAGGAGGTACGGCACATGACAATCGAAAAAAAATCACGATACAGCCCCATTCTCGCCCTGCTCCTCCTCTGCCTCAGCCTTTTCAGCCTCACCGTACCAAGGGCGGCGGATGCCTCTGACATCGGAAACGCACGCGTGATCGACGAGGCGGATCTCCTCACCGATGCCGAGGAGCAGGAACTCGATGCCAGCATCGCCGCCTTTGAAAAAGCGCACGGCGTACGCATCCTCGTCGGCAACATCAAGGACACGCACGGACAGGTGCTCGGCAAGGTTGCAAATGCGGTCGTCGATCGGATCATGGATGGCGGCGCAAACGGCACGATCGTCTTCCTCGTCGCGCCGAAAGGCCGTGATTTCTACGTCTCCACCGACAACAAGATGCGCCAGCGCATCACCGATGAGTACGGCATTGAGTACCTCGCAGACAGCTTCGTCCCCGATCTCAAGGACAACGAATACGGCAAGGCATACACCGCATTTGCCGCCACCGTGGACGAGATGCTGACCTACTACGAGAAGGAGGGCAAACCGTACATCCCTCTCGATCCGTGGGCGATCGTCGGGATTCTCGGCACGGCTCTTCTCCTCGCAGCGATCGTCTATGGTTCAATTTCCTCCTACCTTGAGGAGGGGATGGATACCACCGAGCACGCCTCCGAGGCAGATGACTACCTCTCATACAGCAGCGTCCGCATCACACACAGCAAGGACACCCATATCCGCACCTCAGAATCCCGGCGGGCGAAATACGAGAAAAAAACCTCGTCCTCCGGCTCTCACATCACCACCTCCAGCAGTGACAGCGATTACGGCGGCGGCGGTGGAAAATACTAAAGGAGCGATTATCATGAAAACACGATTCCTCAGTCTTCTCTGCACCGCCCTCTTTGCCGCAGGCATCCTCCTCGGTGCGGCGACAGCATCTGCCCACGGCATGACCTATTGGGAAGCGACACTTGTGCTGGATGATACGGCTACGGGCGGGCAGAATCGACTGGAACCGCGCAAAGCCACACTCGCTGATGCCCGCAGGGCTATCGTCCGCGCAGGGCTTGCGGACGACTACCAGGGCAAGGACTTCACAGGCGACGGCATGCGCTTCATCACCTTTACCTTCAACGGTGCCGAGCCCTTCGTCTTCCGCGCCGTCACAGGCGCGAAGGATACGCGCGATGCGGGCGACCTCACCATAACGAGCTATGATGTCATGGGGCAGAGCGTCCGCACCCTCGGCGGACTCCGTGTCGGAAAGACCTACGAGGACATCGAGGAAATGTACGGCGAACCCTCCTTCTCCGAGACAAACGAGGACGGGCTCACTGCCTGCACATACGCATTTGATGACAAAGCCGCTACGCTCACCTTCGACATCGACGATGCGGGCATCATCCAGGCGATCAAGTTCCGCACCGAGATCTGAGTATTTCTGCACACAAAAAACCACCCGCATTGGGGTGGTTTTTTCATGCCCAGTCGATCGTGCTCAATCATCGAGATTTGCGAGCACATCCTCACCGAGCAGATCGGCAATCTTCGCCTTTGCCTGCGCTTTGATCTCATCCGTGATGTAGATCTGGGCGAGCGCAACCGCCGTTGCAATCGCGACGGCATCATCCGCAAAGCCAATCCCGGGCATAATATCCGGAATCAGATCAAACGGCGAGATCAGATAACCGAGCGCGCCGATGATGCCCGCCTTGATCTTCGGCGGGCAGTTCGGCGACTGCGCCACATAGTAGAGGAGCAGCGCCTGATAGATCACCTTCACACCGATCTTGGCGATGTTCTTGCGAATCTTGTCCCATAGCCCCGCCTCAGAATATTTGTCCTCATACTTCTCAAAGTCCAGATTCTCAATCTTCTCGACGTTGATGTCGTCATGTGTGCTCATACGATAACCTCCATCACTGAAATGCAGCCTCCTTCAACGATTCTCGAAGTGCATACCATCTGTTGTTCGATCAGCGAGAGCCGATGACATCCCCCAAGATCATGCCGTACATGCGGCGGATCTGCGCGACCGCCTCGTCCTCGATCACCTTTGCATATGCGATCGCCGTACCGCAGCGGCCGCGTATCTCCATGCGATCCATCGCCATTCATGTTCCTTCCCTAGTTCAAAGAAATCACGAGCGCGATAAGAAACTTGATGCCCATGACGCCCCAATACAGTACTTTGACGATGGCGTATGCGACCAGCAGTACCAATACAGAGAGGCATTCGACAACGAGCTTCAGCATTCCTTTGATCGTTCCCATCGTTCACCTACCTGCGGAAAATCTTCCCATCGTCCGCCCCGTCGCGGAACATACCGCTGCGCCAGATGCCGGGAAATGCGAGCCGATCGTGCGTCAGCACATCATACATGCGATATCCATCCATTCTGCACGCAGGGCATGGGCTCTGCACGAACACCACCAACCCAAGCCGATAGGGGCAGCGCACACACGGCGGACGCACAGTACGAAATACACTCCGCAAATTCTTCAATACGCTCATCATGATCGCCTCCTGTACTCTCTTCTTGATATCCCTATCTTAGCAGAACCTCCCCTTCCATAGGTCGCCGCACAGGCGACATTTTACACGAGATTGAAAAAGACGCAGGAACTGCCCACGCCTCAATGTGAAACGTTTTTTATCCGTGCTGATTCAAGTCTTTTCGCTCCATGTCCACAATCCCCGTCAGGGTCTCAATTTTTTCTCTCCGCCAATCTCTGCACGTTTTCCATCACATCCTACCTGTATAGGCACGCGCTGTCCATCGCTCCTGATCTCATAGATCGTCTTCGTCTTGCGATCGTAAGCAACACTCGACACGCCTCTTGCCTTGTTTTTCGCCAGTGCAATACGAACCGCTGCGCGAGCGCCCTGCACAACCATATCATCCGTCATCTCTGTTGTCGCCATCATGCCGCCTCCTTCAGTATTTTTCTTTCACTATATCATATTTTGATTGAAAACACACGGAGGACTATCACAGCACAATGATTTCCTTTATAATGGAAGTAAATCAAACCATAGGAGGTCCCCCATGATCTACACAGCACACTACACCTCCCCGCTCGGCGGGATCACGCTCGCGAGTGACGGCATCGCACTCACGGGGCTGTACTTCGATGGGGAGAGGGATTTCCCCGATCTTTCGGCAACGTACAAAAAAAACCTCCCCGTATTCGGGGAGGTCATGCGGTGGCTCGAGCTGTATTTCGCCGGCAAGGAGCCGGACTTCAGCCCTGCGCTCAATCCGACGGGCACGGCATTTCAGATGTTGGTATGGGCAATCCTGCAGACGATCCCATTCGGAGAAACGACGACCTATGGGGCAATCGCGAAACGTCTTGAGAAAAGTACAGGAAAGCGTATGTCGGCGCAGGCGGTCGGCGGGGCGGTTGGGCGCAATCCGATCTCCATCCTCATCCCGTGCCACCGCGTCATCGGTGCAGACGGCAGCCTCACGGGCTATGCAGGCGGGCTCGACAAAAAGGAGTATCTGCTGCGGACGGAGGGATTTTATTCATAATGTCCCTTGCAGGAAAGAATCTCCAATCCGCTTGGAACAATGCGATAGACCAACCGATTCTTTTCGTCAATTCTTCTGCTCCAAAACCCGCCAAGGTCGCCCTTGAGCGGCTCCGGCTTCCCAATGCCCTCAAATGGATGACGCTCCACATCCTTGAGGATGAGATTGATCCTTTTCAAGGTCTTCTTGTCCTCTGACTGCCAGCCGACATAGTCCTCCCAAGCCTCATCCGACCAGGTCTTATTCACCGTCTGCGACCTCGATCAAGTCATGCTGCACGCCCCTACCGGCATTGAGCTGGGCAATTCCTCGACGCAGATGTGCCATATTGCTTTCCGAGTAGAATGGATCCGGTTCCGCAGAGAGTTCAAAGGGGATTTTGCGATCTCGTGCGACGCGCTTTGCAAAAATCAGAAATGCGGTGGAAATGGGCAGCCCAATCTCATCACAAACCTCATGCAGACGCATCGACAGATCATCATCCATACGCACCATAACATTCTGCGCCATCTGTATCACTTCCTATCATAATATCCGCCAAATGCTACATTCATTATAACACAAAAATTCTCCCTCACACAAGGAAACGCAGCCCCGCGCGGAGCTGCGTCTTTTCACAAGACACCGTGTATGTGCCTTTACTTCTTTGCGTCTTGCTTCGTGTGCGCTGTGTTCGCCGCCTTCGTCTGCTGCGCAATGGCATCGCAGACACAGCCGCCCGTGGGCGTAACGGTACCGCGCTTGCGTGCCTTGTGCGCCTCGTAGCGGCGTTTGCCCTCCTCGAACGCGGCGCGCGCCTCCTCGGTATCGAGCGTGAGCGGCGGCACGGACTTCGGCCGTGCGTTGCGGTCGAGCGCGACCATGGTGAAGTACGCCGAGAGGCCGAGCTGCGGATCGCCGCCGTCATCCAGATCCTCGACGATGACGTTGACGGCGACCTCCATTGAGCTGTGCCCGACGTAGACGATGTCCGCCGTCACGACAACGAGGTCGCCGATGCGGATCGGCAGGTGGAACTCCAGCTCATCCACGCGCGCCGTGACGACGTTCGAGCGCGCATAGCGCCGCGCCGCCGCGTACGCCGCCGAGTCCATCAGCTTCATGATCTCGCCGCCGTGCACATTCCCGTTCGGGTTCGCCTGACTGGGCATCATGACCTCACTGATAACGATGCGGCTGTCCTTCATCTTGCATTGCTTCATTTATATATCCCCCATCAAAATATTTTTATCGGAGCACCTACTCTACCACGCTTTGCCGGAAATAATCCGTTGCATTTGCTACGCTCCTTGACATTCACGTATATTTTGGTGATATAATTCGCTCAGGGAAATGGAATCGATCCGGCAAAGGGGGATCTCTATGTATCTGGAAACAATCACATCACCCGCTGATATCAAGGGGTACGGCGCAGCGGAGCGCAAGGCACTCGCCGAAGAGATGCGCGGCGCACTCCTCAAACGCGCGAGCGTTCACGGCGGGCACTTCGGCCCGGACTTCGGCATCATCGAGACGATCATCGCGCTGCACACGGTCTTTGACTCGCCCACGGACAAGATCGTCTACGACGTGTCGCACCAGTGCTACCCGCACAAAATGCTGACGGGGCGCGTGGAGGCGTACATCGACGAGGACAAATACGACGAGGTGTCGGGCTACACGAACCCGGAGGAGAGCCCGCACGACTTCTTCAACGTCGGACACACGTCCACCTCGATCAGCCTCGCCTCAGGGCTCGCAAAGGCGCGCGATCTCGCGGGACGCAGGGAAAACGTGATCGCACTCATCGGCGACGGCTCCCTCTCGGGCGGCGAGGCGCTCGAGGGGCTGAATGTCGTCGGCGAGATGAATACGAACTTCATCATCGTGTTCAACGACAACGGCCACTCCATCGCTGAGAACCACGGCGGGATGTATCGCGCGTTCAAAGCGCTGCGCGAGAGCGGCGGCAAGGAGGGCGACAACCTCTTCCGTGCGATGGGCCTCGACTACCGTTACGTCGCAGACGGCAACAACTGCGAGGCACTGATCGCGGCATTCTCCGCGGCCAAGGACATGGCGCAGCCCGTTGTCGTCCACATCGTCACGCAGAAGGGCAAGGGGTACAAGTTCGCCGAGGAAGACCCAGAGACGTGGCACTATCGGTCCGCATTCGACATCGAGACGGGTGCGCTGAAGCATCCATACACCGACCCGTATCAGGAGGTGACCAAGGACTTCCTCAAAGAGCAGGCTCAGACGAATCCGAACTTCGTCTTTCTCGCGGCGGGCACGATGGGCGGCATTGTCCTCAGTCCGACGGATCGTGCGGAGCTCGGCCGTCACTATGTCGATGTGGGCATTGCCGAGGAACACGCCGTTGCCATGGCATCGGGGCTTGCACGCGGCGGCGCACATCCGATTTTCGGCACGTACAGCACCTTCTTCCAGCGCGTCTACGATCAGATGGCGCAGGATGTCGCGGTCAACAGCAGCCCCGCCGTCTTCCTCTCCGTCGGCGCATCACTCTACTACATGAACGATGTGACGCACCTCGGCTTCTTCGACATCCCGATCTTCGCGAACATCCCGAACCTCGTCTTCCTCGCGCCCGCGAGCCTCGATGAGTACGCGGCGGTGCTGCGCTGGTCGGTCACGCAGACACGTCATCCCGTTATGATCCGCATGCCGGTCGGCGGGTATGAGGAAAGCCCCTATGCCGTCCGCACCGACTACAGCGACCTCAACAAATATCAGATCGTGCAGGAGGGCACGGAGGTCGCACTCATTGGGGTCGGCAACTTCGCCGCTCTGGCAAGCGCTGCCGCCGCACAGCTCGAGGCGGAGGGCATTCACGCGACCGTCGTCAATCCGATCTTCCTCTCGGGTCTCGACACGGTGCTGCTCGAACGTCTCAAAGAGAAGCACAGCCTCATCCTCACGCTCGAGGACGGCATTCTCGACGGCGGTTTCGGGCAGAAGATCGCGGCGTACTACGGCATGGACACGCAGATCCGTGTCCGTAACTATGGGCTCTCAAAGGAGTTCCACGACCGCTACAGTGCATCCGAGCTCGCGCGGGAGTATCACCTCACCGCCGAACAGATCGCAGCGGATACACTCTTTGCACGGAAAGGATAATCTATGAAAAACGTTCTCATCATCTCAGGACATCCCGACCTCAAGGGCGACTCATTCGCGAACAAGATCATCCTTGCCGATCTGGCGGAACAGCTGCCAAGCGCCGTCATCGACGACCTCAGTGCGCTCTATCCGGACTACCGCATCGACGTTCCGGCGGAGCAGGACAAGCTTCGACACGCGGACATCATCGTGCTGCAGTTCCCGATCTTCTGGTACAGCATGCCCGCCCTTCTCGCAAAGTGGATGGAGGATGTCTTCGTGCGCGGCTTCTCGCACGGCTCGCAGGGCAAGGCACTCGTGGGCAAGAAACTCGTGCTGTCCTTTACCACGGGCGCACCCGAGAGTGCGTATGACGCGGCGTTCCCCGTGGATGCGCTGACAGGGCGCTTTGTTCGGACGGCAGGGCTCACGGGCATGATCTACGAGGGCTATGTCTACACGGGCGGTGTCTCCTACGCCGACCGCACCGATCCCGCGCGCGCCGCCGATATGACAGCCGTATCGCACGCGCATGCAAAACGCCTCGCGGAAAAGATTGCCTCCCTGATGTAGTTTCGCTGTTTCACAGACCTCGGAGCCACGCGCTCCGAGGTTTTTTGTTTGCCTATGTGCGAAACGTTTTGGATTTTATCGACGTTTTGTTAGAATTTATGCTATAATGAAACCCGAGTATTATCATATGTCAATGGAGGGCTTTCCCTTTGTATCTTGAAACGATCCACGAACCCGCGGACATACGGGGCTACACGGCGGAGCAGCGCCGCGCCCTCGCCGATGAGATGCGTGACGCGCTCATCCGGCGCACGAGCTGCATCGGCGGGCACATTGGTCCGAACCTCGGCATCATCGAGGCGACCATCGCACTCCACACAGTCTTTGATTCCCCGCACGATAAGATCATCTTCGATGTGTCCCACCAGTGCTACCCGCACAAGATGCTCACGGGACGCGCCCATGCGTACATAGACGAGGCGCAGTACGGCGATGTCTCCGGCTTTACGAATACCGACGAGAGCACGCACGACATCTTCAACATCGGGCACACCTCGACCGCGATCAGCCTCGCCTCCGGACTTGCGAAGGCACGCGATCTTGCGGGCGGCTCAGAAAACATCGTCGTCCTGATCGGCGACGGCTCCATGTCGGGCGGCGAGGCGCTCGAGGGGCTGAATACCGTCGGCGAGCTTGGGACGAACTTCATCATCGTGTTCAACGACAACGACCAGTCCATCTCCGAGAACCACGGCGGGATGTACCGTAAATTCAGAGAGCTGCGCGAGACGGGCGGGACAGCCCCCGACAATCTCTTTCGCGCGATGGGCCTCTCCTACCGCTACGTCGCAGACGGCAATGACACGGAGGCGCTGATCGCCGCGTTCTCCGAGGTCAAGGATATGACGCAGCCCGTTGTCGTTCATATCGTCACGCAGAAGGGCAAGGGGCTCTCCTTCGCCGAGGACGATCCGGAGGGCTGGCACCGTCACGCACCCTTTCATATCAAGAGCGGCATCACCAAGAAGGCCACTGTACCCGATCCGTATGCTGCCGCAACGGTTGCCTTTGTGCTCGAAACCGCGCGGAAGAATCCGAACTTCGTCTATCTCTCGGCGGGCATCGTCGGCGGCATCAACCTCTCGCCTGCCGACCGTACCGCGCTCGGCAGGCAATACGTCGACGTGGGCATCGCCGAGGAACACGCCGTCGCGATGGCATCGGGGCTGGCGCGCGGCGGTGCGCGGCCGATCTTCGGCACGTACAGCAGCTTCTTTCAGCGCACCTATGATCAGATGGCGCAGGATGTCTGTGTCAACCGCAGCCCCGCCGTCTTTCTCGCAACGGGTACGTCGCTCTACCGCTCGACCGACGTGACGCACCTCGGCTTCTACGATATCTCGATTTTCTCCAACATCCCGAACCTCGTCTACCTCGCGCCGACGAGCGTCGCGGAACACATCGCCGTCCTGCGCTGGGCGGTGGAGCAAACCGAGTACCCTGTCATGATCCGCATGCCGTTCGCGGGCTATGAGGAAAGCCCCTACCCCGTACGCACGGACTACAGCACGCTCAACAAGTCCATCGTCGTCACCGAGGGAGCGGATGTCGCGCTCATCGGCGTCGGCAACTTTGCCGTCCTCGCATCCGAGGCAGCAGACGAGCTCGCACGCGAGGGAATCCGCGCGACCGTCGTGAACCCCCTCTATCTCTCGGGACTGGACACGGCGCTGCTCAGCGCCCTCGGCGAGACCCACCGCCTCATCCTCACCGTCGAGGACGGGATTGTAGCGGGCGGTTTTGGTCAGAAGGTGTCATCCTTCTATGGCGAGAGGGGAGGCGTACGCGTCATGAACTACGGGCTGCCGAAACAGTTCTTCAACCGTTACAACCCCGACGACCTCGCATGCACGTATCACCTCACCGCCCCCCAGATCGCGGCGGACGTACTGCGGGAGATGCGGTGAAAAAGGCAGCTTCATCTGAGCTGTCAGATGTGTTATAATAGGCGCAGGTGCTATCTATTCGGTAGGCGGTTAATCTAAGGAATCGCTGATAAAATGAAGCCCGTCAGATTGGCGTAGATTTTTTCGTCCGAACAAGGAGACAAACCGGACGCATAGCCAAAGCTATGTGGAGGATTTGTCGACACGGTGCGGGCGAAAAAGATGCGCTAAGATGATGCGGCTGAATTTATCAGTGCTTCCCTAGGCCCTCGAAAGGGGGCGAAGCCGATGGAGCTATACGACTTTTTAGCGTTAGTTTTCATGGTAACGATCTGCATCGTTGCATTAAAGGCATAAGAAAACCCGTCTAGCCCTAGCAAGTTTAGACGGGTTTTCTAAATCCAAGTTCTAAATAGGGCTGATCGTTTACACGATAGCACCTTTTCTGGCTTCTATTATATCCTTTTTGCCGTACAGCTGTCAACAAATACAGCCGCAAAAAACCGCTTGCATTTTTCTCATCGGCGCGTTATAATGTCCCATGTCAGTCACGGGGACGTAGCTCAGCTGGGAGAGCACCAGGTTCGCAATCTGGGGGTCGAGAGTTCAATCCTCTTCGTCTCCACCATTATTGACTATGCACGGAGGAATCCATCTGGATCCCTCCGTTTTTTGGTAGGGAGGCACTGTCATGTTTCACAAAATGCGGCGCACCGTTCAACAGATGTCCTACGAGGAGGCAGAGGCAGTGCTCCTGCACAGCTCGGCGGGCGTGCTCGCCCTCACGGGCGACAAGGCGTTCCCCTACGCCGTCCCCCTCAGCTACGTCTACGACGGCGAGCACATCTATTTTCACAGCGCGACCGAGGGACACAAGATCGATGCGATCCAGCGGAATCCGAACGCATCCTTTGCCGTCATCGACCAGGATGAGGTCATTCCCGAGAAGTACACGACTGCGTACCGCAGCGTCATCGTCTTCGGCAGCGTCCGCATCATCGAGGATGAGGTGGAAAAACGTGCCGCCGCTCGCAAACTCGCCCTCAAATACGCACCGGACAATACCGAGCAACAGCACAACGAGATGATCGACCGCACATGGGAGAGGTTCTGCATGCTCGAGATGAGCATCGCCCACATGACGGGCAAAGAGGGACGTGTCCTCACAGAGAAAAGATAATACAACGACAAGAAAAACGGTCACGCATATTGCGTGACCATTTTTTGACGGAGCAACAACATCTATCCCTCAACATTCAGCACGATGAGCTTCTCCTCGGTGAGTTCACGGATGGCGTAGGCAGGGCCCTCGCGGCCGATGCCGCTTTCCTTCACGCCGCCGTAGGGCATGTTGTCCATGCGGAAGGTTGCGCCGTCGCCGATGATCACACCGCCGACCTCGAGATGCTCGGCGCAGTAGTTCGCAACGGAGAGAGAGCGCGTAAAGACACCCGCCTGCAGGCCGTAGCGCGTATCGTTGACCGCCGCAACGGCTTCCTCGATCGTATCGTACGGGATGATGCTGAATACAGGCGCAAACGTCTCCTCAGAGACCACCTTCATCGCGGTGGTAACGTCTGTGAGTACGGTCGGCTCGTAGAATGCACCCGTCCGATTTCCGCCCGTGAGGACACGCGCTCCCTCATCCTCTGCCTCATCCACCCACTCCTCGATGCGCTGTGCCTCGCGCTCGGAGATCATGGGGCCGATCTGCGTGTGCACGTCCATGAGATCACCGCTGCGGAAATTCCGCGCAGCCTCCGCCGCTGCCCGACAGAACTCCTCATAGATGCTGCGCGATACGTAGACACGCTGACAGGAGATGCAGACCTGCCCCGCATTCACAAACGCATGGCGTGCGCAGTGCTCGGCGACCCATGTGATGTCATCCACATCCTCGTGCACGATGTTTGCGGAGTTCGAGCCAAGCTCCAAGGAGATACGGCGAAAGCCAACCGCCTCGTGGAGCGCCTTGCCGACAGGAACGCTGCCCGTGAACGAGAACATCCGAATGCGCTCATCGGCGGTGAGTAAACGGCCAATCTCCCCTCCCTCACCATAGACGAGGTTGAGGCAGCCCGCAGGAAGTCCCGCCTCCTGAAACACGTCACAGAGGAGCGATGCCGTGAGCGGCGTTGCCGAGGCGGGCTTGTAGACAACGGTATTGCCCGCCGCAAGCGCAGGGCCGATCTTGTGCGCGGCAAGGTTCACGGGAAAGTTGAACGGCGTAATCGCGCACACGATACCGAGTGGGCGGCGGATGGTGAACGCTACACGACCTGCGCATCCGGGTGCCCCAGCGAGCGGCACCGTCTCACCGCGTAGGCGCTTCGCTTCCTCTGCCGAGAGAATCAGCGTCTGATAGGCGCGATCGATCTCACCGCGTGCATCGCGGATGGGTTTTCCCGCCTCGGCAGACAGTGCCGCCGCAAACTCCTCGCGCCGCTCGTGCATGAGATTTGCCGCACGCATGATGATCTCATAGCGCTCGTACGGACTGAGACGCACCTCGCGGAAGGCACGCTCCGCCGCGTCCACCGCCGCACGCACCTGCTTTTCTCCGGCTGCGGCGATCTCCGCGATCTGCTCCCCCGTTGCCTTGTGATAGACGGGAAGCGTGTCCTCGCCACAAACACGCCTGCCGCCGATGAGCATTTTGATGGTCTTCATTGTGGTATCCTCCGTACAGATTCATTTTCTTTCAATTATAAAGCGCGTGCACAAAAGTGGCAAGTCCCCCTCCTAATCTGCGCGAATATATCTATTATATCCATTGCGAGAGATTTTCATTGACAGCGACTATTCATGCCGTATCCTCGACATGAATATCATTCGTGTTTAGGAAATACGCAGTATTCTCACAGAAAGGGATTTTTCTTGCACATCAAAGCTATGCTCGGCTCGCCGCCCGCACTCGCCATCCTGCTCGCCTTGGTCGCCGTCTGCGCGGTCTCGGCGGGCAGTGTCTCCGTTGCACCATCCGACACGCTCGCCATCATCACGGCAAAGCTCGCGGGGCACATCCCCGCCGTTGATCCTGCGCTCACGGATATTATATGGTCGCTGCGCGTGCCGCGCGTCCTGCTCGCAATGACAGTGGGAGCGGGACTGGCGCTTGCGGGTGTCGTCATGCAGGCGAGTGTGCAGAATCCGCTTGCGGAGCCGTTCATCCTCGGCATTGCCTCGGGCGCATCCGTCGGCGCGACACTCGCGATCCTCATCGGGTCGGCGGCGATCCCGTTCGGTGTGCCGGGCTGCGCCTTCCTCGGGGCGATCCTTGCGACGCTCGCCGTCCTCATGCTCGCGGGGATTCATCGGCGCGTCTCGACCGTGAAGCTCGTGCTCGCGGGTGCGGCGATCAGTGCGCTCTGCGTCGCGGCGACCAATTTTATCGTCTATATGGCGGCGGACGCGGAGGGGATGCAATCCGCGGCGTTCTGGACGATGGGCAGCCTTGCCGATGCGAAATGGCACAGCCTCTTCCTGCCCGTTCTCATCGTCATCGCACTCGCTGTCTACTTTCTCTCCCAACTGCGCACGCTCGACGTGCTCCTGCTCGGCGAGGAGCTTGCCGTGACGCTCGGCATCGACGCAAGTGCAAAACGCCGCCTCTACATGGGGCTTCTCGCGCTGCTGACGGGTGTCCTTGTCGCGACCTGCGGCATCATCGGCTTCGTCGGACTCGTCGTGCCGCATCTCGTGCGTGCATTTACGGGTGCGTCCCATCGTCGGCTGCTGCCCGCCGCGCTGCTCGTCGGTGCGATTTTCCTCGTCGCCTCTGACCTCCTCGCGCGTACTCTGCTGCCGGCGGGCGATCTTCCGATTGGCATCATCACCGCGCTCATCGGCGCACCGCTCTTCATGAAGCTGCTCTTCGGCAGCAGCGGAAACTTCGGAGGCGGACGATGAAAAATATTCACATCGAGGGTCTGAAATTCTGCATCGGTGCAAAGGAGATTCTGCACGGCATCACCGCCGACCTCCCCGCCGACCGCTTCGTCGCACTCCTTGGACCAAACGGCTGCGGCAAGTCCACCCTGCTGAAACACCTCTACCGCGTCCATCGCGTACAGACGGGAAAGATTACGATGGACGACACGCCGCTCGCAGAAATTCCGCTGCGCACGGCGGCACAGGAGATCGGTGTCATGGGACAGTTCCACGCCGTCGACTTTGATTTCAGCGTGGAGGAGATCGCCCTCATGGGACGCGCTCCGTACAAGGAGAGCTTCGAGGAGGACACAGAGGAGGATCGCGCACTCGTCTCTGCTGCGCTTGCACTCGTCGGCATGATGGACGCGGCCGAGCGCTCCTTCAATGAACTCTCGGGCGGCGAGCAGCAACGCGTCATGCTCGCGCGCTGTCTCGTGCAGGAGCCGCAGCTGCTCATCCTCGATGAGCCGACAAACCATCTCGACATCAAGTATCAGCTGCATATACTTGAGCTGGTCAAAAGCCTCGGTATCGGCGTGATTGCCGCGCTCCACGACCTCAACCTCGCGGCGATGTACGCCGATCTCCTCGTCGTTATGAAGGCGGGGCGCATCGAACGAATTGGAGCGCCGAGGGACATCATCACAGAGGAAATGCTCGAACGCATTTATGGCGTGCGTGCAAACGTTACCTACGATGCGGCGGGGCTGCCGCTTGTCGACTACCGCACGGAGCAGATGCCATGAATGCGACGCAGACAAAGGGAAGGACACTCCGCCGCATCACTAATATGCTGCGCCTCCTCCCCCTGCTCGCCTTCAGCGCCCTCATCCTATCGCTCGCGGCGACGGATGGGCGCGGCTCGTACGCGAGGGACACGGTGTCGGACGGCATCGCATACACAACATCGGACAGTGAGGGACGTCCTGCTGCGTTCACACTCGCCCATACACCGGAGCGCGTGCTCGTCTCCTACCCGGGGGCGACGGAGCTGCTCATCGACCTTGGCCTTTCGGATCGCATCATCGGAACGATTGCACCCTACGGTGCAGAGCCGCCCGCCTATGCAGACGCATACGCGGCACTTCCGATTCTTGCCGCGCCCTACGTCCCGAGCCGTGAGGAGGTTGTGGCGCTCCGCCCCGATCTCATCATCGGGTGGTCGCATCATTTTACGCCCGAGGCGCTTGGCGATGTCTATTCCTATTTCGACCGCAGCATCGGTGCGTACATTGTCCCCGCCACCGTGCGCAAGGGACACCCGAGCCTAGAGGAAACGGTCTATCCGTTTATCAAAGATATGGGTCATATCTTCGGTGTGGAGGAGCGTGCGGCGGCGTATACCGCAGGGCTGAAGGAGCGCGTCGCCGCCGTTGAGGCACGGACAGCGGCGCGCGGACAGCGCTATACTGCGATGATCTTACAGGCGCACGGCAGCAGTCTCTACAGCATGTACGGCCCTGCCTACATCATCGACGACATCGCACGCAAGGCGGGGGCGGACAACATCGTCGACCGCCAGATGCGCGCCGTCGGTCCCGAGCGCGTCCTTGGATTTGCACCCGAGGTCATCATCTATGTGAATCCGAAGGATTACACGGAGGCGAAGGCACGCGCGGAGCTGCGCGGCGACCCAAACCTCCAAAATATGAAAGCCGTACGGGAAAACCGCATCATCATCGTGAATTTTTCCGACGTCAACAACGGGAACGGGCGCTGTATCACGGCGCTTGAAGATATAGCCGCAGGGCTGGATGCCCTCAGGGATGAATTAGAAGGGATGAAAAGATGAAAAAATCAATACTCAGCGGACTGATTGCGGGCGCACTCACCGTTGGCATGGGCTGTGCTGCAGCGCCGGCAAGTGCGGAGGAGGCAGCAGGTGAGGCGATGCAGTCCTACACACTGGACGATATCGTCGTCACGGCGAGCCGCAGCGAGACGGCGATCAGCGACGTGCCGGCGGATGTCACACTGATCTCGGAAGAGCAGATCGAGCGCGGCAACTACAAGAGCGTCTCCGATGCCCTCAAGGGTGCGAACATCAACGTCGTGCAGAAGGGCTTTGCCGCCTATCCCGTCATCAATGGCGACACACGCGTCCTCGTCATGGTGGACGGCAAAAAGGTCAACTGGGATCACCTCATGGTCAGCGGCGATGATAACGCAATCAACGTTGATCAGGTTGCCATCGGCGAGGTGGAACGGATCGAGATCGTGCGCGGGCCAAACTCCTCGCTGTACGGCGAACGCGCCGTCTCGGGCGTCATCAACATCATCACGAAGCGTCCGGCGGCGGGGAAACCGAGCGGCTCCGTCAACATACAGCTCGGCTCGTGGGGTGAGAAACGTGCGGGGATAAACGTCAGCGGCGGCGATGAAAAGAATATGATCCGTATCGACGCAGCACATGAGCGCCGCAAGGATTTCCAGTATAAAAATGCCGAAGGAAACAAACGCACCTTCGGAAACAGTGATATTGAGCATACAGACTATAACATCGCCTATGACCGTATCATGGGCAACGACCGCCTGACCGTGGACTACAGCCGCCATGAAGCAGACGACGGCTATGGCATTTCCCTCAGCGACCCGAAAGAAGGCATCCCTTATTACAAATCCCGTCTACGTACGACGGACAGTGTATACGGCATAAGTTATATGTTCGGCGCGAAAAAGGACGGCGAGGGCACGTTCCTGCGCTACTATCACAGCACATCGAATGCCGACGGTCCTTTTGATTCCTCGTTCGGACCGTCCCCCTACACCCACAACCTCCGCCGCGATACCTTCGAGGGGCAAAAACTCTGGATGCTCGGCAATAAAAATATGCTCGTCGCGGGAGTCCTCTGGGCGCGTGACAAGATGCACGAGGAGAACAGCGGAACGCTTGATGTGTCCGCCACAACCAAGGCACTCTTCCTCGAAGACGACTGGCAGCTCGGACAGGGCTACGCGCTCAAGCTCGGCTCGCGCTTAGAGCATCACAACGAATACGGCTCCGATGTCGCGTCGCACATCAGCCTGAACAAGAAGTTTGACCGCAAAACGCACGCCTACATCTCGTGGGGACAGGCAGTCAACAACCCGACGCTCAAGATGCTCCATGCCAATACAGCGTTCATGCTTGGCAACCCGAATCTCAAGCAGGAGAAGTCCCACACCTTCACCATCGGTGCTGACAGTCAGATCACGCGCAAGTGGAATGTGTCCGCGAGCCTCTACCGCAGCAAGGTGAAAAACGCGCTGAACTGGGTATGGAGCGGACGCACAAGCTATTACAACACGGAGCGTGAGGATCGGCGTGGGATGGAACTGAGCACACGCTATCGGGCGAGCGATATGTGGACGATTCGCGCCGCATACAGCTATGCACACGTCGAATCCACCGACCGCTATAAAGGCTACCTCTCCACAAATACCCGCCCGAACGGCTACAATCTCGGGCTCTCCTACACGCAGGGGAAATGGGACGCCGATCTCGACCTCAACTATGTAACGGGACGCAGCAAAGAGCGCTTTACAGATTCCCGCTATCTGACGCTCGACCTCGGCGTGAACTATCACATCTCGCCGGAGTTCAAGGTCTATCTGAAGGCACTGAACCTCACGGATGAGAGCTATGAGACCATCGGCTATACGACGCTTGGTGCATATGCCGCGCCGAGCCGCCACTTCATCCTTGGCGGAACGTACAATTTCTGATTTCGCCCATCGCACACAAAAAGGGAGCAGACGAATATCTGCTCCCTTTTGTGCTTTTCTATAAAGAAAATACGTGCTATAATGAATCCAGCGACTGGTGAATGTCGGTTTACTCCCTTTGTGGGGGTGATGTGCGTGACGCTTTTTGAAAAGCTCTCGCTTCTGATTGCAGCGGCAACGCTCGTGGTCAACATCATATTTCTGATTAAATAACAGAAAAAAGAACCGTACGCGCGGTTCACGTCGGCTCCTCTTTCAAGAAATCTAATTTCGCAGGAGAGACCGGCGGTTCCAATCACCAGTCGTCCTTTTGTATTTTCATTATATCCATCCCCCTACAAAATGTCAAGCAAGGAGGTACACGATGGACAAGATCGCGAGACTCAAAGAAATCCTAGCAGAAAGCCGCCGCGCAGTCTTCTTCGGCGGGGCGGGCATGTCGACGGAGTCGGGGATTCCCGACTTTCGCAGCGCGGGCGGCATCTACAGCGAGACGCTGCATCAGGAGTTCAGTCCCGAGCAGATGGCCTCGCACAGCTTCCTCATGGCGCATCCCGCCGAGTTCTTTGACTTCTATCGGCGGCGCTTCGTCTACCTCGCAGCGGAGCCGAATCCCGGGCACTACGCACTCGCGAAGCTGGAGCGGTGCGGGCATCTCGCGGCGGTTGTAACGCAGAACATCGACGGGCTTCATCAAGCAGCGGGCTCACAGACGGTCTACGAACTGCACGGCTCGATCCGCCGTGCGCACTGCATGGACTGCGGAGCACATTACGAGCTCGACTACATCCTCCACCATCGCCCCATCCCGCACTGCAGCTGCGGCGGCATCGTCCGCCCCGACGTGGTACTGTATGAGGAAAGTCTCGACAATGACACCATCGAGGGTGCAGTCGCCGCCATCCGCGCGGCGGACACGCTCATCATCGGCGGTACGTCGCTCATTGTCTATCCCGCGGCGGGACTGATCGACTACTTCCGCGGCGAACATCTCATCCTCATCAACAAGAGCGAGACGCGTGCAGACAGCCGTGCCGAGCTCGTCATCCGCGCGCCGATCGGTGATGTGCTGCATGCGGCGCTGCCGGACGAATAGCAGCCCGCCGAGAGGGCATGACGCCCAAACGGTGGAAATGTACTGATTGTTCAAGGCACCCCTTCCACCGCAAGCGGTCCCCCTTCCCCGCTGTGGCGGGGAAGGCTTTGGGATGGGCGGCACATCAGCCCCTTCGCCCCCGCCGCACACTCTGCAAGAGAATCCCGCCCATGATGAGTACAAGGGCACCGACGGCTGCCCCCGACATCTCCTCACCGAGTGCTGCGGCAGAGACGACGAGCGAGAGGAGCGGCACGGCGTAGGCGAGATTCGCAACCGTCGCCGCGTCACGTGCCTCCTGCAGTGCCATCGCCCACCAGAGATAGCCCACGGCATCAATGAATACACCGAGCCACAAGAGGCCGATCCACTGTGTCCACATGGGTGTGACCCACTCCTCCGTGAGCAGTGTCACGGGCAGCGAACAGACCGCCGTCACCCCCCATGCCAGAATCATCATCACCGTCTGGTCGATGTTCCGCCGCTTGTTCAGTACACAAAAGAGACCGTAGCAGAGGGCCGCGAGCAGACAGGCGACGGTGCCAAGCAGCCCGGTCCCCTCGGCACTGCCCTCCCCGCCGAGAGTGAGCACCACCACGCCGGAGAACGAGAGGAGCAGCGCAGCGGCGGTGCGCAGGGTGATCCGCTCCCCAAGGAGCAGCGCCGCAAAGAGGACAATCATCATCGGCCAGAGATAGTTAAGGAGGCACGCCTCCTGCGAGGTCAGCTGTGAGAGCCCGTAGTAATACAGCCCCGAATAGAGAAAGAGGCCGAGGAACCCGAGCCCGGCCATCGACATATAGCCGCGCACATCATAGGTACGAAATATGCGCCCCCCGTCACGCACAAGCTGCACGACGAGCAGAAAGAGGCTCGCAGCAAGTGTGCTCAGAAAGAGCGCCTCAAATGTCGGGATCGCCGTGAGGAGACTCTTTACCAACGCCGCCGTCGTCGACCAGATCACAACCGCACTGATCGCATAGAAATACACACGCCCTTGCATCGCGAAACTCCTTACGATAGATTCATTACCTCATAGTTCTCTCCCGCCCCTTCATTGTCCTTCACAGACCACAAAAAAGCTTCCGATCTCTCGGAAGCTTTTTATTATCAAATGGAGCTGATTATAGGACTTGAACCTACGACCTGCTCATTACGAATGAGCTGCTCTACCAACTGAGCTAAATCAGCATACCGCCGCATCGGCGATAGTGGAATTATACCCGAGCAGTGCGCTTCTGTCAACCCCATTAGAAATATTTTTTCATACGGAAAGCCCGATCTCCGCATGATGGCAGGGCACGGCACACTCACGGAATCCGCGTATAGAAATCGTCCTTGTAGACCATCTCATCGCGCTTTAGAAACTGGTTGTAAAAGGGCTTGCTGCCATAGAACTTCATATGATAGGCAAGGTAGAATGCGATCTCGCTCGCCGGCATTAACAATTCTATTTTCATTCGCAGATCCCTTCTTTCTTCTCTATAAATTCAACGTCTGCCTAATCCTTTTTTCACTGTACTTTAATCACATTTTGGAACAATACGAACGGGAGTGAATGCAATGTTAAAACAAATCCTGTGCGCGGCTCTCTGCGCGCTGATGCTCGCCTTCGTCCCCGGCGGCGCAGATGCCGCGCCCGAGATCATCGAGGCGGACGGCGTCTATATGATGGGCGACAACGACACGCCGAAGAGTGCCCGTGATGCGGCACGAAACGAAGCAATGCGTGCGGCGACGGAGCAGGCAGGGGTCTACATCGAGAGTACGAGCGAGGTTCAGGGCTACGCACTGACGCGCGATGAGATCCGCACGGTCGCCGCCGCCATCCTGCGCGTCCTGCACGAGGAGGTAACGCCCGAGCTCGTTGGGGGTGCATGGCGCTACCGCGTTCACCTCGTCTGCGCGGTGGATGCGGAGGGGATCGACCTCAGAGCGCTCGCCCAGAACAAGGCGGAGATCGCACGTCTCCAGAAGGAGCGCGACGAGCTGAAGCAGCAAAACGATGCCCTCCTCGCACGCTATGAGCGGGCAGACGCTGCGGAGAAACCTGCGCTCGGCGCACAGCTTGCAGAGACATACAAGCAGAACGCCATCTTCGACGATACGGCGGCAATGATCCTGCGCGGCGAGACCGACCACGCCATTGCCGATCTCTCGCTGCTCCTCCAAGACCCGAGCGTCACGGGTGATGTACGCGCCTACGCATACGTGCTGCGCGGCCGCGCTTACTACGATCAGCACAGCAGTGCGCTCGCCCTCGCGGACTTCACGGCGGCGGAGCGCACGCCGCACACGAACAGCACCTATCCCATCTGGCGTCTCTACGAGTACCGCGGCATGATCCACTACGCTGCAGGAGACTACGAGGACGCGGTAAGCGATCTCATGAGTGCGTGGGACGCCTCGGACAAGACGGACAACGACCTCTGGATGCGGCTGCGCCGCGCCGAGCGAAAGGCGGAGCAGGAGCGCCGCCATGCCGTGCGCGGTGACGGCGGGGCGCGGAGCTGGGGCGTTGTCATCGTCCCATAGATGCGGGGAGGACACACGATGCACATACGCGTCTATGCAGCGCTCCTTACCGCACTCCTCATGCTTCCTCTTTTCTGGCAGACGGCAAATGCCGCCCCACAGATCATCACCGCTGAGGGTGTCGCACTCGTGGGCGAGAGCGACATGCCGAAGGACGTGCGCGCAGCCGCGCGGCGCGAGGCAATGCGTGCGGCAACGGAGCAGGCGGGGGTCTACGTCGAGAGTTCTACCGAAATGCAGGACTTCACGCTGACGAAGGACGAGGTGCGCACGATTGCGGGCTCCATCCTCCACATCATCAAGGAGGAGGCGATTCCCGAGGTTGTCAACGGAACATGGCGGTACCGCGTCCGTCTCACATGCGAGGTGGACACCTCCGAGGTCGATGTCGCTGCCCTCGCGGAGAAAAAGGCAGAGATTGCACGCCTTCAAAAGGAGCGCGATACGCTGGAGGCGCAGAACAACGCCCTACGTCTGCGCGATGTGCAGCGGCAAAGGGCAGCCGAGGCGGCACGCGGCACGCGTCTCGCGGACACCCTCCCCTATACGGCGATCTTTGACGAGACACTGCGCCTCATCCGAAGCGGACAGGCAAGGGAAGGAGCACTCGAGGTCACACGCCTCATCGGCGACCCGCGCGTCACAGGGGATGCGCTCGCCTATGCCTACTGTCTGCGCGGCATCGCCTACTACGAGATGGGCGAGGACAAGACCGCCATCCAGAACCTGCGCAGCGCAGATGAGATCTCACGCTCAAGCGAGCTCTATCCGCTCTGGCGCGGCGATCAGTACTACGCACTCATCTGCGAGCGTCAGAAGCGTTGGAAGGATGCCGCAAAATTCTTTCGCCTCGCGTGGGAGGCATCGGACAAGACCGACACACAGCTCAAAGAACAGCTCGAACGCGCCGAAGATCGCGTTGGAAAGAAGCGCGGCGGCATCGGCTCGTTTCTCGGCGGCATCGTGAACGGCGTGCTCAGCGTCGCGGGCGCTCTCGTCGGCATTGGCTAGCTGCTGCACACCTACTGTCCATGTCTTGACCGTAGGCCGCAGTTATGATATACATTTCCGTTCATTGTGCCGGAGTGGCATACATCACATCCGGCCCTGCTATCAAAGGAGGATTTTCATGTATCAACCCATGCGCCGTGCGCTCTCCGTCCTCGTGGTCGGCGGACTTCTCTGCGCGCCTGCCGCGCTCCTCACGGGCTGCTTTGGCGGCGACGATGCGAAGGCAGACAACACATCCACAGCCTCCGGTGTCAGCGCACTGCTCGCCGGCAACACGACCGAGGACAAGATCGATGCCATCTCCCCTTACCTCGATGCGACCAACAAATACAACCACATCATCGTCACGTTTGACTTCGCCATTTCGCCCACACTCGAGAAGATGCGCAGCGGCGAGCGTCAGACGAGCATCTCCCTCCCGCATTTCTCCGATCTGAAAAAGGACCTCGAGGAAGCGCGTGCAAATCCGAAGAGCGCAGGTGTCTTTCAGGACATTGATGCCGAGGCAGACGCTGTCCTCGCGATCCTGAAGGATCTCGCCCCGCTTGCGGACAAGATGGAGAGCTACTACTCCTCAAAGGGATACTTGGCGGACGACTATGCCGCCGCTGCGCAGATGACCGCGCAGTATCTCCCGCTCTACGACAAGTTCGAGCCCGCCTATGACAAGTTCGACGCCGTTGTCACGGCACGCTTCAAGGAAGTGCGCCTCGCCCAGCTCGAGGATATGCGAAAAGAGGGCCGCACGAACGCCGCCAACTTCCTCGAGCTCTCGATCAAGACGCGCGATCTCGCGGATATGCTCGACAATGAGAACATCGACAAGGCTGCCGCCGAGGCGAAGATCGCCGAGATCAACGAGCTCGCGGCAAAGCTTCCGGATGTACCTGCACTCGCCTCCTACAAGCCGAACCTCAACCGCTTCATCGGCACGTTCCGCAGCTATGTCGCGGGCACGGAGGATGCCAACGAGGTCATCGACGACTTCAACAGTGTGGTACGCTCCTCTCAGAACCTCGATCTCGGCGACCTCGACAAGAAGAAATAACAGACCGTCCTCATCGAACAAAAGTGCCGCAGCACCGTGCTGCGGCACTTTTTATGGTTCATCCACGATCGCCCCCTATACGTACGCAGAAATTTATGATATGATAAAAATGCAGAAAACACGTGCATTCCTTTGACAAGCGAAAGGAGATTCACACGTTATGAAGAAGCTATTCATCGCGCTCTGCCTTGCTCTGGCAATGGTTCAGACTGCATTTGCCCAGACCGTCATCGTCGACGGTGTCGGCGTTGACCGTGACGCAGCGATGCGTGACGCGGCACGCGTCGCAGTCGAACAGGTTGCCGGCATGTATATCAACTCCAACACAGTGGTATCGAACACCTCCGTGGAGATGGACGAGATCCTCTCCCACGCGCAGGGCTACGTCCAGAACATTCAGGTCATCAGCGAGTCCATGAACGGCGGTGAGTACCGCATCCGCGCGAGCGTCGACGTGAACACCGACCCGAACTCCGCGTTCATGAAGCGTATGGACGCAGTCATGCGCCTGAACGATCCGCGTATCGGTGTCGTCATCCTCACGGATGATTCGGACATCGATCACGAGTTCTATGCGCTCCCCGGCCACGACACGATCCTCGAGACGGCGCTCAACGAGCGGCTCCTCACCGTCGGGTTTAAGCACGTGGTCGATGTGAGCCTGCTCTCGCAGCTGCAGGATTCTGCGGTTCTCAACGCCGTCTACCGCGGCGACAGCCGCCTCCCATACAGCGGCAGCAACGCTGACCGCCCGATCGACTACCTCGTCATCGGCCGCAGCCATGCAGAGGGCTACAAGGTGAAGCTGCCGGACAATCACGGCGGCTACGTCGAGACACAGATGTCCTCGGCACGCACACACCTCGACCTCAAGATCATCTCCTTCGGCACGAGCACGATCATCGGAACCTACTCCGTCGATGGACAGGGCGTCGAAAACAGCCCTGCACTCGCGGCGCGCAAGTCGCGTCAGGCAGCGGCGGTCAAGGCGGCGGAAAAGCTCGAGCAGCAGTTCCTGAAGGCGGCGGCAAGCGCCTTCTCAGGCATCCAGTTCACCGTCCGTGCGAACGACTTCTCCCTCGTTGAGCAGCTCGTACGGGAGCTGAAGGAACTGCGCGGCGTGCAGGATGTCTACGTGCGCGGCACGAATGCGGGCAAGACGACCATCGACATCGCCTCCTCACAGCAGCCGTTCACCATCCTCCAAATGCTCCAGCGCAGCACCAACCTCTCCATCTTCATCGAGAGCAGTAGCGCCAACGAGATCAACATCACCATCCGTTAATCACGCACCAACGAACTGCCGCACGAATTCATTTTTGTGCGGCAGTTCGTTCATTATTTTTCAAAAAATTTTAAGCAACCCCATTCCATAGAACCGAAAAACCCTTGTCATACGTGCAATTGCGCCAAACTATTCAGAGAATAGGACTTTTTTACCTGTCATATACTACAGTTTTCAGCTCTTTTAAATTGTGATAAAATAACAAGCGACATCAAATATGTCAGCACTCATGCACCCGCGGCGGGCTCCACTCGTGTTTTCTGCATAGTCCCCATCACTCGCCCGCCCGTGCGGTGCACGCAAGGAGCATGAGATCAGACGTAAGGAGGAATTCTATGTTTAGAAAAATGATGGGCGTGCTTGTCCTTCTCGGAGGGCTGATGATGGGCTCTGTCTGTCAGGCAGGTCTGTACGATAACCCCACGGTTGCAATCATGCCCTTCCAGAACAAGGTACCGGATCGGTGGGATGCCTTCGGCGACCATGCAGGCATCGCAACCGAGGAGTTGATCACCCTCATCAGCGACCGCCCCGACGTATTCCAAGTCTATGAGCGTATCGAACTCCAAGGTCTCGTGGATGAGCAGAGTCTCGGTATGACCGGGCTCATCGCAGAGGACACCGCCGCTGAAGTCGGCAACCTCAGCGGTGTCGAGTACAAGATCTTCGGCGCACTCACAAACCTCTCGGCGAAGGAGGATTCCCTCGGTCTTTCCGGTCTCACGGGCGGCCTGATCGGCAGCCAGGCAAGTGTCGTGGCAAATGTCTCCATCCGCGTCGTCGAAGTCTCGACGGGCCGCGTCGTCCTCGTCGGGCAGGGCAAGGGCAGCTCGAATCGCGTGTCGGGCGGCATGGCCTCAGAGGGCGGTGCGTTCATGCTCGGCTCCGCGAACGTCACCGACGAGATGGCGTTCAATGCCGTCTCGAAGGCGATCAAGGATGCCGTCAACGGAAAAGAGGGGCTCTTTACGAAGATGGGCGTCAACAACAAGGGCAAGAAAAAATAAGAATCCAACGAAATCGCTGAAGATATCAGTGCGTTCCACCCCAAAGGAGAGATGACTATGAAGACTCTGAAGAAAAAAGCACTCGTCAGCGCCCTCGCAGGCGTATTTGCATTCGGTGGCGGCCTCTATATGGCGCCGAACTCCGACATCCCCACGCTGACCCTGATGCAGGCAGCCGAGGCAGCCGCACAGTGGGAACAGGGCACGATCACGGCAGAGGGCTTCGGCACGCCGCCGATGGGCACCTACGGCTCCAAAGCGAGCATCATGGCACGCCGCGCCGCCATCGTTGACGCGCAGCGCAACCTCGCCGAGCAGGTGAGCGGCGTACAGGTCGATGCCGAGACCACCGTTGAGAACTACGTCATCAGCAGCGACCTCGTCAAGACCAAGGTCAGCGCACTCATCAAGGGTGCCGTCGTCGTCGAGGAGCAGATGATGCCGGACGGTGCGTACCGCGTCGTCATGTCCATGCCGATGTACGGCACGCAGGGACTTGCCTCTGCGATCATGCCCGCCATCCGCGACAACACGCCGCCAACGCCGCCCCCGCCGGTCATCTCCGCCACCATTACGGCTGAGATTACGACGCAGGTCCAGACGAGAGGTGTCGGCTATACGGGTGTCATCGTCGATGCGGGCGGCATGGGGCTCAAGCCCAGCTTCTCGCCCGTCATCTATGACACGAACGGCAGAGCCATCTACGGTGTCAGCAACATCAACTACGATCAGGCGATCTCGCAGGGCATGGTCGGCTACTCCGCCAGCGTCTCCGCCGCACAGGCACTCCCGCGTGCCGGACGCAGCCCGCTCGTCGTAAAGGCGGTGCAGGTGCGCGGCGGCAACAACTCCACCAACCCTGTCAACGTCGTTGTCTCCGTTGACGACGGTGACCGCATCCTCGCCGCCAACGCGCAGAGCCAGATGCTCATGAACGGCTCCGTCGTGTTTGTGCGCTGAGCAAACGATACACATAAAAACCCCGAGGATATCCTCGGGGTTTTTGTGTTAGGCAACGATCTCTACAGCCCTGTTCATCTTTGAAGTATTGTTTCAACATATCAAAAAAGACATGGCAGAAGCGTATGCCACGTCATACCGTTTAAGCTGATCGCATCGCACTGACAGATCACGTATCCCCCCGCAAAATCTCCAAATACGCAGCATACGAATAAATCCGTGTTTTGCCGACCTGCGTCCGCTGCTCCAAGACCCCCTTTTCTATCAGTACCGCAACGGCGCGCGAGACGGCGTTATAGGATGTTCCCAGTGCCTCGGCAGTCTTTTTCACATCGATAATAGGATGTGCTTCGAGGTAGGAAAAGAGTTTTGTCAGTGTGGTAAGCTGCTTTTTATTCGTCCCATCCGTGAGCACGCCCACATTCTTTTCATGAAGCGCGTGCAGGCAGTCGATCGTCGCTACAGCATCCGCTGCTGACACCGCAACCGCACGCAGAAAGAACAGGATCCACTGCTCATAATTCCCGGTGCGCCGCACCTCGGTTATACGGTCATAGTATTCGATACGGTTTTGCTTCAGGAAATAGGAGATGTAGAGTGCAGGCGTACTCAGGAGATTTTGCTCCATCAGGAAAAGTGCAATCAACAGCCGTCCGATGCGTCCATTCCCATCAAGAAAGGGGTGAATCGTCTCGAACTGATAGTGAACGAGTGCCGTACGAATCAGCGGATCGAGTGTGTCCTCTGCGTTCATATACGTCTCAAGTGCGGACATCGCCGCATTCATATCCTCTACATTCGGCGGAATATAGCGTGCGTTCTTTAGCGTGCTGCCCGCCCCACCGATCCAGTTCTGCGTGCGCCGAAACTCGCCGGGATATTTCTCCTGCCCGCGCACGCCCTCCATCAGAACACCATGCATCTCACGAATCAGACGACTACAGAGAGGCAGCTCTCTGCGGCGACGCAGTGCGAACTCCGTCGCTCGGATGTAGTTCACGACATCCGCAACATCCCGATTGACATTTACATCCACGAGCGGGTCGAGCACATCCTCAAGTGTCGCCTGTGTCCCCTCAATCTGGGAGGAGAGCAGTGCTTCCTTACGAACGTACATGGAGACAAACAGCTCCATATTCGGAATACGCGCCGCAAGCCCCTCAAGCAATGCGAGCTGACGATGCGCCGCAACCAGGAGTTCCACGCCCTCCGCACCGAGATCAACTGGCGGAGCGGGCGGCAGTGGCGACGGGACAAACGAGCGATAGGTGAGTTCTCCTGTCAGATTCTGTCGCTCATATCCTGCACGCGTGTCCATGCCGCTTCCCTCCTACTACAAACGGAAATTTCTATGCCCATTATACCTATTGTACTTCCGTTTTTCAACAGAAACGGAGTTTTCTTCGTGTCAGATCTCCTTTTCATTTCCGTTTTCTACAAAAATCATAATTTTTCCAAACAGAAAATTCCCTGCACCGTTTCGGCGCAGGGGTATTTTGTATCTATTGGGGGTTAAGGAATCACTGATCAAATGAAGTTCTCCGGTTGGCAGCAGATTTTTTCTGCCAAGAAAATAAACCGGACGCATAGTCGCCCGTCATGTGGAGGATCGAGGGCGATGCCAGGGCGAAAAAGATGTGCCAAGATTGCGCGGCTAAATTCAGCACCGGCACCGTCTCTATCTCTTGCACCGCCGATACCGTTGCTTGCTGCTCTGCGGTTTATCCGGAATGGTGCGCTCGATGAGACCGGCGGCGAGCGCAGGTGCTAGGTAACGGCGGCGGAAGCTCGGACGATGAGAGAGTCCGAAGCGCGCCATCAGCTCTGCGGCGGACAGGACATCGTCCCCGAGAACACACAGAAGCCGCTGTAGATCTGCATCCATCACCATGACTTGATCGGAAGCTTGGTCGCTTTCTTGGCCATGTGTGCGATCAAGTTCTGCTATGGCATCCCGCAGAATACACAGAATGAGCGTCACAAAGTCCGTACTGTCTGCCTGTGCATCTGCTGCTCCGAGTGTATCATAGTATTCTTGTTGCCGCGCACGAATCAGTTCCTCAACCGGCAGCCAAAAAAGTACTTCCTTCCACTGCCCCAGCAGGAGTGTATGCCACATGCGTCCCATACGCCCGTTGCCGTCGGCAAATGGGTGGATAAATTCAAACTCATAATGAAAGATGGCACTCTTAAGGAGCGGGTGCAATGCGGTGCGCGCATACCACTCCATGAGATTCTGAATATGCTCCGCTACCAAATGTGCAGGCGGCGCCATATGGACAAGCCTTTCTCCTGCAAATACACCGACATCGCCTGTACGGAATCTGCCGCTCTCCGAGATAAGCCCCGCCATCATCTGCCCATGTGCTACAAGCAGGTCATGTATGGACAAAGGGTCGAGCCGAAGCATCATTTCATACGCCTCATAGGCATTTTGGACTTCTTTTATTTCATTGGGGTTGCCGAGCACCCGTCTGCCACGCACGATCGCCGTCACCTGTCCCAACGAGAGAGTATTCTGCTCGATGGCAAGAGAGGCATGTATTGTCCGAATCCGATTCGCACGTCTGAGGTGTGGATTCACCGTTCCATGCAAAACACTGATGCGGCCAATCTGCTCACTGATCTCAGTGAGCAGCATAACGATGTCGTCCGTCATATGAAACGGCGGTTGATATTGCTCCATAGAAATCACCTAAAGCAGCCCCATGCATATGCACAGGGCTGTTTCTCATACACACGTTCAATAGCTCGGGTACAGCCCGTCCCAGACGACGCGGCGGTAGTTCGTGCGGTCGGTGTCGCCCTCGGTGGAGATGCAGAGGATGCGCGACTCCTTGTTCAACCCAATACGATCGCGCAGGTAGTCGAGGCTGCGGTTCTGCATGAGCTCGGCGACGAGCCCCGTGGTGACCGCGCCGCTCTCGCCCGAGACGACGCGCGGGTCGTCGCCCATGGGGTTGCCGAGGATGCGCATGCCCTTCGCCGCGACCCATTCGGGCACGGAGACGAAGTGATCGGCATGATCCCGCAGGATCTCCCATGCGATCGGGTTCGGCTCGCCGCAGGAGAGCCCCGCCATGATCGAGTTGATCTCGCCTGTCACGATGTGGCGCTCGCCGTCACTGGCGGCAGCCGTGCGATAGATGCAGTCCGCGCGGTTCGGCTCAACGATCGTAATCACGGGGCGGTTCTTGCCGCCATGCGCCGCAAAGTAGCCTGCGATCGCCCCCGGCAGGGAGCCGACACCCGCCTGCAGGAAGATATGGGTCGGCGTTTCGTTGTATTGCGCCATCGCTTCATGCGCAAGTGTCGTGTAGCCCTGCATGATCCAAAGCGGGATCTCGGTATAGCCGTCGAACGCCGTGTCCTGCACGAGCACCCAGCCCTTTTCCTTCGCGAGGTTCGCCGCATGGCGCACGGTGTCGTCGTAGTTGTACGTCGTAAACGATGCCTCCGCACCGAGCCCGCGGATGTTCGCGAGGCGCTCGGGCGAGCCGCCCTTCGGCATAAAGACATGGGCAAACAGCCCAAAGATCTTTGCCGTCCATGCGATGCCGCGCCCATGGTTGCCGTCTGTCGCCGTGACGAGCGTGATCTTGCGCAGGCGGTCGCGTTGCTCCGGCTGCGTGAGGTTCTCATACGTCATCGCACGCGCGGGGAGCCCGAGGTACTGTGCAAGATAGCATGCAACGGCATAGCTCGCCCCAAGCCCCTTGAACGAGCTCAGTCCGAAACGTCCGCTCTCGTCCTTCACCGCGAGCCGCCCGAGCCCCAGCACCGCCGCGAGCCCTCTGAGATCGGCGAGCGGTGTCGGCGCATACGTCGGCAGACCTTCGTGAAACGCGACCGCACGCGCCGTCACATCTGCGCCAAACGCAGAGACATCCGAGCGTGCACCGTCCACATGTGTCAGTTGTACCGCCTTGATGGATTCATTCATCGCAACTTCCTCCCAATCAATCGTATCCCTACATTGTCCTTTCATTATAACACACGTACACAGGATTGGTAAGAATTCAAATCATTTTTTCAGATACTCATCAACTTTTCTGAAATTTCTGCTTGATAGTTATTTTCATTCCCATATATAATAAGATTTAATCTCAGTTAATATGGGTGGAGACAGTGCCGCAGACACAA
>CAJPQT010000024.1 GCA_905372865.1 uncultured Centipeda sp.
ATCCCCATTTCCCCCATCCCCCCATTCCCATATTTTCCCCTTCCAAGACCGTCACCATGTGTGGCGGTTTTCCTTTTGGTTAATATTGAAAAGTATACTTTGCAAATTATCTATGATTTTACTTGACAGAAAGTGATTTTATCCGTATTCTTTCTTTATAGTCTGAACATTAAGGAAGGTTTTGCTTTCTATGGTTATCCGCTGCCTTTTCTGCGGACGGAGGAGGGCAGAGCAAGTCATGGAACGGTATCGGATCAGTTATCAAAAGAGATTATTTGTCTATCTTCTTTTCGGAAGTCTCTGTTCTCTGCTGATTTCCTCTGTGATCGTCCTCTGTGCGGCAGACCATATTGCGGTGCGTCTGCCGCAGAACGTGGACGCTGGGACATTCGATGCGCTCTTCTGCATCGTGCTCATAGCGGATGCCGTTGCACTCTGCATGGCGGCATATCTTGCCGATCGCTTGAGTCAACAACTCTGGCGGCCGCTTCATGTGCTTGCGACAGCAATGCGATGTGCGCGCAGCAGTGATGATTTCTCCGTACAGGTCGATGCTGGGCGCAGCGATGAGATCGGAGAGCTCGCGCTGACGTTTAACAGTTTGATCAAACATATTCGCACGCTGCTCGCGGAGAATCGGGAGCGGGAGCGGACGCTGCGCGTCGCGCAGGTGAAGTCGCTCACGGAGATGATTCGCCCGCACTTTATGTACAATACGCTCAATCTCATCAAGTGGAGTGCAAAGCTCGGCGACAGCGAGGGCGCGGCTGACATTGCCGTGCAGCTTGGGAAGCTTCTGCGCGCCTCAGTTAGCATGAAGGATTTTGTGACAGTGGCGGAGGAATTGACCTTTCTGCGCACCTATTTGAAGATTCAGCAGCGTCGCTTCGAGGGGCGTCTCAAAGTCAAAGTACGTGTGGATGCATCGGTCTATGCCTGCTACGTGCCAAAGCTGATCCTTCAGCCGCTCGTTGAAAACGCAATACAGCATGGGATTGAGATGACCGAGAGCGGCGGATGCATTACGATCACGGGGGCGAAAGAGGGCGGGCATCTGATCTTTCGCGTGAAGGACAATGGACATGGGATGTCGGAGGAGTGTCGGCAGGAGGTACTCGCACGGCGCAACGACAATCACTTTGGTCTCTATAATGTGTATATGCGCGCGATGCTGAACGGGGATGACGGCTGCGGAATCACACTGGACAGTGCGGAGGGGAAGGGAACAGAGGCAATACTGACACTGAAGCTTCGGGAGGAGGCTCCTCATTATGATTAAAGTGCTTGTGATTGATGATGAACCCATGCAGCGGCAGGGCATTGTGCGGCTGACCCCGTGGGCGGATTTTGGTGCCGAAGTCGTTGGTGCGGCGGGCAGCGGTATGGAGGGGATTCTTCTTGCGCGGGAACACCGTCCCGATGTGCTGATCGTAGATATCAAGATGCCGGGCCTCTCCGGGCTCGACGTGATTGCGCAGCTTCGTGAGGAATTGCATGCAGAGTACATTATTCTCTCGGGATATGGTGAGTTTGAGCTCGCTCAGAGAGCAATTTCCCTCGGTGTATGCGCCTATCTCTTAAAGCCTCTCGATGATGACGAACTTGCTGCCGCTGTGCGTCTTGCAGCGGATCATATCGAGGAGCGGCGCTTCCGCCTGCACGATGACAGTGGTGCAGAGGGCGGAGACTGTGTTCATCTCAGCCTGCCGCAGGAGGAGCCGATTCGCGGCTATCTCCTGCACGCCATCCGACACATGGAGGAGCACATGGCGGAGCCGATTACCGTGCGCGAGGTTGCGGACGAACTCGGGCTCAGCGTCAGCTATTTGCACAAACTCTTTGCGCGCTGCGGTACTTCGTTCAGTTCCTATCTCACGGACTGCCGTCTGCGCCGTGCGGGGCAGATGCTGCGTGAGGGCGATGAGAAGATTTATGCGGTTGCCGCTGCCTGTGGATACCAAGATACGCGCTATTTCAGCAAGATCTTCCAAAAACACATGGGCGTTAAGCCGACGGAATACCGCCATAGAAAAAATCTATAGAAATCTTTTCTGAAAGGACTAGCCAAACAAAAAAAAATATTGTAATATAATAATTGTTATTGGGTAGTAATTTATGTGCGAACAAACTTCCTGATGCACCTGTGTGTTATATTATAGTTCTGTGTATATATGAAGGAGGGCTTCCCATGAAGACATGGGTTTGTACAGTTTGCGGGTGGGTCTATGATGAGGCTGTGGGAGATCCCGATTACGATCTGGCTCCGGGTGTGGCCTTCGAGGATCTGCCGGATGATTTCGTCTGTCCGCTCTGCGGCGTAGACAAGTCTCTGTTCGAGCAGCAGGAGTAGCATCCGCTTGTTTTGGAGAGCAACCCCGCGTATGCGGGGTTTTTTTATGCCGATTAGCAGGAATTCGTGAAAAACTTTGCTTTTCGGGGAAAAATCCCGTATAATGAACGGCATGTTTTGATATTTCCTGATCGAGCGAGAGGATTTTTCTTTGGCAGAGCAAATTGAGATCAGCATTATTTTTATTGTCTATATGATCGTCATGATGGGGATCGGTGTCTATTATTACCGGCGCACACGCAATATGAGCGACTACTTTCTCGGGAATCGAAAGCTCGGCGCTTGGGTGACCTCGATGAGTGCCGAGGCCTCGGATATGTCGGGCTGGATGCTCATGGGCCTGCCCGGATTTGCGTATGTGGCAGGGCTCAATGCGGGGTGGATCGCGCTTGGCCTCACGCTTGGAACATGGGCAAACTGGCAGTTCATCGCGGCGCGGCTGCGCATCTATACGGAACTGGCGAACAACTCATTGACGCTGCCGGATTTCTTTGAGAACCGTTTTTTTGCTACGTCGGGAGCGCTGCGCGTGGTTCCGGCGATCTTTATCCTGATCTTCTTCATCCTCTATACGTCGTCCGGCTTCGTTGCGGCGGGGCGCCTCTTCGAGACAATTTTTCAGCTGCCGTATCTGACGGCGCTCTTTGCGGGTGCAGGCGTTGTGGTCTTCTATACGCTGGTCGGCGGCTTTCTCGCCGTGTCGCGCACGGACTTTATCCAGGGTGTGATGATGTTCTTTGCCATTCTCGTGGTTCCCGTGGGCGCAGCGGTTATGCTCGGCGGGTTCGGAGCGACGGCGGAATTGATCTATGCAGAGCATGCGTCGTTTTTCTCGCCGCTGACGAAGGCGGACGGATCGACGCTCGGCTTGATCGAGTTCATTTCGCTGATGGCGTGGGGCATCGGTTACTTCGGTCAGCCGCATATTCTCGTGCGTTTCATGGCGATCCGCCATGCGGAGGAGCTGCCGCAGGCAACGCGGATTGCAATGGTATGGGTGGTGATCTCGCTCTCTGCTGCGATTCTAGTCGGTATGGTCGGTGTGGTCTATCTGCGCACACCGCTCGAAGGAACGGCGGCGGAGACGGTATTTCTCGCAATGGCAGGGGAGCTCTTTCCGCCGATTGTCGCAGGACTGATTCTTGCGGCGGTGCTCGCGGCGATTATGAGCACGGCCTCCGCGCAGCTGCTCGTCGCGGCATCGGCATTCGCGCAGGACATCTATCGGCGCAGCTTCCGTCCGCATGCACAGCAGGCGGAGCTCGTCTGGGTGAGCCGCCTCTCGGTGCTCGTCATTGCGTCGGCGGCGATCTACCTCGGGCTCAGCCCGGACAACTTCATCCTCGATATGGTGGCGTATGCATGGGCCGGCTTTGGTGCCGCATTCGGTCCCGCACTTCTCATGTGTCTCTTCTGGCGGCGCACGACGGAGCGGGGGGTACTCGCGGGCATTGTGACAGGCGGCATGACCGTGCTGGTCTGGAAGCAGTTGGCACTCTTCGGCCTCTACGAGATTGTGCCCGGGTTCATTCTTGGGCTTCTTGCGATTTACATTGTGAGCAAACTGGACGCAGAGCCGGCGCCCGAGGTGACGGAACTCTTTGATCGTGTGAGGCGTTCGTAGTTTTTGCATTTGTTACTGCATATGCAGTTTTTCCGTAATACAATGTTTTTGAACAGGAGGCGTATGATGGCGTTTACATTTACTCATGTAAATTTTAATGTACTGGATCTTGCACGCAGTATGGATTTCTATGCGAAGGCGTTCGGATTTCGTGAGAAGCGGCGCCTTGCGGCGGAGGGGTTCACGCTTGTCTATCTCTGGGACGGTGCGACGGATTTTGAGCTGGAGCTGACGTATCTGCACGGGCGTACGGAGCCGTATAACCTTGGGGAGAAGGAGTTTCACCTCGCACTCCATACGGACGACTATGCAGCGGCCCATGCAAAACATGCAGAGATGGGCATTATCTGCTATGAGAATGCGGAGATGGGAATTTACTTCGTCGAAGATCCGGATGGGTACTGGGTCGAAGTTTTGCCAAAAAATATGTGACGAAAGCCACCGTTTCGTGTATAATAGGGAATGCATGAAATGATCCGTAAAAGAGGGTGAAGTTGTATGGGGAAGCTGCGCGTACTGATCGTGGATGATTCGAAGATCAGCCGCATGATGATTGCCGAAAACTTGAAGGATACGGATTTCGAGGTCTGCGGAATGGCTGCGGATGCAGTAGAGGCGATGCGGCTGTACACGGAGCTGCGTCCGGATCTCGTAACAATGGATATGAATCTGCCGGATGCCAATGGCCTGGAGTGCAGCAAACGCATTCTGACCGCAGATGCGAAGGCTAAGATTCTGATGATCAGCGCGATGAAGGATCTGAAACTGATCGCGCAGGGGAAGGCTGTCGGGATTCGTTCGTTTCTGCAAAAGCCGGTGTCGAAATCCGATCTGGTGGATACACTCCATTTGATCTGTGAGACAGCAGTGAGCAAGGAAGCGGCCTTCCGTGAGTTCTATGCCAAACCGTTTGGGCGGGCGCTTCAGCAGGGGCTTGTAGGCCTCCTTGGCATGGAAGGGGAGGCTGCGATTGAGCTGTACGAATCGCGCTCGCTTGACGTGAGCGGTGCGGCGGTCATTATCGGTATCACGGGCTATACAACGGGCCGTGCGATCCTCTACGTGGATGAGCCGGTGATCAAACTGTTCGCGATGCACATGCTCGGACGCGCGACGGTGGAAGAGCTCGACGAAGCCGAGGCGGTGGATGCCGTGGAGGAGGCTGCGAACATCCTTGCCGGACGTGCCGTCTCGAAGATCAATAACGTGCTTGAGGGAAAAGAACTGCGCCTGACGCCGCCGGGGACGATTCACGGAGCGCAGGTGCATATTGTCAGCCCTCGTATGACGACGTTCTGTATCAGCGTACGGCTGCCAATCGGAATGGTACGGATGAATGTGGGCTTTGCAGAGGGAGCGTAATCAATGGATGCAAAACTGATCAATCCTTTTGTGGATGCCTTTACAACGGTGATGCCGATGCTGGGGTTTCCGGAGCCGACGCGGACGAAACTCTACGCCGCCTCGAACCGGGTCAAAAGCCTTGGTGTGTCGATGCTGGTCGGCTTTACCAAGCAGATTCGTGGAAATGTTGTCTATAATATGAGTGAGGATACGGCGAAGTCCATCGCTTCTCAGATGATGATGGGCATGCCGGTCGAAACCTTTGACGAGATGGCGCAGAGCGCGATCTCGGAGCTGAGCAATATGCTGACGGCGCACACTGCAACGAATATTACGGGGTTGGGGCTCGATGTAGATATCTCTACGCCGTCGCTGAGCGTGGGCAAGGATTTCGATGTCAAGATCAGCGACGGGCAGTACCTTATCGTGGAGATGAATCTGGACGGTCAGCTGGTGGATCTTGCAATTGCTGTCGATCAGAATTAGGAAGCTCAGGTTATGCAGAACACTTTTTATCGGAGGTAGTATTCGATGAAGGGTGCGGAGCAGGTGCGCGTCTTCCTCGATGGGAGACAGGTGGATGCTGCGGGCGAGGAGAGCCGCATTGCGCTGTCCGTTACGGGACGGCGTTTTTTGCGTGGTGAGAGCCGCTACGTGAGCTATGACGACGGCGAACTGATCGAGGGGGAGAGCATACCTACGGTGCTGCGCATCGGTGCCTCCGGCATCATGCTGCAGCGACGCGGCGTTGTACGTTGGACACAGCACTTTGCTGCCGGCGAGGAACGCACGAGCAATTATCGTACGCCATACGGCATGTTCCTCATCAAGACACTGACGCGGCGTCTGCGTATGCGTACATTTCCTGACGGGCGGGAGGAGGCATACATCTTCTATACGCTCTATGTGGATGGCGTGCGGCAGAGTGACAACACACTGGACATACGAATCGAGCCGATGTAAAGGAGAATTAAGCAAGGTGGATATCAAACAGCAGATAGAGCAGGCGCTCATACGTGCCGTAGAGGAAGCAGTGGCTGCGGGGCAGCTGCCGGAGGGCGGTGCGCTTCCCCCCATTCTTCTGGAAGAGCCGCCGGAAAAGGAGCTCGGTGATTTTGCAACCAATTTTGCGATGCAGTCGGCGCGTGTTTTTCGTCAGCCGCCGCAGAGGATTGCGGCAGCGATACAGGAACACTTGACGGGGGACTGGCTCGAACGTGCGGAGGTGGCGGGGCCCGGCTTCCTCAATCTCTATCTCAAAAAATCTGTGATCGCCGATACTCTGCGCGCCGTGCTCGCGGCGGGGGAGACGTTCGGCACGCTGCCGCCGAACGGGGCACCGCGCATACAGGTGGAATACGTCAGTGCGAACCCGACAGGCCCGCTCCACGTTGGGCATGGGCGCGGCGCTGCCGTCGGTTCGGCACTGGTGAAGCTGCTGCGTACAGCGGGCTATGACGTGGACAGTGAGTACTATGTCAACGACGCGGGCAATCAGATGAATCTCCTTGCCGTGTCAGTGAATGCGCGCTATCTGGAGCTTCTGGGAAAGCCTGTGGAGTTCCCGAAGAACGGCTACCACGGGGCGGATATTGTGGAGACGGCACAGCGCATCATTGATCGCGATGGGGACAAGTATCTTGCCCTGCCCGAGGAGGAACGTCTGCGGCTCTTTCAAGATGTCGCCTATCGTGAGAAGCTGGCGGCACTTGAGGAAGATCTGACGGATTTCGGCGTGACATTCGATCGCTGGTACAGCGAGCGCACACTCCATCCGGATGCTGTGCGCCGCGTGGTGGACGTGCTCCTTGCGCGCGGCAAAGCGTACGAGCAGGAGGGGGCGGTCTGGCTCCGCTCGACGGACTACGGCGACGACAAGGATCGCGTCATCTTCCGTGACAACGGTGTACCAACCTATCTCGCGGCGGACATTGCGTACCATGACAATAAGTATACACGCGGGTACGGGCGGCTCATCAATATCTGGGGGGCGGATCACCACGGCTATGTGGCGCGTGTCAAGGCAGCGATGGCGGCACTAGGCCATGATCCGGAGCACCTGACGGTATTGCTTCTGCAGATGGTCAGTCTCTACCGCGATGGTCAGATCGTAAAGCTGAGCAAGCGCACGGGTGAGACGGTTACGCTGCGGGAGCTGATGGAGGAGGTCGGTGTCGATGCGGCACGATATTTCTTCCTGATGCGTTCCCTGGACAGCCAGCTGGACTTTGATCTTGATCTTGCAACGAAGAAGTCCAATGAGAATCCCGTCTACTATATCCAGTATGCGCATGCACGCATCGCAAGCATCTTCCGTCAGGCGGATGAGGCGGGCATCGATGTGAAGGACGGCGCAGAACTCGAGCTTCTGACGGATGAGACGGAGATTGCACTCATCAAGAAGATTGCCTCCTATCCCGAGGAAATCGCGCGTGCGGCATCCGACTTTGCGCCCCAGCGTATCGCGCGGTACAGTCATGAACTGGCGGGCGCATTCCACGCATTTTACAATAAATGCCGCATCGTCGGACAGGAGCCGCCGCTCGCATCGGCACGCCTGGCTCTTGTGCTGGCGACGGGACGCGTCATTCGCCACAGCCTTGGTGTGCTCGGCGTCACGGCACCGGAGAAGATGTAATTGTCGCTTGAAAGGAGCGTATCTATGGATTTTGAACACATGTCGGAAGTGGATGCCGCCTATCATCTCCTCGCGAAGAAGGGGACACCGGTGCATTACAAGGAGCTGATCCTCGAGGTCATCGATGTGACGCACAAGCCGGTGCAGTCGCTCGCAGTGGCAATCTCCGAGATCTACACGATGATGAATATGGACAGCCGCTTTCACTATGAGGGCGAGAGCAAATGGGGGCTGATGGAGTGGGTTCCGCCCGAGGTCAAGCGCTCCTCATCCCGTTCGTCAGGGGCAGCCGCGAAAACTGCCATTACGAAGGAAGCAGCGCGCAAGAAGAAACTCGAGAGCATTCAGAACTGATCTAGGTCGAGCGGAGGAACGACATGGCAAAGTATATTTTCGTCACGGGCGGCGTGGTTTCATCGCTGGGCAAGGGCATTACGGCAGCGTCACTTGGTCGTCTGCTCAAGAATCGTGGGCTGAAGGTTACCATCCAGAAATTTGATCCCTATATCAACATCGACCCCGGTACGATGAGCCCCTATCAGCACGGTGAGGTGTTCGTTACGGACGACGGGGCGGAGACGGATCTCGATCTCGGGCACTACGAGCGCTTCATCGACATCAATCTCACGAAGCGTTCGAACATCACCACGGGCAAGGTCTACTCCACCGTGCTCAACAAGGAGCGCCACGGCGATTATCTCGGCTCGACGGTGCAGGTGATTCCGCACATTACGAACGAAATTAAGCAGCGTGTCTACGATGTGGCAAAGGCGGACAATGCCGATGTCGTCATCACGGAGATCGGCGGGACGGTCGGTGACATCGAGAGTCTGCCCTTCCTCGAGGCAATCCGCCAGGTCAAGAAGGAGGTCGGCAAGAACGACGCGCTGTATATCCATGTCACTCTGCTGCCCTACATCAGTGCAGCGGGAGAACTCAAGACGAAGCCGACCCAGCACAGCGTCAAGGAGCTGCGCGCCATCGGCATTCAGCCGGATATCCTTGTCTGTCGTACGGAGCAGCCGATTCCGCGCGAGATGAAGGAGAAGATTGCGCTCTTTTGTGATGTGGATGCAGATGCCGTCATCGAGAATCGTACGGCATCTACGATCTATGAAGTGCCGCTCATGATGCAGCAGGAGGGGCTGGATCGCATCGTGCTCGAGAAGATGGCAATGGCGTTTGATCCCTCCAATATGGAGGCGTGGGAGAAGATGGTCTTTAAGATCAACCATCCCGCGAAAAAGGTGAAGATCGCCGTTGTCGGCAAATACGTCGCTCTGCCGGATGCCTATATGTCTGTGACGGAGGCCCTTCATCACGGCGGTATCGAACAGGATGCACAGGTGAAGATCGCGTGGATCAATGCGGAGGAACTCGAGGAGCCGAATGCGGATCTCGATGAACTCTTCGCCGGCTGCAAGGGGATTCTCGTGCCCGGCGGGTTCGGTGACCGCGGGGTTGAGGGAAAGATCCGCGCGATTCAGTACGCGCGCGAGCACGAGGTACCGTTCCTCGGCCTCTGTCTCGGCATGCAGTGTGCAGTCATCGAGTTTGCGCGCCATGTGGCGGGGCTCACGAACGCGCACAGCACGGAGTTTGCGGTGGAGACGCCGCATCCTGTTATTGCCCTGATGGAGGATCAGCAGGACGTGGAGGAGAAGGGCGGCACGATGCGCCTCGGCGCGTATCCCTGCGTCCTTGCGGATAATTCGCTCTCCCGCGCGGAGTATGGTGAGAGCGAGATCAGTGAGCGGCATCGCCATCGCTTTGAGTTCAACAATGCCTATCGTGCACAGCTCGAGGAAAAGGGGCTGGTGATCGCGGGCACAAGCCCGGACAATCGTCTTGTGGAGGTCGTGGAGATCGCGGATCACCCGTGGTTCGTCGCCTCGCAGTTCCATCCGGAGCTCAAGTCGCGTCCGAATCATCCGCATCCGCTCTTTGCAGGCTTTGTGCGTGCAGCGCTCGCTGCAGCTCCCAAATGAACGTGCTCTTTTCCATTCTGCGTGCGGATCGTTCCGTGCGTGCGCTCTCAGAAGCGCTGGATGCTGCGCCGCAGCAGATTCTTGCGCACGGCTTTTCCGGCTCCATGAAGCACGCTGCAACTGCCGCCGCTTATGACGGCAGCCCGCGCCCGCTCGCTATCCTGACGAGTGGACGCGAGGCGCTGCGCGCGTGGAGGGAAGATCTGGAGACGCTGCTGCCGGAGGCGGATGTCTACGAGCTGCCGGAACTGGACCGCATGGACTTCGCCGCGCATGGTGCGGCGAAGGGGCTGGAGCGCTCGGCACAGCGCATGAATATCCTCGCCCGCCTCCTGCGTCATGAGCCCATCATCGTGCTTGCGGACATCGGGGCGGCGGCGCAGAGAGGGCTGAGTACGGCAGAATTTTCGCGTGCCGCACTTTCCCTGCGCCTCGGAGAACATCTTCCGCGTGAATCTTTGCTCGAGCGGCTGCATACACTCGGATACGAGCATGCGGCGGAGGTAGAGCACGTCGGACAGTTCAGCGTACGCGGCGGCATCGTCGACATTTTCCCGATCAATGCACTCTCGCCGATTCGCGTGGAATTCTTCGACGCGGAGATCGACTCCATGCGTGAGTACGACCCGATGACGAAACGCTCCATCAAGAATATCAGCACGACTTCTGTCATGCCGCTGCGTGCAGCGGATGATGAAGGGGAGGCGTGCTTTTTGACGTATCTCGGCAGCGAGGGTGTGACGATCTTCGATGAGCCGTCACGCCTGATCGCGGCGCTTGCGGATGCCGCGCAGGAAGATGAGGTGCGTGCGGCGCGCCTGTTCTCGTGGGAGGATTTGGTTGCCGCAGGGGCAGCGGGGCATGAGATCTTTGCCGCACTGATGAGCCGGTCCTTCCCGGCGTGCACCCCTGCGGCACGCATCGGCTTTCAGATGGTGCCGATGACGGCGTTCCAACGGCAGTTTGCATTGCTCGAGAGCGAGCTGCGCCGTTATCTTGCGGACGGGGTTCAGGTGCTTATCCTTGCGGGCGGCGTGGAGCGTGCGAATGTCATGCGCGATATGCTGACGGGGTGGAAGATCCCTGCCGTTCTTATCCGCAGAGAGGGGGAGGAGTGCAGGGAGGCTGTTGCAGTTGCCTCGGGTGCACTGCGTGCCGGATTCGAACTGAGTGCGGCGCACATTGCCGTACTCACGGAGCAGGATATCTTCGGGCGGCACAAGGTGAAGCTGCGCCGCACGGCATCGGCAGGCGAACGCATACGACATTTTCGCGAGATCGCGCCCGGTGACTATGTCGTCCATGCGGCGCACGGGATCGGGAAGTACCTCGGCGTGGAGACGATCGAGGTTGCGGGCAGTCACCGCGACTATCTGCGCATTCAATACGGCGGAGACGACAAGCTCTTTGTGCCGACCGATCAGGTCGGTCTCCTGCAGAAGTACATTGGCGCAGAGGGCACAGCGCCGCGTCTGCACCGCATGGGGACGGCGGATTGGGCACGTGCGCGCGCTAAGGCGCAGAAGTCCGTGGAGGACATTGCCGATCATCTGCTTGAGATCTATGCACAGCGGCAGCTTGCGCACGGACATGCCTTTACGCCTGACGATGCGATGCAGCGCGAGTTCGAGGAGGCGTTTCCGTACGAGGAGACGGGGGATCAGCTGCGGGCCGTCGCGGAGATCAAGCGCGATATGGAGAGCGATAAGCCCATGGATCGTCTTCTCTGCGGTGATGTCGGCTTCGGCAAGACGGAAGTCGCCGTGCGCGCGGCATTCAAAGCGGCGATGGATGGCTTTCAGGTCGCCGTACTCGTCCCGACAACGGTGCTTGCGCAGCAGCATTACCAGACATTTGCTGCACGTTTTGCGGAGTTTGCACCGAAGGTGGACGTGGTCTGCCGCTTCCGCTCTGTGCGCGAACAGGCAGCGACGCTGCGCGATGTGGCCCGCGGGCGTGTGGACATCCTTATCGGGACGCATGCGATCCTCAATCGTAAACGCGTGCGCTTTCAGAATCTCGGCCTTCTGATCGTGGATGAGGAGCAGCGGTTCGGCGTCACGCAGAAGGAGAAGATCAAGGAGTTCGCGGCGGGAGTCGATGTGCTGACGCTCTCAGCGACGCCGATCCCGCGTACGCTCCACATGTCGCTTGCAGGGGCGCGTGACATGAGCATCATCGAGACACCGCCGGCGGATCGCCTGCCCGTGCAGTCCTATGTTGTCGAGAGCAGCGACGCGATGATCCGCGGTGCGATTGAGCGTGAACTTGCACGCGGCGGACAGGTCTACTTTATCTACAACCGGGTGGAGAGCATCGACCGTATGCGCGAGCATCTGGTGCGTCTCGTGCCCGAGGCACGCATTGCCTCGGCGCACGGGCAGATGAACGAGGATATCCTCGAGCAGGTCATGATGGACTTTTACGAGGGACATTATGACATCCTGCTCGCGACGAGCATCATTGAGAACGGCATCGATGTTGCCAATGCGAATACGATCATCATCTACGATGCTGACCGCTTTGGCCTCTCGCAGCTGTATCAGATGCGCGGCCGCGTGGGACGCTCGGCAAAGATGGCGTTCGCCTACTTCACCTATCGGCGCGACAAGGTGCTCAGCGAGACGGCAGAGAAGCGCCTGCAGGCGATGAAGGAGTTCGCACAGCTCGGCTCGGGCTTTAAGATCGCCATGCGCGATCTCGAGATCCGCGGTGCGGGAAGCCTTCTTGGCGCACAGCAGCATGGTCATATTGCGGGGGTCGGCTTTGAGATGTACGTCAAGCTGCTGGAAGAAGCGGTGGCACGCAAGAAGGGCGAGGTACCTGCGCCGCCGCCTGTGGAGACGGTCATCGACCTGCCCGTGGAGGCGTATCTCGACGGCGGCTACATCGACGATGCCATGCACAAGATCGAGATCTACCAGAAGATTGCCGCCGTGCGGACGAACGAGGACCTGGATGCACTGCTTGACGAGCTGATTGACCGCTTCGGCGAGCCGAC
This sequence comes from uncultured Centipeda sp., assembly GCA_905372865.1. Classification (GTDB taxonomy): domain Bacteria; phylum Bacillota; class Negativicutes; order Selenomonadales; family Selenomonadaceae; genus Centipeda. Next base: position 12,946 of record CAJPQT010000024.1, read on the forward strand.
GAAACCTGTGCTTGCCCTGCTCGACATTGCACGCATCAAGAACTATGCACGCAGTTTCGGAGCACGCGGCATCGCAGCAAAGGGAGAGGTGCTTGATCTCATCCTGCCTGCGGGGGAGAAGCTGTCGCTGCCGGCGCTCATGCGCCTCGACCGTGCCTTTGGGCGGCGTGTCGGAGTGCTGCCCGAGGAAGACGGCTATCGCATTCGCCTGCAGCCGAAGGAACGCGAAGAGATTTTGGATACAGCACTCGAGGTTGTGCAGATGATCAGTGGGGAGTGAAGAAATGGCAGATTACAAACTGACTGTGGCGGGGCTCGGTCCCGGGGATGCGGGGCTGATTACGCGCGAGACATGGGGTCGCATCGAGGCGGCCCGGCATATCCTGCTGCGTACGCGCATTCACCCGACGGTAGAGGCGCTGGACGCGGCAGGAATTTCGTATGAGACCTACGATGCTTTTTACGAGAATGCTGAGGACTTTGACGAGCTCTATGAGCGCATTGCAGATGACCTATTGGCACGCGCATCTGAGATGGATGTGCTCTATCTTGTCCCAGGCAGCCCCTTCGTCGCGGAGCGCACGGTGCAGATCCTGCGCGAGCGGGCGATGGAGGAGGGCGCTTCGCTCGAGATCCTGCCTGCGATGAGCTTTTTGGAGCCGCTCTTTGCAGCACTCAGTCTCGATCCAGTGAACGGGCTGTCGATCGTGGATGCGATGGATGAGGACGCGGTCGCGTCACCGCCGGCCCAGGATCTCATCATCACGCAGGTCTATTCGCGTGAGCTTGTCTCTGATCTCAAGATCCTCCTCATGGAGCATTTTCCTGATACGCAGGAGGTGATCTATCTGCATCATCTTGCACTGCCCGATGAACGGGTCGCGCGCATCCCTCTGTTTGAACTTGATTGGCAGGATGACATTGACCATTTGACCACACTTTTCATTCCGTACACCCCTGTATTTTGGGAAAATAGTTAAAAAACCCATGTTTTTTAGGGAAAAAACGCTTTTTTTTGATTTTCCACTTGATTTTTCGATGTAATTCTGTTAAATTCTCTCATGACAGCGCGGCCCCTTGTGGTCGCTAAGAAAAATGGAAAATATCTAAAGGAGGATGCTACTTTGAACAAGCAGGAATTGGTCGCAAACGTAGCAGAGCAGGCAGGTCTGACAAAGAAGGACGCAGAGAAGGCGGTCAATGCCGTTTTCGAGACGGTCAAGGGTGCACTTTCCGAGGGCGACAGAATTCAGCTGATCGGTTTCGGCACATTCGAGGTGAAGGCGCGCAAGGCACGCAAGGGCCGCAATCCGCAGACGGGCAAGGAAATCAATATTCCGGCTTCCAATACGCCTGTGTTCAAGGCTGGCAAGGCTCTGAAGGATTCTGTGAACTGATTTTGTGCCACGACCGGACTTCCTACGGGGAGTCCGGTTTTTTTGTCTGTTGGTGGGATGGATATGGACAAGACAATGTTCTCCGGCGATGCCTTTGCGGGCAAGACCGCATTGATCTCTGGCGGAACTTCGGGGATCGGGATGGCCGCAGCGGCACTCTTTCTTGCGAGTGGGGCGTGTGTCGCTCTGATGGGGCGTGATGAGGAGCGCGGGAAGAATGTACTGGCCTCGCTCTCGGCGGGAGAGCGGGCTCGTTTTGTGCGCGGTGATGTGGGGCGTCCGGCGGACTGCGCACGCGCTGTGGAGGAAGCGGTGTGTGCATACGGCGGTGTGGACATTCTCGTCAACTCTGCGGGGATCTATCGGGAGGGAGCGCTGGATGATCTCCAAGAGGAGACGCTCGACGAACTCATCGCGACGAACATCAAGGGAACGTTCCACTTGACGCGAGCGGCACTGACGCAGCTGCGCGCTGCACGCGGATGCATTGTAAATGTCGCCTCGGATGCCGGCCTGCGTGGAAATTATTTCTGCGCGGCGTATGCGGCGACCAAGGGGGCAATTATTGCTTTCACACGCTCGCTTGCCTTGGAGCTGGCGTATGATGATGTGCGTGTGAATGCCGTTGCGCCCGCCGATGTTCTGACCCCGCTGACGGAGCAGCAGTTCTCCCCGCTCCTGCCGCGTGAGGAGCAGCTGCGGGAGATGGCTGCCCACTATCCGCTTGGGCGCATTGGAACAGCTGAGGAAGCTGCCGCCGTGATTCTCTTTCTTGCATCACCGGCGGCTTCGTGGGTGACGGGGAGCGTTTACCGTGTGGACGGCGGCTTGACCGCGTAAAAAAGTTTTGTTTGCCGTTCAAAAATGTGATAGAATAGTTGCAGCTGTGTGAGGAGGTGGCGCATGGAGCGTGCCCGTATTCTCATCTTGACGGCATCCATCGGTTCCGGGCATATGCGCGCGGCTGAGGCGATTCGTGCAGCACTTGCGGAACATGCGCAGGCAGACACGATGCGTGTGGATGTTGTCGATTTTATGGCGCGTGAAGTCTCCACGGTTCATTATCTCATGAAGCGCATCTATCTGACGATGCTGCGCTTCGTGCCCGATCTCTATGATGTATTTTTTCGCATTGCGGGAAAGAATACGAGCGGCGGCATTGTGCGCAGTGCATTTGCACAGGTGATGGTGCGTACGATGGGACGCATCATAAAGGCCTATGCACCGGATCTTATCATTGCCACGCACCCCTTTCCTGAGGGAGCGGCGGCTCTCTGGCGCATGCGGCATGGCGGCGCGTTCGCACTTGCGGCGCTGCTGACAGACTATGCATTGCATGCGATCTGGCTCGTGCGCGGCGTAGATCAGTATTTTGTCGCGACGAATACGATGGCGGATGAGATGGCGGAACGCGGATTCGACCCGCATACGGTGCGTGCGACGGGCATTCCGATTGTGCGCGCAAATTATTCTCTGGCACGGGAAGCGGCGCAGAAGCAGGCCGGTCTCACCGAGAACCTGCCGACATTACTCCTTATGGGCGGCGGGCTTGGCCTTGGGGGAATGGATCGGACGCTCGCGGCACTCGAGGAGGTGGAGCAGCGGCTTTCCATCCTCGTTGTGGCAGCGCGGAACGCCGCACTTGAGGCACATGCACGCAATGCAGCATGCTCGTCACGGCATGTTATCCGTGTTTTCTCCTATACGGATCAGGTGTCTGCGCTTATGCGGGCGGCGGATCTCCTCATCACAAAGCCGGGGGGACTGACGATCAGTGAGGCCTTTGCAGCCGGACTGCCGCTCCTCCTGCACGATCCGATTCCGGGGCCCGAAACGGAGAATGCGATTTATGCGACGCGGCGCGGCGCGGCGGTATGGCTCCATCCGGGAGAGCGCATGGCTCCTGCAGTAGAGGAAATTTTGGCGCATCGCATTCCGGCGATGCGCAGGGCGGCACGTGACTGTGCATGTGAGGATGCAGCACGGCATGTGGCGGATACACTGACGGGAATGCTGACAAGGAAGAGAGGGCAGATGCATGGCACGGAAAAGAACACCTAGGCGGCCGCGCTGGTTCGTCATCACGGTTCTCCTTATTCTGGGCTATTTCGGCTCGATGATTGTATCGCAGGGGCTCTACCTCTCCCATGTGCACGAGGACCAGCGTATCGCAACGGAGCGTCTCACGGCGGCACAGGCAGAGAATGATCGCCTGCGTGCGGAGAAGGAACGTCTGGGCGAGCTCCCCTATATTGAGAAGCTGGCACGTGAAGAACTGGGAATGACAGGGGCTGGCGAGCTTCCCTATGCACCCGGAAAGCGTGCAAACAACAACTGAGAATTTCTTGACATACGATATTGTTGCCCTGTATAATGAGCGGGTAATATGAATGCGGGGGCCGCCCCGACGGTTTGAAGTTGAAGGGAAGAGTTGTTTTGGCCATCGAAGTTGGCAGTGTAGTAGAGGGCGTTGTAACAGGCATCACCAATTTTGGCGCTTTTGTCGAGCTCCCCGAGGGGAAGACGGGGCTCATTCACATCTCAGAGGTTGCCGATGTCTATGTGAACGATGTGCACGATTTCCTCCGAGAGCGGGATACGGTCAAGGTCAAGGTCCTTACTGTGGACGATCGCGGCAAAATCGGTCTTTCCATCAAGGCGCTTCAGGATAAGCCTGCAGTACCTGCACAGCCGTCTGCGGCTCCTGCACGCCCCCCGCGTCCCCCGCGTGATATGCGCCGCACTGCTGCTGCACGGCAGATCGGCTCTCCCTCCTTCGAGGATAAGCTGTCACGCTTTCTGAAGGACAGTGATGAGCGGCTGACGGATCTGCGCCGCAAGACGGATTCCAAGCGCGGCGGACGCGGCTCGCGCCGTGGCTGAAACAGGGATGTGCTGATGCCAAAGTGACTGTGCGCACAGCGCACCTGTCGATATGAGGATAACAAAGGGCACTCCGTTTGGAGTGCCCTTTTTCATGGAGCTGATTGTGCAAAAACTTGTGGAACGCGTTTTGCGCGCGCAGGATTTTTTCCGCCCTGCGTGTACGCTCCTTGTCGCCTGTTCGGGCGGGACGGATTCGCTCGCACTGCTGGACGTCTTGGAGCGCCTGCGGGCGGCGGGCGGGGCACAGATCATCTGTGCACACTACGAACACGGGATTCGCGGCGCGGATTCCCTTGCGGATGCGCGTTTTGTCGAAGCGTTCTGTGCCGCACACGCGATTCCCTGCATCTGCAGCGCGGGCGATGTGCCTGTCTATGCGCGTACACATAGACTTTCGCTTGAGACGGCGGCACGTGTCTGCCGCTATGACTTCCTGCACCGTGTGCATGCGGAGCGCGGCTGTGACGCGATTGTCCTCGCACATCATGCGGACGATCTCGCTGAGACGGTGCTCCTGCGCATCCTGCGCGGGACGGGGCCTGCAGGGCTTGCGGCGATGCGTGTGTGGGACGGGCTGCATCTGCGGCCGCTCCTTACTGTTACGCGTGCACAGATCGAGCAGTATGCAGCCGAGCGGGGACTGGCCCCACGCCATGACGCGACCAATGACGCATTGGACGCACGGCGCAACCGTATCCGCCATGAGCTCCTACCACAGCTTGCACGTACATACAATCCCGCCGTGCGCGATGCACTCACGCGTCTGAGTGTGCTTGCCGCCGAGGAGGATGACCTCCTTAGCGCGCTTGCACGCATGGAGTTTGAGCGTGTCGCACATCCCGAGGGCCTCTTACTCGCTGCGCTGCGTACGCTTCATCCGGCCATGCAGCGGCGCGTTCTGCGCCTTTTTTGGGCGCATAAAACGGGAGCGACGCAGGAATTCTCCTATCTCCACGAGGAGCGGATGCGTGCGCTCATTACCGCAAAGGGGGTGGCACGTGCCGAGATGCCGGGCGGGTGGCATGCCTCTGCACGCTACGGTGCCCTTACACTCACGCGCACGCCTGGGGCACAATGCTCTGCGGAAAAAAGTGAAATTTTGCTTCCCTTAGGCGACGAATATGCTATAATGAACTTTCAGGGCATGACGTTTTATGTCAGGTGTCTGACGCATATGACAGCGGATGATTGGCACAGGATGGAACGGCGGGACGCGGTCTATGCCGACCTCGCCCAGATGCCGTCGCTTGTCCTGCGGACGCGGCGCGCCGGAGACTATATACAGCTTCCCATCGGGCGCAGGAAAATCAAGGATGTTCTGATTGACGATAAAATCCCGCGCGAAGATAGGGATAACATCCCCCTTATTGCGATTGCGGGGACACATGAGATTTTCTGGATGGTCGGCGGTCGGCGCAGTGTACGTGCACCGATCACGGAGTCCAGCAGCAATATTTTGAGCATTGCATTTGTGAAGGAGACGATAGCCAGATGATGAGCGATGATATTGAGCGCATTTCCTTTTCTGCCGACGAGATCCGAGCGCGTGTGCAGGAACTCGGGGCGGAGATTGCACGGGATTATAAGGATGCGCCGGAGACCGTCTACTGTGTCGGAATACTGAAGGGGGCTGCGGTCTTCTTTACCGACCTCGTACGCGCCATCGACCATCCCATCGCTTTTGACTTTATGATTGTTTCCAGCTACGGTGAAGCAACCGTTTCGAGCGGTCAGGTCAAGATCCTGAAGGATCTCGATTTCTCGATCGAGGGAAAGCACGTCATCATCATCGAGGACATCATCGACTCAGGCACGACGATGCACTACCTCAAGCAGATGCTGCAGGGACGTCATCCAAAGAGCATCAAGATCTGCGCGTTCCTGTCAAAGCCGTCGCGCCGTGTGGCACCCGTGGAGATCGACTATCTTGGGCACGAGGTTCCGGACGAATTCCTCGTGGGCTACGGTCTGGACTATGCAGAGAGATATCGGAACCTCCCCTACATTGGGGTGCTGAAGCGTTCCGTTTACGAATGATGCAGAGGAGGTAGGAATTGAATCAATCGATCCTTAGAAACCTTGCTTTTTATGCGCTGATGTTCTTTGTCGTGTGGACGGTTGCCGACTATATGTCGGGCAGCCATCAGACACCGCAGGCGACAGCGCTTGGCTACAGCGACTTCAATGCAAAGGTGACGGCGGGCGAAGTGGACAAGGTCGTCATTGTCCAGAACAACATTCGCGGTACGCTCACAGATGGGACAGAGTTCACGACGATTGCGCCCGATGCGCCGAACAGCGATCACGAACTCTACAAGCGGCTCGCAGACAAGGGCATTACGATCTCGGCGGAGAATCCGCCCGAGCCGCCGTGGTGGCAGACGATGCTCACCTCGCTCATTCCCATCGCGATTCTCATTGGATTCTGGTTCTTCATCATGCAGCAGTCTCAGATGGGCGGCGGCCGTATGATGAACTTTGGCAAGTCGCGCGTGCGCCTGATGGTCAGCGATAAGAAGAAAGTGACGTTCGCCGATGTCGCAGGTGCAGATGAGGCGAAGCAGGAGCTTGAGGAGGTCGTTGAGTTCCTCAAGACCCCGGATAAATTTAACGAACTAGGTGCACGTATCCCGAAGGGCGTGCTGCTCTTCGGGCCTCCGGGCACGGGCAAAACCCTCCTTGCCAAGGCGGTTGCCGGTGAGGCAGGCGTGCAGTTCTTCACCATCAGCGGTTCCGACTTCGTTGAGATGTTTGTCGGTGTCGGTGCTTCACGCGTGCGTGACCTCTTTGAACAGGCGAAGAAGTCTGCACCGTGCATTGTGTTCATCGACGAAATCGATGCGGTCGGCCGTCAGCGCGGAGCGGGGCTCGGCGGCGGGCATGACGAGCGTGAGCAGACGCTCAATCAGCTGCTCGTTGAGATGGACGGCTTCGCCTCGAATGAGGGCATCATTATCATCGCGGCGACCAACCGCCCCGATGTCCTTGATCCCGCGCTCCTGCGTCCCGGCCGTTTCGATCGTCAGATTGTTGTCGACAAGCCGGACGTGCGCGGCCGCGAGGCGATTTTGAAGGTGCATACGAAAGGAAAGCCGATTGCGGAGGACGCGAATCTCGATGTGCTTGCGCGCCGCACGCCCGGCTTTACGGGCGCAGATCTCAGCAATCTGGTCAATGAGGCCGCGCTCCTTGCAGCACGACGCAACAAGAAGAAGATCTACATGGCGGAGCTGGAGGAGGCGATCGAGCGTGTGCTGGCGGGCCCCGAGCGCAAATCCCACGTCATGACGGAAGAGGAGAAGCGTCTCACGGCGTACCACGAGGGTGGGCACACGCTCGTCGGGCTGCTTCTCGAGCACGCCGACCCCGTGCACAAGGTCACAATCATCCCGCGCGGGCGTGCGGGCGGCTATATGCTCTCTCTGCCGAAGGAGGACCGCTCCTACCGTACGCGTTCGGAACTCTTTGACCGCATCAAGGTCGCACTTGGCGGGCGCGTTGCGGAGGAAGTTGTACTCGGCGAGATTAGTACGGGTGCATCGAGCGACATTCAGCAGGCGACACAGATCATTCGCAGCATGATTATGCAGTACGGCATGAGCGAGGCCATCGGTCCCATTGCCTACGGCGAGGAGAACCATCAGGTATTTCTCGGGCGTGACTTCAACCGCGATCGCAACTACTCCGAGGAGGTCGCGGGCGAGATCGACCGCGAGGTACGCCGCTACATCGAGGAGGCATACGAGGCGTGCCGCGTCCTCATCACCGAGAATCGCGACAAGCTTGATCTCATCGCGAGCGCATTGCTTGACCGTGAGACACTGAATGCCGCCGAACTCGAGGAACTGATGACAAAGGGCACAATCAGCGACAAGAATAAAGACAACGATGCGGACGACACAGGAAAACCGCTGCCGATTCCCGTCGATGTCGTGATCGACGACTCCACGCAGACGAGCGAGGAGGCGGAGCATGCCGCAGAGGACCGCCCCGCGCCCGTTCCGACAACGGAGCCGAAATTCAACGTCACCCAGTGGAATAAGTAAGAGAAAGCAGTCTAGGCGCTGCTGCGTGGACAAGATGCAGCAGCGCTTTTCCTTTAGAGAATATGAGATTCTTACGATAACATAAGAGATGCAGCGCTTTCAGGGTGGATGCAGAGATGTGAAAAGGGGTAGTCTATGCTGTGGTACGAAGAGATTATGGAGACGGCGCAGGAGGCCGTTGACTATATTGCCGCTGCGCTTCAAGAGAGTGATGGGCTCACGGTATCTGTACGACAGGTACTGACAGACTTCTGCACGGCAATGGATGGTGTCGCGGAATACCTGTCACGTGAGAATGGGACGCTCGTTGAAAAATGCCGTCGCTATGCACTGAATGCCGCTCATTCAGGGACGAAGGCATTGGCGGCTGAAACGCATGAAGAGACACGAACGTTTTTTTTCTACGAAGTGCGTCCGCTCTTTTTGGATCTGCGCTGGCAGCTCGATTTGGAATATCAAATTCTGCGCCGCCCCGAACGAGCGGACACATACCTCTCAGAGACACTTGCGGCCTTCGAGGCAGCACGCAAGCGACCGCGCCGAACGGGGTTCAAATATCGCGTATCTATTATAGTCCCTGCCTACAACAAAGTAGAGTTCTCACGTTGTGCTATCGAGAGCCTTTTCCGGCACACGGATTTTTCGCACGGCGACATCGAACTCATTACGATCAACGATGGATCGTCGGATGAAACGGGGGCGTATTTTGACAGTCTGTCGCACGAGAAGAAAATCAATCTGAAATACAACGTCTACAATCACCTCGGCTGGGGCATCGCCCGTCATATTGTTGAGGGTGAATACGTCGTCTACTTCTCCAATGACGCTGTGGCAACGCCACATTGGCTCGAAAATCTGCTTGCCGTTCATGCAGCAGAGCAGAATGTCTTCTGGGTTGTTCCAACTTGTAATTCAAACTGTATTTCGAATGCACAGGGAATCCCTGTGGATTATCCAAATACATTCGAGGCGATGGGGGAGATGGAGACCTTCGCCGCCCGTCATAATGTATCCGACCCGCTCCTCTGGGAGGAGCGGGCTGTTCTCATGCCATTTGTGAGCGTTGTGCCGAATCTCTTTGACGTGCCCGAGATCCGTGCAGACTACCGTTATACGATGTGTGACTTTGAGGACGACGACTTCTCTGCGATGCTCCGTCGTTCGGGATTCCGTCAGATCCTTGCAAAGGATACCTTCGTCCACCATTTTGGCGGGGTAACGCTGAATGATGTGCGTTCCAAGCAAGGAAACTATAAGAGCCTTGTATCTATGCGCCCGGTCTTCTGTGAAAAGTGGAAGGTTGACCCGTGGGAATCGCGTGGGCATCTTGCCTTTTTGGAGCATTTTTTAAAGGAGCAGGATATACGAGACTCTCACGTTCATGTACTCATGATTGAGCCGATGTTTGGCGAGGGGCTTCTGGCTGTCCGCAATTATTTTCGCAAGCTGAGGCAACGTGTGGTGATCGATGCCGTTGTGACCGATGCTCGCTATCTGTCCGATGCTCGCTCCATGGCGGACAATATCATGCATATGGATACATTGGATCATCTCACGGAGGAGATCCATGACCTCTATGACATCATCATTATTGCTGCCCCGCTCAATAATTTGCCGATTACATGCATTCTCCCGTTCTTCCACAGTTGCCATGAACATCTGCGTCCCAACGGCTTTGTCTACGCCTTGCTGAGAAACTACAATAGCTTTGCGCATACCATGGAGAGTCTGCCGAATGAGATACCATTACTTACCTACGATACCATTATGCCGCTCGATGGACGGCGTACATATCCGGTGGCGCGTCTTATTGCGGCGCTGCGGGCGCAGTTTACAGAGACTGCGGTACAGATTGGTTATGTGACAGGGGCACAGCATTTTGGTGCAATGGAATCCGTTGCGCAGAGCATATACGCTGCGTTGGGAACACCGGAGAATGATAGACCATGTTTGCGTCAGTTCTTATCTGGAGACAGTGTTGTTTTTCGTATACGTAAAGTGTAGGGATAGGTCACTTTATTGTCATTTACGAAGCATTCTATGGGGAAGGGAGCAGGTGCATGAAAGTCGTTATTTTGGCGGGCGGGCTTGGCACACGGATCAGCGAGGAGTCGGCACTCCGACCGAAACCCATGATCGAGATCGGCGGCAAGCCGATTCTCTGGCACATCATGAAGATCTATTCGCACTATGGGTTTCATGAGTTTGTGATCTGTCTCGGCTACAAGGGCTATATGGTCAAGGAGTATTTTGCCGACTACTACTTGCACACCTCGGATATCACCTTTGACTTCACGCGTGGGAACAGTATGACGGTGCACAACAATGTCTCGGAACCGTGGAAGGTGACGCTCGTCGATACAGGGCTCAATGCGCAGACAGGCTGCCGCATCAAGCGGATTCAAAAGTATATCGGTGACGAACCATTCATGTTGACTTATGGTGACGGCGTAAGCAATGTGGATCTGAATGCGCTCATCGCGGCGCATGAGGCGACAAAGGGGCAGGCAATCGTGACAATGACGGCGATCCAGCCGGGCGGCAGGTTTGGCGTGCTGGATATCGAATCCTCGACCAATGAGGTCACCCGCTTTGTTGAGAAGGCCAAGGAGGACGGTGGCTGGATCAACGGCGGCTTTATGGTGGTAGAGCCGGCGGTATTTGACTATCTGCGTGATGATGATGCGTGTGTCTTTGAGACGGAGCCGCTTGAGACGATCGCGCGGAGCGGCGGGCTTCACGCATACAAGCATACGGGGTTCTGGCAATGCATGGACACACAGCGGGATAAGATTCGACTGGAACAGCGTTGGGAAGAGGGGAGCGCTCCATGGAAGCTGTGGTAATCACCCAGCGTTAATATGGGCTCCTGCTTACTTTTTGTAGAAAGGTGAGAAGCATATACCAAAGTTGAGTATTATCATTCCCGTATACAATATGAATACACACCTCAATTTTGTGCGGGCACGACGCATCTAGGCGGCATGGTGCCCTTTTCCATAGCTATTTAGTAGAAAGCTATGGAACTGCTAATAAATGAAGTCTGTCAGATTGACATAGAAACTATTTTTATTTTCAATTTTTGTGGCGGGAAGCCGTTATCTGCGCTATAATGGGGCGGATAACGGCTTTTTGATTGGATGGTGTATATGAGCAGGGATGTGTTGGAGCTCCTGCGCGCGGCGGGCGGCTATATCTCGGGCGAAAAAATGGCGGAGCGCCTCGGTGTGACGCGTGCAGCGGTGTGGAAGAAGATTGCGGCACTGCGCGATGCCGGCTATGATATCTCAAGTGCACCGCGCAGCGGCTATGTGCTGCGTTCGTCTCCCGACCGTCTGATCGAGACGGAAATTACACGAGGGCTCACGACGCGACTCATCGGGCAAAAGGTGATCTGCTATGATGCCGTGGACTCGACAAATCTTGTGCTCAAGGATCTCGCGCGTGCGGGGGCGGAGGATGGGACGGTGGTGGTCGCCGACAGTCAGGGGACGGGACGCGGGCGCATGGAGCGAGCGTTTTTCTCGCCGCCCGGCAAGGGGATCTGGGTGAGCATCCTCTTGCGTCCGACATTCCTGCCGCAGGACGCGCCGAAGTGTACGCTGATAGCCGCGGTTGCAGTGGCGCGTGCAATGGAAAAATTTGGACTGCGCGCAGCCATCAAGTGGCCGAACGACATTATGTACGATGGGCGCAAACTTGTGGGGATCCTCACGGAAATGAGTGCGGAGATGGATCGCGTGAACTACGTTGTGATTGGTATCGGCATCAACGTAAATATTGCACCCGAGGATTTCCCGGAGGGGCTGCGCTCGATTGCGACTTCGCTGATGCAGATGAAGGGCGAGCCGCTGCCGCGCGTGGCATTTTTGCAGGAGCTTCTGCGTGCGATGGATGCGCTCTATGCAGATGTGCAGCGCAATGGATTCGCTTCCGTGCTCGCAGCGTGGCGGGAATATGCTGTGACACTCGGTCAGACCGTCCGCGTGATTGCACCTGCGGGCGAGGAGTTCGAGGGCGTTGCGGCAGACATCGATGCGGAGGGCGCACTCCTGATCAATACGGAGCAGGGACAGCGGCGTGTGTTGGCGGGGGATGTGTCCATTCGCCCGAAGAAATAGTACGGAGGAAAGAACTTGTTACTAGTACTTGACATTGGCAACAGCAACATCGTCATGGGCGCGTATGAGGGAAAAAAACTCCTGCGGCATTGGCGCATCTCGACGGATCGGCAGAAGACGGGCGATGAATACGGTATCCTGTTCAATGAGTTGTTTCGTTATCAGGGCATTGAGATGTCCGATATCAAGGCGATCATTATCTCCTCGGTTGTACCGCCGCTTGTCGTTCCCCTGCGCAAGATGTGCGAACGGTATTTCCGCATCCGTCCGTTGATTGTGGGCCCTGGCATACGTACCGGGATACGTCTGAACTACGAAAATCCGCGTGCGATTGGTGCAGACCGTATTGTGAATGTCATCGGCGCGCATGAGCAGTATGGCGGGCCGCTCATCGTCATCGACATCGGGACGGCGACGACGTTTGATATCGTGGCAGAAAACGGGGACTTTCTCGGCGGCGTGATCGCACCGGGGCTCGGCTCAAGTGCGGAGGCACTCTTTCAGCGTGCGGCGCAGCTGCCGCGCATCGAACTCGTACCGCCGAAGACAGTGGTCTGCCGCAGTACGATCCAGGGCATGCAGGCGGGCATCATCTACGGCTACGTCGGACAGATCGACGAGATCGTCCGACGCATCAAGGCGGAGCTTGCGATGGAGATGAAGGTGGTCGCGACGGGCGGCTTTGCACGTATGGTAGCAAAGGAATCGCAGACGATTGACAAGGTCGATCACTTCCTGACGCTGACGGGGCTGCGCGTTCTCTACGAGCGAAACCAGCCGTGAATGCGATGATGAAGCCGGTAAAGATTGGAGCGTTCACATTCGATGATCCCGTCTTTCTGGCACCGATGGCAGGGGTGACGGACACGGCATACCGTGTGATCGCACACGATATGGGCTGTCCGCTCGCGTTTGCAGAGATGGTGAGCAGTCAGGGCATCCACTACCGCAACGAACATACGATGAAGATGCTCCGCACGGAAGCGGGCGAGCGTCCGATTGCAATGCAGATCTTTGCGAAATCTGCGGCGATGGCGACGGAGGCTGCCGCCTACATCGAGGAGATCGGGACGGCGGACATTCTGGACTTCAACATGGGGTGTCCTGCGTCGAAGGTCGTGAAGAACGGCGAGGGCTCGGCACTCATGCGCGAGCCGAAAAAGGCGGAGGAGATACTCACAGCAGTCCGTCGGGCAACGAAGCTGCCGTTCACGGTGAAGATGCGGCTCGGTTGGGATGATGCCTCGCGCAATGCAGTGGAGATTGCACGGATGGCGGAGGCGGTCGGTGTCGATGCCGTTGCCGTGCACGGGCGCACGCGTGAGCAGTTCTACAGTGGCAATGCGGACTATGCAGCGATCGCCGAGGTGAAGCGTGCCGTCAATATTCCCGTGATTGTGAGCGGTGACATTCGACGTTCCGCTGATCTTGCGCGTGCACTCGACATCACAGGTGCAGATGCGGTGATGATCGGACGCGGGGCGCAGGGGAATCCGTGGATTTTTCCGCAGCTCATTCACTGGTTGCACACGGGGGAGGAGCTGCCACCGCCGACGCTCACGGAGCGTGCACAGGTCATCCTGCGGCATCTGGGTCTCCTCGTCGGCTATAAAGGTGAGTACATCGGTATCCGTGAGATGCGAAAACATGCGGCATGGTACACGCGCGGGCTAAAAGGCAGTGCGGAGCTGCGTGAGCGATTCAATCGCGCGGCATCGCGTGAGGAGTTCGTGAATATTCTGCGCGAGGCGTGGGAGATATAAATATAAGTCCTGGCACATAATTGTGGTGCATACCCCACGCGAACACCTCGTTACGCAAGTGACCGCGTGCTTATTCGTCGAAATACCTGCGGACTTCTTAAACGCGCTGCGCTTGAACGAAAGAAGCCCGCAGGGGACGAAACGCACGCTTTCCTCACTTGCTTCACTAAGGTTCGCTTAGGGGCATCGCACCACGTTCTCCCCTCATTCAACAAAATATGGACGGTATTGAAATATCATATATCTTTAAGAAAGGAACTATTATGTGTGACAATAAGAGGACCTCGGTCTGGTCGAAATACACAATGGAGGAACGCGCAGCAGTCGATGCACTCGCGCACGGCTACATTGATTTCCTCTCGGACTGCAAGACGGAGCGCGAGAGCGTGACGGAGGCAGTCCGCCGCGCACGCGCAGCGGGTTACCGTGACCTTGCGGATGTCATCGCGAAGGGGGAAACACTCGCGGCGGGGGATAAGGTCTACGCCGTCAACATGAAGAAGGCAATCGTGCTCTTCCACATCGGGACGGAGCCGATGGAACACGGCATGAATATCCTCGGCGCGCACATCGACACCTGCCGCCTTGATGTGAAGCAGAACCCCCTGTATGAGGACAATGGTCTGGCGTATTTTGACACGCACTACTACGGCGGCATCAAGAAGTACCAGTGGGTGACGATCCCACTTGCACTCCACGGTGTTGTCGTGAAGAAAGACGGTACGGTGGTGGAGATCGCGCTCGGCGAGAAGGCGGACGACCCCGTCTTCTGCGTGACCGATCTCCTCATACATCTCTCGCAGGAGCAGCTTGAGAAAAAGGCGTCAAAGGTCATCGAGGGTGAGAAGCTGGACGTGCTCATCGGCGGCTATGCACTCCAAAAAGACGATAAGGAGTCCGTCAAGGACGGGATTCTCGCGCTCCTCAAGGAGCACTATGACATCGCAGAGGAGGACTTCAACTCGGCGGAGCTGACGCTCGTTCCGGCGGGACGTGCACGCGAGCTCGGCTTTGACCGCAGCATGGTGCTCGGCTACGGGCAGGATGACCGCGTCTGCTCTTATACGGCACTTTGCTCCATGCTCGAAACCGCACAGCCGAAGCGTACGGCGTGCTGTCTGCTCGTGGATAAGGAGGAGATCGGCAGCGTCGGCGCGACGGGGATGCAGTCGCGTTTCTTTGAGAACATGGTCGCCGAGGTTCTCTCCGCCTGTGGTCAATACACGGAGATCGCCCTGCGCCGTACCCTCGCTCACTCGAAAATGCTCTCGTCGGATGTGTCGAGCGCGTACGACGGGCTCTATGCGGACGCGTTCGAGAAGAAAAACGTTGCCTACCTCGGACGCGGCATGGTGTTCAACAAGTTCACGGGTGCACGCGGAAAATCCGGCTCGAGTGACGCGAGTGCGGAGTACCTCGGCGAGCTGCGCCGCATGATGGACGAAAATGGCGTCAGCTATCAGCTCGCAGAGCTCGGGCGCGTCGACCTCGGCGGCGGCGGTACGATTGCATACATCATGGCGCGCTACGGCATGGATGTGATCGACAACGGCGTCGCTGTCATGAGTATGCACGCGCCGTGGGAGGTCACGAGCAAGGTTGATATCTACGAAATGAAGAAGGGCTACGACGTGTTCCTGCGGAACTCATAAGTGCTCTCACTGCCGCCTCCGCGGCTTCCCTCCCCCGCAGCAACGGGGGAGGCTTTATTTGGAAAGGAGCCTTCTATGGTCTCAGAGAAGATGTACGAACTCGGCACGAAGAAATCCACGATCCGCACGATCTTTGAATACGGGCAGAAGCGTACGGCGGAGGTCGGCGCGGAGAATGTCTTTGACTTCAGCCTTGGGAATCCGAGCGTGCCGACCCCCGACTTCATTCGGGACGCGGCGGTGGACATCCTGACACACAGTGACCCGATGGAGGTGCACGGCTATACAATCGCGCCCGGCAAACTGCAGGTGCGCGAGATCCTTGCCGCCGATCTCAAAAAACGATTTGGCATGGAGGTCACGGGGAAAAATCTCTTTCTCACGGCGGGTGCGGCGGCATCCGTGACGATTGCGTTCAAGGCTCTTGCCGAGCCGGGGGATGAGTTCATCACAATTGCCCCGTTCTTCCCCGAGTACCGCGTCTTTGTCGAGGCGTGCGGGGGGCGGCTCATCGTTGTGCCCGCAAAGACGGACGATTTCCAGATTGACTTTACGGCACTCGAATCGGCAATCACACCGCACACGAAAGCCGTTATCATCAATTCGCCGAACAATCCGAGCGGCGCGGTCTACAGCGCGGAGACCATTCGGCGGCTTGCTGAACTCCTGCATGCAAAGGAGCAGACGTATGGGCACCCGATTTTTATCATCGCGGACGAGCCCTATCGCGAGATTGTCTACGATGGTCTGACTGTGCCGTGCATTCCTCTCTGCTATGACAACACGATCGTCTGCTACTCCTACAGCAAGTCCTTCTCGCTGCCGGGTGAGCGCATCGGCTACATCGTTGTGCCGGATGCGGTTGCTGATTTTGCACGCATCTATGGTGCGATGGCAGGGGCGGCACGTGTCCTCACGCACGTCAACGCACCCTCCCTTTGGCAGCTGGTCATTGCACGCTGCGCGGGAAAGACTGCCGATCTGAGCACGTATGAGCATAATGCAAAGCTCCTTTACAACGGACTGACGGCGGCGGGATTTGAATGTATGCGTCCGCAGGGTGCGTTCTACCTCTTCCCAAAGGCACTCGAAGAGGACGATGCGGCGTTCTGTGTACGTGCACGCGAGTTCGATCTGCTGCTCGTGCAGGGTGCGGACTTCGGATGTCCCGGCTACTTCCGCGCGGCGTACTGTGTGCGTACGGAGATGATCGAGCGTGCACTGCCGCGGTTTCAAAAGTTGGCAAAAACTTACAAAGAAATACATGAATGAAGTTCGTTAATAATAACTTCATTAAAAAGATATATTGACAATCGGTCTCTGCAGAGCTATACTTAAAACCGATTCACATTTCGTAAAGGATATCATTATCGACTGATATGCTGCGAATTTATAGGGAAATTACGCGCGTTTCGTGCGTTTAACGAGGAGGGTGTTCTTTTTGACCAGTGCTGAACTCTTTGAAAAAGGCGGACCGGTAATGTACCTGCTGCTCCTGTGCTCACTCACAGTAGCAGCAATTGCGATCGACCGCTTTTTGCTCTATCGACGTGCATCGCAGGGTGCACGCGCCCTTGAGGCGGATGTTGCCGCTGCGCTTCGCAAGAAGAAGCTGGATGAGGTAGCACCCGCCGTGAAGGGCAAGGACAACATGGTCGCCCATCTTGTACAGAGCGCAGTCGATGCGCGTGCGGCGGGGGAGGATGTCCCCATGACGCTTGAGGCGGTCTACGGTGAGGCGGCAATGCTTCTGCGCGCACGTCTCAACTATCTCTCGACGATCGTCACACTTGCTCCGCTGCTCGGGCTTCTGGGCACGATCTCCGGGATGATCCAGTCGTTCAGCGTGTTCAATCTGCAGGCGGGTCAGCCGATGGCGATCACGGGCGGCATCGGCGAGGCACTGATTGCAACGGCAACGGGACTTCTCGTCGCGATCTTTGCACTTGTTGTGCACACCTACTTTGCGCAGCGCATGGACACGATGCTGACGCTGCTCGAAAAGACGATGAATACCCTGCTCGCGGGCTTTGCCGCAAATGATGGAGGGCGTTCTCATGCGTCGTAATTTTCATGATGTGCGCGAACCGCTCGTCATGATTATCCCGATGATCGACATTATGCTCTTCCTACTCGTATTCTTCATGCTCAGTACGATGTATATGGTGAACGCGAGCACAGTGCAGGTCAGTCTCCCACAAGCGGCGAGCGCCAAGCAGGATACCCGTCCGCACATTGTCTCCATCACGGTGACAGAGGACGGCAAGGTCCTCTTTGACCGCGATGAGGAACCGACGCGGGAACTCACAGCGCGGGTCAAGACACAGCTCGAAGATGATCCCGATACGGTCTTTGTCGTACGCGGCGACCGCAAGGCAGACTATCAGTTTGTCGTCACCGTCTTTGACGCGCTCAAGGAGGCGGGGACGCGCCATGTGTCCATCGCAACGGAGACGGGAGGGGTCTGAGTGCAGTATCAGACACATTGGCGTCTCGCCTTTGTTCTCGCGTTCTTCTTTCACATCATTGCGTGGCTCTTTCTGACGATCTTGATTCCGCACGTATTCAAAGCGCTTGAAGCACCTCCGCAGGAGGAGCCGATGGAGTGGGTCGAACTCGCGGATGATCCAGGCCCTCCCGAGGAGGAACAGGCGGAGGAGCCTCCGC
>CAJPQT010000025.1 GCA_905372865.1 uncultured Centipeda sp.
TTGGCGTTTCGAAGGAAATCAAGAACAATGAGTTCCGCGTCGGTATGACCCCTGCAGGTGTCGAGGCGATGCGCCGTGCCGGTCACACGGTCCTGATCGAGGAAGGCGCCGGCGTCGGCAGCGGCTTCACGGATGCCGATTACAAGGCTGTCGGCGCTGAGATCATCTCGGACAAGAAAGCTCTGTTTGATCGCTCTGAAATGATTGTTAAGGTAAAGGAGCCGCTTGAATCCGAGTATGACCTCTTCCATGAGGGACAGATTCTCTTCACCTACCTCCATCTCGCAGCTGAGCCCCATCTCACCCAGGCTCTCCTCAAGAAGAAGGTTGTCGGCATTGCCTACGAGACGGTTCTCGGCAAGAATGGCCGCGGACTCCCCCTGCTTGCTCCGATGAGTGAAATCGCAGGCCGTATGTCCGTTCAGATCGGTGCACAGTTCCTTGAGAGCCGTTACGGCGGCAGCGGCGTTCTGCTCGGCGGTATTGCAGGCGTCTCCGCCGGTCAGGTCGTCATCATCGGCGGCGGCAACGTCGGTACGAATGCTGCTAAGATCGCTGTCGGTCTCGGCGCACGCGTCACCGTCATTGATCTCTCGATCGAGCGTCTGCGTGAACTCGATGACATCTTCGGCGGACGCATCGTCACCGAGTACTCCTCGAGCTACAACATCGCGAAGTGGGTCAAGGAGGCAGACCTCCTCGTCGGCTCCGTTCTCATCCCGGGCGCTCGCACCCCGATCCTCGTCACCGAAGAGATGATTAAGACGATGAAGAAGGGCTCCGTTGTCGTCGACGTTGCAATCGACCAGGGCGGCTCTATCGAGACCTGCGATCATTGCACGACGCATGAGAACCCGACGTTCGAAAAGCACGGCGTTGTTCACTACTCCGTTGCCAACATCCCAGGTGCCGTTTCCCGTACGTCCACGCTCGGCATCACGAACGCGACGATCTCCTACGCGGTTGACATTGCAACGAAGGGCTACAAGGCTGCGCTCCAGCAGGTGCCCGGCCTCAAGTATGGTCTCAACACGATCGACGGCCACCTCACCAACGAGGCGGTTGCAAAGGCTCTGAACCTCCCGTTCAAGTCGATCGACGAGTTCCTTAAGTAATTCTTTTCTCTGACTGCTGAGGGGCTGTTTCACTCCCATATGCTTCCATATGCGCTGTGAAACAGCCCCTTTTCTTAAAAATTCGAAAAGAAAGGCTTGGAGGTCTTTGTATGTTTTTTGCGAAGAAAACACTGGAGGACTTCAGTGCGCAGCGCGAAGGCAGCGGAATGAAACGCACGCTGAGCACCGTTGACCTTACCTTCCTTGGAATCGGCGGCATCATCGGTTCGGGCGTTTTCGTCCTAACCGGTATCGGCGCCGCTCGCTACGCAGGTCCCGGTATTGTATTATCTTTCGTTGCCGCAGGTCTCCTCTGTATGCTCGTGGGACTTGCCTACGCCGAACTTGCATCGCTGATCCCTGCTGCGGGCAGCGCGTACGCCTATACGTTTGCCTCCCTCGGTGAGGGCATGGCGTTCCTGTGCGGATGGTCGCTGATCATCGGCTACATCGTTACCGCGAGTGCGGTCGCCGTCGGTTTCTCCGCGTACTTCTCAGGGATGATGGCGTCCCTCGGGATGGAGATACCAAAGGCACTGCTCACAACGGCGCCGGAGGGTGGCATCATCAACCTCCCCGCTGTCGTCATCACTCTCCTCATCGGCGGCATTCTTGCACACGGTACAAAGGAGAGCTCGCGTCTCAACACAATCCTCATCTCGCTCACGCTGTGCGCGATTGTCGCATTCGTCGTTGTCACCTCCCCGCATATGGATCTCACGAAGAACATGGAGCCGTTCCTGCCCTTCGGCGCTGCCGGCATCATGACCGGCGCAGCGGTCGTGTTCTTCTCCTTCATGGGCTTCGATACGGTCGCAACCTCCGCCGAGGAGTGCAAGACACCGGAGAAGAGTCTCCCGATCGGCATTATCGCATCGGTCTTTGTCTGCCTCTGCATTTACTCCGTCGTGGCATTCGTCCTCACGGGCACGATCAACTACACGGATCTCGACCGTGCAGACCCGGTGGCGTACTGCCTCCGCACGATCGGCTACACGAGCCTCGCGAACCTCGTCACCGTTGGTATCCTCTTCGGTATGATCACGACGCTGATCGTCTACATCTTCGGTCAGGCGCGTGTCTTCTACGCAATGTCGCGTGACGGCTTCCTCCCGAAGGCAATGGCGAATATCCATCCGAAATACGGCACGCCGTACTTCATCACTCTCGTGGGTTCTCTGATCATCGCCTTCATTGCAGGCTGTGTCCCAATGATGTACATCGTTGAGCTTGCAAACACCGGTGTTCTCGCGGCGTTCTTCATCGTCTTTGTCGGTCTGATTGCGCTCCGCCGCAACTCGCCCGAGCTGCCGCGCACGTTCAACTTCCCGTTGCTCTACGTGCTTGCTCCGATCGGTATGGCAGTCTGCCTCTACCTGATCTGGGCACTCTCGCTCGTGACGAACATCACGTTCATCGTCCTAATGGTTCTCGGGTATTTCTTCTACAACAGCTATGCACCTTCACATCGCTGCTGGCAAAGAAAATAACTCGCTTGCACAACCATTGCTTTGCAGCCCGTTCTTAAGGACGGGCTGTTTTCTATTGGGGATTATATACTCGCCTATGCCGAAGAAAGACGGTTGCATAAATGTACTGCATACGCTAAAATGGGAACGCTAAATAAATTAGGATGTAGAATGATTCGAAAGGAAGTGCCCGATGCCCAGTCGTGCGGCGTGGGTCGAGATTGACCTTGGGGCGATTGCCCACAACTATAGAGAAATTCGCAGACGTACGCGCCCCGATGCAAAGCTCTGCGCCGTGGTCAAGGCAGATGCCTACGGACACGGCGCAATTGCCGTTGCGCGCAAGGCGATCGCGGCGGGTGCGGAGTATCTCGCGGTCGCGACGATCTCCGAGGCGATGAAGCTGCGTGAGGCAGGCTTTACAACGCCGCTGCTCATCCTCGGTCTCACGAAGCCGGACAGCTCCTTCGACATCGTAGATGCAGACCTCACACAGACAGTCTGCCGTCTCGATCTCGTGCAGGCACTCTCAGCGGAGGCGGTCGCACAGGGCAAGCGGGTCAAGGTACATCTCGCCGTCGACACGGGGCTCGGGCGCATCGGCGTCCACCCTGCAGAAGCCGCTGCCTTTGCGCGTGCCGTCACGGCACTGCCGGGGATTGAACTCGAGGGGATTTTCTCCCACTTTGCGCTCGCGGATATCACGGACAAAACCTTTACGATGGAACAGATCCACCGTTTTCAGGAGGCATGCGATGCGATCGCGGCGGCAGGGATTGCGATTCCGATGCGCCACATTGCGGAGTCCGCAGCGATTCTCGATCTGCCGGACGTGCACTTTGACATGGTGCGTGCGGGCATCCTGCAGTATGGGCTCTGGCCGTCAGACGAGGTAACGCACTCACTGCATCTGCGTCCCGCGATGAAGTTCTGCGCACGCATTGTCTACATCAAGACGATTCCGCCCGGCACGTCCATCGGATACGGACGGCATTTTATCGCACAGCGCGAGAGCCGGATCGCGACGATCTCAGTCGGCTACGCAGACGGCTATCTGCGCGCATATGCGGGCGGCTGTGTGGAGGTGTGCGGCAAACGTGCGCCGATCGCGGGACGCATCTGCATGGATCAGTGCATGATTGACATCACGGATATCCCCGAGGCGAAGCTTGGCGACCGCGTAACACTCTTCGGCTCGGAGACGCTGACGGCGGACGATCTTGCACGTCTGGCGAATACGATCAGCTACGAGGTGCTCTGCCTCGTCTCCAAGCATGTCACACGCATCTATGTGGAGTAACGCACAGCATTTATCCCCGCGATTCCGCGGGGATTTTTCTATGGATGCAATCATTCTTATTTGTGAAATCCGTCTCTTTGTGATAAAATAAAAATGTTTTGGGATGCTGCAGGAGGAAACTATGTACGGCAAAGAGGAGGGGCTGCGCACGGCTCTCGGCACAGCGTTCGTACTCGTCTCTGTTGCGGCGGCGATGCTCATTTTGACGGCATCGCTGCTCACACGTGCCGGAATTCCGTTTGCGGCCGCATATACCGTCAGCATCATCGCAGCAATGATGGGGACGCTGGCCGTCTCGTACGGCGGGCGGACGCTCATTGCACTCCCCTCGCCGGCCATCACAGCATGGCTCGTCTACGAGGAGATCATCGCACACGGTCTCGCGTGGCAGGAAATGCTCGGCATCGCGGCGATTTCATCCTGCGTCGGGGCGGTACTCATGCGTACCAAATATGCCGAAACACTGTCGCATGCACTGCCCCCGATCATCCGCACAGGGCTTGTTCTGGGGCTGGGGATGGGTATGCTGATGACAGCTGCACTCTACGCACGCATCCTGCTGCCGTCACCGTGGGCACTGACGATGGGCGGCACGCTCAGCGATCCCCTCACCTACTTTACCCTCATGGGCATTCTGCTGGTCCTTTTGCTCTGCGCACGAGATGTGCGCGCAGCACTTCCGCTCGGTATGAGCGTGGTCGGGCTGCTCACGTGGGCAGAGGGCTTTTGGGAGATCCCTGCCGCACCATTCCTCGCGCCGGATCTCATTTCTCTTCCGCTTGTCCTGACGCTCCCGCAGACAGATCTGTTTTCGGCGGCAGCAGTCGGGCTGACACTTCTTCTGGCTCTCGTGGTCGAGAGTACGGCAGTGCTTGCTGTGCAGCCGGAGGCGATGACACGGCAGCCACTCGCTCGGCTCTTCGCAGTCGGCGGCGGCGCAGCCCTCATGGGAGCATTTCCGCTTACGATTGCACCCATCTCTGCTGCACTTCCGCCGGGGGAAACGGAACGCCGCATTGCGGGCATCCCCCGGACCGCAGTGTTCTCGGCGCTTCTTCTCGGTTTTCTCCTTCCCTGCGCACCGCTGATGCAGGTACTCACAGAGTTTCCCGCTGTGCCGGCAATTGCACTCGCCGTCATGGGGCTGTTCCTTATCGCACAGACGCTGCCGATCTTGAAAGGCGTTCCGAATTTCACGCTGCGCGAGGGCGCAGTGATCGCTGTCTTTCTGCTTTCATCGTATGATATAAAAACGGGGCTGACGGCAGCGCTCTTCACATGGACACTGTTGACGACCGCAAGCGGGGAGCAGACTGCACACAGGCCCTTGAAGCTGACGGCGGTCGTTGTCCTGTTTTTCCTGCTGAAATGGATGATATAGGAGCTTTGCTCCGCAAAATATACATTGGGAGGTTCATCTCTTGCGAAAGGCTATTCTTCTGCGCGGCTCGATTGCCGCAGCTCTCACGGGATTTTTCATGCTGACATTGACTGCCGGCGAGGCACGCCGTGTTCACGATCCGGATACGACGACAAAAGTCCGTACGGAACGCGGCTCAGAGGTCGAGGAAAAGCCCGACTTCCGCACGCGTATCGATGCACTCATCAAGGAAGCAGAGAAGGCAAATGCGGTTGCTGCGGAAAAGCCGCTCTTCAGCGTCCCACAGACGCTCTCGGAGTACGACACCGCCATCATCGGCACGCCGCTTGCAAGTCAGGAGCAATGTGTAAACTATCTCCTCAGTGTGAATCCATATCCCGCGATCTCGGTTACGCCGCGCGAACTGGTCGCCTACTACTACGAGGAGGGCGCACGCGAGGGCATTCGCCCCGATGTTGCTTTTGCACAGGCGCTCAAGGAGACCGGATTCTTCCGTTACGGCGGCACGGTGACACCGGATCAGAACAACTACTGCGGGCTCGGCACGACGAGCACGACGGTCAAGGGGGCCTACTTTGCAACCTCACAGATCGGTGTGCGTGCGCATATCCAGCACCTGCTTGCATACGCGTCGACGCGTGAGCCCGTGAGCCCCGTCGTCGACCCCAGATACACGCTCGTGCGCAACGTCTATGGCACAAACACACTCGGAAATTGGCAGGATCTCAATGGCCGCTGGGCAGTTCCCGGCGACTCGTACGGACAGAGCATCCTGTCGATGTTCCGCGCAATCCTGCGTAAATAGAGAAGGAGAACGGAAAGATGATCACCGTCAACAATCTGAGTCTGCAGTTCGGCAAGCGCGTCCTCTATAAGGATGTCAATCTGAAATTCACCCCCGGCAACTGCTACGGCATCATCGGCGCAAACGGCGCAGGCAAGTCCACCTTCCTCAAACTGCTCGCGGGCGAGATTGAGCCGACGGGCGGCATTGTGGATATCACGCCGGGCGAGCGCCTTGCCGTTCTGCAGCAGGATCACTATGCCTACGACGAGGTCGAGGTGCTGCGCACGGTCATCATGGGACATCCGCGCCTCGTGGAGATCATGGACGAGAAGGACGCACTCTATGAGAAGCCCGACTTCTCCGACGAGGACGGCATGCGTGCCTCGGAGCTTGAGGCGGAGTTCGCCGAGCTTGACGGCTGGAACGCGGAGACCGAGGCGGCACAGCTGCTCAACGGGCTCGGCGTTCCCGATGCAAAGCACAGTCTCAAGATGAACGAGCTATCCCCTGCGGAAAAGGTGCGCGTTCTGCTCGCACAGGCACTCTTCGGCTCGCCCGACATCCTGCTTCTCGACGAGCCGACGAACCATCTCGATGTCGCCTCGATCAACTGGCTTGAAAACTTCCTCGCGGACTTCCCGAACACGGTCATCGTCGTCTCGCATGACCGCCACTTCCTCAATCAGGTCTGCACCTATATCTGCGACGTGGACTTCGGCAAGATCTCCCTCTTCGCCGGCAACTACGACTTCTGGTACCAGTCCAGTCAGCTGGCCCTGCAGATGGCAAAGGATGCAAACAAGAAGAAAGAGGAGAAAATCAAGGAGCTCCAGACCTTCATCCAACGCTTCTCGGCGAACGCATCGAAGTCCCGTCAGGCGACCTCGCGCAAGAAGCTGCTCGACCGCATCACACTCGACGATATCAAGCCGTCCACGCGCCGCTATCCGTACATCGCCTTTACCCCCGACCGTGAGGCGGGCGACCAGCTGCTGACCGTCGAAGGACTCTCGAAAGAAGTTGACGGCCGTCAGCTCTTCAAGAACGTCAGCTTTACCCTCAAGAAGGGCGACAAGGTCGCCTTCGTCGGCCCAAACGGCGCAGCAAAGACCATGCTGTTCAAGATCCTCATGGGTGAAGAGGAGGCGGATGAAGGTACGTTCAAGTGGGGCGTGACGACAACGCAGACCTATCTTCCTGCCGACAACAGTTCGTACTTCGACGGTGTTGAACTGAATCTCGTCGACTGGCTGCGCCAGTACTCGAAGGATCCGGACGAGACGTTTGTGCGCGGCTTCCTCGGACGTATGCTCTTTTCGGGCGAGGAGAGCCAGAAGCGCGCTGAGGTCCTCTCGGGCGGTGAGCGCGTGCGCTGTATGCTCTCGCGCATGATGCTCTCGGGTGCGAACGTGCTCATCTTCGACGAGCCGACCGACCATCTGGATCTTGAATCCATCACCGCACTCAACAATGGGCTCATGTCGTTCAGCGGCACGATCCTCTTTGCCTCGCGCGATCATGAGTTCACACAGACCGTCGCGAACCGCATCATCGAGATTACCCCCGTCGGTGTCATCGACCGCATCTCGACCTACGACGAATTCCTCAGCAACGAGACCGTGAAACAGCAGCTTGCAGAGAAGTATAAGGCGGCGGAGTAATTTTTCAAAAAAGGGAATATCGAATGCTCCGCGACACCTACGGGAGGTGAGATCATGCTGGGTACATTGTTACAGGGCACAGAAAACAAGAACGCTGCCCTGCGTCTGCGTGAGATGGTCACCGTCCTGCGCCGTCACGAAATCGTGCATGGTCTGACCCCTGTAAAGCTGCGTGCCATCTTCGAGGATCTCGGCCCCACCTTTGTCAAGTTTGGGCAGATCATGAGCATGCGCCCCGACTTCCTCCCGACGGAGTACTGTGATGAGCTCATGAAGCTGCAGACGGGGGCACGTCCCCTCCCCTTTCCCGTCATCCTCTCCATCGTGGAGCAGGAGTACAACCGTGAGTGGAACAAGGTGTTCCGCATGATCGACAGTACCCCGCTCGGCTCCGCTAGTATTGCTCAGGCACATCGCGCAACGCTCACCTCGGGCGAGGAGGTCGTCATCAAGGTGCAGCGTCCCGGCATCCACGAGGTCATGCGCATGGATCTCACCCTCATGAAGCGTGCTGCCACCATTATCCGCCTTGTCAACCGTGACAACAATGTCGTGGATTTCCGCGCACTCATGGATGAGATGTGGAATATCGCAAAGCAGGAGATGGACTTCCTCATCGAAGCGGGACATATCGAGGAGTTTACCCATCTCAACCGCGACAATCCGTTCATCTCCTGTCCGCGCGTGCTGCGTGATCTCTCCACGCAGCACATCCTCGTCATGGAGTACATCGACGGCATCCCACTCGACCAGACCGAGGCACTGCACGCAGCCGGTGTCAACGTCACACAGATTGGACGACGGCTCGGCGAGAACTATGCGAAGCAGATCATCGAGGACGGATTCTTCCACGGCGATCCGCACCCCGGCAACATCCGCGTGCGCGGCGGCACAATCGTCTGGCTTGACCTCGGCATGATGGGCCGTCTCAGCAACCGTGACCGCTCAGCGCTGCGCCGCGCGATCCTCGCACTCGCAACCCATGATACCTTTGAGATGAAGGCCGCCGTGCTTGCCCTCGGCATTGTGAAGGGACGCATCAACCACGCACAGCTCTATCAGGACATCGACGTGATGATGGAGCAGTATGGCTCCCTCGATTTCAGTGACGTGCATATGGGCGTGCTGACGAATCAGATCCTCGGCATCCTGCGCATGCACCACATTGGCTGCCCGAGCGGGCTCGCCATGTTCGCGCGCGGTGTCATGACCGTGGAGATCGTTATGCGGCGCTATGCGCCCGGGGTCAGTTTCCTTGAGATCTTCGCACGCAGCCTCTCACTCGGCATCGTGCAGGGTATAACGTGGCGTGAAGGCGTGACAAAGGCGAAGCAGGAGGGCATCATGCTCCTGCGCAAATCCGTCCAGATTCCCGAGCAGCTCGCCGATCTCCTCAAGATGACCATGGGCGGACAGACAAAGCTCAACATCGATCTCACCGGCTCGGAGGAACCCGTCCAGCGCCTTGACAAGATGATGAACAAGCTCATCATGGCGCTCCTGTGCGCAGCGCTCCTCATCGCATCCAGCACCATCTGTACGACAGATATGCAGCCGCAGATCGGCGGGATTCCTTTTCTCGGCATCCTTGGCTATCTCATCGCGTTTATCCTGAGCATTCGGCTCATCTGGAACATCCATAAGGGAGTGTAGTATATGCGTGGAATTCGCGGTGCCATCACGGTCGAGCGCAATGATAAAGAAGAGATCTGGCAGGCAGCACAGGAGCTGATCGCGGAACTCTTGCGCACAAACGATATCGCAGCGTCGGATATCGGCGCGGCGATCTTCAGCGTGACCGAGGATCTGACGGCGGCATTCCCGACCGCAGGTGCACGCCGCATCACAGGATTTGACCTCGTCCCCCTCTTCGATGCGCGTCAATGCGCCATCGAGGACAGCCTCCCGCGCTGCATTCGCGTGCTCCTCCTCGTCAATACGGATACTGCACAGTCTGACATCCATCACGTCTATCTGCGTGAAGCAGCGCATCTGCGGCCCGATCTGGAGGGATAAATCAGCAACAAAAAAACACCGTATTACGGTGTTTTTTTGTTGTGATTAAATTCAGCGCTGACGCATCCACGCGGGAATGTCGATGATATCCGTACCGCCCGTACCCGTGTTTGGTTCCACGACGTTCATGCGGCGGTTGTTTGCCGTAGACGCGTTCCCCATATTCGGAGGAACGATTGCTGCAGCGGGGCGCGCCTGTGCCTGCGGCTGTGCCGGCTGCGCGGCCGCTTTTGGAGCAGACGCACCGCCCATCCCAGGCATGGAGATCCAGTCCGAAGTGATGAACCCTGCATCACTCTCCACAGGTGCGGCAGCGGTGTTGTCCGTAAGGCCAAATCCCGTTGCAACGACGGTGACGCGGACGCTGTCTTCGAGATTCTCATCCACGCCGATGCCCCAGATGATATTTGGCTGGCTCACGTTCGTTGCACTCATAATCATGCTGGTCAGCCATTCGGATGCCTCCGTGACCTCAAGCATGCTGAGTGTCTTGGAGCCCGTAAAGTTCATGATGACGGAGGTTGCGCCCTCGATGCTGGTCTCGAGCAGCGGCGACTCGATCGCTGCCTTGGCCGCCGCTACGGATGCACCCTCGCCGCGCGCCTCGCCGATGCCCATGATCGCCGCACCGCCATTCTCCATCGTGGTCTTAACGTCTGCAAAGTCGAGGTTGACGACCCCTTGATTCGTGATGAGATCGGTGATGCCCTTGACCCCCTGCCAGAGCACGTTGTCCACCTTGCTGAATGCCTCGGTGACGGGCGTACTCTTGTCGATGATCTTCATAAGACGGTCATTGGGGATCGTGATGATGGTGTCGACGTGCTGCTGCAGGTTCGTGATGCCGGAATCCGCGTTGCGCGCACGTGCCATTCCCTCATAGGAGAACGGGCGCGTCACGACGGCAACGGTGAGCGCACCGAGCTCGCGTGCGCACTCAGCAACGACGGGGGCAGCGCCCGTACCTGTGCCGCCCCCCATACCCGCGGTGATAAAGACCATATCCGCACCGCGCAATGCCTCCACGATCTTCTCACGGCTCTCTGTCGCAGCCGCCTCACCGATCTCGGGACGTGCGCCTGCACCGAGGCCGCGCGTGCGCTTCTCACCGATCTGGATGCGCAGTGCTGCCTTCGACTGAAGCAACGCCTGGGCATCCGTGTTGATGGCAACAAATTCGACCCCCTGCAAGCCGGAGTCGATCATATTATTTACCGCGTTCCCGCCGCCGCCGCCTACACCGACAACGATGATCTTTGCGAGTTCCTCAAAGTTATCATCCATTTCGAACACAACTTCAGCCTCCATATCGTTTTTGTATCATGCGTTTCTATCAAAAAACAATAATTATCCTCGCATATTTTACCATGAAACTCATTATTTTTCTATAGCAGGCGAAATTTTTTAGGTAATTTTATTGTGCGCCGTCGCGATAGTCCTTGAGCAGATAGCGGCGCAGGATCGCGAGGTTCTTGAAGATGCGAAAGCCGAATGCAAGCAGGGCGACGTAGTACAGGTCGATGCCGAGGCGGTCTCCGATAAAGACGAGCGCCGCAGCGAGCAGTGTGTTCGAGAAGAATCCCGTGACAAAGACGTGCTTGTCAAATCGCTCCGCAACTGCCGCACGCAGGCCGCCGAAGGCAGCGTCAAGTGCAGCGACAAGCGCGACGGAGAAGAGTTTTGAGTAGGCGAGAGGGATAACGATGGGACTGTTGTAGCCAATGAGAAGTCCGATCGCGAGGCTGACGATGACGATGTAGATCATTTGCTTCCCTCCTCGCGCTCTGTCGTCTCACGCGCATAGCTCTGGCGGATGCTCCCGCGATAGGGCGGGATGTAGACATCATCGCTCACCTTGATATCCAGCTGAATCCCCCAAACGCTCAGGGTCTCAACGACACCGCCGCGCATCCGCAGGGAGTTCTCGAGCGATTTCTTGTCACCGATGGCATGGATCTCAAACGGCGCAGAGGAACGGACGTTGTTCACCGACAGCGTCGGCCCCGCGCAGCGGATCTCGGAGATGCCCGTCAGCCGCTGCCCGTTGACGGAGATCGCCTCCGCACCTGCCGCACGCAGTTCGTTGATGACGCGCAGGAGATCATCGTCATGGATGACGTAGAGGTTCGGATTTTCGCCTGCCTTGACGGGCTTCGCGCTGTCGTCCATACGCACAATAACCCCCTCCCCCACAAGGGGGACGAGTGCAGCGCGATAGCGCAGCATATTCTGATCCTCCTTATTGTCCATGTCGGCGGCCGCCGCCTGCATCTTGCGCAGCTCCTCACCGAGCTCGTCGCGTTCGTGCTCGGTCTGGAGCAGACGATCGGAGATCTCTTCAATGCGCTGCTGGGACAGACTCCCCTTCCCGTCCTGCGCCGTACGGAACTGCACGGCGATCATAAAGCCGATCAAGACGCAGACGAGTGCGATCAGCCACCCGCCTTTCCAAAATTGTTTCATTTACTTCCCCTCTGTGGTTTTATCTGCGAGTTTGATGAACGGTGCGTCATAGCTGAAGTCGACAAACTCCACCGTATGCCGCGTAGTCTTCTGATCCTGCAAAAAATCCTGTGTAAGCCCCGCTTTTTCCGGAATCCGCCCGAGCTCTCCGAGGCGGATGGGCAAGGCGTTCTTCGTGTACGCGACAACAGCCGTTGGAACGGTGATGTTGACCTCTGAGATCTGCCCGATGTCCGCCGGGTCGATCTTGCCGAGGAAGGTGATTACCTTCGCTACCTGTGCGTTGTCATTGTCGTCCCCGATGTAGAGGTCACGCAGCTTTACGCCGGTGATGATGGGGATGTCCGCCCCTTTGAGCGAACGATAGCTGGCGATGACCTTCCCCTGCCGGTCAAAATCCAGATATCCATAGTCACACGCGACCGTTGCAACGGGAATCCGCTCAACGATGTCCATCTCGATCTTATTCGGCAGCTGCCGCCGTACGACGGCAGATTCAATCCGCAGATCGTTGAGCAGATTCGTCGTCATGGCATCTGTCTTGAGTTCAAATAGGCGCTGCCTGTACTGGATGCGCGCGATCTCACAGAGCTCATCCGTATCCAGATGAACATTGCCGCGTACGATCAGCTGCTGAAAGGTAAAGAGCGGCGAGTAGATGAGCACAGCGATGACTGCCGCGGCACACAGGAGGTAGAGCGCCCCCTTGAGTACGCGTCGTGAACTCATCGATGGTACCCTGCCATCGCGAGGATTTTCTCGCAGAGCTCAGGGAACTCAATGCCGACGGCACGTGCAGCATCGGGAACGAGCGAGGTCTCCGTCATGCCCGGTACTGCATTGACTTCGATGGCGTACGGCTCGCCCGCATCACTCAGCATGACATCGAGGCGCGCGACTCCCGCGCAGCCGCACGCAGTAAACGCACGCACGGCGAGATCCTGTACCGCCGCCGTACAGTCCTCGGATATTTCTGCAGGAACGATATGTGCCGATGCGCCCGGCGTGTACTTGCTCTCGTAGTCGTAGCGTCCTGAGGTCGTCGTGATCTCAATGACGGGCAGCGCCTCCGCATGCGCGGGTGTGCCCCAGACAACGACGGTCAGCTCGCGCCCGTGGATGAACTCCTCGACGAGCACCTCATCTCCATAGGTGAACGCCTCGTCGATCGCCTTTTGGAGTTCATCTGCACGCGTCACGATGTAGACGCCGATGCTCGATCCCTGCTCGGGGGCCTTGACAACGACGGGCAGGTCAAATGCTGCACGCACACGCTCTGCCGTGTGTTCGTCCCGCTCTGCCGCATGGAGGCAGAGGAAGCGCGGTGTTGCAATCCCCTCTGCGCGAAAGATGCGCTTTGCCGTCAGCTTGTCCATCGTAAGCGCTGCGGCGCGAACGCCCGAGCCCGTGTAGGGAATGCCGAGCATATCGAGCGTTCCCTGCAGGATGCCGTCCTCGCCGTACTTGCCATGCAGGGCGTTAAAGACGATTGCGGGGCGGAGTTTGCGAATCTCCTCGATAAATGCAGGCGGATGCAGTTCCATACCGACGGCGGGATAGCCCTTCTCACGCAGCGCCGCAAGGATTGCCCCGCCCGAGCGGCGCGATACCTCAGCCTCACTCGACGGCCCGCCCATGACGACGACGATGGGTGCCTCCTCCTGTCCTGCCGTACCGTTCTTCAGCTGCTCGACCAGAGCCTCCCCAACTTCGAGGATGTTGCCCGCTCCCATTGTGATGACGAGATCGCCTGCCCGCACATGCTGTGCAAGGTAGCGTTCGAGGTCGGCACGCTCCGGCAGGTAGACGGCATCCTGTCCCGTCTGCCGTGCGACCTCCTCCATCAGCGTCTCGCCGCTGATGCCCGGAATCGGTGTCTCTCCTGCCGCGTAGACATCGGTGAGGAGCAGCAGATCGGCAGCGGCAAAGCACGCACCGAACTCCTCGCGCAGGAGCTGCGTCCGCGTGTAGCGATGCGGCTGAAACACGCAGATGAGGCGTGCGGGGTTCGTCGCACGCGCCGCCGTCAGCGTCACGGCGATCTCCGTCGGATGGTGCGCATAGTCGTCCACCACCCAGACACCGCGCTCCTTTCCCTTTGTCTGGAAGCGGCGCTTTGCCCCATGGAAGCCGGCAAGTGCGTCCCGAATCTGCGCAAACCCGACATCCGCGAGCCGCGCGACGGCAATACAGGCGAGTGCGTTGAGCACGTTGTGCCGCCCCGGAATGTTCAGGGAGATGCGCCCCATCTCCGCGCCGCGTTCGTAGACAGTAAATGAGATGACGGCCCCCTGCGTCTCGATGTCCGCCGCACGGTAATCCGCCTCCCGATCAATGGCATAGGAGATGACGCGCCGCTCTGTCTTTGCCGCGATATCGCGCAAAATCTCGTTTTCGAAGCAGAGGACAGCCGTGCCGTCCTCATCCGTCTGATCGACAAATGTGCGGAACGCGGCGATGATCTTCTCCATCGTGCCGTAGTGATCCATGTGGTCGTCCTCGACATTTGTCACAACGGCAATGTGGGGACGCAGCTTCAGAAAGGAGCCGTCGCTCTCGTCCGCCTCGGAGACGAGGTAGCGGCTCGTGCCGAGCTTCGCGTTCGTACCGAGATCCGGTACCTCGCCGCCGACGATGATGGTCGGAGATATGCCCACGCGGTCGAGCGTCACGCCGATCATGGAGGTGGTCGTCGTCTTGCCGTGCGAGCCTGCGACCGCGATGCCGTCGTACGCGTTGACCAGAGCCGCGTTGATATCCGAACGATGGAGCTTCGGGATGCACAGATCCCACGCGGCAATCACCTCGGGGTTATCGTAGGGAATTGCCGTGGAGACGACGATGGCATCCGCACCGCGCACGTTCTCCGCACGCTGGCCATCCGTCCATACACGTGCGCCGAGGCGTACGAGCTCCTCGATGATGGGCGATGCCCCCTGATCGGAGCCGGACACCTTGTAGCCGAGCAGGAGGAGAATCTTCGCGAGCGGGCTCATCCCTGCACCGCCGATGCCGACAAAATGTATGTTGTGAATCCCCTTCAAGTCCTTGAGCAACGCTCTCACCCTTCTTTACAAATCCGCAGCGCAAGTGCCGCAATTTCCTCTGCCGCCTCGGGCTTTCCGAGACGTTTCATCGCCGCCGCCATTGCCGCACGGCGTACATCGTCTGTGAGCAGTGCATGGAGCGCTCCCTCCAGCGCAGCGGGGCTGACATCGCGGTTGAGGATCACCTCTGCCGCCCCCGCTGCCTCCACGGCGCGGGCATTCTTCTCCTGATGATTCTCCGCCGCATACGGATACGGGATGAGGATCGCGGGCACGCCGCGTGCCGCGAGCTCCGCCAGCCCCGTTGCGCCCGCGCGAAAGACAGCAACGTCCGTCATCGCCATCGCCTCCGGCATGTTGTAGAGATACGGCAGGACGCGCAGATGCGGATGCTCCTCGAGCCGCACGCCCGCACGCTGAATGCGTGCGAGCGTGTCCTCATACTCATCCGCGCCCGTCACATGGAGATATTGTACCGCCGTCTGCTCCGCCGCGTGCGCGATGACCTCGACCATCGCACGGTTGATCGAGCGTGCCCCGCGGCTGCCGCCCGAAACAAGCACAGTCTTCTTCGCGGGGTCAAGGCCGAATGCCTTGGCTCCCGCCTCACGCGTTGCCGTCAGCACCTCGGGACGGATCGGATTGCCCGTCACATAGGTCTTTTCCTTCGGAAAAACGCTCTGTGCATCCTCCATGCCGACGGCAATCGCTGTCGCAAATTTTGCAAGAATGCGGTTCGTTACCCCCGCAAAGACGTTCTGCTCCTGCACGAGTGTCGGCACGCCCGCTAGACTTGCCGCAAGCAGGATCGGTCCCGCGACATAGCCGCCCGTCCCGATCGCAACAGCGGGCTGAAACGCCTGTACAATGCCGCGCGCACGTGCCACAGCACGCAGCGCACGCCATGCACGGCCGATGTTGGCAAGCGATAGGTTCCGCTGAAAGCCTGCAAGATCCATTGCGACAAAGTCGATGCCCTCGCGCGGTACAATGTCCGCCTCAAGTCCATTCTTCCCGCCGACATAGAGGATGCGCACGGATGGCTCACAGCGCTGAATAGCGCGGATAATGGTGAGTGCGGGATAGATGTGACCACCCGTTCCGCCGCCGGATACGATGATATTCATAGCGCGTTCACGATCCTCTTGAAGTCCCGCCCTCGCTCCTCGTAGCCGCCGTACATATCAAAACTGGCACAGGCGGGTGAGAGCAGCACCGTCTGCGGGGGCGCGGCAAGGTCCCGCGCCGTCTGCACGGCCTTCTCCATGAGATAGCCTGCGCGGTGGATGTGCTCCGGTGCAATTCCCGCATCCAGTGCCGCTGCACCAAAGCGCTCCGCTGCATCGCCGACGAGGATCAGTTCATCGACGCGCGCCTGTACGAGCCCCATGAACTCCGTGAGGTCGGTCAGCTTGTCATCGCCGCCCGCGATCAGGATCATGTGGCCGTCGAATGCCTCAAGTGCCTTAATCGCCGAATCTGTATTCGTCGCCTTCGAATCGTTGTAGTAGCTGACACCGTCCAAGGTCCGCACGAACTCAATGCGGTGTTCCACGCCCTTGAACGCACGCAGGACGGGGCGCATCTCGGCGGGCATCACCCCCGCGAAGAAAGCCATCGCCGTTGCGGCAAGTGCGTTTTCGACGTTATGCCCGCCCGGAATGCCAAGTTCTCGCGCAGGGATCAGCACATGCTCCGCACCGTCCCAGCGAATGACGATCATGCCGTCCGCACGCATGGCTGCGCCCTCCGCCAGCTCCGCACGGCGGCTGAAGAAGCACACTCTCCCCTTTGCACGCTCTGCCATGCGGCGCGTATGCGGATCGTCATAGTTCAACACGAGAACATCCTCCGCCGTCTGCGCGGCGAAGAGCTTTTCCTTCATCGCCTGATAGACCTCCATCGAACCGTGGCGGACAATGTGGTCGGGGGTCACGTTCAACTCTGCGACAATATGTGCGTGAAAATGCGCGGTCGCCTCCATCTGGTAGCTGGAGATCTCCGCAGCGATCGCACCGTCTGCGGGGGTCTCCTGTGCCACGTCGATGAGCGGCACACCGATGTTGCCGCCGACCCCGACCGTCGGAAAATGCGCGCGCAGGAGCTCCCCAAGCAGGGTCGTCGTCGTCGTCTTTCCATTCGTCCCCGTGACGGCACAGATGGGTGCACGTGCGATCTCCCCCGCGAGCTCCACCTCCGTGGTCACGCGGATCCCGCGTGCCCGCGCTGCCTGAACGAGCGGGATATGATCCGGCACGGCCGGAGACAAAACGATGAGATCCGTTCCCTCGATCAGTTCTTCCCTTTGTGCACCAAAGACGCAGGAGATTCCCTGCGTCCGCAAATCCTCAATATGTTTCTGCGTTACCGCATCTTTTTCCGCGTCCGCCTCTTCCTTTGCATCCGAGAGCGTCACGCGTGCGCCCGCCGCCGCAAGATACCTCGCCGCGGCAAAGCCGCTGATGCCCGCCCCAATGACGAGCGCAGACTGATTCTGATAGGACAATTCCCCGTGTCCCCCTTATATTGTTGATGTAGGAAAGAAGCTCCATGCACTCCACAATGCAACCCGCGGTGAAGCAGATCCTTGTTCGCGCAGCGAGGTGTTTGCATGGAGTACGCAGGTATATTCTTTTATGAAAACAGCACAACAATCCATGCGAGGAGCGCCCCCGCCGCGCCGACCGTCCAGAACGTGTAGACCACGCGTGTCTCGCTCCACCCGCCGAGTTCGAAGTGATGATGAATCGGACTCATGCGGAAGATCCGCTTTCCGCGCGTCTGAAACGAGATGACCTGCAGGATCACGGACAGCGCCTCACAGACAAAGACAAAGCCCACAATGGGCAGGAGTGCCTCTGTACGCGAGAGGATCGCGATGCCTGCAAGCCCCCCGCCGAGTGCGAGTGACCCCGTGTCCCCCATGAAGATTCTTGCCGGATGATGATTATACCACAAAAAACCTATGCATGCACCAATTATTGCCGCAGAGAATACCATCAGCCCGCTGTCTGCATGATACAGGAGCGCCGCGTAGAAGAACGCCGCCACGGCAACGGTTCCGGAGGCAAGACCGTCCAGACCGTCCGTCAGATTAACGGCATTCGATGTGCCGACGAGGACGAATACGACAAGTACATAGTAAAGCGGGCCGATCTCCCACATTTCACCCAGAACAGGCACCCATACACTTGTATCATGTCCAAGCAGCACACGCCCGATCAGAATCGTGACAAGGGAGATGAAGAGCTGACCGAGCAGCTTCTGATAGGCGCGCAGGCCGAGGTTGCGCTTTTTGACCACTTTGATGTAGTCATCCGCAAAGCCGAGCAGAAAATGCCCGAGGAAGATGAAGAGCACGAGCAGCGTCGTCACCGTAAGCGGTGCAAAGAGCAGCGTCGCCGCGGTCACGGCGAGGACGATCATCACGCCGCCCATCGTCGGTGTCCCGCTCTTCTGCTGATGGCTGGCGGGTCCCTCCTCGCGAATGCTCTGCCCATATTTCAGACGGTGCAGCATCGGCAAAAAGTAGACGCCGCTGAACAGAACAATGGCGAGAGCTGTCACAAAGGTCAGCAGAATGCACAGCTGTGGCGATAAAAGATCCAAGATATGTTCCATCAGTGCCCCGCTTCCTCCCCCGTCAGGAGGGCAATGACCGCTTCCATTTTCATGCCGCGTGATCCCTTGAAAAGGACTGTGTCCCCATCTCTGAGAAGTGCGCGCAGATGCTCCGCCGCCGCCTCATGCGTCGCGGCGTGACGGCATACGGGACAGCCCGCCGCTTCTGCCGCCTCGTGCATCCACTGTGCCTGTGGACCGTAGGTCACAAGCGCCGCAAAGCCGAGTTCGGCAGCCCTGCGCCCGATCTCCCGGTGTGCCTCCTCGGCCGCGTCGCCAAGCTCCAGCATATCGCCAAGCACGGCGATCCTGCGCCCATGATAGAGCGCTGCCGTCGTTTCGAGCGCAGCACGCATGGACGAGGGGCTTGCATTGTAGGCATCGTTGATGAGCCGCCATGCGCCGACCGTGTGTACCTCATAGCGCATCTTGCTCGGAGCGAGGGCACACAGTCCGGCCTGGATCTCCTGCGGCGTGAGCCCAAGGACAAATCCTGCCGCAAGTGCCGCGAGAGCATTGCTGACGTTGTGCCGTCCCGCAAGCGGAATGCTGTAATCATGACGCTCATTTGCCCACGTCACCATGAACTGCGCGCCGTCCGCCGCAAGGCGCAGTGCCTCGGCACGGACATCCGCATCCGCCTTGAGGCCATAGGTGAGAACGCGTACACCGTCCGCCGCGCAGGAGCGCATGGCGGCGACACGTTCATCGTCCGCATTGAGGATCACCGTGCCGCCCGCAGGGATCGCCTGCACAAGCTCTGCCTTCGCTTTTGCAATGTTCTCGATGGAGCCGAGCAGCTCCATATGCACCTCGCAGACATTCGTCACGATGCCGATGGTCGGCGCAGCAGCCGGCGCGAGTGCCGCGATCTGCCCGAGGCCGCGCATGCCGATCTCCACGACGGCGGCAGTATCTTTCTCCGTGATGCCGAGCAGCGTCAGCGGCAGACCGACCTCGTTGTTGTAGTTCGCCGCCGTGCGGCAGACCGGGCCACGTCCCGAGAGAACAGCCGCCGTCAGGTCCTTCGTTGTCGTCTTGCCGTTCGATCCCGTGACCGCGACGACGGGGATATCGAACTTCATCCTCCACGCATGCGCGATTGCCTGATATGCCGCAAGGGTATCCCCCACTGTGAGGACAGCACCCTGCGCCTTCTTCAGCTCCTTCTGCACGGAGGCAGAAAGCGGTGTGCTGACGAGAACTGCCGCCGCGCCTTTTTGAAGTGCCTCTGCGGCAAAGTCCGCGCCGTCGAAATTCTCCCCGCACAGGGCGACAAAGAGGTCGCCCGCCGCGATCTTGCGCGTGTCCGTCGTGATGTGGGGAATGGTTTCATTCCTGTGCAGGTTTCCGCTATGCAGCACGGCTCCTGTTGCCGCGAGCACTTCCTCCCATATCATCGTCATCTCACCGTCCCCCGATTGCTTCACGTGCCGTCTCGCGGTCGTCAAAATGGATTGTTTTATCCTTTAATATCTGATATGTCTCATGGCCCTTGCCAAGGATAACGACCGTATCGCCCTTCTGTGCCGTCTGAACGGCATGAAAAATCGCCGTGCGGCGATCGACGAGCTTTTCGTACGGCTTTGTTCCGATGACGGGCAGAACGCCCGTCTCCACCTCGTCCAAGATTGCCGCAGGGTTCTCCGTCCGCGGATTGTCCGAGGTCAGCACGACGACATCCGCAAGCTCCGCCGCCATGCGCCCCATGATGGGACGTTTCGTCCGATCGCGGTCACCGCCGCAGCCGAACACGGCGATGATCCGCCCCGCCGTCACGGCACGCGCCGTGCGCAGGACATTCTCCATGCCGTCCGGTGTGTGCGCATAGTCCACAATGACGGAGAAGTCCTGCCCTGCACGCACGAGCTCGAAACGCCCCGGTACGCCTGTGAACGCACGGAGCGCTGACACAATATCCTCTGCGGATATTTTTTCTGCAAGTGCCGCACCCGTCGCCGCGAGCACGTTGGACACGTTGAACAGCCCCGTGATGCCGATGTGCAGATGTCCCAGCGGTGCGCCTTCATGGACGAGTGTCAGTTCCATCCCGTCCTGCGCGAGATGCACATCCCGTGCTGCCAGATCGGCAGACTGCTCCACCCCGTAGGAGATGATGGGGCAGCGTGTATGCGCACGCATGGTTGCAGACGCTCCGTCATCCGCATTGAGCACCGCTGTCTTGCCCGACTTTGCCCCCTGCTCCGACACGAGATCAAAGAGCCTCGCCTTTGCCCGCGCGTAGTTCTCCATCGTCTTGTGGTAGTCGAGGTGATCCTGCGTCAGATTCGTGAATACCGCCGTATCGAACTCAATGCCGGCCACACGTCCCTGGTCGAGTGCGTGGGAGGAGACCTCCATGACCACGACATCCATTCCGCGCGTACGCATCTCGGCGAGCAGCTGCTGCATGACGATGACATCGGGGGTCGTGTTCGCCGTGGGGAATACCTCGTCCTCCATCATCACCTGAATCGTGCCGACGAGCCCGACACGCTTCCCCGCATGGCGCAGGATCGCGCGCAGGAGATAGCTTGTCGTCGTCTTGCCGTTCGTCCCCGTGATGCCGATCACGCGAATGCTGCGCGCGGGATAGTCATAGAAATAGGGTGTAATCACATCCAGTGCCTCTTGGATGTTCGGCACATGGAGGACGGAGAGACCTGCGGGCACATCGACATTTTCCCGTTCCGTCAAAATAGCGCGAGCTCCCGCCCGCGCCACATTCGGTATAAAGCTGTGTGCATCCACATGAGCGCCCGCAATGCAGGCAAAAAGCGCTCCCTCCCGAACGCAGCGCGAGTCCCGTTCGATGCTCGTGATTTCGGCATCGTCTCCCAAGAGCCGTGCATTCGGCAGAAGGGCAGCCAGTTCTGTCAATCGCTTTATCATCCGCCCATCATTCCCCTTCATGCGAAAAATACATGTTCTGCGGCACCTGCATATGCAGCTGCTCTACGGCAATCGACTCGATGCGTGCCGGCGACTTCAGCTGCGCGATCTCGATCTTGAGCCGCTCATTCTCCTGCTCGAGCTGATCAGCCGTCTGCTGCGTGTCGAGCAGGGTATATCCATTCTTTGCCCCGATGCCGCCGAGCAGCGTCACGACCATCGCACCGAACGCGATGAGGAAGAAGATCGCACGCAGGCAGTTGCGCAGGTTCGTATTGACCTCTCGCCGGATCAGCGGTTCCTTCGGCGGCTCCGCCTGTGGTGCGGGCAGTACCGCTTCCTCGTATTCGTACGTATATATTTTGCGTGCCGGCATGTGCCCTCACCTCCTTTATCTGTGAATGATTCCTCTTTATAACTTCTCTGCAACACGCAGCTTTGCGCTCTTCGCCCGTGCATTCGCCGCACATTCACGTGCGCTTGCCGCACACGCCTTGCCGATCAGCCGCACCTCCGACACATGTCCGCAGATGCAGACGGGCGTTCTTGGCGGGCAGGTACAGCCCTGTGCGAGTTCTTTCAATGTTTTCTTTACAATCCGATCTTCAAGCGAGTGAAACGTAATGACTGCGAGCCGCCCGCCTGTGCGGAGTGCGTGCACGGCATCTTTGACTGCAGCAGAGAGAATCGTCAGCTCCTCGTTGACCTCGATGCGGATCGCCTGAAAGACGCGCTTGGCGGGATGTCCGCCCTTCGCGCGCACCTGCTTCGGCACGGCGCGATCAATGACATCAACGAGTTGTCCCGTCGTCTCGATGGGATGGGACTTTCGAGCCTCCTCGATGAATGCGGCAATGCGCTTTGCCCAGCGTTCCTCGCCGTAGCGGTAGAAGATCTCCATCAGCGCATCGGCAGTATACTCATTGACGACCGTGCGCGCGCTCCGTGGGCTGCGCCGATCCATGCGCATATCGAGCGGCGCGTCCTGCATATAGGAGAAGCCGCGCTCCGCCGTATCAATCTGGGGCGATGAGATGCCGAGGTCGAAGAGGATGCCGTCCACAGACGAAATTCCCTCTGCCGCAAGAATGTCCCGCAAATGACGAAAATTATCGCGTACAAGCGTCACCTTGCATTGCGCATCCGCAAGGCGTTCACGCGCCGCAGCAATCGCCAGTTCGTCCTGATCAATGCCGATGAGCCGCCCTTTCGCCGAAAGCTGCGCCGCAATGCGTCCCGCATGTCCCGCGCCGCCGAGGGTGCAGTCCACATAGATGCCGTCCGAGCGAATCGCAAGTGCGTCGATCGTCTCCTCGGGCAGGACGCTCACATGGTGGAAGGCGCTCATATCGTAATCCCATAGCCCGCGAGCTGCGTCGAGATCTCCGTGATGTTCGGATCGACCTCACCCGCATAGCGCAGCCACTTCTCCTTGTCCCAGACCTCGATGCGCGCATCCGCCCCCGTGAGGATGACATCCTGCTTGAGCCCGATGTTCGCATAGGCACGCAGATTCGCGGGGACAAGGAACCGCCCCTGCTTGTCGCATTCGAGCGTACGTGCACCTGCGATAAAGAAGCGTGCAAAGGCGCGTGCGTTCGGATCGGCAATGGAGAGCGTGCGCAGCTTGGCCGCGAACTCGTCCCATGCCGCCTGCGGAAAGAGGAAAAGGCTGCCGTCGAGCCCCTTCGTGATGATGAAGGAGACCCCTAGTTCCTGCCGAAAATCGGCAGGCAGAATGACGCGGCCCTTGGCATCAATGCTGTGGGCATATTCCCCCATGAACATCCGGCCGCACCACCCTTCTGGATCTACTCACCACTTCGTGGCACATACCACCACAATTCACCACTTTTACTAACAGTTATAGCAAAAACACCTATTTTTTTCAAGAAAACAGGTGTTCCTTTTTTATGCCCGTATACATCAAAAATCCCTCTTACTCCTTGAAATAAAAGGAGCAGAGGGATTTTATCCAACGTGTCTGAGAATAAAAAAAGGACTTATCTCCCATTTGGAAATAAGTCCCTAAGATCTTCTGTTCAGATGAGTTCGTGGGCGATCATGTATTCCGCGATCTGGAGTGCGTTGAGTGCCGCCCCCTTGCGGATCTGGTCGCCGCAGATCCAGAAGTTCAGCGCGTTCTCCGTCGACTCATCGCGGCGCAGACGGCCGATCTCGACATCCGTCTTACCCGAGGTGAAGAGCGGCATCGGGTACTCCTGCTCCGACGGGTTGTCGCGCAGAATCACGCCGGGGAAGGCTGCAAGTGCCTTGCGTGCCGCATCAAGCGAGACCTCACGCTCGAACTCGACGTTGACGGACTCGGCATGGCTGCGGTAGACGGGCACGCGCACGGTGGTCGCCGTGATGCGCAGGCTGTCGTCCTCCATGATTTTCTTCGTCTCGTCGATCATCTTCATCTCCTCTTTCGTGTAGAGGTTGTCCATGAAGACATCGATCTGCGGGATGAGGTTGAACGCAATCTGATAGTGCTTCGGCAGCTTGCCGACAGGCAGGATGTTCGCCTGTGCGTCCTTGCCCGAGGACAGTGCCGCGACCTGCTCCTCAAGTTCCGCCATACCCTCCTTGCCCGCGCCCGAGACCGCCTGATAGGTGGAGACGACGATGCGGCGGATCTTCGCAATATCGTAGAGGGGCTTCAGCCCCATCACCATGATGATGGTGGAGCAGTTCGGATTGGCGATGATACCCTTATGCTTCTTGATTGCCTCGGGATTGACCTCGGGTACGACGAGCGGCACCTCCGGATCCATGCGGAACGCGCTCGAATTGTCAATGACGACCGCACCCGCCTTGACCGCATGGGGGGCAAACTCCTTGCTTGCCGCGCCGCCCGCAAAGAGAGCAATGTCGATCCCCTCAAAGGAATCGGCCGTCGTCTCCTGTACGGTATACTCCTTGCCCATAAAGGCAATTTTCTTGCCCGCCGAACGGCTGGACGCGAGCAGGCGCAGCTCCGAGAACGGGAACTTCCTCTCCTCGATGAGGTTCAGAAACTCCTGTCCAACAGCTCCCGTTGCGCCGAGGATGGCAACACGATATTTCTTCATAATGATATACTCCTTACAGCAATTGATCCAGTCCGACGGTGAGCGACGTGAGTCCGCGCACCTTCTTCGCAGCGAGCA
Organism: uncultured Centipeda sp.; assembly: GCA_905372865.1. Taxonomy (GTDB): domain Bacteria; phylum Bacillota; class Negativicutes; order Selenomonadales; family Selenomonadaceae; genus Centipeda. Next base: position 24,905 of record CAJPQT010000025.1, read on the forward strand.
CAACGCCCGGCATAAAGGATTCACGGTTCAGCGAATCGTGACGGATCGAGAGGGTCTGCCCGAGGCCTCCGAAGATAACCTCCTGATGCGCGACATAGCCCGGCAGACGGACGCTGTGGATGCGCATTCCCTCGTACTCTGCACCGCGTGCCCCCGCGATCTTCTCCTCCTCATCGGGATGTCCCTGCGTGTGCGCCGTGCGCACCTCGGCGATCATCGCCGCCGTCTGCACCGCCGTCCCCGAGGGCGCGTCCAGCTTGTTGTCGTGATGCAGCTCGATGATCTCCACATCGGGCATATACTTTGCCGCCATGCGGCTCATCAGCATCATCAGAACCGCACCGATGGCAAAGTTCGGTGCGATAAATGCGGGCGTACCGTTCTCGTCCGCCGCAACCTTGATCGCCGCCTTCTGCTCCTCGGTCAGCCCCGTCGTTCCGACCACAGGCGAGACCTTGTGTGCGAGTGCCGTTAGGACATTCCCATAGACAACATCGGGTCGCGTGAAGTCGATCATCACATCGGGATGCAGCCGTTCGAGTGCCGCTGCGAGATCTGTCTCCACAAGCACGCCGTTCTTTGCCGTCCCCGCAAGTTCTCCCGCGTCCGCACCGCCTGTGATATCCACCGCACCGACGAGTTCCAAATCTGCATCGTCAATCACGGCTTTCAGCACCGCACGCCCCATGCGACCCGCCGCACCGTTTACCAAAACCTTTGTCAAGGCTATCTCCTCCCAAATACAGTATGACCTATTCTAGCCCAGAGAATCCCCGTATGTCAAGGAATACAACGCCCGTATCCTGTTCACTTCGCCAATTCCAGTTTCTGCAAGATTGCATTCTGGAGGGTCTGTGAAAAGTTGAGTCCGATGCGCTCCGCCTCGACGTTCATCCAATAAGGCACAGAGAGAGTTTTCTTGACAAAGCGCTTGCTCTGTTTCTCTCGAAATGTAGGCATAAATGCCTCCACCAGCAGAAAAACCTCATTTTTTTGCAAAGCCTCCTGCTCTGCCAAAGTCATCATCGAAGACGGTGGGGGAATCGCCTCCTCGTCCTGTTCCATTCCATAAAGATGAAGTGTAAGAGCCTCACGTGCTGCACGCACTGCATCCCCCTCGTCTTTCCCAAATGTGATGCATCCCGGCAAATCCGGAAACACAATGTGCACACCATCTTCCTCATAGCTAAAAATCGCAGGATAGCGATAAACATCCGGAAACATATTTGCCTCCCTAAAATTTAAGTCCCGATTGTTTCTCAATACTTTTCAGATCACGAACCCCCATATCCTTAACAGGATGGCGGACGGTCACTCTCCCCGGCTTCGTTCGATGCTTAAACTGATGATGATCGCCCACACAATTCACCTCAAACCAACCATCCGCCAGAAGCATACGGAGTACATCTCTCGAAGAATAGCTTTTCATCTCCCACCTCTCTATTTATAATGTCACGTATTTTATTACGTGTCAAGATAAATTCTTATCAACTTCTCAAATCTCCCGCATGTGTTCAAACTGCTCGCGGTACTGACGCATGAGTGTCGGCAGGACAAAGGAGAGCGCGGCGGGATCGTCAAGCGTTGTGAGAGCGGCACGGCGTGCGAGCAGCAGGAGATCCATATCGGCGAGCACATCCGCGATCCTCAGGTCTCCGAGCCCATGCTGCATAGCACCGAAGAACTGCCCGGGGCCGCGCAGGCGCAGGTCCTCCTCGGCGAGACGAAAGCCGTCGCTCGTCTCCTCGATGACCTTCAGACGCTCCTGTGAAGAGGCCTTGCGCCCCGCGATGAGGATGCAGTAGGAGGCATGAGAGCCGCGTCCAACGCGCCCGCGCAGCTGATGCAGCTGCGCAAGACCGAAGCATTCCGCGTGCTCGACAACGAGGATACTCGCGTTCGGCACATTCACGCCGACCTCGATGACCGTGGTGGAGACGAGCAGTTTGATCCTGTCCGCATAGAAGCCCTCCATCACGGCTTCCTTGTCCGCAGACTTCATGCGCCCGTGGAGCAGCCCACAGGGAATCCCGCGAAAGATGCCGTGGGACAGTTCCTCGTAGACCTCCTCCGCCGAGGGCAGATCACTCTCCTCACTCGCTTCGATCAGCGGGCAGACAACGTATACCTGTCGGCCGCTCTCAATCTCCTTGCGGACAAAGGCATAGATTTTCTCGCGCGCCGTCTCATCCCGCAAAAAGGTGCGAATGGGCCGCCGTCCCGGCGGCAGATGCTCGATGCGCGAGACATCGAGATCGCCGTAGACCGTCAGTGTCATGGTACGCGGGATCGGCGTCGCCGTCATGACGAGCACGTCCGGGGTTACGGCACTCTTCTTCTCGAGCGCCGAGCGCTGTGCAACGCCGAAGCGGTGCTGTTCGTCCGTCACCACCAGCCCAAGCGCGTCAAACACGACGTGCTCCTGGATCAGCGCATGCGTGCCGACGGCAATATCCACTTCGTGCGCCGTAAGCGCCGCTGCGATCTCTGTCCGCTCCTTCTTCGTCAGCCGTCCCGAGAGAAAGCCGACACGCACGCCGAGCGGCGCGAGGAGGCCCTGCAGAGCATCGTAATGCTGCCGCGCAAGAATCTCCGTCGGTGCCATCAGCGCCCCCTGACAGCCGTTCTCCACCGTCTTGACGAGTGCGAGCAGGGCGATTGCCGTCTTGCCCGAGCCCACATCCCCCTGCACGAGCCGGCGCATCGGCAGCGAAGACTCCATATCATGCGTGATCTCCGCCCACACCCGCGCCTGATCTGTCGTCAGCTCGAACGGCAGCGCCGCCAGAACACGCGCGACAAGCATGCCGTTTTCCCTGTGTGCAATGCCCTCCTGCTGCTCTGCGGTACGTTTTTTGAGCGCAAGCAGTCCGCATTGAATGAGATAGAGCTCTTCAAATGCAAGCCGCCGTCGCGCCGCACGCAGTTCCTCCTCCTGTTTTGGAAAGTGAATGCGGCGAAATGCCGCCGTGCGCCCGATGAGACGGTACTCCTCACGGATGCGCTGCGGCAGGGTCTCGGCGAGTTCCCCCTCCGTCTGCGCAAGCGCATACGTCATCATCTGCCGCAGCTGCTTCTGCGTCAGCCCCTCCGTCGCCGCATATACGGGCAGAATCCCGAGGTGTTCCTCTGCCGGCTCCTGCGCATCGAGTATCTCAAAGGAGGTGATCGGAGAGAGAGCAAGCTGGCCGCCACCGTTGTAAGCGTATTCCGCCTTGCCCGTGAGAAGGATACGCCGCCCCGCGCGCAGTTTGGTTTTCAAAAAACGCTGATTGAACCAGACCGCCTGTGCGTAGCCCGTACCGTCGCCGACAAGTGCCGTGAGAACGGTAAAGCCCCGCCGCCGCGTCTGCTTCTCCGTCACCGTCTGAATCACGCCGAGCACCGTTGCACGCTCTCCTGCACGCAGTTCGGCAACGGGCGTAATCCGGCTCTGATCCTCGTACGCACGCGGATAGTAGGTCAAGAGATCATAGACCGTCTGTATGCCGAGGCGCGCAAACGCCGCCGCCTTTTTCACACCGACACCGCGCACCGTATTGATGCTGTCCGAAAGTTTCATTGCACCTCCAAAAAAGAAGCTGCCGCAAATGCGGCAGCTTCCTCCATGTACAGATACAGTTTAGAGCTGCGGACCCGCAGGAACGAGCGCCTTGCCCTCCTCGTTGCCCTCATACTTCTTGAAGTTCTTGATGAAGCGTGCAGCGAGATCCTTTGCCTTATCATCCCACTCTGTACGGCTCGCATACGTGTCGCGCGGATCGAGGATCTTCGGATCGACACCCGGCAGCTCCGTCGGAACCTCGAAGTCGAAATACGGAATCTTCTTCGTCGGCGCACTGTCGATCGAACCGTCCTGAATCGCGTGGATGATGCCGCGCGTGTCCTGAATCGAGATGCGCTTGCCCGTGCCGTTCCAGCCCGTGTTCACGAGATAGGCACGCGAGCCGTGCTCCTCCATCTTGCGGACGAGTTCCTCTGCATACTTCGTCGGATGCAGTTCGAGGAATGCCTGACCGAAGCACGCCGAGAACGTCGGCGTCGGCTCCGTGATGCCGCGCTCCGTGCCCGCGAGCTTCGACGTAAAGCCCGAGAGGAAGTAGTACTTCGTCTGTTCCGGTGTCAGGATCGAGACCGGCGGCAGAACACCGAACGCATCTGCCGAGAGGAAGATGACATGCTTTGCGTGTGGTCCTGCGGACTTGTCCGCAACATGGCCGAGTACGATGTTCTGGATGTGGTTGATCGGATAGGAGACACGCGTATTCTCCGTGACGGTCTTATCCGCAAAGTCGACGCGGCCGGCGAGGTCAACCGTAACGTTCTCAAGCAGCGCGTTGCGGCGGATCGCCTGGTAGATATCCGGCTCCGCCTCGGGATCGAGGTTGATGACCTTTGCGTAGCAGCCGCCCTCGTAGTTGAATACGCCCTCATCGTCCCAGCCGTGCTCGTCGTCGCCGATGAGGAGGCGCTCGTTATCGGTTGAGAGCGTCGTCTTGCCCGTACCCGAAAGGCCGAAGAAGAGCGTTGTGTTCTGCCCCTGCTTGTCCGTGTTCGCAGAGCAGTGCATTGAGGAGATGCCCTTCAGCGGGAGGTAGTAGTTCATCATCGAGAACATACCCTTTTTCATCTCGCCGCCGTAC
>CAJPQT010000026.1 GCA_905372865.1 uncultured Centipeda sp.
ATGACCTGCGCTTTACCGGCTGGCAGGGCAAGCGTCACGGCTATACCGGCGGCGCGCACGTCAACTGGGCGTTCTAACCAGCGATTTTCACCAAGATACAAAGGCGCTTCTTATGAAGCGCCTTTTCTTTTTGTCGGTTTTGTGGTAATATCAACGATGTAATTTGTGCATGAATATCTGCGTATGTTGTGCCGATCGTGAAAAGGGGCGCATTCTAAAACTCCTCCGTGAGGTGAATCAAATGGATGAACAGAAAACAATGATGTTCTCCTTCGGCGAGGATAAGCCGAAGGCGGATGTGGTCATACGAGCGGCGGCTGCTGCGATGCGGGAGAAGGGCTACAATCCCATCAATCAGCTGGTCGGTTATCTGCTCTCGGGTGATCCGGCCTATATTACAAGTCATCAGGACGCGCGGAGCAAGATTCGCAGCCTTGAGCGCGATGAGCTGCTCGACGAGCTTGTGCGCTTCTATTTGGAGCATGAGAAGTGAAGCGTTATATGTCGCTTGACATCGGCGACGCAACGATCGGCATTGCCGTCAGCGACTTGCTCGGTCTCACGGCGCAGGGGGTGGAGACGATCCGCCGCACGGAGCTCTCCGCCGATCTCGACCGCCTTGCACAGCTTGTGCAGGAGTACGAGCCGACGGGCTTTGTCGCAGGCCTGCCAAAGCATATGAACGGAGACGAGGGCGAGCGCTGTCAGATTGTCCGCGCCTTTATGGCAGATACTGCAGCGCGGTTCCCCGCGATGGAGATACACTACTGGGACGAGCGCCTATCGACAGTTGCCGCATCGCGTGCGCTTATCGAGGGCGATGTCTCGCGCAGGAAACGCCGCAAGGTCATCGATAAGATGGCAGCAGTCTATATTCTGCAGGGCTTTTTGGATCGGCAGCAGCATTTGAAATAAAGGAGAACCCAAATGGCAGAACATGAAGAGCTTCACGATGAGGATGTCATTGTCGTTATGACGAATGAGGACGGAGACGAACTCTACTACCGTGAGGAGATGATGATCCCCATCGGCGCGGATCGCTTTGCCGTGCTGATCGCGCTCAACGCTTCGTCGGAGGATGAGCTTGCGCATGCCGAGGAGGGGGACGAGGCAACGATTGCGAAGATTGTCACGGGCGATGATGGTGAGGATATCTACACCGATCCAACGGACGAGGAGTTTGACGCGGTGTGCCGCGCCTATGAACTCCTGGAAGACGACTGAAGAGAGGATGTGAGGGCTGTCATCAAGGGAGGATGACAGCTTTTTCGTAGGGAATTGTATGCAGAGAGGAAGGATCCGTTTGAAGGAGTCATTGCGGGAGATATGGGCCTTCTTGAATAACGACGGGCTGCGCAAGGCGATGGAAGCGGTCTATCGCGGGAAGGGAACGCCGCTCCAAAAGAAGATTGTATTCGGGATCCCGGCACTGGCGCTGATGTTTGTCCTGATTGTGCTGTTTGTCATCGGTCCCATGTCGGGGTCCTCGCCCCACACGGGGGAACGAGGTGTACCGGTTTACTTTACCGTTCGGCCCGGCATGAGTGTGAGCGAGATCGGGAAGGAGCTGCATGAGCGCGGTGTCATCGACAGTGAGACGAAGTTCTGGTGGACGGCGAAGCTGAACGGTTTTGAGAACAAAGTTAAGAGCGGCACCTTTGCGTTGGAGACGGGAATGTCGCCGCGTAATGCGCTCGAGACATTGGTCTACGGCAACACGGTCGTGATCCGCTTTACCATTCCCGAGGGATTCAGTGTCCGCGAAATCGCGGAGCGTCTCGAGAAGGAGGGGCTGGTCAGTGCGGATGACTTTATGCGGCGCGCCAAGACCTACCGACCCTATTCCTATGTCGAGGAGCATGAGAATGTTCGCTATGCGGCCGAGGGATTCCTTTTCCCGGACACCTATGAGATCAACGGGGAGTTCGATGCCGCGCGCATCATGGAGATGATGGCGGAGAACTTCGATCGCCGTCTGACGAAGGAGATGCGCGAACGCGCGAAGACGATGAATCTCTCGATCTACGAGCTCGTGACGCTCGCCTCACTCGTTGAGAAGGAGGCGTATCACGAGGAGGATCGTCCGATCATCGCGCAGATCTTCCTCAAGCGCCTGCGTCTCGGTATGCCGCTGCAGGCAGATCCAACGGTGCAGTACCTGCTGAATGAGCCGAAAGAAGATCTGCTCTTCAGCGATACGGAGATCGAGTCGCCGTACAATACGTATCAGAACGTCGGTCTGCCGCCGGGACCGATTGCAAGCCCGGGAACAGCGTCCCTGATGGCCGTGCTTCATCCCGCGGCAACGAATTACCTGTACTTCGTTGCCGATCGGAACGGGAACAACTACTATGCGACGAATTATGCGGATCATCTGGCTCTCGTCGATCGGGTGCGTTGAATGCTATGGAGGCTGATGGATGAAAAAAAGACCTGAACTGCTTGCGCCTGCGGGGACGATGGAGAAGCTGCAGATGGCACTCGCCTACGGTGCGGATGCGGCGTACCTCGGGGGGGTGCAGTTCGGCCTGCGTGCATTTGGCGGCAATTTTGCCAATGAAGAGATACGAGCAGCGGTGCAGCTGGCCCACGGCGCGGGAAAGAAGGTCTATGTGACGGTCAATGTGTTCCCGCACAATGACGATCTCGTATCGCTGCCGGACTATCTGCGGTTTCTCGCAGAGGTTGGGGCTGATGCCGTGCTTGTCGCCGATCTCGGCGTGTTCATGCTCGTGCGTGAGGCGGCGCCTACACTGCCTGTGCACATCAGTACCCAGGCAAACAATGTGAATTGGCGCACGGTGCGTGCGTGGCAGGAGCTCGGTGCCGCGCGCGTTGTGCTTGCACGCGAGCTCTCGCGCGAGGAGATTCGGGAGATTCGCCGTCATACGTCGGTGGAACTCGAGCTCTTTGTGCACGGGGCGATGTGCATCTCCTACTCGGGACGCTGCCTCCTCAGCAGCTATTTCACGGGGCGCGATGCGAACCGCGGTGCTTGTGCCCAGTCCTGCCGCTGGAAATACGCGCTCGTGGAGATGTCACGTCCCGGAGAGTACTATCCGATCGCGGAGGATGAGCGCGGCACCTACATCATGAACTCGAAGGATCTCTGCCTCCTGCCGCATCTGGATGAGGTGGTCCGCTGCGGGATTGACAGCCTCAAGATCGAGGGGCGCATGAAGAGCGTGCACTATGTTGCGAGCGTGGTCAAGGCGTACCGCATGGCGCTCGATGCCTGTCTCTCGGGGAATCCGTACGAGGTGCGTGAGGAATGGCGAGCAGAGCTGGAAAAGGTTTCGCACCGCGCCTATACGACTGGATTTTTCTTTGGAAAGACGACGGGGGCGGATCAGATCTATGGCTCGTCCTCCTACGAACAGACATCGGATTTTGTCGGACTTGTACGTGCATACGATCCCGTGACACAGATTGCCACGGTGGAGCAGCGCAACAATATGAAGCTGGGGCAGGAGATCGAGGTCTTTCAGCCCGTAGGTGCACCGTTCCGACAGAACCTTTCAGAGATGTGGGATGAAGAGGGGCAGGAAATCGCAGCGGCCCCGCATCCGCAGCAGATCGTCCGCATACGGATGATGCAGGAGGTCGCGGCAAACAGTATTCTGCGCCGCGATGTGCCGATGAAGAAGGAGGAATGATGATGGAGCATGTGATTCGCCGCTATGCGTGTGCCTCGGGGCGCGTGCAGGGCGTGGGCTTCCGTATGTTCGTGCGTCAGCAGGCGGTGATGAATGATATCACGGGCTGGGTGATGAATATGTCGGACGGTACGGTGACGATGGAGCTGCAGGGAGCAGAATCTGCGGTTGAGACCGCATTTGCCGCGATGCGCGAGGGCAACTACTTCATCCATGTGGAGCATCTGGAGATTGAGGAGCGCGAGCCTGTGGATGGGGAGCGTGATTTCACCATCAAATACTAGGAGTGCATATGGGGAAAATACTGGTACTGAACGGCCCAAATCTGAATCTGCTCGGCACGCGTGAGCCTGAGATCTACGGCTCGCTGACGCTTGCGGACATCAACGAACGACTGCGCCGCCGCGCTGTGGAGGCGGGGCACACGATTGAGTTTATCCAGTCGAACCACGAGGGCGTGCTTGTGGACGCGATTCAGGCGGCACGCAGCACGGCGGACTACATCATCCTCAACGCTGCCGCATTCACGCATTACAGCATCGCGATCCGCGACGCAATCGCGGCGGTCGATGTGCCCGTCATCGAGGTGCATCTCTCGAACATTCATCAACGCGAAGAGTTCCGTCATAAATCAGTCATTGCCCCCGTTGTGCTCGGGCAGATTGCGGGATTCGGTGCGGAGAGCTATCTGGCGGCACTCGAGATCATTATCTGGCGGATGGGAGACATGCGATGAACATGGAAGCGCGTATTGCGCGTTTGCGCGCACTGCTTACGGAGAAGATTGTGGATGCGGTGCTCGTTACGAAGGAGGAGAACGTCCACTATTTCAGCGGCTTTCGCGGAGACTCGACCGCGCTCCTCGTGACGCACGAGCGTCTCCTGCTCATAACGGACAGCCGCTATACGGAGCAGGCTGCGGCAGAGGCACCCCTCTACGAGGTTGTCGAGCAGCGGGACGGGCTGTATCGGAAGGCTGCGGAGCTTGCGGCAGATGCGGGCGCAGTTGCTCTTGGCTTTGAGGGCGGTGCCCTTGTCTATGATCATGTCGTCAAGCTGCGGGAGCTGCTCGGTGAGATCTCGCTCGATACGCCGCTGCACCTCGATCCGCTGCGGCAGGTGAAGGATGCAGATGAGCTTGTGCTGATCCGACGCGCGTGTGAGATTGCGGACGAGGGCTTTGCCCATATCCTTTCATACATTCAGCCGGGTATGACGGAGATGGAGGTTGCGGCCGAGCTTGAGCATCATATGCGTATGCTTGGCTCGGAGCGTCCCGCATTTCAGACCATCATCGCATCGGGCGTACGCGGCAGTCTGCCGCATGGCGTTGCGAGCGACAAGGTGATCGCGCGCGGCGAGCTCGTGACGATGGACTTCGGTGCGGTCTGCGCGGGCTATCATTCGGACATCACGCGTACCATCTGTGTGGGGCGAGCGGACGCGCGGCAGCGTGAACTCTATGATGCGGTTCTCACGGCACAGCAGCGTGCGCTTGCCGCACTCCGCCCCGGCGTAACAGGCATCGAGGTCGACCGTGTGGCGCGGGACTGCCTTGCGGACCATGAGCTCGATCAATACTTCGGGCATGGGCTCGGGCACAGCCTCGGCCTCGAGATCCACGAGGAGCCGCGCCTGTCGAAGGCTGGGAAGGATATGATGCAGCCGAATATGCTCATTACGGATGAGCCGGGGGTCTACATCCCGGGCTGGGGCGGCATTCGCATCGAGGATACCGTGCTCATCACGGCAGATGGTGCAGAGGCACTCACGCATGCGCCAAAAGAATTTATTGAAATCTGCATATAAAACCGCTATAATATGCAGAGATAATTACTATATGGAGGAACGAATAATATGATTAACAGCACCGATTTCCGTACCGGCCTTACCATTGAGTACGATGGGGGCGTCTGGCAGATTGTCGATTTCCAGCATGTCAAGCCGGGGAAGGGTGCCGCGTTCGTCCGTACGAAGATCAAGAATGTCGAGACCGGTGCCGTGATTGAGCGTACGTTCAATCCGAATGAGAAGATGCCCGCCGCGCATCTTGAGACGCATACCATGCAGTTCCTCTATGAGGCGGACGGTGTCTATACGTTCATGAACACGGAGACCTATGAGCAGAGCGAACTCTCTAAGGAACAGCTCGGCGATGCGCTGAACTACCTCATGGAGAATATGGAGGTCGCGATGCAGCAGTTCAAGGGCCGTATCATCGGCATCCAGCTGCCGAACTCGGTGAGCCTCAAGGTCGTCGAGTGTGAGCCGAGCGTCAAGGGCAACACGGCGACGGGGGCGACGAAGATGGCAAAGGTCGAAACCGGCTACGAGGTGCGTGTACCGCTCTTCATCAATGAGGGAGATGTGCTGCGCATTGATACGCGCACGGGCAACTATATTGAACGTGCCTAAAAGCAGCTGAGGTATTTCCTACGAATGGAGGATATGGAAATGGACAATGAAAAGAATGCAGTGAAGAAGGAAACGGGTCTTGGAACGATTCGCGTTGCGGATGAGGTCGTCAGCATCATCGCAGGTCTTGCGACGACGGAGGTCGCGGGAGTTGCGGGCATGAGCGGTGGCATTGCGGGCGGCATTGCAGAGATCCTTGGCCGCAAGAATTTTTCCAAGGGTGTCAAGGTTGAGGTGGGCGAGAAGGAAGCTGCCGTCGATCTCTATATCATCGTGCAGTACGGCATCCGTATCCCGGAGGTGGCTCTTGCCGCACAGGAAAACGTGAAACGCGCCATCGAGACGATGACGGGCCTTACCGTTGTCGAGGTAAATGTGCATGTGCAGGGTGTCGGCTTCCCGGAGGAGGAGCCGAAGACCGAGGAAGCTCGTGTACGCTGAATGTGATAGAGGAGCCATGCGATGGGCATTATAAATCGTCTGCTGCTCCTGCCCTATACGCTGTGTATCATGGCGCTCGCCATTGCCGTGGTCGCTGCAGCTCTGCGCATTGTGCCGGAGAGCGTCTGGCTGAACGAGCTGCGCTATGCACTGTCTCGTCAGGAACTGCTCGCGGTGTGCGGCGGATTCTTTTTGGTCAGTCTCAAGCTGTTCTTTGCAGTGTTTTCGAGAACATCGAGTTCCGCGCGGACGCATGGCGAGTTTATGGTTGTCAATACATCGGCAGGGGCGGTGCAGGTAGCAATCTCTGCTGTACGCGGCATTGTGGAGCGTGAGGCACTCTCCATGCAGGGGGTTCGGACAGCATCCGCTACGATCTCTGTGCATGATGCGCCAAAGGACTCTGTCGAGACACCTATGCAGGTGGAGATCAAGATTACGCTTGCAGACCATACGAGCCTGCATACGATATCGACGGAGCTGACACAGCGCGTGCACAAGAGTCTCCACGATGCGCTGGGCATTGCGGAGGTCCCTGTAACGCTCCGCGTGACGGAGATCTCAAATGCCGCGGGCGGGACCAAGCGCTCGGTATCTTAGCGGGGGAACGGTATGAAAGAAAATCTTCTGCGCTTCCTCCAAGAGCAATGGCTGAATCATCGGGGACGTACGGCAGGACTTCTGATCGGTACATTGTTCGGTATATTCGTCCTGCTCTTTGGATTTTGGAGCATGGTATTTGTCCTTCTCTGCGCGGGCATTGGAATGTATATTGGGGTGCGTGCGGAGCGCGTCGGCGGCTGGACGGAGCTGTTTGATTCGAGTGCGTTGAGCCGCCTGTTTCGGAGGATGTCATGAGCCGCAGACACGCGCGGGAGGCGGCTCTCCTGACGCTCTTTCAGTTGGAGTTCGATGCGGACGGGGCATCGGCGGACAGTGCAAGCGATCTTGCGATTGACGAGGTGGAGGGCATCAAGGAGAATGATCTGCCCTATGCGCACGCGCTTGTGCAGGGAACACGCGCGCATCTTGCTGAGATCGACGAAGAGATCACGCGTCTTGCGAAGGAGTGGAAACTCCACCGTATGGCGGCGGTGGACCGCAACCTCATCCGCATGGCGTATTACGAGATGCGCTATCAGGAAGAGCGCATCGATCCGCCGATTGCCATCAATGAGGCGGTCGAACTGGCAAAAAAATATGGCTCGGATGAAGCGAGCCGCTATGTAAACGGGATTCTTGCTGCAATGCAAAAATCTGTTTGAGCAATCAATGATAAAGGACCCGTTGCACGAGCGTTTCGTGCAATGGTTCTTTTTTTATCAGTGATCCTCCGTACGGAAAGGGACTTTATGACCGTTCATTCTGTCAGCGATGTCACACGCTACATCAAGGGCATGTTCGAAGGGGAGGCGATCCTCTCCGATCTCCTAATTCGCGGCGAGGTGTCCAATTTCAAGCGCTATCCCTCGGGGCATTGTTATTTTACGCTCAAGGATGCGGGCGCGAGCATGAAATGTGTCATGTTCAATGGGTATGCACGCAGCCTGCGTTTCACGCCCGAGAATGGAATGCAGGTCATCGCGGGCGGCAGTGTGTCTGTCTACGAGCGCGACGGGGCCTATCAGCTCTATGTGAATGCGCTGACACCGGAGGGCGCGGGAGCACTCGCGCTTGCCTTTGAGCAGCTCAAGGAGAAGCTGCATGCAGAGGGGCTTTTCGATGAGGCACATAAGCAGCCCCTGCCGCGATTCCCGCGTCGCATCGGGATTGTCACTTCATCCGCTGGAGCCGTTCTGCGCGATATCCACAAGGTTGCGAAGCGCCGCTGGCCGTCAGTGCAGCTAATCCTCTGCCCCGTTCTCGTGCAGGGAACGGAGGCAGCGGGACAAATCGCGGCGGCAATCCGATTCTTTAATGAGAAATATCCTGTGGATGTGCTCATCGTCGGACGCGGCGGTGGCTCGGCCGAGGATCTCTGGGCGTTCAACGAGGAACCTGTTGTGCGTGCGATCTACGCCTCGCGGATTCCCGTGATCTCTGCCGTCGGGCATGAGACGGATACAACCCTCGCGGACCTTGTCAGTGATCGCCGCGCAGCGACACCGTCACAGGCGGCAGAGTTTGCTGTGCCCGATGCGGATGAGCTGCGGCAGTATGCGGATGGCCTGCTCCTGCGCCTCCATGCGGGGCGTACGCGTCAGATGGAACAGCGCAACATGCGGCTGCGGACGCTGCTGGATCGACCGTGGTATCGGAATCCAAAGCTGCTCCTTGCTGTTCCCATGCAGCGTACGGATCGTGCGTTGGAGCGTCTGCACCACGCAGCAAAGGATGGGCGCACAAACGCACGTCATCGCCTCGAACTCGTGCTGAAACGCCTCGAGCTCCTGAATCCCGTACAGATTCTCTATCGCGGATTCAGCGTAGTGGAGAAGGACGGCAAGACGGTGACGCGATCAAAGGAACTCGCGGCGGATGATCTTCTGACGATCACGTTTGCAGATGGGAAAGTATCGGCTGTGGTTGCAGCAAAGGAGAAGGAGCATGGCGCGTAAAAAGGAGATGGCATTCGAGGATGCCTTGGACGCATTGGAGAAGATCGTTGCGGAGATCGAGACCGGGGAACTGTCGCTTGCGGATCTCATGGCGAAGTACTCGGAGGGAATACGGCTCTCCGATGTCTGTATGACCTCCCTCAAACGCGCAGAAGAGACGATGGATCTTCTGGTGAAGGACACGGCGAACGGCATCACGGAAGAATCGCTGCAGATCGGAGGATGAGATGAAGGAACTCTGGAAGAAACGACGGGAGCTTGTCGAGGCGGCACTTGCGGAGGAGCTCGCAAAAACCCCTGTGCTCGATGCGACGCTGCGTGCGTCGATGGAGTACAGCCTCATGGCGGGCGGCAAGCGTCTGCGTCCGATTCTCCTGATGGCGGCAGCGGATGCTGTAGGTGCAGACGGGACGAAATTCCTGTCTGTGGCGTGTGCCCTTGAGACGATCCATACCTACTCGCTGATTCACGATGATCTGCCCGCGATGGACGATGATGCACTGCGGCGCGGGAAGGCGACGAACCATGTTGTCTATGGCGACGGGATTGCGATACTTGCTGGGGATGCACTCCTCACACTGGCATTTACGGTGATCCTGCGGCAGAAGGATGTACCCGCTGAGACACTGCTGCGCGTGGTGGACGAGATCAGCCGTGCGGCCGGTGCCGAGGGCATGGTCGGCGGGCAGGCGCTCGATCTCGAGGCGGAGAACCGCCAAATCACGATGGAGGAGCTGCGCAGCGTCCATCGAGGAAAGACGGGAGCGCTCTTTTGTGCAGCTCTGCGCAGTGGTGCGATCCTTGCGGGAGCGACGGAGGAGCAGCTTGCGGCGCTCACATCGTACGCCGACCACTTTGGGCTGGCGTTCCAGATCACGGATGATATTCTCGATGTCATCGGCAGTGCGGAGGAGATTGGAAAGCCCGTCGGCAGCGATGAGAAGAACAACAAGTCGACCTACGTATCGCTGACCTCTCTCCCCGAAGCACAGGCGCTTGCACGCTGTACCGCAGAGGCGGCGGAGGAGGCACTCTCCATTTTTGGTGCGGAGGCTGATTTTCTGCGCGGCCTTGTATCATATTTGGTGAATCGGAAGCAATAGGGACGATGAAGAAAGAGCGGTTGGATATCCTCCTCGTGGAGGAGGGGCTCGTGCCCAGTCGGGAGCGTGCAAAGCGCCTCATCATGGCGGGGCAGGTGCTCGTCGATGAGCAGCGCATCGACAAGGCGGGCACGATGGTACCGGTTGATGCGAAGCTGCGCATTGTGGGGGAGGATCTGCCCTATGTCAGCCGAGGCGGGCTGAAACTCGAAAAGGGGATGGCGATGTTCGGTGCTGTCCTCACGGGGAAAACAGCAGCGGATATCGGTGCGTCGACGGGCGGCTTCACGGACTGTATGCTCCAAAATGGTGCGGCAAAGGTCTATGCGATTGATGTCGGCTATGGGCAGCTTGACTGGAAGCTGCGGACGGATGCGCGTGTCATCAATATGGAACGCACGAATATCCGCAATGTGACATTGGAGATGCTTGGCGGCGCGTTTCTGGACTTTGCCTCGATCGACGTAGCCTTTATCTCGCTGGACAAGGTATTGCCCGTCGTTCGTACACTCCTGTCCGCGTGCGGTGAGGTGATTGCCCTCATCAAGCCGCAGTTCGAGGCCGGTAAGGAGCGCGTGGGCAAGAATGGAGTCGTCCGCGACGCCGCCGTGCACGCGGATGTTATTCAGCGCGTACTTACCACTGCAGAGGCACAGGGCTTTTCTCCCGCAGGGCTTACGTTTTCCCCCGTAAAGGGCCCAAAGGGGAATATCGAATACCTCCTGTATCTCAAGATGCAGGGAGAGGCGCAGAGAATCGATGCGGCATCGGTACATGCGATTGTGACGGAAGCACATCGAACGCTGGATGGATGAGGTGCTGACATTTCTATGAGGACGGTTGCGGTTTTTCCAAATCTGATGAAGCCGGAGACACGTGATATCCTGCTGCGGATTCGCGATTTTTTCGCCGCGCGGGAGGTACGTATCATCATGCCGCGCGTACGTGCGGCAGAGTTTGGCATGGAGGCCTGCGGCGTGGATGACATCGAGCATCATCCCGCCGATTTTGCGCTCAGCCTCGGCGGGGACGGAACGCTGCTCGGCATTTGCCGCAGATATGCAGCAAACCCCGTTCCCGTCTGCGGCATCAACATGGGGACGCTCGGCTTTATGGCGGACATCGAGCAGAATGAGCTCGAATCGCGTCTGGAATCCATCTGTGCAGGAGACTATCACATCGAGTGGCGGCGCTTCCTCGCGGGATTTGTGACAAAGCCGGACGGCGCGGAGCATTTCTTGGGACTTGCCATCAATGATATCGTTGTGATGAAGGGCGACCCGGCACGCATCATCTCGCTCGGTCTTGCGGTCAATGCGACACCGCTCGTCGAGTGCAAGGCAGACGGATTCATTGTTGCCTCACCGACCGGCTCTACGGCGTACTCGCTCTCGGCGGGCGGCCCAATCATGAATCCAATGGTGAAGGGGATCGTTCTCACACCGATCTGCCCGCACACACTCAACATCCGCCCGTTGATCATTCGCGAGGAGGATGTTGTGCACATCCACCTCGTCGACACGCGGCAGAGCATCATTGTTACGCTCGACGGACAGGAGACAACGCCGATTCATCCGGATGATATTGTTACCGTCAAATCATCGGATGTGCGTGCGGGCATTATCAAATTTGCGGATAAGGACTACTATCAGACCCTGCGTACGAAACTTTGGAGAAACTGCTAGGAGAGAGCGGAATGAAAAGTCGGCGCCACGAACTCATCAAGAAAATCATTGACGAGGAGGTCATCGAGACGCAGGAGGCACTTGTCGAGGCTCTGCGCGCGCGCCATCTGCGCGTTACACAGGCGACCATCTCACGCGATATCAAGGAGCTCTTTTTGATCAAGGTGCCTGCGGGCAATGGCCGTTATCGTTATGCCGTCTCCCCGAAGGAGGGCATGCACTTCTCCGAGGGGCGGATGAAGCGCCTGTTTAAGGACAACGTAATCATCTGTGACTATAGTGAAAACATTGTTCTTGTAAAGACCATTCCGGGGGGCGCCGCGACGGTTGCCGCTGCACTCGATGCCTCGGACTGGCAAGAGGTCATCGGGACGGTCGCGGGCGATGACAGCATCTTCGTCCTCGTGAAACCGAAGGATGCGGCAGAGGAGATTGTTGCGCGGATTCAGAAGCTCATTCGCTGAGGGAGGGAACACCATGCTGCACAGTCTGCGCGTATGGAATTTTGCGCTGCTCGAGGAGGTCGCCGTCACGTTCGGTGGAGGGCTCAACATCCTCACCGGTGAGACCGGTGCGGGCAAATCCATCCTGATCGATGCGCTCGGCGCGATCTTGGGGCAGCGAATATCCGCCGATGCGATTCGAAGCGGCTGCGATGCCCTGCGTGTCGAGGCGGTATTCTCATGCGAGGAGAGCGATGTGGAGCTGCGTGCACTCCTCGCGGAGCAGGAGATCGAGGAGGAGGATGAGCTCATCATCCTGCGCAAGGTGGCGCGTACGGGCAAGGGATCCATTCTTGTCAACGGCAGCCATGTCACCTTGACGTTTCTCAAAAAACTCGCCCCGTACCTCGTGGATATTCACGGGCAGAACGAGAACCTTGCCCTCCTGCGCGAGGATGCACAGCGCAGCCTGCTTGAGGGGGGGGACAGCGAACTGTCCGCACGCCTTGCGGCATACACGGCAGTCTATGCGGACTGGAGAGAAAAGACGCGCATGCGGGAGGAGCGTGCCGAGGAGATCGAGGGAATCGGTGAGCGGCTCGACCTCCTGCGCTGGCAGGAGAAGGAGATCGCAGAGGCGGAGCCGGTGGAGGGCGAGGATGAGGAGCTCGAGGCGGAGATTCGCCGTCTTTCCCACGCAGAACGCCTTGTGGAGAACGCCGCGGAAGCCGTGAATCTTCTCAGCGAGGATGGGGAGGAGGGGATTGCCGTTCTGTCTGCGCTGGCACGCATCACCCACGCACTCGATGAGATTGCGCGCTACGACGACGGGCTTGCGAACGCACAGACGATGATCGAGGAGGCATACATCTCGCTCCAGGAGGCATCCTACGAGGTGCGTGACTATCTGGACAGCATCGATGCAGACCCCGCGCGTCTTGACAAAATACAGACGCGCATGGATTTGCTCGACCGCCTCAAAAAGAAGTACGGCGGGACGATTCCCTCCGTACTTGAGCGGTTTGCCTCCATTCGAAAAGAACTGGAAAGCATCGACAACTACGATGTGGATATGGAGCAGCTCAACAAGGAGATTGCCGCTCTGCATGAACGGCTCAAGGAGCTTGCGGCAGAGCTTACCGCACGTCGGCAGGAGGTGGGTGCTGCGCTCTCTGCGGATATAGAACGCGAGCTGCAGGGGCTCGGCATGGAGAAGGCGCGCTTCCACATTGTCGTCACCCCCGAGGAGAAATACACAAGCCGCGGCGTGGACAGTCTCAGTATGCTCTTTTCGGCAAACGTGGGCGAGGAGGAAAAGCCCCTTGAAAAGATTGCCTCGGGCGGCGAACTCTCACGCATTGCACTTGCGGTCAAAGCCATCGTTGCCGCGCGTGATACGGGCGGGACAAGCATGGTCTTTGACGAGATTGACACGGGCATCGGCGGGCGCACCGCACAGATGGTCGCCGAGCGCATCGCCTTTGTCGCCCACTACAAGCAGGTGCTCTGCATCACACATCTGCCGCAGATCGCGTGTATGGCGGATGAGCACCTCTACATTGCAAAATCCGTCAAGGGGGACACAACTGTAACGCAGGTGACACCACTCTCCGATGAGGAGCGCGTGCGCGAGATCGCACGCATGGCGTCAGGAGATGATGTCACCGAGGCGGCACTGGCAAATGCGCATGAAATGCTTGCGGTTGCCCAAAAGAAAAAGGCCGCATTTCAGAAGAAGAAAAAGGCGGCAAAGAAATAAGGGGGCATCATGAAAAAATACGCAATGAAACGCATCCTGCTCGCGGGGCTCGCAATATCGGCACTCTGCATGGGAAATGTCCATGCAGCGGAAAAACCGCAGCAAATCGCGTCGCCGCTCGTCTCATATACGAGCGTGCGCGATGCGTGGGCGGTTGCAGGGCTGCCCGTCTATACACCGACCCTTCTGCCCGTCGGCTATGCGCAGAAGGACATCATCGTCATCGACAAGAGCCTTGCCGAGATCTTTTACCGCAATGAGGTGAGCAAAGAAATTCTGTTTCGTATGGCGAAGGGCGACGCGGACATCAGCGGTGACAGTACCGTCTATGAGGTCAATCAGGTCGTCCAGATCGGCCGTCAGTACATCCGCGTCAAGGGGACGGAGAAGCTTGTCAGCCTTGCCCTCTGGTCGCGCGGCGGCTACACCTTCTCTATCTCATTTGAGGAACCCATCCCCGTCGAAGCCGTACAGGCAATCGTCAGCACAATTCCTTGGAACTGAGAAACTCGTATCTATGCAAAAGCACCGCCATTTCTGACGGTGCTTTTGTTGTTGGAAAGATTCATCAATAATACCAGACGTTCTTGATGCGATAATCCCATCCAAGTGTATTCATACAGAACTCGAAGATCTGATCTCGAGGGATGACCACGGTGGTATGAGTTCCCTTCATCGTGCTGGTTGAATATCTCCACATATCTGTTTTGTATTTGCTGAAAGACCAATCGACAACCCTTACCAAGTTTCCGTCTCGTACCTCTTTTGTTGACACCTTGAAGTACTTTCCGGTATCTGTCGAACCATTTCTAAGTGTATCATCCATCACGTAAATATCGACATTTTCGGTATTCCAGTGATCTACCCATATATCTTTTGCTTCACAGATAAATGTTGGTACAATAACAGCAATGGTTAAGACCAAAGACATAAGAAAAATAAATTTTTTCATTCCAACTTCCTCCATGATGACGATGTTCTGAGAAAGAGTATATCACAGGAGATTCTATATCAGCAAGTCGTTCTTTCGCTATTGCCTCATGCGGCGGATTCTCTGTGCGATCAGTGCGAGTACGGGCAGCTCGATCAGCGGGCCGATGATGAGTGCGAGTATGGTGAGCGGGCGGTCGGGAAACGCAGCGGCGGCGATCGCCAGTGCGAGCGGCGAGTTGCGTGCGAGGGTGGTGAAGTGAAGTGCTGTGAGGTCTGCCTCCCGAAATCGCAGCCATACGCCAAGCCGGCGTACAAGTGCATAGTTGACGGCGAAAAAGATCAGCATGACGAGGAGCATATCAGCAAACAGGATGGGATGCGCAAAAAGCGCCGAACTGTCCGCCGCAAACATAGCAAGCACAGCAGTCATGAGAAAGAAAAGCTGCGCATTGTCACTCCATCTGCATAGGAATGTAACGCAGTATGCTATACGTGGAATGAAACGTCTGAGAAGTCTGCTGCACGCGGCGAGCCCCAACGGCAGGAGAAGTACGAACAGTGTACTGCGCACAATCTCCGCATCGGTCATACGGATCGTATCCCCATAGAACAGAGCCAGACAGACAGGCAGAAGCAGAATCTGCAGCGTGAGGTTCAGCGGCAGAAGCGAGGCTCCAAGCAGCGTGTTGCCGCGTGCCTGGGCCGTAAAGACGAGATACCAGTCTGTGCATGGCGTCACGAGGAGCATCATCAGCCCGATCTGCATGTCCATGCTCTCGTGAAAGAAAAGAAGTCCCAGCCCATAGCAGAAAATGGGGGTCCACAGGAAATTGACGGCGAGGGCGCTTACCGTGAATCGGACATTCCGAAATGCCGCGCGCAGCTGTCCGCCGTCGGCAGAGAGAAAGACGACGTAGAGCAACGCCATCAATGCAGGTGTGATGACATGTGCGGCAGCTTCACGGAAATCCGTCACGTACCCGAGCCCGATGCCTGCCAGTGCCGCTGCAATGATGAGCAGCGGCTGATATATTGCAGCTAAATTCATCTACTTACCTCCGTTTGCAAGATGAGATGATTATAGCATATTTTTTCTTGATGGATGAAACCCCTTGACACACTGATAGGAAGTAAGGTATCATATACGGTGCAGACGTAGTTTCATTATCATTTGTATTGATAACGAACAGATTTTAGGAGGTGTCATGGATTGACATTGAGGGATGGGAAGACAGGAATGACGCTGAAGGTTTTGCAAATCAGCGAGTCGCCGCTCAAGCAGCGTCTTATGTCGATGGGGATGATTCCGGGGACGAAGGTGACGGTTCTGCGTTCGGCACCTATGGGGGACCCGATCGCGATTGGCATTCGCTCGTATAACCTTGCCATGCGGCGCGAGGATGCAGCACTCATAACTGTCGAGCAAATCGGTTAAGGGGAGGGCGGAGATATGTCAGCATTGGCAGTTGCACTGACCGGAAACCCGAATACCGGTAAATCGACCATATTCAACGCACTGACGGGTGCGCGTCAGAAAATCGGAAACTGGCCGGGGGTCACGGTTGACAAGAAAATCGGTCACACGCATTACAAGGGGCGGGCGATTTCCATCGTCGATCTTCCGGGGACGTACAGCATCAACGCCCGCTCGCCGGAGGAACAAATCGTCATTGACTACTTGACGAGCACGAAACTGGATCTCGTCCTGAATGTCGTGGACAGCTCGAACATCGAGCGCAATCTTTTCCTTACGGTGCAGCTTCTCGAGAAGGGGATTCCGCTCCTCATCGATCTCAATATGCAGGACGATGCACAGCGGCGCGGCATCAAGATCAACACGGCGAAGCTCGAAGAGGCGCTCGGCATGCCCACCGTCGAGACGACGGGGCGCAGCAGCAAGAGTACAAAGACGCTGCTCGATGTCTTTACGAGTACGGTCATGGCACGGTACCAGCCGAGCGACCTCGTCAAGGCACATATCGCGAAGATCCATGAGATCGAGAGCAGTTCGCGTACGGAGGCGGAGAAGGAAGAGGCGATCATCGAGGCGCGCTATGCACTCATCGATCAAGTCGTGAAGTATGCCGTAACGGTGCAGAATGTCGGTGCGACGCGCTCGGAGAAAATTGATCGTTTTCTCGCGAACGGTGCCCTTGCGCTGCCGATTTTCCTTTTGATTCTCTATGGCGTGTTTCAGATCACGTTTACATGGATCGGACAGCCCATTGCCGACGAACTCGAGGTGCTCATCAACGATCAGTTCCTGAACTTTGTCAAGGATTCGCTTGTAGCGGCGGGGGTTGCGGACTGGATGGTCTCGCTTGTCACGGACGGCATCATCGCGGGTGTCGGCTCGGTGCTGACGTTCGTTCCGCTCATCTTCGTCCTGTTCTTCTGCCTCTCGTTCCTCGACGGCACGGGTTACATGGCACGCATCGCGTTTATCACGGATCCGATCATGCGCCGCTGCGGGCTGACGGGCAAGGGGATCATGCCGCTGATGATGGGCTTCGGCTGCGCCGTTCCGTCCATCATGGGTGCACGTGCGCTCGACTCGGAAAAGGATCGCATGATCTCGATCCTCGTCACACCGTTCCTGACGTGCGGTGCGAAGCTGCCGATCATGGCACTGTTTGCGGCGATGTTCTTTCCCAACAATGCAGCAAACGTTGTGTTCCTTATGTATATCATCGGTATGGTCATGGCTATTATCATGGCGAAGGTGCTCGGTTCGACGCTGTTCAAGGCACAGGGCTCGACCTTCCTGTTGGAGCTCCCGCCGTACCGTATGCCCGATATGAATTCGGTTCTCTTGGAGACGTGGGACAAGGGCAAGGGGTACCTCATCAAGGCCGGTACGATTATCTTTGCGGCATCGGTCATCCTTTGGTTCATGTCGAACTACAACTTCAGCGGCCCGTGCGAGATTGAGGACAGCATCCTTGCGACGCTTGGCGGCTGGATGTCTACGCTCTTCGCATTCCACGGCTTTGCAACGTGGGAGGCCGGCGCAGCTGTCCTCTCCGGCATCATGGCGAAGGAGACGGTCGTTGCGACAATCGGCATTCTCTATGGTGTTGCCGATGTCTCGACCGAGGCGGCAGATGCGGCCGATACGGCCTCTACGATGCTTCAGACAGGTATGGGCGCAGCGTTTACAAGCCTCTCTGCGCTTGCCTTCATGGTGTTCTCACAGCTCTATACGCCGTGTGTCACGTCACTCGGTACGCTTAGGAAAGAGACGGGCGAGTGGAAATGGGTCGGCTTCTCTGCCGTATATATGTTCGCGATTGCTTGGTTTGTTTCGCTTCTTGTCTATCAGATTGGTCGGATGCTCGGCTTCTGATGGGAGGCTCTGAGGGGGGATTCTTATGGCGACCTATGTCGTCGGCGCATTTGTGGCAGCTGCGCTCTTTTTTGCAGTCCGCCATGTCTATCGGAATTTTTGCCTGGGCAGAGAGGACTGCTGCGGCAGCAGCTGCTCGTCATGTGACGAACCTCCTTCCTGCTGTCATTCGGCTGAACAACAGAAGGATTAAGGATACGATCGGTGATTCCTTAGGAAAAGCAGACACGGTCCGTGGTTCCAAAATCAAAAAGAAGGCTGCTGCACGTTCGTTTGGTGCAGCAGCCTTCTTTTTGTGTTTTTAACTCATATTTCCGTATTACACCATCTCTTTTTCCCACAAACGGATGGCATCGAAGTTGAGCTTGTCCGCTGTGCTCTCCAGCAGCGCAATCTCCTCCGAGGTGAGTGTAATCTGCATCGCGCGCAGGGCATCTGTGACATGGTGTTCTTTTGTCACGCCGATGATGGGCAGCGTGCCCTTGCTGATCGCCCATGCGAGGGGGATCTGTGCGATGCTGACCTTGTACTTGTCTGCGAGCAGTTTGAGAGAAGTGTTCATTATCTCGATCTTGTCCATGATCGGATTGTAGACAGCTGCACGCGCTGCGTTATCCGGCATTGGGTGATGTGTGTCGTATTGCCCCGAGAGCGCACCCTGCTCAAGTACCATATACGAGAAAAATCGGATGTCGTTTGCATGGCAGTAATCGAGGATGCCGGATTCCTCGGAGGTGCGGTTCATGAGACTGTAGTGGTTCTGTACCGCACCGAGTTTTTGCCGGTGCGAACGAAGGATTTCGTCCGCCTCCTTGATCTCTGCGAGGTTGTGGTTTGAGACACCGATCATCGGTGCGTCGTCTTTGCCCGCAAAGAATTTTGCCACGCGTTCGATCCAGTGCGGAGCCTCGGTCGGGTTATGAAGCCAGTAGATGTCCATGCGATCTACGCCGAGCAGCTTCCGCTGCATTTCCCACATATCCGCTACGGGGGTGTCCGAGGACGGATCCACACACTGCGGCGTGAGCTTGTCCGCGATGAGATAGGTGTCGCGTGCACGCCCCTTGAGGAATGTGCCGAGCATCTGCTCCGATGTACCCATGCCGTATGCGTATGCTGTGTCCCAGAGATTCAGCCCGTGAGCCATCGCATTGTCAAAGACGGGGCGCAGCTGCTCCTCTGTGTAGTTTGTACCGAATGTGCCGTCGTTGCCCCATGCCCATGTACCGAGCGCAATCTTTGGCAGATCTGTCATTGTGATTCCTCCCATTTCTTGTAAAAACTATTCCTATCGTAGTATTCGGTGCATCAGCGGCGTTTTCCTTTGTCGATGTTTTTTTCTTGTCTTACGTGGAGAAACGTCGTACAATAAAACTGGAAGTTGGATGTATGATAGGGTATAGGAGGGAGACCTATGGAGGTCAATGCAAATCTGGCGCAGGATGTCTTCAAGGATGCGGGGGAGAGTGTCATCTTTGTCATGCTCTCACTGAAGCGTGAGGACATTGAGAAGGAGCGGGAGATCATCGCCGACATGGCGGATCGGATGGAGGCGATTCAGCGCTCGATGAACATCCGCGTCGCACCGGAGACGGTGAAGCTCTCGTTTGGGTTCAGCAACCGTGCGTGGGAATATCTCTTTCCCACGGCAAAGAAGCCGAAGGAACTCGAGGATTTCCAGGGGGTAAACGGCGAACACCACACAGCACCGGCGACATCTGCTGATCTCTTCCTCCATGTGCGTGCGGGTCAGGCGGCGACAAGCTATCTCGTCGTCGATCAGATCATGGGCTTCCTGCGTCCTGTCGTAGACGTAGTGGATGAGACCCACGGTTTTCACTATCTTGAGGGTCGTGCAATCATTGACTTCATTGACGGAACGGAGAATCCCGTCGGTGAGGAGGCAAAGGAGTGGGCGATCATCGGCGCGGAGGATCCGGAGTTCATCAACGGTTCCTATGCCTTCGCGCAGAAGTATGTTCACGACCTCGACGCATGGAGGGCACTCCCGACCGAGGTGCAGGAGAAGTACGTCGGCCGCAGGAAATACAGTGATCTCGAACTCTCCGACGAGGAGAAGGATCCGCGTGCGCACAACGTCATCTCGCAGGACAACCGCGACGGCGAGGAGCACAAGATTGTGCGTATGAACGTCGTCTTTGCAAATCCGGGTGAGGGGGTGCGCGGCACCTATTTCATCGGCTACGCGCGTCACTGGGATGTGACACGGCAGATGGTTACCAATATGTTCACGCAGGATGACCGTCTGCTCGAGTATTCGACCGCCGAGAAGGGGCAGCTCTTCTTCATTCCGTCGAAGGAACTCTTAGGACGTATCGCCGAGGGAGAATTGTTCTAGGGAGCATTGAGTATATCGGTATACACTGGGGAATGTGGTATCCGTCAAAAAATTTGTGTTACAATATCGGGTGTTGAAAGATCATTGATCTTTTTTGGGGGGAAAACAATATGGAAGAAGTATTAACAAAGCAGAAGCTGAGGCGGAGCATCTGGAAAAGGAGGCTGTGCAAATTGGGGAGGAAGCCGCAAAAAATAAGATGAGCATCGTCGGCGTGATTGCCTCCGGTCTGTCCATCTGTATGTACGTTTCCTATATTCCGCAGATCCTTGGAAATCTGTCCGGTCATCAGGGAGACTGGATTCAGCCGTTCGTCGCATTCATCAACTGCACGATGTGGGTTGGATACGGTTTTTTCAAAGAGCATCGCGACTGGCCTCTTGTAATCGCTAATTCGCCGGGCATCATCTTTGGCCTGACGGCTGCAATTACTGCTCGTCTCTAAATGCGTAAACACAGCAGCCAATACAAATGATGTGAATTTCCGTGAGTTCGCGCCCATCCGTATGGATGGGCTGTTTTCTATGTATGTCGACTGCACTGTTCGCCGTTTGGAATCTCTTTTTCTTTTGCAAAGAATCATTAGCCAACTTCTCCTATTCTGTGTTACAATTTTCTCACTCAAACTTCGCACATCAAAAACACACGTCAGGTCTTGAACCTTGTGGCTTTGTAGATAGAAAAGCGTCAGATCTATGCACATTTTCGTAGGTTTTGTGATAGCAGCATCGGCAGTTCTGCCAGAAATCCTTGCAGCAGTTCTTGTACCTCTCCCTCATCCAGAATCATATGCTCTTGCAGTCGTGCGACAAACAGCGATACAAGAAGCCGCACCGCTTCCACATAGCAAAGGTCAGGAAGCTCGTCAACCGACAGGTAGAACAGCTCTCCGATACTTCGGTCATCTTTGGATTCGCGCTGTTCCACCGCTAGAAACATGTACCGCGTGAATACGATGGAAACATGTGCAGTCATAGCGTCGTATGAGAGCGTGCGGCAATCCTTCTCCAAGCGCAGGTAGCTCTTGCACACCTTGAAAAACACCTCGATCCCCCAACGCTTTGCGTAGATGCGGATCACTTCCTCCTCCGTAAGACCCATATCTGTCGTCACCAGAACAAGCCAGTCTTTGCGGTTATTGCGGTTGTGGACGAAAACGAGGCGCACGGGAATCGAGGCTTCTCCCTTGCGGACAGCGGCTTCTACCGACAACAGATACTTCGAGCGACCACGCCGTTTCTGGTGCTTCCTATAGATCGCCTTCACATCCTGCATCACGCCTCCGTGGAGGTAGTGAACCTTTTGCGTTTTCTTTGCCATCGCAACAACTTCGTAGCCAAGTTCGTGGACGGACAGGAGTGATGCAGGAGAGCAAAACCACGTGTCAAACAGGACATGACGTGCGGGAATCAGCGCCTCCTTCGCTTCCTGCAAGAGACAGAGCATGACCTCGGTTGCCTTTTTCTGCGCAAGTTTTCGCCCTTTACCACCGTTGCTACGGACATCTACACTCTCGGAAGACGCACATAGACGGTTCTTTGGATTCTCGGTCGACAAGAGTATATGGCTGACAGGAAGGAGTGTATTGCCGTCCGACCAGCAAAGCATGAGCATACGGAATCCGCAGGAAAACTCTTTTCTGGCATGGTCATAAAGACGCGCAAGGAGTTCGACCTTCTGGGAGCGGGCACGGTGGTAGATGGAATCATCGAGGATGAGGACGTTGACGCGATCCGCGCTCGTCAAGGGAGCGATGGTGGATTGGATGATGGTTGCGGCGAGCAGCGTGGTGAATCTTCGCCAATGAATGTGACAAGAGTTCATGAAGCGGTAGAAGGTATCCTTGGCAAAGGGGACAGCACTGCGGTTAAGGCACATCTGCATGAAGAAAGAGCGATGCGTGAATGCCGTAGAGAAGGTGACGAGGAAGATACTGAGGACGGGGAAGCCACGGAGTTTGTAAGCGTTCGCAGAGCGCAGAATGCGGCTGACGTGGTAACGCCGGAGGAAATATTGCATTTTCTCGGACAGTGGATTCTCAGAGTTGTTGGTTTGAGCTATACTGTTCATGGCATGAGCCTCCATTGGATGTTTTTGTTGGTGCTTAAATTATACCAAATGGATGTCGCTCATGCTATTTTATTTGCCCGATAGTATAGATATTGCAAGGGCTTCGGCAGATTATTTATCTGCGAAGTTTGAGTTTGATAACCTTACGGTCAAGGTCGATGGACAGTGTCAAATCGGAAACAGGAATATGCCGTGGCTAGAGGCTGCTTCCGAGGATGATGATATTCGCATTTTGCGTGTCGGTCACCCGGAGCGTAAGAAAAAAGTGGACTTTACAAATAAAATAAGTGCATGGATACAATCCTGATGTTAGCGATCCAGCTCCATTGATATGTGGCGCAGAAGTTAGGGGGGGATGTGATATTTGTATAAGGCTTTGAGAAAAATCCAGTCTTGACTGAAACAGATGAAAAGAGGGAGAATAATGTTTGAGGAAATGTTCAAAGACAAAGAGAATACCTCGATGGATCATGGAGTGAGACTCACCTGTGCGGATGAGAGTGTGTTTTCTGCACTCGCTCACTATTATTCCCATGTGGAGGAGTGTGAATCCCTATGCGGGATGTCCGTTCGTCTATTTTATCCGGAAGTGGAACAGGAACATGAAACTCCAATCTCCATGGATGAGGTGTCTTGGCGAAATACCGTGTTGCTTTCGGACGTACAGGTAAAAGACTTGCCGACTGCGGTGCTAAAAGAGCAGGATGTCATTTGTGTTTACCGCACGGATTCTGAGGAAAACTTTGTCGCGTGCGCAGAGCGGTTGACTGCGCTGCAGGAGGATGGCAGCGACCGATGCGCCATGCCTGCCGTCCTTTGTTTCGCGGATGCCAATTCTGCAAAGGCTTATATTTGCGGGTCGGGCTTATGGGCACCCGGTCAATCTCAGGTGGTTGGTGCGACATGGGACGATGTTTTACTGCTTCTTGCATCGACAAAGGGGAATCTGCGATGGATCTCGGGAGAATCTCTCCCGTTAGAGGAGCTACCGTCTCGGAATGGAGCAGCACAGGGGGTACAGCTGATTTTCAGAGGCTCAAAAGAACTTTCCATGTTCGATGTGATGGAAAAATCGGAAGCCATCGCCGGTTGTTTTGCAGATGGGGTCAATGTTCTATGGCAGATTGAGGTGCATGATAAGAACGAAATTCTTGTTTTTGTCGCACAGCCCATATCCTAAAAATTATAGCACCCAAAGGACAGTGAATTGAGCCAGCTCTATTTGTATGCAGGAAATCAACTTGGTGAGGAGAGAGCGAACATGCGAGTGTACGAGGGCGCACGCGAACTTAGAATTGCGTGCAAGCATGATGATTTGCTGCCGTCATTGAGCGAATACGCTCCTCATCAGGAGACCTGCGAGATCGAATGCGGTATTCCTGTAAAGCGGTTCTGTCGAGGGGCAGAAACAATCGATTTGACACATACCAAAGATGAAGTTTTGGTCTGGCGAATCCTCTTAACAGCGGATGTATCCGTAGCAGAGATCCCTGTCGAAATACTCAAGAAGCAGAATATGGTGCTTGTCTATCGGACAAACAGCGAGGAGCAACTGGCCGAATACGTGCGACCGCTCTTTTCTCTGCAGAAGAGGGAGCCGGGTGAGGCCGTATGTCATCCTGCAGTCTTTTGTTTTGTCAATGTGGATGCAGCAAAAGAGTTTATTCGCTTCCTTGAATGGCAGATGCTCGCTGATGTTCAAGTGATTGATATTGACTTCGATGATGTGATCAAGGCATTCGCATCACAGCGAGGGCATATTCTCTGCATATCCAAGAAAATGCTCATTCCGCAGGAAGAACTATCCACAAAAGATGCAGAAGTACAGGGGGCTTTGTTTATCTTTCGAGGGGCTGAACTCTCAATGTACGATGTATGTACACAAGCGGAGAAACTCTGCAGCTCTTTTCACGAAAGTGCAGACATTATATGGACGATCATAGAGTGTCATGAGCAGAGCGTGACTGCACTTTTTGCAACGAGACTGACCGATCAAGGGGGGCGCTCGTGCAACGAATTATGATCAAACCGATGGGCATAGAGAGGTGCAGCATTCAAAGACTTGTGCGCGGA
The DNA here is from genome assembly GCA_905372865.1 of uncultured Centipeda sp. Lineage (GTDB taxonomy): Bacteria > Bacillota > Negativicutes > Selenomonadales > Selenomonadaceae > Centipeda. The sequence goes on from CAJPQT010000026.1 coordinate 24,842, forward strand.
AAAGGCACATGGTCAATCGAATGATGGAGGGACAAGGAAATGTCATCTTACAAGGAAATTTGGGATCTGCGGATTACCTGTACCGATGAGGATTTGATCCCTCCGTTGGAGTACAATTATTCCTGCGTTATGGAATGCGATACCCTATATGGTATGCCTGTGCGACAGTTTTATAAAGAGCGCGAGAGATACGAAGGGGATGATGAGCCGTACGTGATATGGAAGGGGGCTTTAGACAGAGAAAGCTGCGAGGACGATGTGGACGAGGATGAAGTATGGCTATGGCGTGTTTTGCTGGTCTCGGACACCCACATTGCAGAGATGCCGCCGGAGATATTCGAACAGCAGGATATGCTTCTCATATACCGTACAGCTTCCGAGGGGGAATTTATCGAATCCGTGCAGCCCTTACTGGTGCGGCAAACAGATGAGTTCTATCGACATTTGAATAATCCCGATATTTTTTGCTTCGCAGATGCGGATTGTGCAAAGGATTTTATGCACTGGTTTGGACTGTGGTGGGGCAAAAGCTGTTATGAGGATATGGCGGACTTGGACTATTCCAATGTCAAAAAGACATTGGGATCGCAGGACGGGAAGATTCGATGTATCTCGGAGGCAGGAAAATTGCCTGTGCTGGATGAGACAGTAGAGGGTGTGCTGATCTCTTTTAGTGTGGACGAAGAACATTCTCTCATCCCAGATGAAATGCTGGAATGGTGGGATATGTCAGAGCAGGAGGATGCTCTTTTCGATTATATTAGCGAAAAAGTGCAGGAGATTATCCCTTGTTTCCCGACAGCACGATTGATATGGACTGTGCGGGCGAACCAGAAGTGTGAGGAGGTCGTGTTTATTGCAAGAGAGATTGTGCAAGGTCTGAAGATAATGCCTCATATCGCGCTGCAGGTTGCCAGTATCGACGAGAGTTTGTTTCCTGTGCTGGAACTCCCATTCAAGCATGAAGGTATGTGACGCAGTGTGTGGTATACCCGTGCGGAACTTTTACAAAGATGTGGATCTCAAGCACTTCCTATCGATGGAGGATGATGGATGGTATCCGATTACGATTCTGTTGGTTTCGGACGAGCATGCAGTGAATCTCCCAGCCGACATATTATGGAAGCAAGATATGATCTGCATATATCGAACATCCTCTGAGAAAATACTCCATGATTCCATGGAAACCATGCTTGCGCGGCGAAAGAATGAGTGTGATGGGCATGTGGACGGTACGGGAATCTTCTGCTTTGCGGATGTGGCTTGTGCGAAAGATTTTATCCGCTGGGTTTCCATATGGAATATACAAGAGGATTATGTTAGATTAGACTATGCGGATTTTTCTAATAGCTTAGGATCGCAGGAAGGAAATATTCGATGCATCTCCGAAGCCTTCCTGCTTCGACAAGGAAAAATGCCAGAAGAAGATATAACCGTCCAGGGCGTATATGTTGGTTTTGCCATAACAAAACAAGATGACATGATTGATGTATCAGAATGGGCAGAGTTAATCAATAAGTCCTTTCCAATGGCTTATATAATTTCGACGGAGACTTTTAGCGAAAAGAAGGAGGAGGTCATATTCATTGCTAGGCAGCTGATTTCTACATTAGACACGGAAGCTCAGGTACCGAGGTGGTATTGCAAAGAGGCATGGCCGAATTGGATGAAATTGCTCTGATGTTTGGAGGATATTTTATATTAACCTCGAATTAATCGATGATGTTGTTTATCTGTTTTGATGAGTAAAGGAGCATGAACTATTATGGCAAATTATTTCGTTTTTCGTGTAGACTATGATGAGTGCTTTCCCTTCATCTACGAAGAGCTGAAACAGGGGCGACTGCGACAGGGCTGGGGTGGTCCCAATATGGATGTGAGGAATCCGTTTGACAAGTTTACAACGGCATGGGAGAAATGGTCTCCATGTAGTGAAAACGTGAAACGTCGCTATAATATGCTGCGTGTAATGCTTGAAATCAAAGAAGGCGATCTAATTGTCATTCCGAAGGTCAGTATGGAGTATAATGTGCCAGGGCGCTATTTCATAATTGTAAAATGTAGAAAGTCGTATGAGTTTACCCTACCAGATGGAAAGAATGATTTCGGGCACTATATCGAGGTGGATCCTGTTGTCAACTGCAGCTACGATTCGAGTGGAGCTGCACAGGTGCTAAGTAGCTCTTTCGGTAAATATCGACGTGCTGTAAATCGTGTTCTAGATGAAGGTGTTATGGATGCGATTGATGTATTGACAATGATGAGAAGCTCCGCAACACAGTCATCTCCCACACGCCTTGGGTTCCTGTCAGCGGAAACTTGTCAGGCTCGTGATCTCTATCTTAAAGAGCTGGTCGAAAAGATGCAGTCGTGGCAAAATGCTATGTTTGAGAAGGTGATCGAAAGCTTGTTTGTGCAAAGCGG
>CAJPQT010000027.1 GCA_905372865.1 uncultured Centipeda sp.
GATGTACCACTCGGAGACGGATTTCAGATAGTCGCCGTACGGCATCATGACCTCAATGTCGCGCCCGTGCTTCTCCGACGCGGCAAACTTCAGCGCCGCATTGAGCATGGCGGGGTTCTGCCAGAGGTCGTCATTCTGACATGCCGCATCCATATCGCGTGCGCCGGCGAGGAAGCTCTCGATGTCAAAGCCGATGCACGCGGCAAGTGACAGCCCGACCTCGGTGAACACCGTGAAGCGGCCGCCCACGCCGTCCGGCACAGCAAACTGCTTCCACCCCTTGTCCATCGCGAGTTTCTTCAGCAGCGTCGGTTTCGCCTCGTTCGGGTCGGTGACCGCGACCACCTCGACCTCGATGTTGTCCGCCTTCATGAACGCGTCATACATGACCATGAAGTTCGACATGGTATCGAGCGTGCCGCCCGACTTCGAGATGACGAGGAGCATGATGCGCAGCGGCTGTCCGCCGTGCGTCTTCTTGATCTGCGCAACGTCTTTCAGATGATTGATGATGTCGCCCGTGCGGCGCGGGTCAATGTTGTTGCCGCTGAAATAGATGCGCGGGTAATTGTCGCGCTGCTCGTTCGAGAGCGAGTTCCAGAGCTCGCCGCAGTGCACATCGAACAGTACCTTGTTCCCGAGGAACGAGCCGCCAATGCCAAGCGAAATCACGACATCCGTATTCTGCTGCACGTACTTGCCGAACTCCTTCAGCCGCGCAATCGACGCGGGCGAGTTGATATGTCCCTCCGCGATGTACGGGGTCTGCGAGAACAGCACCTTCTCCGGCGCGCCATCCTTCGAGAGATGCCCGCGGATAAAGCCCTTCTCGCGCATGACCTTCATCGCCTCATGCGCCTTCTTGAGATCGTTCGCATAGAATGCGAGGTCGGCATCCGTCACCTTGCCCTCGCCGTAGAGATTGTCATAGTCGAATGTAAATCCGGATTTCAGTACAAGACTCATCAAAAAACTCCTTCCTGTACCAGTACGCGATTAGGCACGAATCTCTGCGAGGAGTTCGTCCGTCTTCTCCTTGAGCAGTGCCTTGTCCTGACGTGTCTCAACGTTGAGGCGAATGACCGGCTCCGTGTTGGACATACGCAGGTTGAACCGCCAGTTGTCAAACTCGATGGACACACCGTCCACCTTCGTCACCTTGCCATTCGCGCCGTACTTTGCCTCGATGCGGTCCATGACCGCCTTGGCATCTGAGACCTTGCTGTTGATCTCGCCCGAGGTCGGATAGCGGTCCATACGTGCCTGCATCAGTGCGGAGAGGGTCTTGCCGCCCGACGCACTCATCAGCTCCGCCACGAGCAGCCACGGGATCTGACCGCTGTCGCAGTAGGAGAAGTCACGGAAATAGTGGTGTGCACTCATCTCGCCGCCATAGATCGCATTGACCTCACGCATCTTGTCCTTGATAAACGCGTGGCCGCTCTTGCACATGACGGGCTTGCCGCCGAGCTGCTCGGCGATCTCGATCGTATTCCAGACGAGGCGCGGATCGTAGATGACGCTTGCGCCCTTGTTCTTCTTCAGAAACGCCTCGGAGAGGAACCCGACCATGTAGTAGCCCTCGATGAAGCCACCCTTCTCGTCGAAGAGGAAGCAGCGGTCGAAGTCGCCGTCCCACGCCACGCCGAAGTCCGCGCCCGTCTCGCGCACCACCTTCGCCGTCGCTTCACGGTTCTCCTGCAGGATCGGGTTCGGTACGCCGTTCGGGAAATTGCCGTCCGGCTCATTGTAGACCTTGACCAGCTCGAACGGCAGGAACTTCTCCATTGCGTTGATGATGGGCCCCGCCGCCCCATTGCCCGTGTTGACGACGATCTTGTACGGCTTCAGTTTGCTCACATCGACATAGGTGAGGATGTGCTTGACGTATTCGTCGAGCACGTCCACCTTCTCGATCTTCCCGGGCACTGCTGCGGGCGCGGGATAGGTCTCGCCGACCGCCATTGCAGCAATATCTTTCAGCCCCGTATCGCTCGAGATCGGACGCGACTCCGCACGCACGAACTTCATGCCGTTGTACTGCTTCGGGTTGTGGCTCGCCGTAATCATGATGCCGCCGCCGAGGCCAAGATGTGCCGTTGCGAAGTAGATCATCTCCGTGCCGCACTGCCCGATGTCCACAACATCACAGCCTGCCTCTGTGAGCCCCTTCGCGAGCGCATCGCGGATCACGGGCCCCGACAGACGGATATCATGCCCGACGGCGACCTTCTTCGCGCCGAACAGCGTGGGGAAGCTGCGTCCGACACGATAGGCGAGCTCCTCGTTCACCTCATCGGGATAGATGCCGCGTACATCGTATGCGCCAAACCCCTTGTCTGTCACTGCCATGAATGTCCCCTCCTCCTTGGGAAGCGCCTTCGGCGATCCCCATAAGCCCCGTACGCTCCATCGACGAAGCCATCGGGTCATAACAAAACACTATACAACATAGGGTAAATATTCGCCGTTCTTTCCGCCTTTTCCTCTCTCTCATCTCAAAATCTTACGAACTTTTCTCCGCATCGGCAAAATCTGCCGTCATATTTACAACGCCCATGACTTGTGCTAGGATGAACGCACCTCATTGGTTTGGGAAGGCTGGGGAATTTATATGGATGAAATCAATGCACGGCTGGTCTATCTCTTCACCGACCTGATCCTGCCGCTCATCGTCGGCTATCTTCTGTACCAGCGTCAGATGCTCTCGGACACAACCGTCAATCGGCTGATTCGGATCAACGTCGTCGTCTTCTTTACCCTGCTCTCGTTCTTCAGCTTCTGGGCACTGCCGCTCACGCAGGACCTCCTCATACTGCCCGCATTCTTCGCCTTCATCATCCTCTTTCCGGGCTTCCTCAGCTGGCGCTTTCTCGGCCGTCGCTTCCACAGCCCCATCGACCGCGGCACGCATCTCATCTCCGCACTGCTCTCGAATATCGGCACACTCGGTGGGATCTGCGCCTACATCATTTACGGCGAACGCGGCTTTGCATACGCACAGATCGGAGGGGCCTGCCAGAACCTCGTGCTCGTTCTGCTCGCGTTCCCCATCGCACAGTATTACTACCTGCTGCATAAGACGCACGGGCGCACAGCACGCCTCGAGGGACGCGGCTTCCTCGGACTGCTCATCTCATGGAACCAGCTCAGCATCCTCGGCATGGCGGCAGGGCTCGCGCTCAACGCGGCAGACATCACCCGCCCGCCCATCCTATCCGAAGTGTTTTCCTACATCATTCATGTATCAGCGTGGTTCGCCATGCTGCCCGTCGGCTCTCTCATCAACTTCCGTCGTGCGCGCCGTTTCGTCTATCTGACACTCGACATGATCCTCCTGCGCTTCCTCGTTGTCCCGCTCGTCGCCTTCCTTGCCGCACGCATCTTCATCAGCGACCCGATCGTGCAGAACGCGCTCGTCATCTTCGCGAGCGTTCCCGCCGCGATCAACGCCACGCTCACGGCACGGCTCTATCAGCTGAACGTCGACTATACCATTGCCGTTTTTCTTGTGACGACGGTGCTGTATCTAACCATACTATTCCCCGTGACATTTTTCATATTTCGCTAGAAAGGAGCATTTCCCGTGGACCATTCCGATTTCCGCATCATCTACCTCTTCACCGACCTCCTCGCGCCGCTCATCGTCGGCTGCCTCCTCTATCGGCACGGAAAGATCTCCGACGCACTCATCAGCCGTATCCTTCGACTGAACGTCATCATCATCTACACCGTGCTCGCCCTCATGAGCTGCTGGACACTGCCGATCTCATGGGATCTTGCCCTCATCCCGATCTACGGCATCCTCATCGTCCTCGTCCCGGGGCTCATCGGATGGGCGTTCTTCATCCGCAAATATCATAGCCCCCTCGACCGCGGCGCATACCTCGCAAATGCGATGATGTCCAACATCACCACCCTCGGCGGTGTCTGCGCCTACATCCTCTACGGCGAGCAGGGCTTTGCCTACGCGCAGATCATGGGCATCTTTCAGACACTCATGCTCGTGCTCGCCGTATTTCCAATGGCGCAGTACTACTATCTGCAGCACAAAAATCACGGACGCGGCGGCAAGATTCACATGCGGTTCCTCGATATCTTCCTCTCGTGGAACCAACTCAGCATCCTCGGCATGGCGGCGGGGCTCGCGCTCAACGCGGCGGGCATCGAACGCCCGCCCGCAGTCGGTACGGCATTCGAGGGACTGATCCACTTCGGCGCATGGTTCGGCATGCTGCCCGTCGGTGCACTCATCAACCTCCGCCGCGCACGCCGCTATGCGCCGTACACCCTCGACCTCTTCGCCCTGCGCTTCCTCATCCTGCCCGCCTTTATGATGGCGATCTCCTATCCGTTCGTCAATGACCCTGTCCTCCTCGGCGCGATCCTCGTCTTCTCCGTTACCCCCGGGGCGATCAACTCCGTCACGGCAGCGAAGCTCTATCACCTCAACGTCGACTACACGATCTCGGGATTCCTCACCACGAGCATCGCCTTCTTCTTCCTCGTCTATCCCGCACTGTTCTTCCTGCTGCGGCAATAACGCAGCACAAAAGCCCTGCCGCAGCTGCGGCAGGGCTTTTGTGCTGTATTTTTTGCTATACTAATGATCAAACACGGAAGCGCGAAATCTCGTTCTGCAGATCCGTTGCAATCTGGGCTAGGCTCTCGCTCGCCTCGGCGATATCCGCGAGTGCCTGCGTCTGCGTATCGACGGCGGCTTCCGCCTCGTCCGTTGTCGCATCGTTCTCCTTTGCCATATCCATCAGCTTGTTGCTGACAGCGGTGATTGCCTTGTTCTTCTCCGTCAGCTTCTTGGCGGATTCGTTCAGCTTCGTCACGACACTGTTTGCACCGTCGACCGCCTCGGCAATCATGTCGAAGCGACGCTGGGTACGCTCGAGGTTGACATTGCTCTCCTCGACAAGCTTCTTGGAGACCTCCATCGTATCGACCGCCTGCTGCGACTTCATCTTGAGCTCACCGATGATGCCGTTGATCTCATCCGTAAAGCCGCGCGACTGCTCGGCAAGCTTGCGGATCTCCTCGGCGACAACGGCGAATCCGCGCCCTGCCTCACCCGCACGCGCTGCCTCGATGGCAGCGTTGAGCGCGAGGAGGTTCGTCTGCTCGGAGATGGACTGAATCATCGCGCTCGCCTCTTCGATGCGCTCCGCACGCTGATTCGTCTCCTCGACCACGCGCGAGACCTCCTGCGTTGCATCGGCGGTCTCCGCAGACTTCTTCATGAGGTCGGAGAGAATCTCCGCGCCCTCGGTCTGACGTTTATGAATGTTCTCCGTCGCCTCGTTCATCTCCGTCATGACCTTGCGGTTATCATCGAGCAGTTGGAGAATTTCATCCGTATGATTGACGGCATCCTGCGTGTCCTTGACCTGTACGCGTGCACTCTCGGCAATGTCGTGGATGCCATTGCGCACCGTCTCCGCCGAATGTGCCGTGTTCTGCGCCGTCGCTGTCAGCTCCTCACTTGTTGCAGCAACGGACTGGGAGGCCCCGTTGATCTTGCCGATGATCCCGCGCAGACTATCTGCCATACGCGCCAAAGACGAAACCATTACGCCGATTTCATCGGTACGCGCCATGTGTACACGAGCCTTCATCCCCTTTTCCCGATCCAGATCGAGATCCGCAAAGCGCGTCAGGATCTCCGTCACATCACCGATGGGGACGAGCAGACGGCGCTGGATGAATACTGCGAGTGCGATGACGAGCACCACGGTACAGATCACCGCCAACACAACGGAGAAGATGACCATATCGCGCGCTACGCCGGTAAACTTATCCTGATCTGTAATGGAGAAGATCGCCCACGGCGTATTCACCCCTTGGAGGTGGATGGAATGGAAGACATAGACCGAGTCCTTCCCCGTCGTCGGCGAATACTGCGCCTTGCTGAACCCAGTCGCCGAATAGATCTCCTTCTTTTCTTCCTCGGTCGACTGCATGATCGTGAATGCGTTCTTCATGATCGACTCAGGACTCGTTCCGTGCGCCACGAGATCCCCTTCGTTGTCCATGAGGAGATAGGTGTTATCAGCCGAACTCGCCTTGGCAAGATCCTCCTGAAGCTGGCTTACATCAAAGTCAAGAGAGAGTGCACCGACGAACTGCCCATCCACGATGATCGGCATGCCGATGGAGACGAGCAGAGCCTTTTTCCCGGCCACTTCGTCATAGTACGCCTCCGAGAGAACGAGCTTCGACGTAGACTTCGGCTTCTGATACCACGTCGCGGTCTCATAGCCCGTACAACCCTCAAACTCTATCGCGTTCCCCTCACGGTTCGCATAGGGCATCACACGTCCGGACTCATCCGAAAGCGGATCCCCGACATGCGCCGCATCTTGCCCGTCGAAAGCGTTCGGCTCAAACACGACACCAATTCCCGAGAGATTGTCATTCGACGCAGCCGCATCGGCAAGCATCTCGTTCAGCGCCTCGCGGCTGCGTGCTGCGGGCGGATGCTGCTGCATGTACGTATAGATGCGCTTGCGCACATCCTCTCCCGACTGCTGGACAGACTCATAGCGGCTGGTGACCACCTTTGAACGCTCACCCAATTCGTTGTACTGCGCCACCGTCCCCATCCTGAGCAGCTCATCATAAGCTCTGTAGCCAACGAACGAGACTAGGATCGTCACCATCACGACAATCCCGATGAGCGTGATCGCGTTCAGCTGAAAGCCGATACCTCTTCCCTTCTTTAGCCCTTGTTCCTGCAAAATATTCTCTCCTTTCCCATCCGCCCGGCCATTCCAACGAAGAACAAGGCCCCCCCTTGCCATAACCGTGCGCAAAGACAGCAGCACACACACTGCTGTCAAAAAATCTGGTATACATTGTTTTTAATTCGCCGCATCCTAATATTTTCCTGCCGTAGTAAAATATTATTTATATTTTACATACAAAGGCAGCGACCGCGTACGGTCGCTGCCTTTGTGCGTCGTATAGCAAGGAAGCACTGATGAACTCGGCGTTCCTTAAAACAGATCGTCGTCCACGTCTGCCTTGCTCGACAGAACGATTCCCGTTAGGGCGTCGATGTAGAGCTTGTACTCCACATGGCCCGCACAGCACTTCACCTTGTAGACGGGATGAAAATTCGGCTGCCCCATCGTGTAAACTGCAAAATAACTTTTTTGAAATTCGTCCCTCTCCTAAGATTTTTATGGCTTTTCGGTTATAATAGCGTAAGATTTCACGACATCTGCATGAATCCCGCGCAATTTTTCACCCGAAATTTTTGCCAAATCCCATTTTTTTGTTATAATAGTAAGCGGTTTTCTAAAACAATATAGTTAGGGAGTGTATCTAACTCATGACAGCAACCGCATGGTCGATTCTGCCGCCGATCATCACCATTGTCCTCGCGCTCTGGACGAAGGAAGTCTATATGTCACTCATCATCGGCATCTTCTCGGGCGCGATGCTCTTCGCGGGCGGGAATTTCCTGCAGGCGACGCTCACGATGTTTCAAGTGATGGCGGACAAGGTCGGCAGCAATGTCAACATCCTTGTCTTTCTCGTCATCCTCGGCATTCTCGTCGCCGCCATCACGCGCTCGGGCGCGATGAATGCCTACGGTGAGTGGGCGACGCGCACGATCAAGGGGAAGCGCAGCGCCTCCCTTGTCACCGTGCTGCTCGGCATCGTCATCTTTATCGACGACTACTTCAACTGCCTCACGGTCGGCACGGTCATGCGCCCCGTCACGGACAAGTTCCAGATCGCGCGTACGAAGCTCGCCTACATCATCGACGCGACAGCTGCGCCGATCTGCATCATCGCCCCCGTCTCGAGCTGGGCGGCTGCGGTTGGCTCATCCCTCCCCGCGGACGCGCAGATCGACGGCTTCATGCTGTTTCTGCAGACGATTCCGTTCAATCTCTACGCATGGCTGACCATCCTGTTCATGCTCTTCGTCATCTGGACGGGGCGCGACTTCGGTGCGATGCGCAGGAGTGTTGAGAAATCCAATGCACATTTCGAGATTCCAAAGGAGTATCAGGACACGGCAGAGGCATCCGCGAGTGCGGCGAGCGAGGGACACGGCAAGATGGTCGATCTCATGCTCCCCCTCCTCGTGCTGATCGGCGCGTGCATCTATGGCATGCTCTATACGGGCGGCATCCACGAGGGCAAAAGCGTTGCGGAGGCGTTTGCAAACTGCGATTCGTCGAAGTCGCTCGTACTCGGCTCGTTCATCGCCTTCGTCTTTACGGGGCTGCTCTATCTGCCGCGCCGCGTCGTTTCGTTCAACGTGTTCTGTGACAGTTTCGGCTGGGGCTTCAAGGCGATGACCCCCGCCATCTTCATTCTCTGCCTTGCGTGGACGCTCTCCGGCATTTGCAGCAAGGAGTATCTCGATCTCGGCGGCTTCGTCGGCTCCGTCGTACAGGCAAACGCAGGTGTTGTCATGTTCCTGCCGCCGCTCTTCTTCCTCGTCGCGGCGGGGCTCGCCTTTGCCACAGGGACGAGCTGGGGAACGTTCGGCATCCTCATCCCGATCGCGATCGCCGTCCTCGGACAGAGCGCACCGGACATCCTCGTCGTCTCCGTCGCCGCCATCCTCTCGGGTGCTGTTGCCGGCGACCACGCCTCGCCCATCTCCGACACCACCATCCTCGCCTCGGCGGGCGCACAATGTCACCACCTCGACCACGTCTCGACGCAGCTTCCTTACGTCGGTATTGTCGCCTCCTGCTCCCTCCTCGGTTACATCGTCGATGGGCTCACGGGGAACGGCTACATCGGTCTCGGCATCGGCATCGTCGCCCTCGCCATCTTTATGGTGGTCCTCTCCTCGCGCGTGAGCTCAGCGGAGAGATAGTTTATCATCATACACACAAAGAACCGCCAACGGGATGTCCCCCATTGGCGGTTCTTTTTCTTTGTTCAAAAATTCCTTTACTTATCCATCATCCCAACCATCCAGTCGCGCAGGACAACCGCTTGGTTGATCTTGGGATCCTTTGCTCCGTAAAGCAGTGTGACATTCTCCCCGGCTGCAAGGTGTTCGCTCACCGTCACCATATGCGTTGGTGCGGCTGTACCGGTCGAGAGCTCCGCACGGTATTTCTCGGCAAACTCCGCAAAGCGCTCCTCCTTGTGCCCGAACCACGTGCGCAGCTCCGGCGACGGGGCGATGTCCTTCCACCAGTCGTCGAGTGCCGCACGCTCCTTGGATATGCCCCGCGGCCAGAGGCGATCGATCAGCACGCGGAATCCGTCATCCGCAGCGGCCGCCTCATAAATGCGCTTGATCTGAATCCTTGCCGTCATCACCCTGCCTCCCGTTCCATATACTCGCGCACGGAGATGATTTGCCCCGAGCGCAGGGCATCGATCATCCGAATAATGCGCGGCGGCGGTGTCCACGCGAGTGGAAGGAAGCAGTCCGCACAGCCGTTGTACATTGCTCGCAGATTGTTCTCCGCATCGCGGCGCAGCAGCTCATACTCCGCTCGCCGGTGCTCGTAGCGGCGGCCGGCACGCAGATAGCCGACGGTGGTGACCCCGCCCCAGAGCACAAAGTAGTATGCCCAGATAAAATTCGGCAAGAATGGAGAGAGCGGAAAATAGACGAGTGCCGCGATCAGCCCGCCGACAAGCAGCCAGAGCACAAAGGACGGACGATGCAGTCCGCTCTCAATGTAGTCCAGATCCTCGACAACCTTGTAGAGATTGCTGTACTGAGCAAAGTAATCCTTCATGCGCTCCAGCCCATTGATCTGCGCCGCACGTTCCGCGGGGATCGGCACAGGTTCGTTCAGCGGAATCTCGCCGGGCATTTCCCGTCTGCGCTTCGCCGCCGTATCTGCAATGAAGCTCCACGTCTCGAGCTCATCATCAATCAGTGCCCGTTCTCCGCAGTGCGGACAAATACGCGTGAGTTTTTCGATTTTCGCTCCGCATTCCTTGCAAATCATATTATTCCTCCTCACTATTAAATTTTTATTACATATTCTAACATACTTTTTTCTTTTTGTCTAATGAAAACACCGGTATACATAAAAAGACACCCACGTATATGTGAGTGTCCCCATTGTTCTTCAACGATGGTGTGCCCGCTTCTGCTTGGCCCGATAACCGAGCCGGAGAACGAGCAGCCATGCGGGCAGGATCAACACGGCAAGCTGCATCCCTGGGAGCTGCGCCATCATGAAGACAACGCCCGCGAGGAAGACGAGACAGACGTAGTTGATCCACGGGTAAAACGGTGCGCGGAATTTGATGTGTGCTCCCTCACGCGCCATCTTTCGCCGGAACTTCAGATGCGTCACGACGATGGTCGTCCAGCTGATGACAGCAGCGCAGATCGCAATCGAGATGAGATAGAGGAATACGTCGCCCGGGAAGAAGTAGTTCAGAAAGACGACAACCAGTGTAATGCCCGAGGAGATCAGAATGCCGAGCACAGGCACACCGCGCGCGGAGAGACTTTTGAGCACCTGCGGTGCATCCCCGCGCTGCGCGAGACCGTAGAGCATACGGCTGTTGCTGTAGATCGCGGAGTTGTAGACGGAGATCGCCGCCGTGAGTACGACGAAGTTCAGAATGTGCGCGGCGGCGGGGATGCCGACGTTGCGGAAGATCTGCACAAACGGGCTCGCCTCCATGCCGACCTCGTTCCACGGCCAGAGTGCCATCAGTACGGCCATCGTTCCGACGTAGAAGATCAGAATGCGCCAGATGACCTGATTGATCGCCTGCGGGATTGTGCGGTCGGGATCCTCCGCCTCGCCCGCCGTGATGCCAATCAGCTCGATGCCGCCGAACGAGAACATGACGACGGCCGTACCGAGGAAGAACCCCCACCATCCGTTCGGCAGAAAGCCGCCGTATTCCCAGAGATTGCTGACGTTCTCGGGAAACGGTGCGCCCGTAACGAGCAGCCAGCCGCCGAGCCCGATCATGAGGACAATCGCCGTGATCTTGACGAGTGCCATCCAGAACTCCATCTCGCCGTATGCGCGGACATTCGTGAGGTTGAGCGCAGTGATGACGGCAAGACAGATGAGTGCGGAGAGCCACTGCGGGAGGTCGGGCAGCCAGAAATTCATGTAGATGCCGACCGCTGCGAGCTCTGCCATGGAGACGATGATGTAGTTGAACCAGTAGTTCCAGCCGGAAAGGAAGCCCGGAAAGTCGCCCCAGTACTTGCCCGCGTAGTGGCTGAACGAGCCGGAGACCGGCTCATCGACCGCCATCTCGCCGAGCATTCGCATGATGAAGAAGATCATGATGCCGCCGAGAAGGTAGGCGAGCATGACGGCAGGTCCCGCGAGTGCGATGGTGGATGCCGAGCCGTAGAAAAGCCCCGTTCCAATCGCCCCGCCGAGTGCGATCATCTGGAGATGTCTGTTCTTCAGTCCACGCCGAAGTGCGGGCGATGCTTCCTGTTCCTGCATAAATCCTCCGATCTATCCGCGCTGCCGGGCCTTTAGTGCCTGTTCCATCTCACGCTTGGCATCCTTTGCACGCAGACTTTGTCGCTTGTCGTAGTTGTGCTTGCCGCTCGCAAGCGCGAGTTCGAGCTTTGCTCGCCCACGCTTGAAATAGACCTTGAGCGGAACGAGTGTCATCCCCTTCTCGCGCGTCTTGCCAAAGAGCTTCAGGATCTCCGCCTTGTGCATGAGGAGGCGGCGCACGCGCAGCGGGTCATGGTTGAACCGATTGCCCTGATCGTACGGGCTGATGTGCATGTGGTCGAGGAAGATCTCCCCGTTCTTGATGTAGGCATAGCTGTCGCGCAGATTTGCCTTGCCCGCACGCAGGGACTTGACCTCTGTCCCGACGAGTTCGAGCCCCGCCTCGTATGTCTCGTGGATGAAATAGTCATGCCGTGCCTTGCGGTTCTCACAGGCGATCTTGACGCTCTCGTTTTTCTTTCCCATCGAAATTCCTCACTCGGCGTTCCCCGTTCCGCCCTCGGTCTTGCGGTTCATGCGGCGCGTGGGGCGCGGCGCACGGCGCGGCCTCTCCGCGGTCTCCGCATCGGGCTTCTGCGAACGGTAGCCCGGCGGGTCCGGCCAGACGGCGCTGTTGAGGCCCGTCACCTTGACGCGATGGTAGTCGCGCGGGCCGCGATTCTCACCATGGTCGGCAGCGCTGCCGCGTCCGCGGTCACGGTCGCGGCGATCACCGCTCTGTACGGGATGCGTGGGACGCTGTCCGCGCCTGCCGTCCGCCTTTGGCTTCGCGGGAACGCTTGCCGCAGCCTTGTGCGCCGCCCGTTCCCCCTCCTGCACGCGTCTGCCCTGTGTACCATGTGCACCGCGCGTTTTCTTACGCCGTTCTGCGGGCGTTGCCGCAACATCGGCGATGATGGGCTCAGCCCTCTTCTCGCCCTTCTTTTTCTGCGAGCGGCGGCTGTGCTTGCCCGAGGATGTGCTTTTCTCGGCAGATGCCTTGGGCTTTGCGGGTGTTTTCGCCGTTTTCATCATGTTCGGCTCATAGACACCGTTGTCCTTCAGCACGAAGTCAAGCGTCCGTGCCTGTACGTCGGCACGCGTGATGATGATGGTCACAGCATCACCGAGGCGGTAGCGCGTCCCTGTGCGCTCGCCGACCATCGCGTACTGCTCCTCGACATAGGCGTAATAATCGTTCACCATGGTCGAGACGTGCACAAGGCCCTCAACACCGTTCTCAAGCTCGACGAAGATACCGAACGCCGTGACCCCGCTGATGACCCCCTCGAAGGTCTCACCGACGAACTGCGCCATATACTCGATCTTCTTCATGTCCGTCGTCTCGCGCTCCGCCTCGATGGCAATGCGCTCACGCGCAGAGGAGTGCTCCGCCGCATCGGGCAGCGTGGCACGCAGCCGCTCGCGCTTCTCTGCGGGGATGTGCCCCGTGGCAAAGGTCTCGCGCAGGAGACGATGGACGAGCAGGTCGGGGTAGCGGCGGATGGGCGAGGTAAAATGCGTATAGTAGCGAGCGGCAAGTCCAAAGTGGCCAAGGCTCTGCGTCGAGTAACGTGCCTGCTGCATGGAACGCAGCGCGACTGCACCGATGATGCGCTCCTCGGGTGCCCCCTTCACGCGGTCGAGCACCGCCTGTATGTCGCGCGGCTGCACCTTGCCGTCCTCGCCCACGTTCAGGCGCAGCCCGAGTGCGGCGAGGAGACTTTGGAAACGCTCGATTTTCTCGCTGTTCGGTGTTTCGTGCACGCGGTAGACGAACGGCTCCTCCTTCAGCTCCATGTGACGCGCGACGGTCTCGTTCGCGATGAGCATGCACTCCTCGATGATAGACTCGCCGATCGAGCCCGTACGCTTCACGAGGGCGACGGGATGCCCCTCCGCGTCGAGCTTCACCTTGATCTCGGGCAGCTCAAAGTCAATCGCCCCGCGCCGATGACGCTTTGCCCGCAGCACCTCACGCAGGCGGCGCAGGGTCTCAAGCATCGGACGGATGTCCTCATTGTCCGAGACAAACGGTTCCTCCCCCGTGAGCACCTTGTTCACGAGTGTGTAGGTAAGACGACGCGCAACGTGAATGACGCACGGAACGATCTCGTAGCTCCGCACCTCGCCGTCCGCGCCGATCTCCATCTCGCACGCCATCGAGAGGCGGTCAACGCCCTCGTTCAGACTGCAAATGCCGTTCGAGAGTTCACGCGGCAGCATCGGAATCACACGGTCGACGAGGTAGACGCTCGTCCCGCGCTGGGCCGCCTCCACATCGAGCGGCTCACCCGCACGGACGTAGTGGCTGACATCGGCAATGTAGACACCGAGGAAGAAGCCGCCGTCCTTCTCGTACGCATAGATGCCGTCGTCGATGTCCTTCGTATCCTCACCGTCGATGGTCACGATGGGGAAGTCGCGGCGGTCGCGACGTCCCTCATACTCGGCGGGCAGCGGGTTCTCCGGACAGCGTGCGGCTTCTGCCGCCACGGCGGGTGGGAACTGCTCGTCGAGATTGTACGCACGCATGACGGCGAGCACATCCACGCCGGGATCGCCCGTCTTGCCGAGCACCTCGATCACACGCCCCTCGGCGCTGCGGCGTTCCTCGGGCCACTTCGTGATCTCGACGACGACCTTGCTGCCCGTCTTTGCGCCGCCGAAGTCCTTTTTCAAAACGAAGATGTCGCGCCCGATCTTTGCGCTGTCAGGCGTGACAAAGCCGAACGCCTTACTGCGCTCGAACGTGCCGACGATGTGCGTATTCGCACGATCGAGGATGCGGATAATCTCGCCCTCACGCGCACGCCCCGGCGTCTCGGACGGCGTAACACGCGCGACCACGCGGTCGCCGTGCATGGCTGTCGCAAGCATCGAGCCGGGCACAAAGACATCCGTCTCATCCTCCGTCGCACGTACGTCGGGGATGATAAAGCCGAACCCCTTCGGCGACATGGAAAGCCGTCCGACCACGAGGTTCATGCGGCTCGGCAGTCCGTAGAGCCCGCTGCGGTTGCGGATGATCGCTCCATCCGCCTCGAGCGCCGCAAGCGCAGACGAAAGCAGCGGCTCGTCCGCCTCGGACAGACCAAGCCCCGTGCGCACCTCTGCCTCGGGCAGCGGGCGATAGGCGTCCTCCCGCATAAAGGCGTGTACGCGTTCTTTCAACGTATCCAGTTGTTCCTGTTCCATAAGTCCCTCTTTTTCCCGTTCCTATTGTTCTGCATTCTCACACAAAAACTCCGTCGTACGCGCAAAAACGCGCTCCCGAACGCCCATGTCCAGCGGCAGCAGATGTCCCGCATCGGACAGAATGAACTTCTCTCGCCGTGCGCTTCGAACACTGTCATAGAGATAGTCCGCGCTCTTCGGATCTGCCGTGTGGTCGCGCTCTCCGTGCACAATCAGGATTGGTACCGTGACCCGCGCGATCTGTCCGCAGAGAATCGCAATGACATCCATCATCTCGTGGATGGAGACGAGCGGCATCCGCCGATAGGTGTTGTTCGCACCGTGCGGCACGTCGCTGAGCTTGCGGCGCGCCTTCGGCACATAACGGTCAATGCACGCCTCGCGCGTCGGCAGATGCTCGATCCCCTGCTCGGGCGCTATCATGATCGGTGCGCCAAGACTGACGACGTGGGCAAGGTCCTCCTCAAGTGAGAGCAGGATGGCAAAGACCGCGCCCATCGAGTGACCGACCACCGAGATGCGTTCACACACGCCGCTGAGGATGGCATAGCCGTCGCGCACGGAGTCCATCCAGTCCTCGTGTTCCATGCGGCTCAGGTCCTCAACCGTTGTCCCATGCCCCGCAAGCCGTATCGCGAGCACGGTAAAGCCGCGTGCATTCAGATACTCGCCCATGAGCCGCAGCTCTGCCGGCAGCCCCGTAAATCCGTGAATGAGGAGGACCCCATGCCGCCCGCCCGGCAGCAAAAACGGCTCCGCTCCCTGTAAGTGCATGGTGATTCCTCCTCCGCGCCCCTCTTCATCTGAAAAAATCCCTGCACCGCCGCAGCGGCAGCAGGGAATTTTTTGATCAGCTCGACATCCGTGCAATCACAATCGTAATCACGCCGAACAGAATCGCAAACACAACGGTCACGCGTGCGAGCAGCGCGTCCATCCCGCGTGCCTTTCCCGAGAACACCGTATCCCCGCCGCCGTCAAGACCGCCCATGCCGGCGGATTTCGCCTCCTGCCCGAGCACGGACGCGATGAGAATGATTGCAACGATTGCATCAAGTACCATTAAAAGTGTGAGCAAGAAAAAGCCCCTTCCTTCACTAATATAGCTATATTTTGTTATCATAGCACAGAAAACCCAGGAGTGGCAAGCAATTTTCACCCATGCCGCTTATGCAGTGCGCCCGACGATATACGTGGATGCGGCCTACTCCTCCGCATGGCCGGCAGATGCTTCCTGTTCCTCCAATACACTGTGCAGCAAATGAATAAGTACGCGCGTGATGCGCATACCCTCCACTTCCTCGACGTAGAGCAGCGTTCCCTCATGCGCCGCCATCTGCCCGATCTGCGGCACCACACCGAGCTGGTCGTAGAGCCAGCCGCCGACACTATCCACATCCTCATCCTCGATGCGCACATCGAGGAGATCCGCGAGTTCCTCAAGCAGGAGTTTCGCATCGACGGAGCAGAGGTCGCCCGCACGCCACTCAACGCTCTCGCGCTCCTCGTCGAACTCGTCGCGGATGTCGCCGACAATCTGCTCAACGATGTCCTCGACCGTCACCATACCCGCCGTGCCGCCGTACTCGTCGACCACAATCGCAAGCTGTGACCCCTGCTCCTGCATCGTGCGCAGGAGCACACTGCCGTCCATGCTCTCGGGCACGACGAGTGCCTTGCGGATGTAGCGGCGCAGGTTCAGCCGCTCGCCGCGCACGAGCGGCGGGAGCAGGTCTTTCACATGGATAAAGCCGATGATGTGATCCTTGTCCTCGTAGCAGACAGGGTAGCGCGTCTGCTGCTCCTCGATGATGGTCTTGATGCGCTCGGCGGGCGTATCGTCGAGGTAAAGACAGATCATATCCGTGCGCGGCACCATGATCTCGCGCGCATTCAGCTCCGTGAACGAAAAGACATTGTCGACAAAGTCCGCCTCCGTGCTGTTGATGAGCCCCTGTCGATAGCTCTCCTTCATCAGGAGGCGAATCTCCTCCTCCGTGTGTGCATCCTCGTTCTCGCCCTTGACATCGTAGCCGAATTTGCGGCTGATCGCATTCGCAACGGTGTTCAGAATCCAGACAAAGGGACGCATGATGCGGCTGAAAAGCACCATTGGGAAAGCGATTGCAAGCAAAACCTGCTCCACATTTGCAATCGCCATGGACTTCGGCGTAAGCTCGCCGAGCACGATGTGCAGCGAGGTGATGATCGTAAAGGCAATCACGAGCGCAATCGTGTGTCCGACCTCATCGGGCAGCCCGAACACATGCGTCACGGGCAGGATGAGCGTCGCAATCGCGGGCTCACCCACCCAACCGAGGCCGAGCGAGGCAAGTGTGATGCCGAACTGCGTCACCGAGAGCGAGTAGTCGAGGTGCTCGGTGAGCTGCTTCGCATATCCGGCACGGCTGCTCCCCTCCGCGATCAGCGTCTCAAGGCGCGAGGTGCGGATCTTCACGCAGCAGAACTCCGCCGCGACGAAGAAGCCGTTCATGAAGATCAAAAAGGCAACAAGCAGTATGTCGAGCAATGTGGGCAATATGTCCACGAAAGAATTCCTCCTTTGGGAATGGATGAACGCTGTGCCAAACCGTTAGGCACGCGGCAGACGCGTGATCTCGATCTCCATGCGTGCGGCGAGTGCCTTGAGCCTGCCCTGCTCCTTCTCGTCCACGAGCGCGATGACCGCGCCCGCCTTGCCCGCACGCGCCGTGCGTCCCGCACGATGGCGGTAGGTACGCACATCCTCGGGCAGGTCGAGGTGGATCACATAGTCCACGTCCTCGATGTCGAGCCCGCGCGCGGCGAGGTCGGTAGAGATGAGAAGCTGTGCGCGTCCCGTGCGGATGGCATCGAGTGCCGCACGTCGCTGATCGCGCCGCTCCTGTCCGATGAGAGCAACGGCCTGGATCCCCTCAAAGCGCAGCTTTTCGAGGGCGTGCGCCGCATCGAAGCTGCGCCCGACAAAGACAAGGCCGCGTTTGATCGGCAGACGGCGCGTCAGCTTTTGCACCGCCTTTATTTTATCACGAAATGGTACAATATGATAGTAGTTTTCATAGCTTGCGGCCGTGCTCTCCACGCGGATGAGGCGCGGCGCAAACAGCTCCTCTGCCATGCGCACGGCTGCCGTCCCCGCCGTCGCCGAGAGCAGGAGAGCCTGACGGCCTGTGGGCAGGAGGCGGATCACGGTGCGTACCTCGTCCAGATGCTGTTTGCCGAGGAGGCGGTCGAACTCGTCCAGAACGAGCAGCTTCACGCCTGTGAGTTTCAGCTTGCCGAGACGATGGAGCTCCTGCACGCGCGGCGCAGAGCCGACAATGAGCGCAGGCTTCTTCTTGAGCGATTCGACCTGCCGCTTGATGTTCGCTCCGCCGATGAGCGCCTGCACACCGATCGGCAGCCCTGCCGCCTGTGCCAGTTCACGCGCGACCGTCGCAATCTGCATCGCGAGCTCGTGCGTCGGCGCGAGAACGAGTGCCTGTGCCGTACGCATAGCGGGGTCGATGCGCTCCATAATGGGCAGGAGGTAGGCGAGCGTCTTGCCCGTCCCCGTCGGTGCCTCGCCGATCAGATTCTCCCCTGCACGCGCGGCAGGGATGAACGCCGTCTGAATCTCCGTCGGCGCGGTGATGCCGCGCTTTGCGAGAGCGGCGATGAGCTGCTCGGGCACACCGAGCGATGTAAAGTCCATAGTCTCCTCCTGCGGAATCTTGTATATTACACCATGCAAACCCAGCGCGAACGCCTCGTTACGCAAGTGATCGTGTGCTTATCTGCCTAAATACCTGCGGACTTCTTAAACGCGCTTCGCTTGAACGAAAGAAATCCGCAGGGGGCAGAACGCACACTTTACTCACTTGCTCCACTAGGGTTCGCTTTTGGCTTTACATGGCTATCATTACTCAATCACCCAAAAACAGCGCGTCCATCTCTGCCTGTTCGTCCGCCGTCGGTGTATAACTGCCGCGCGGGGTGTATGTGGACGCAGGAGGCGCGGAGGGATGCGCTCCCGATGCCCCCGCTGCGCTGCGCGGAATCCGCTTCCCCGTAAAGTCGGGCTTTCCGCCCGCATCGTTCGCCGTCATACGGCACTGCGGGAACGCCGAGCAGCCCCAAAAGTCGCCGTGCTTCCCCTTTCGCTTCTGCATGACCCCGCGCCCGCACGCGGGACAGGGAACGCCCCCGCCGCCCGCGATGGTCGCGGTCAGTGCCGCCGCGCAGAGGTCACGCGCAAACGCCGCCTGTCCCGCGAGGAACTCCTCAGGCGTGCCCTCGCCCTGTGCCATCGAGTGCAGACGATCCTCCCAGACCGCCGTCGCATCGGGGTACGTCATCGTATCGGGGAGTGCGTCGATGAGGAGATATGCCTCCGCCGTCGGCGTGAGCACCTTCTTTTTGCCCGCCGCGTTCAAAAATCTGCGGCGAATCAGATCCTCGATGATGCTCGCACGCGTCGCCTCCGTGCCGATGCCGGAGACATCGCGCAGCATCTTCTTCGCTGCCTCGTCCTTCACATATTTGTGGATCTCCTTCATGCCCTGCAGGAGGGTTGCGGGGGTAAAGCGCGTGGGCGGCTTCGTCTGGCGCGTGCCGAGTTCCGCCGACACATAGTCCGCCGCGTCACCCTTCTTCATCGGCGGCAGGACGGCACTTTCTTCGTCCTCTTTCTCCGCATCCTCCTCATTTTTCGCCGTGCGATACATCGCACGCCACCCCGCCGCACGCTCCGTGCGCCCGCTCGCAGCAAACAGTTCGCCGTGGTAGGTAACCTCCACCTTCGTCTGGTCGTAGACGTAGTTCGGATGAAACTGTGCAATGTAGGCACGTGCAATCAGCTCGTAGATATTCCGCTCAACGGTGCTGAGCCGCATGAGGTTCACGGGCACGGTCGTCGGGATGATCGCGTGGTGCGCGGAGATCTTCGCGTCGTTCCACGCGCGTGACTTCTGTTTTGCATCCGCCGCCCGCGCCCACGCGCCGAGCTCCGAGGTATCCAGTGCGGCGAGGTTGCCGAGAATCTTCGCTGCATCCTTGTGCTGATTCACGGGCAGATACTCCGCGTCCGAGCGCGGATAGCTCGTCAGCTTCTCCTCGTACAGCTTCTGTGCCGTGTCGAGCACCTGCTGCGGCTCGTACCCGTACCGCTTGCCCGCGAGCACCTGCAGCGCAGACAGCGAGAAGGGGAGCGGCGGCGGCTCTTCCTTCTTCTTGCGCTCGTAGCGCGTCACCTTCGCGTCCTGCGGCTCCGTACCAAACGAGGAAAGTGCCGCCTGCGCCGCCTTTTCGTCTACAAGCCGTCCCTCTGGATCGAGTGGCGTGCGCTCCTCCGACGGCTTCCACCGCGCACGGAACGATTCGCCCGACTTCTCATGACGAAATATCGCGTCGAGCAAATAATACGTTGCAGGCTTAAAATTTTCAATCTCGCGCTCCCGCCGTACAACAAGCGCAAGCGTCGGGGTCTTGACACGCCCGATCGGGAGCACGAGCCGATCATGCCCCGCACGGCGTGCCGCGAGCGTATAGGCACGCGAGAGATTCATCCCGATGAGCCAGTCCGCACGTGCCCGCGCCAGTGCCGAGCGTTTCAGTGGGAGGAAATCAGCGTTATCACGCAGGTCACCGAGCGCATCGTGGATGCTCTTGTCATCGAGCGCGTTGATGAGGATGCGGCGTACGGGTTTTTCGTTGCCGAGATAGTCCAGTACCTCATCCACAAGCAGCTGCCCCTCGCGGTCGGGGTCACCGCCGTGCACGATCTCATCCGCACGCTCGATTAGTCCCTTTACGACAGCAAACTGCTGCGCCGCACTCTCATTCACGACGAGCCGCCACTCGGCGGGCAGGATCGGCAGATCCTCCGCACGCCATCGCTTCAGCTTCGGATCGTATTCCTCCGGCTCCGCCTGTCTGAGAACATGACCGAAGAGCCACGTCACCACGCCGCCGCCCGTCTCGATCCACCCCTGCCCCTTGCGATGCGGCTGCGGCAGACACGCGGCGAGCGCACGCCCGACACTCGGCTTTTCCGCGATATAGAGCCTCATGCAAACACCTTCGAGAGTGCCCAGACGAGGAGCACAAGCCAGAGGATCAGCACGATGGATGCCACGACGAGTACGAGTGTCCCGTAACGCGCCACCCTGCGCTCGCCCTCTGCACGCGCCTCGGGGGGCAGCATACGCACGAGCAGCTCCGTCGCCGCCGGCAGGATCACCATATCGTCCACCGTGCCGAGCAGCGGGATCGTGTCGGGTACAATATCAATCGGGCTCACAAGGTAGAGCAGCGCGAGCGGAAACAGGAACTTCACCGCACGCGGCGTATCACGCCGCACCATCGCAAAGAGCAGCACGGCAATATCGCGCCGCAGCGCACGCAGCAGCACCAAAAATCGCAGCATAGCAACCTCCGATCATTTCTCTCATGATCCTCAGTATACCATTCTGCTCACGCTCTTTCAAATGCAAAAAGGACAGGCGTATATGACACCTGCCCCTGATGAATGGCAAAAATCTCCCGCATCATATTTTCGGGATGGATCGGCCCATACCCGCGCGGACGGAGATCTCACGCCGAAGGACACTTCCGTTCCAGAGCATGTCCTCGATGTGCCGTGCGCCGCGCAGCCCCATAAACGGCTGATCCGAGATGTGCAGACGATCCACGACAGGATAGGCGACGGGGACATAGAGCATCCTGCACGGGTCGGCAAGCACGGACTCGCTGCTGCTCCCCATGAGCAGCCCACGCTCCATTGCAGCGAGGAGTTCCTGTGCCCGCGCCGTGTCCGTCTCCGCGAGCTGCTCGTCCCCGATCTGTACGGCGGCAGCGTCCCCTCGCAGCTGCGCCGCGACCGCGAGATGCCGCACATCCGCCCACTCCGTCCGCAGTGCCTCGGCAAGCCCCCACGCCGTCGAGCGTGGCGCACGGATGAGCACGGTATCAAAGAGCAGCTCTCCCCACGTATTCTTGAGGTCGTTGACCCGCAGGAAGTCCCTGCGCTCCGCCTCGTCGATCTCTGCAACGGCATCGTCTCCGTGTGCGGGCGGCAGTGCGTCAAAGAGCGCCGCGAGCCACCGCCGCGTCCCCGCACGGCCGTATGGGGGAAGCGGCGCAATATACGGCGTGCCGCAGCGTTCCTCTATATATTTTGCCGCTGCAAGGCCGAGCTCGTCATGCACAACGATATTGAGCTCCGCCTGTGCAAGATCGCCAATACTCTCGGGCGGCATATCGCAGCCAAATACGCGGCGCACCTCATAGCCCGCCCCCGTCAACAGACGCACAAGCTCCCGTACATCATTCTCACCGTTGTAGTAGGATGAGGTCATGCCGATGAGGTTGACCCCGTGCCGCATCTCTCCCTGTGTCTCTGGGAGCAGTACCTCAAGCGTCGCGCAGGCGGCACGTGCCCATCCGTCCGCAAAGCTGCCGATCAGCCCACCGCCGTCAATGGCGACGATGGGACAGGTCACTCCTGCCGCGCGTGCAATCGCTCCGACATCGTCGCCGATTAGGCTCGCAGAGCTGCCGCTGATGACGGCGAGCAGCGCGGGAGGCTGCTCAATATGCGGCTGCAGTGCCTCGCGCAGATACGCCTCCGCACCGAACACAATCGCATCGTTGTCGAGCTGTGTGCACTTCATACGGTGCGAGATGTCGCTCTGGCTCTGCTCGATGTGCCGCTGCGTAAAGAGATAGCACCACAGCGGTCCATTGACGATCACGGCGCAGCCGCGCAGCCCGGCAAAGAACGCCGCCGCACCGGTCAGCGCACAGCTCTCCATCCACACGGACATATCGTCGAAGGAGAGAACCTCCTCATCCATAGATCAGCCCTCCTCTGTCCGTATGCCGATAGAGTACGTGCTCCATATCCTCGATGAGCTGCCGCTCCATCGCCCACCCGACCGTGGGCAGCTTGCCGAGCAGGATCTGCCGCAGCTCCACGTCCACGAGTTCATGGGTGGTAAAGACGAAATCCACCGACCGCAGCAGCTCCTCACTCGCGGGATCCTCCACCGCGAGGATCGGTACATCCGTGCACTGCCGCAGCCCTTCCTCCACTGCGGTGCACTGCTCCTCGGTAAAGAGCGCGAGGAGGATGATCCCGGCGAGACGTACGCCCGCCTTTTCGATCAGACGCAGGAGAATCTCGGGCTGCAGCCAGTGCAGTTCGCGCCCGACGACCAGCACCGTGCGCCGTCCGTCAAGCATCTCCCGCGCACGCACGAGGGTGCTCTCGAACGCCTCCTCCTCGCGTCGGATCACATCCTCCGCTTCCGACGCACGCCCGCACCGCGCGCCGATGCAGCGCAGCCAATGCGCCGTCTCCTCCGCACCGCCCGCAAACGCCTCGGCAAAGTACGGCGTACCGAAGCGCGTATGCAGTTCCTCTGCGAACGCGATGAGCATCTCCTGTTTTTCATCCGACATCGCACTGCCGAGCACAACGAGCAGCTCCGCCTCCGGCACCGCCTGTATCTCATCCAGCGGCGTGTAAGTGGGGAACTGTACCGTAAGCTGCAGCCCGATCCCCGCGAGCAGCCGCTTCAGCTCCTGCA
Source organism: uncultured Centipeda sp. (assembly GCA_905372865.1). Lineage (GTDB taxonomy): Bacteria > Bacillota > Negativicutes > Selenomonadales > Selenomonadaceae > Centipeda. Next base: position 23,204 of record CAJPQT010000027.1, read on the forward strand.
CATAGGCGCTGTAGAGCCCGCCATAGTCGCCCAGAAATGCCACCGTTCCCTGCCGCGTCCGCGCGGGCGGCTGCATAAAGCGGTCGGTCAGCACACGCGCGACCGAGAGATAGCCGTCAAAGGACTCATCGTCCAAAAAGCCGCTCGTAGGAACTGCCACCACGGGCAGACCGAGCTCCTCCTCCATCTCCTCCGCCACCGCCCGCGTATCGTCTCCGATGATGCCGCTCACGCAGGAGCCGCCGATAAAGACAGCACGCGGATGGTACTTCTCTGTCGCATAGCGGACGCACGCACGCAGCCGCTCCACCGCACCGAACACCGCATCGCCCTCGCCGATTCCGCTCGTGAGAAGCGGCACGGGCGACGGCGGAGCAAATGTACCTGCACCGACCAGACGGTGAAAGCTGCCGACATCCTTTTCGCGCACCACATGCGCACAGGAGCGCGGACTGTGAAAGATGACAAGCGCCCCCCGCACGTACGAGAGCGCCCACCAGACAGCGGGCATGCTGCAGCTGCACTGTGCACGCCGCACGCCTGCTCTCTTGACCTGAATCCCCATTCGCTTCCTCCCGCCGCTCACATATTTCTATTTGTGTTTCAGCATACCACAGAACGGTACGAATTTCCGTGAGATTTGTTTCAAAATACAGTTCCCATGAAAATTTTCGACGGACGTAAAACAGCCCCTCCGATATTCCGTAAAATACCGGAGGGGCCATCCCATCATATGTTCTATGCGAGCGTCACGAGTGGCTTGCCCGTCATCTCCTTCGGGATCGGCAGACCCGCGAGCGTCAGAAGCGTCGGCGCGATGTCGCAGAGCGCGCCCGTGTGCACTTCCTTGATGCGGTCGGAGACCACGATGAACGGCACGGGATTCGTCGTGTGCTTCGTGAATGGCTGGTTCGTCTCGTAGTCCCACATCTTGTCCGCGTTGCCGTGATCCGCCGTGATGCAGA
>CAJPQT010000028.1 GCA_905372865.1 uncultured Centipeda sp.
AACCCGTGAAGCCGCCGTGAAAGGGCGGTGTCTTAACCACTTGACCAACGCGCCAAACATCATGAGATACGGCGGACTACCCGCGGGGCATCCGCCGTACACTCACGAAGGAAATTATATGGGATTTTTGACCGCTTGTCAACATCTTTTATTTGCGCTATAATATCAGCGTTTTGTCAGAGGTTGACGCCGCTGCCGAGGTTCGCCCACTGGACATCAGAGGCGTATTCCTCGAGTTCGGGCAGCTTCTCCATGAGGTAGGCATTCGTGACGCGCACGAACGTCCCCTTCATGCCGAGCGACTTCGACTCGATGACGCCTGCGGACTCGAACTTGCGCAGCGCATTGACGATCACCGAGCGCGTGATCTTCGCCTCGTCGGCGATGCGCGATGCAATCAGTCTGCCCTCGAACTTCCCTTGGCTCGCGAGCTCCTGCAAGATCGCATGCGCTGCCTTGCGCTCAGAGTACGAGAGCGTTTCCACCGCGATCCGTACCGCCTCGCGCTGACGCGCCTCGACTTCGCTCTTCTGCGCCGCATCACGCAGCATCTCCATGCCGACTACGGTTGCGCCGTACTCGCAGAGCAAGAGGTCAGGATCCCCAAACTCTTTCTTGCCGCTTGCCACGACGAGTGTCCCAAGTCTGCGCCGTGGTCCGTAGATCGGTGTGATGACGATGTTCTGTTTGTGGAACAGCGCCGCCATCTCTTTCTCATACGACGCACCATCTGCATCCACACGGATGTTGGCATGCGTCTCCTCCAACCGATTGAGCCAGTCGACAAACTTGCGCGGGAACTGCCCCAGCTCAATTGCCTCGTTCATCATGAGGTCGTCATCATCATCGAAGAAGGCGTATCCGCAAATTTTACCGCCCTCGTCCGTGATGTAGACGTTCGCCTCAAGAACATTGCTCAACACACGCGAAATCCCATCATACTCAACGCTTTCCGAACGCTGAAGCAGACGATTGATTTGCCGTGTTTTTCCCAGCAATGAAATCATCTGAATCCCCCTCTTTCTCGAACTGTCCGCACAGTCCGAAACAAATAACCACACCCCGTAAAAGACATTTTTCCTTCTATAGATATAATACTACATTTTTTCCAAATATCAAGAAAAACTTGAATGTTTTTCATTTTTAACCGATAAAATCCTACTATTAATTTATAGGCTTACACAATGTCTGTCGAAAAAATTTTTCCAGCATCTTGCCTAACGGAGGGAATCATAGTATAATAGCACGGTATTGCGCGCAGCTTGAGTGAAGTGCGCGTTGAGGAGGTGTAGCAATGGCAAGTGTATGCGAGGTCTGCGGCAAGGGGCCGATGAGCGGCAACAATGTGAGCCACTCCCATGTAAAGACGAAACGCAAGTGGAAGCCGAATATTCAGCGTGTCCGCGCCCTTGTGAAGGGTGAAGTCAAACACGTCAATGTATGCACGCGCTGCCTGCGTTCCGGCAACGTCGAGCGTGCCGTGTAAGCAAGTGCATAGAGGAAGCCGTCCGGCAGTTCGGGCGGTTTTTTCTATAGATAAGAAAGGGATGATTTGATGGACAAGAATGTAAAAGCGATCCATGCGGCAAACGCACTGTATGTCGAGGGATTCGGCGACAAGGGGAGCCTATCGCACCATCCAGCGCGAAATATCGCCATTGTCACCTGCATGGACTGCCGCCTCGATCCCGCGAAATTCGCGGGTCTCGCGAAAGGCGATGCGCACGTGATCCGCAACGCGGGCGGACGTGTCACGAACGATGCCATCCGTTCCCTCCTCATTTCTTACAAGATGCTCGGAACGAAGGAATGGTTCATCATCCAGCACACACACTGCGGAATGATGGGCTTTACAAACGAGGAGGCACGGGAACTCTTCGCATCGGATGCCCATGTGTATGGGATCGACCCAACGGAGGCACACTACATCGACTTCATGCCGATCAACGGCTCACTCGAGGAGAACCTCGTACGCGACGTGCGCCGCCTGCGAACGCACCCGCTCGTCCCCGCCGCCATCGTGATCCACGGCTATGTCTACGATGTGCATACGGGACGCTTGATCGTCGTCGAGGAAGCCGAAAAGATCGGCGCAGCGAAGTAATCTCTTCGTACAACAAAAAAGAACGCTTCACACGGAGCGTTCTTTTTTGTTGTCAAAACTCGGCACGCGCCCACGCATTCAGCTCTCGCCGCACGTTCTGCCAGTTGGGGAAATACTTATCCATACGCGCGTAAAAATGGGCATCATGCCCGCGCACCCAGAGGTGCGTGAGCTCGTGCGTGATGACGTAGCGGAGCGCACGTACGTCATACTGCGCGAGCTGAAGGTTCAGTGTGATCGCCGCCGTACGGACGTTGCAGCTGCCCCAGCGCGTCTTCATTGCGCGGATGCGCCAACGCGCGGCGTGCTTTCCGACAACGGTCTCACACGCAGGGGCTTCGCGCTCGATAGCCGCCGCGAGTTCCGCACGGTAGAGTGTCTCAATTGCCGCACGGCGCATATCCACGTCTGCGCCCTCGGGAGCATAAAGGACGATCGTACCATTCACACATTCTGCGTATGCTCTTCCATGCAGGAGCGGACGAACCTCGATGGGATATTCTATCCCCCAGAGCCATATCTGCTCGCCCTCCGCATACGTGCATACAGGTCGTTCCGCACGCACGCGCAAAAGCCGCAGACGCTCGTCAATCCATGCGCGTCTGCGGCGGACGAAATTCTCCATATCCCTCTGCGCCGTCCGCTGCGGCACACTCAGCTCGATGTGCCCATCACGAACGCGAAGATAGAGGTTCTTGATATTCTTATAGCAAATCCGCGCGGGGATTCCTTCCAACACGGTACGCTGCTCCCGCACAACGCGCACACGCTTCCTCACAGCTGCCCACGCGCACGCATATCGCGCATCTTCTGTGCAACGTTGTAGATGACGCTCAGATCCGCGCGGTCAAAGGTATATGCCTCGTTGCAGAAGTGGCATTTCACCTCTGCCGTTCCGTCATCGCGCAGCGCACGCAAATCTTCCTCGCCGAGCGTCAGCAGACGGTCGGTGATGTAGTTCTTCGAGCAGTTGCAGCGAAATGCAAGCTCGATGGTCGAAAGGATCTTCACATCGTCGAAGCCGCCGAGGATTCTTTCGGCGATGCCCGTAGCATCCAGTCCCGCCTCAACCATGTGCGATACGGAGGAGATGCCCTTCAGATTCTCCTCAAGTCGGTCAATCGTCTCATCCGACGCGCCCGGCAGTGGCTGGAGGAAGAAGCCGCCCGCACCGAGACATTTCAAGTCGGGGCTGACGAGCACGCCGAGCCCGATGGAGGACGGTGTCTGTTCGGAGGTGTAGAGATAGTTGATGAGATCCTCCGCGACCTCCCCGTTTGTGATGTCGACACTGCCCGTCACGGGTTCTTTCAGTCCCGTGAAGCGCGTGACCGAGAGAATCCCTGCACCAATACCGCCGCCCACGTCGATCTTGCCGAGCGCATTCAGCGGTAGATTGACGTGCGGATGGTCGACGTAGCCGCGCACAGAGCCCTCCGCCGTCGCATCTGCCGTCACCGTGCCAAGAGGACCGTCGCCCTTGAATTTGATCGTAACAGATTCCTTGTTCTTGAGATTCGCAGCAAGGAGCAGTGCGCCCGTCATCGTGCGCCCGAGTGCCGCCGCCGCAACGGGCCAGCAGTCGTGCCGCCGCATCGCCTCGGCGACCACATCCGTTGTCACCGCCGCAAACGCGCGCACCTCTCCATTTGCCGCCGTCGCCTTAATCAGTTGGTCCATATGTATCCTTACCAATCGAGCGCGAGCTCATGCAAAACGTCGCCCGTATCTATGTCAAAAATCCGTATCGTACCATCCTCAAGGACGGCAACGGTATTGCGCCCGTCGGGACGCTTCGAGAGTGCAGCAGAGCCGGGATTGAGGAACACGGTATTGCCGCGTTTTTCGAGCACGTTGATGTGGACGTGGCCGCTGATAAAGAGGTCTGCCCGCAGATGTTTTGCCATCGCATCCTTTTCCGCATCCGTCATGACGGCATCGCCGTGCGTGACGATGATGCGCCGTCCCTCCCATACAACGTAGGCGTAGGGGGACATGACGGGCAGTTCGAGACAGCTCGCATCCACATCGGAGTCGCAGTTGCCCTTGGCGATGATGACGGGGATCTCCGAGGCATTGATGCGCTCGATCAGCCCCATCGGATTGTAGTCCTCCTTCATCGGGTTGCGCGGTCCGTGGTAGGCGACATCGCCCGCATGGAGAATCAGATCCGCGCCCGTGAAGAACTTCTCGCACGCGCGTACCCACGCGCCCTCATGCCCGTGTGTATCACTGAGTATGCCGATCTTCATCTGCTCACAGCTTTCCAAGGAGACTTGCCATCTCCATCGCCGCCATCGCGGCATCCGCGCCCTTGTTGCCCGCTTTCGTGCCCGCACGCTCAATCGCCTGCTCGATGTTCTCCGTCGTCACCACGCCAAAGATCGTCGGAACCCCTGTCTGGAGACCGACCTGTGCGACCCCCTTCGACACCTCGCTGCAGACGTAGTCGTAGTGTGTTGTCGAGCCGCGAATAACCGCCCCGAGGCAGAGCACCGCATCGTATTTGCCGCTCTCCGCCATCTTCTTTGCCGCAATGGGAATCTCGAACGCGCCCGGCACCCATGCCACGTCGATGTCGCTGTCTGCCGCCTCGTGACGGTGAAGCGTATCGAGTGCGCCGCCGACCAGCTTACTGACAATAAATTCGTTGAACCGCGCGGCAACAATGCCGAATTTCAGCCCTTTGCCACTAATATAACCTTCGATAATGTTTGCCATATCAGTTTCCTCCCAAATCCGCATCGCTGAGGATATGTCCCATCTTTTCCTTCTTCACCGTCATATACTTGCGATCAAAGTCATGTGTGCTCATGACGATCGGTACGCGCTCGACAATCTTCAGCCCGTAGCCCTCAAGTCCCGCACGCTTCGCGGGGTTGTTTGTCATCAGGCGAATGGTCGTGAGTCCGAGGTCGGCGAGAATCTGCGCACCGAGCCCGTAGTCGCGCAGATCCGGTGCAAAGCCGAGTTCGACGTTCGCCTCGACGGTGTCGCGCCCCTGATCCTGCAAGGCGTACGCGCGCATCTTGTTCGCGAGACCGATGCCGCGCCCCTCCTGCCGCACATAGAGGACGACGCCCTCGCCCTCCGCCTCGATCTGCCGCATCGCCGCCGCCAGCTGGTCACCGCAATCACAGCGCATCGAGCCGAGCGCATCGCCCGTCAGACACTCCGAGTGCACGCGCACGAGCACGTTCTCCTTGCCGCGCACATCACCCTTCACAACGGCGAGATCGCAGCGACTGTTGAGTGTGTTCTCATACGCAAGCAGACGGAAATGCCCATATTTGCTTGGGAAATCCACGTCCGAAATGCGATGGACAAACGTCTCCGTGTGCTTGCGGTACTCGATGAGATCGGCGATGGTAATGATGTTCAGCCCGTGCTTTTTGGCAAACTTCTTGAGCTCGGGGGTACGCATCATGTGCCCGTCGTCCGCCATGATCTCACAGCACATCCCCGCAGGATACAGCCCCGCAAGACGCGCAAGATCCACCGTCGCCTCCGTATGTCCTGCGCGGCGCAGCACACCGCCCTCGACCGTCCGCAGGGGGAAGATGTGCCCCGGGCGGCGGAAATGCGCGGGCTTTGCCTGAGGGTCAATCAGCATCTTCACCGTATGGCATCGCTCAAACGCAGAGATGCCCGTTGTGGTATCATAGGCATCGACACTGACCGTGAAGGCTGTCTCGTGATTGTCTGTATTGTTCTCCACCATCTGACCGATCTCAAGTTCATCGAGACGGCTGCCCGCAATCGGTGTGCAGATCAGACCGCGTGCGTGCGTCGCCATGAAATTCATATGCTCGGGTGTGAGCATCTCGGCAGCGACGATAATATCGCCCTCGTTTTCGCGATCCTCATCGTCCACAACAACGAGCATCTTGCCGCTTTTGATATCCTCGATTGCCTGTTCAATCGTTGCAAAATCTGACATACTATCTCTCCTAAAGTATTGTGAATATGACATTTCTGCGATGCAAGTCCCACGCGAACGCCTCGTTACGCAAGCAGTCGCGTGCTTATCTGTCTAAATACCGGCGCACTTCTTAAACGCGCTGCGCTTGAACGAAAGAAGTACGCCGAGGACAGAACGCACGCTTTCTCCACTTGCTCCACTAGGGTTCGCTTAGGGACATCGCACCACATCTATCATGCTAAAATCCATGCTGTAAAAGGAAATCCCGTGTAAGCCCTGCGCCCCGTGCAACAACATTTTCGCCGCCGAGCAGTTTCAGCGCGTATTTCCCGAGAATATCCGTCTCGATGTTCAGCGGGCTGCCGATGCGCTTTGCGCCGAGATTCGTCACCGTGCGTGTGTGCGGAATCAGGCTGACGGTAAAATCCGCCGCCCCCACCCGCGCAACCGTAAGACTGATGCCGTCAAGCGCAACCGAGCCCTTCTCGACAATGCCGCGCAGAATCTCATTTCCTGCGGCAACCGTCATCAGGATCGCATTGCCCTCCTCGCGCATCTCCGTGATCTCGCCCACACCGTCGATGTGTCCGCTGACAAAGTGTCCGCCGAGGCGCGTTGTCGGAAGCAGCGCACGCTCAAGATTGAGCGGCGCACCGCGCGTGAGCCCCGCGAGTGACGTACGCCGTACGGTCTCGGGCATGACCGCCGCGCGAAAGCCGTGCGCGTCGAACTGTGTCACCGTAAGGCAGATCCCATTGACGGCAATGCTGTCACCGATGTGCGCGTCCGACTGAGCGAGCTTTGCCCCAATCGTGATATTGCCGCCCGAAAGTCCGCCAAAGGTGCCGACCTCCTCGATAATTCCTGTAAACATGCCGCCCCCTCATTCTGCATCTGCACACGGATAGCCCGTGACAAGGATGTCCGCGCCCAGCTGCTCGACAGTTACATCACGCAGCTGCAGTGCCGTCTGAGGGCTCTCAAATCCCGTGCCGCTGACAGGCGTTTTTGCTGCCGCGCCCCCCATCAGCATAGGTGCGATAAAGGCGTGCACCTTGTCCACATGACCGCCCGCGAGAAATGACCAGTTGACCGTTCCGCCACCCTCGACAAAAAGCGATGTGATCTCACGCGCACCGAGATCGTCGAGCAGAGCAGCGATGTCCACGCGCTCCGCACCGAGCGTCACGACCTCTGCGCCACACGCACGGAACAGATTGACACGACGCTGGTCGGCACGCTCACTCACGACAATCAAGGTCGGTGCCGCGCCGTCCGTCACAAGTTTTGCATCGAGCGGCGTGCGTGCCTCACTGTCGAGTACGATGCGCAGAGGATTGTGTCCCGTGCGGTCGGGCAGACGCGTCGTGAGGCTCGGATCATCCGCAAGTACCGTACCGATACCAACGAGAATAGCATCATTCACATCGCGGTACTCGTGCACACGCCTCCGTGCCGCCTCCCCCGTGATCCACTGCGGCGCGCCCGTATGGCTCGCAATCTTGCCGTCGAGCGTCATCGCCGTCTTGAGCGTGACAAAGGGGCGTTTCTGTGTCACCCACTTGAGGAACACCTCGTTCTGCCGCCGTGCCTCTGCCTCGCACACACCCGTTACGACTTCGATGCCTGCTCCCTTGAGAAGAGCACGCCCCCGCCCCGCAACGAGCGGATTCGGATCGCACAGGGCAATGACGACACGCGCAATCCCCGCCGCAATCACCGCCTCGGCGCAGGGCCCCGTGCGCCCGTGATGAGCGCACGGTTCGAGCGTCACATAGAGGGTCGCACCTCGCGCGAGTTCCCCCGCCATCCGCAGCGCGTGAATCTCCGCGTGCGGCTCGCCCGCCGCACGATGCCACCCGCCCGCAATGATCGTGCCATCCCGTACGATGATCGCGCCGACAAGCGGATTCGGTGCCGTGCGCCCGCGTGCATGCTCCGCGATCCGCAGAGCCTCGCGCATATAGGATTCGTCAATGTCGTTCATAGCAATCCCGTTCTGTTCTTTACAGTCTTGAGAAGGTTATCTTGTGCTCACTGAGTGAACCCTAGTGAAACAATCGGGAAAAGCGCACGGTACGCCCCTGCGGATTTCTTTCGTTCAAGCGAAGCGCGTTTAAGAAGTCCGCAGGTATTTAAGCGTACAAGGGCGCGACCGATTGTGTAACGAGGCGTTCGCGAGGGAGCACAGAATACCTCAGATAAAACAAAAAGCCGCCGGAAGAATCCTCCTCCGGCGGCACATAAATCGTCCCAAGAATGCACTGATAACATCATATCAGTACTTCCTTTCACAGACGCGCCTTTTCCCATCCAGACTGCGAAGGAAAGTACCTTCTTCACTGTCGGCTTCGGAATCTCACCGAATCGTGCCACTCTCACGAATGGCTTGCGGGCTGTACCGCCGGTGGGGATTTGCACCCCGCCTCAAAGAGCATCGTTCGTATGCTATTGTAACACTATGGATTCGCGCTGTCAATCGTCAATCTTGACCGCGCTGCGCGTCTCCTCCGCACGCCGGACAACCTCGTCGAGGCTGCTGCCGCAGACCGCAGCAATCGCCGCCACAACACTTCCCTCGACGACGGGACAGTCCGCCATGCGCAGACGACGCTCCGACATCTCCTCAAGGATCGTCTCGACCGTGAGGATGGAACTGCCCGTGTCCATGAGAATGACAACGCCATCCGCGCCATACACCGCATCGATCGCCGCAACGATCCGCGCATAGCTCGTCCCGAAGCCGCCGTCCTCCATGCCGCCCGCAATCGCAATGCGTGCGTCCTTTGCCATCATGCGGCAGGTCTCCGCAATACCGTGGGCGAGCGCGGCACTGTGCGTTACAATCACAAGCCCGACCATATTATTTTCTCCGCTGCAAATAGCCGCCGATGCCACACACCGCACCTGCGAGCGCGGCGGGCAGGAGGTATGCCGCCTGTGGTGCTGCCTCCAGGATCATAATGCCGATCGTGCGGTCATGGACAATCATCGTACCGCCCGTCCAGCCGAGAATAGCAGTACCAAGCACCACAAGCACAGGATATTTGTCCATCAGCGTGCCGATCAGCTGACTGCCGCCCACAACGATGGGGATACTGATAATGAGACCGAGCACAACGAGCAGAAAATCCCCATGCGACGCGCCCGCAATCGCAATCACATTGTCGATTCCCATTGCCGCATCGGCGATGATGATCGTCTTGACCGCTCCTGCAAACGTCTCTGCCGCCTCGATATGCTCCTCGCCGCCCGACGGCTTCATCAGCTTTACCGCAATCGGCAGCAGCACCAGTCCCCCGAGCGCCTGCAGATATGGCACGGAGAGCAGCTGCACGGCGAAGAACGTCATGATCAGACGGATGATAATCGCACCCGCCGTACCGACGTAAATCGCACGCTTCCTCAGATGCATAGGGAGACGGTTCGACGCCATCGCAATGACAACGGCGTTGTCCCCCGCAAGCACAAGATCAAGAATAATAATCGAAAAGAGCGCCACAAAGAACTGCGACGAAAAGAGTTCGACTTCCACAGCTTCTCCTTATTTTGCCATCATCTTTGCGAGCTTCTGCGCAAAGGCGACGGGATTCTCCGGCAGGATGCCCTCAATCAGCAGGGCCTGTGTGTAGAGCAGGTCGCAGTAGTCCTTGAACTCTTCGCTGTCCTTGCCCGCCGCGTGCATCTCTTGCAGCTTCGCAAAGAGGTCGTGATGCGGATTGATCTCAAGGATGCGCCGTGCCTTGAACATCGGATTGTTCATCTCGGCAAAGGTCTGCTCCATCGACAGCGACGGCCCTGCCTCATCCGCGACCAGACAGACCGCGCTCGAGCGCAGCCGCTGCGAGATCTTGACCTCGGCGATCTTATCCCCGATGGCTTCCTTCACATCCTTGATGAGATCGTCGTTCGCCTTGGCGATATCCTCGGTCTCCTTCTTCGCCGCCTCGCTCTCCGCATCGTCGAGACCCAAGTCGCCGCGGCTGATCGAGTGGAAGTTTTTCCCCTCGTACTCATGCACCGTCTCGATTGCAAACTCATCCACGGGATCGAGCAGGAACAACACCTCGAGCCCACGCTCGCGCAGCTGCTCCATCTGCGGCAGCTGTTCAATCGTCGCCTGGTCCTTTGCCGTCGCGTAGTAGATGCTCTTCTGGCTCTCGGGCATCCGCGCGACATATTCCTTGAGGGAGACGAGCGCCCCCTCCTTCGAGCTGTGGAAGAGCAGGAGATCCTTCAGCTTGTCCACCGTATCGCGACCGGAGTACATGCTGTTGTAGATGCCGATCTTCAGCATCCGCCCGTATTCGTTCCAGAACTTCTCGTAGTCCTCGCGGTTTTTCTCGAGCTTCTTGCCGAGTGCCTTGAGCACATTTTTCTCAAGCGCACGACCGATGGTCTTGAGCTCGCGGCTCTGCTGCAGCAGTTCACGCGAGATGTTGAGCGAGAGGTCGGGAGAGTCCACGAGCCCCTTGACGAAACGCAGATAGTCCGGCAGGAGATCCTTGCACTTGTCCATGATGAACACATGGCGCGAGTAGAGCTGAATGCCCGGCTCATAGTCTGCCTGATAGAGGTTGAACGGCGCACGAGCAGGAATCTCAAGGAGCGCTGTGTACTCGACCGTGCCCTCCGCCTTCGTGTGGAACACCTCCATCGGTGCTTCCCACTCGTGGAACTGGTCACGGAAGAAATCGTTGTACTCCTCCGGCTTGATCTCGGACTTTGCACGCGTCCAGAGCGGCTGCATCGAGTTCAGCGTGCGCAGCTCCGTCTTCTTGATCTTCTCCGCGCCCTCGATGACCTTGCCCTCATCGTCGCGCGGCATCTCCTCCGTTGTGACGTTCATGCGGATCGGATAGCGCACATAGTCCGAATACTTCTTCACGAGGCTCTCGAGCTCGAACGTATCCGTGTAGTCCGTCTCGCCCTCCGTGAACTCCTTCGCGAGGTGGATCGTCACCGTCGTGCCGCGCGTCTCTTTCTCTGCGTCCTCAATCGTGTAGCTGCCGTCGCCGGCCGACTCCCAACGCGTCGCCTGCTGCTCGCCCGCACGGCGCGTCACAATCGTCACACGCTCCGCGACCATAAATGCCGAGTAGAAGCCCACGCCGAACTGGCCGATCAGCTCCTTGTCGGGTGTGCCGCCGCTCTCCTCCTTCGCCTTGGCAAGCTGCTCCATGAACGCCTTCGTGCCCGACTTTGCAATCGTACCGATGTTCTCCACAATCTCTGCACGCGACATGCCGATGCCGCTGTCCGAGATCGTCAGCGTCTTGCTCTCCTTGTCGGGCACGAGGAAAATCTCATAGTTCTCATTGCCCTCGAGCATGTCGCGGTTCGTCAGGCTCTCAAAATGCAGCTTGTCCATCGCATCCGACGCATTGGAAATCAGCTCGCGCAGGAAAATCTCGCGGTTCGTGTAGATCGAGTGGATCATCAGATCGAGCAGCTGCTTTGTCTCTGCTTGAAACTCAAACGTTTCCTTTGCCATAGTATTATTCTCTCCTTGTATCTATTGTTTTACGTATGCAATTCTGAACTCCGTATATAGTACACCAAAAATGACAAAAAGTCAAATATATAACTGATGCACCTTCCATGATATCTCAATTTTTCCGCCTTAGAACCACCGCCTATCTTAGCAAATTCATTCCGCAAACGCAAATGCCGCAGGCGCTTTCCCGAAACACAGGACACTGCTCCTATTTGCAATTCATACGATTTTCGATTATACTCTTTTTATGTAATTGTTTTCATTTCATGGGTATGGGAAAAGGAGATGTCACGATGGATCAGGAACAGAACACACCGCAGAAGCCGCAGGTAATGATTGTAAAATCAACAAAAAATGTTGGGCTTGCCGCTGGTCTCGGATTCTTCTTTGGGCCGCTCGGCATGTGCTATGCGACGCTCAAAGGCGCACTCATTATGTTTCTCGTCAACATTGTAATCGGGATCTTCACACTCGGATTCGGTGTGTTCCTTACATGGCCGATCTGCGCGATCTGGGCGTATATGGCGGCCAAGAAGTACAACGAGCAACTGTACGCCGAACTCGGTTAATGCCCATTTCATTGAACTTCTGCGAGAGTATGCTATAATGGACACAGTTGTAAGCGTTCTGCTCTAAAGAACGGAGGAGTTCCATGAAGCATTTTTCATTTGGCACGTTCGCATGTGCGGCAGTATTTGCACTTGCGCTTGTGATTCCGACGGGCACGGCATCTGCGGAGGAGGCTGTGCCGACGCTCACGGTGAACGGGGTCGGCTCGGCTCAGATCGCGCCCGATATGGCGGAGGTCACACTTGGCGTTGTAACGGAGGCGCGGGATGCGGCAAAGGCGCACGCGGACAATGCCGCACAGGCGGCGCGGGTGCAGTCTGCTCTAAAGGCACTCGGCATCGCAGAGCGCGACATTCAGACGACGCGCTACGATTTTTCGCCCATCTACGATGTGAAGGACAACGGGCGCAGCGTCACGACGGGCTACACGGTGACGAATGCAGTCGTCGTCAAGGTGCGTAATCTCACGAATGTGGGCAAGGTGATCGATACGGCGCTCGCAAACGGTGCGAACCGTGTGGATTCCCTCGAATTCTCTGCGAGCGACCCGAGTGCCGCAAAGAACGCCGCGCTTGCCGATGCCGCGCGTGATGCACGCAGCAAGGCAGATGCCGTGGCGCGTGCGCTCGGCGTACGCGTTGTCCGCATTCTGAACGTCTATTCGGACGCACAGTCACACACACCGCGCAACTTCATGCCGATGATGATGGCAAAGGAGGCGTACGATGCCGCAACGCCGATCTCGGCTGGTGAGCTTTCGTTTGAGGCCTCGGTGAACATCGCCTATGTCATCGAGTAAGCGGGTGCGGGTCTCCGCTGTCGAGGCAATCCGCGGCATCTCCATGATGGGCGTGATCGGCATTCACATCGGCGCGGAGTACCTCGCAAATCTATCGCCCAACATTCATCTTGTGGCGCTTTTTGACATCGGTACGCGCTTTGCCGTACCGATTTTTTTCTTTATCTCGGCGTTCGGCCTCTTCTACGGGCAGTCACCATCCGCGCCGTTCTCCTACCGCGATTTCCTCGTGCGGCGCGGTCGTGCAGTCATGATCCCCTACCTCGTGTGGTCGCTCTTCTATCTGCTCCATGACGCATACACCTACCGAGTCGGCTTCCCGCCGCTGACCGCGCTGCCGAGCATCCTCTTTTTCGGCAATGCAAAGTATCAGCTCTACTTCATGGTGATCCTGATCTGGTTCTACCTGCTGATGCCGCTCTGGCGCGTGCTGCTTGCACGTATGACGCTGCCGCTGCTCGCGGGGATTCTCGCCCTGCAGATCGCATTTGACTACTGGTCGAGCTTCAATACGGCGTTCAATCTCTACGTCTATGGTCTTCCCGAGGGGACGCTACTGCGTGCACTGCTCTTCTATCGTCTAAACTACTGGGTTATACACTACGTCTTCATCTTCCTGCTCGGCGGATATATCGCACTGCACTTTACCACATTCCGCGCGTGGATGGAGCGCAATACAGCGCGGCTCTACGCGTTCGGTATCCTCAGCCTCGCCGCACTCCTCGCGTGGTACTACAAGCTGCTGCTTGTGGATGGATACACACCACTGGAGGGCATCTACACGGCGCATCAACTCTCGCCGCTCGGCATCTTCTACACCATCGGCGCAACGCTCGCGCTCTTTGCGTTCTTTACCCGTCTCGGGACGGAGAACATCCTTGGGCGTGCATTCCAACTCCTTGGAAAACACTCATATTTTATCTATCTTGGACATCCGATTGCAATCACCTATCTGCTGATGGCGATTCATGGAAGCGGGCGCGTCCTCACCGCGCCGCTCGCGCTCGCGATGTATGCGGCGACGCTACTGCTGACGCTCGCATGGGCGATCCTCATGCGGAGAATTGGCGAGAGCGTACCGATAGTAAATGAGCTGACGATCGGGCTGAAGCCGAAAAAGTAAATTGACCGTACAAAAGGCTGCCGCCGAAGATAATTCTTCGTGCGACAGCCTTTTTAGATCAACGCAACAATGCTATGTGTGCTCCACGCAAACGCCTCGTTACGCAAGTGATCGTGTGCTTATCTGCCTAAATACCTGCGGACTTCTTAAACGCGCTACACTTGAACGAAAGAAATCCGCAGGGGGCAGAACGCCCGAGCGGTCAACGTCATCCAATCACACTTCGCTGACGCTTGTGTTCTTGGGACGTTTTCCCATACGACCTGTTTCCCAATCAGCTTTGTCCTATGGACTTGCTTCTTGGACAGGTCAGCATTTACTCACTGGCTTCACTAGGGTTTGCTTTGGAGCACCACATAGCAAATTATTTGTATTAAGACTTACAGCCCTGCTTCTTTCTTCAGCAGCTCTGCCTTGTCCGTCTTCTCCCACGGCAGATCGACATCCGTGCGACCAAAGTGTCCGTACGCCGCTGTCTGGCGATAGATGGGGCGGCGCAGGTCGAGCATCTTGATGATGCCCGCAGGACGCAGGTCAAACGTCTTCTGCACGAGCGCAACAATCTTCTCCTCGTCGATCTTGCCCGTGCCGAACGTGTCGACCATGATGGAGACAGGATGTGCGACACCGATCGCATACGCAAGCTGGATCTCGACGCGATCCGCGAGCCCAGCCGCAACAATGTTCTTCGCAACGTAACGCGCTGCATACGCTGCACTGCGGTCAACCTTCGTAGGATCCTTGCCCGAGAACGCACCGCCGCCGTGACGTGCCCAGCCGCCATACGTATCGACGATGATCTTGCGCCCCGTGAGGCCGGAATCGCCGTGCGGACCGCCAATAACGAACTTGCCCGTTGGGTTGACGAAGTACTTCGTCTCTGCGCGCAGCAGCTCTGCGGGAACGATCTCCTTGATGACCTTTTCGATCATATCCTTGCGGATCGTTGCGAGATCGACATCCTCGTCGTGCTGCGTGGAGATAACGATGGTATCGACGTAGACAGGTTTGCCGTCCTCGTACGCCACCGTGACCTGCGTCTTGCCGTCGGGACGCAGATACTTGAGTGTACCGTTCTTGCGCACATCCGTCAGACGGCGTGCAAGCTTATGCGCGAGCACCGTTGTGAGCGGCATATACTCGGGCGTCTCGTTCGTCGCATAGCCGAACATCATGCCCTGATCGCCTGCACCGATTGCCTCGGCCGCGTCCATGTCGCCCTCGCGCGACTCAATCGCCTGATTGACGCCCTGCGCGATGTCCGGCGACTGCTCATCGAGCGAGACGAGGATGCCGCAGGTATCGGCGTCAAAGCCGTAGCTGGCATTCGTGTAGCCGACCTCGCGCACCGTCTGGCGGATGATCTTCGGAATATCCGCATAGCACGTCGTCGAGATTTCACCGACAACGTGTGCCTGTCCCGTCGTGACAAGGGTCTCGCACGCGACGCGCCCCATCGGATCCTCTGCAAGAATCGCGTCGAGGATGCTGTCGGAGATCTGGTCGGCGAGTTTGTCCGGATGTCCCTCGGTGACGGACTCAGACGTAAAGAGCATTTTTTTCATTCAAAAACCTCCCTCAGTTTTGAACAATCCTTGAAAAAGAAAACCTTATCCCCATAAAAACAGCCTCCCTGAGATAAGGGAGGCTGCAACTGCCGCTCTCATCTCATAGGCCTTGCCTAAAGGAATTGGCACCGTTGGCTCATACGCCATGGTTGCCGCAGCTTCATCGGGCCATTCCCTCCACTGCTCTGGATGAGGTATATTCTCTTCTATGAATCGCATTGTAACGAATGCGCGCCGCGTTGTCAAGGACTATTTTCATAGAAATTCTTAATGGATTTAGGAATCACTGATAAAACGAAGTCGCTAATCACGTCTGCCCCGCGCAACTGGAAAAACTTATCCTCGCTTCTGAAAGGCTTCCTCAAGGCGATCGAGAATTACGCCCGCAAGCTCCGCCTTCGGCATGAGAGGATGATCCTCCGCGCGGCCGTCCGCATAGAAGATCTGCACATGATTCGTCGGTACACCAAAGCCCGCATCCTTCTCCGCGACATTGTTCGCGACGATAAAGTCGAGGTTCTTCTTTGCGAGTTTCCCGCGTGCATATTCCGCGACGTTCTGCGTCTCTGCCGCAAAGCCGACGAGAATCTGATGCTTCTTTTTTTGTCCGAGCTCATAGAGGATGTCGGGGTTGCGCGTGAGCGTCAGCGTCAGTTCGCCGTCCGATTTCTTGATCTTGTGTTCTGCCGTCTCTGCGGGGCGATAGTCTGCGACCGCTGCCGCCTTGATGACCGCATCCACCCCGTCATATTCCGCGCGTACCGCCGCATGCATATCGCGCGCGCTCCGCACATCCACACGCCGCACACCTGCAGGTGTTGCAAGCGGGGTCGGCCCCGCGACAAGGATCACCTCCGCGCCGCGCCGCGCTGCCTCGGCGGCGATGGAAAAACCCATGCGCCCCGTCGAGCGGTTGCCGAGGAAGCGCACGGGGTCGAGTGCCTCCTCCGTGCCCGCCGCCGTCACGAGAATGCGCCGCCCCACAAGGCTCTGCGTACACGCAAAATGCTCCTCAACGATGCGCACGATCTCTACGGGTTCGGGCAATCGTCCCGCCCCCGTTGTTCCACAGGCGAGTTGTCCCACAGCGGGTGGGATAACCGTCGTGCCGCGTGCTGTCAGACGTGCGACGTTCTCCTGCATGACGGGATTCTCCCACATCCCCGTATTCATCGCGGGCGCGATGAGGAGCGGCGCACGCGTCGCGAGAACACAGGTCGTCAGCATATCGTCTGCCATACCCGCCGCTGCCTTTGCAATAAAATTCGCCGTTGCGGGCGCGACAAGCACGAGCTCCGCAAACTCCGCGAGTGCGATGTGCTCGACATGGTGATGCGGCTCGCCCCACATCGTCTCTGTGACGGGCTGCCCCGTGATCTCGCGGAACGTGAGCGGCGTGACAAAGGAGGCCGCCGCCCGCGTCATGACGACGCGCACATCCGCGCCTGCCTTTTTCAGTCGGCTCGCAATCTCCACCGCCTTGTATGCAGCGATGCCCCCCGTCACACCGAGGACGATGCGCCGCCCTGCGAGTGCGCCCACGTCAGACGCTCTCTGTGCAGAGGTCATAGCTGATCTTGCCCTCGGCAATCTCCTCAAACGCATTTGTCACGTTCTTCGTCGAACGCGCGCGCTCGGACTTCACGGGATCGCCCTCCAGCAGCTGACGCGCACGCTTCGCTGCGAGCACCACTACACCGTAGCGGCTATCCACCTTCGTCAGCAGCTCATCCGTTGACGGATTCACCATCCCGATTTCCACATTCGTCTTCATGTTGTACCTCTCTACTTTCTATATGCTGTAGGATACGGTGCAATGCTCCTAAGCGAACCCTAGTGGAGCGTGCATCGCAAGGCTTCAAATTTCAAACTGCGTCAGATCCATATCCGCACGCAGACGCTCCGCTGCGAGGATCGTCTGAATCCGATCCGTCGCCGCCTCGACCGTGTCGTTGAGCACCGCATAGCGGTAACGCTTGCCGAGCCGAATCTCATCGCGTGCCGCCGCAAGGCGACGCGCAATGCTCTCCTCCGACTCCGTTCCGCGCCCCGTAATGCGACGCTGCAATTCTTCAAGTGAGGGCGGCAGAAGAAAGATGAACGTCCCGTCGGGGCAGCGCTCCATTACGTTCAGCGCCCCCTGCGTGTCGATCTCCAAGAGGATGTCCTCGCCCGCCGCACGGCGCTCCTCGATCGGAGCAAGCGGCGTACCATAGTAGTTGCCGTACACATCCGCATACTCAAGAAACGCCCCTGCGGCGATCATCTGCTCAAACTCCTCGCGCGTGCGGAAATAATACTCACGTCCGTCCTGCTCCCCCTCGCGCGGTGCGCGGGAAGTCGCGGAGACAGAGTAGGCAATCCCCTGTTCGCGTGTGAGCAATTCCTTACAGACCGTCCCCTTGCCCGTGCCGGATGCACCCGAGATCACAATGAGAAGCCCCTTCTTCACTCTTCCGCCTCCTTTGCTGTCATGCGCCCCGCAATTGTCTCCGGCTGGAGTGCCGAGAGGACGAGGTGTCCGCTGTCCAGTACAATGACGGCGCGCGTCCGCCGCTTGTACGTCGCATCGATGAGCCGCCCCGTGTCCCGCGCATCCTGCACCATGCGCTTCATCGACATGGAGTTCGGTGCGACAATGGCGACCATACGCCCCGCGAGAACGATGTCGCCGAACCCAATATTGACCGTCTCCATGCATCACTCCAAATTCTGTACCTGCTCGCGCAGCTTCTCAACTTCGTTCTTCATCGCGACGACGATCTGCTGTGCGGCGGCATTGTTCGCCTTCGAGCCAATCGTATTCGTCTCACGATTGATCTCCTGCAGGAGAAAGTCCAGCCGTCGCCCAACGGGCTCCTCCTCGGCGAGAATCGCGCGGAACTGGGCGAAATGACTCGCAAGCCGTACGAGCTCCTCCGTGATGTTCACACGATCGGCATACAGTGCCGCCTCCTGCACGATACGTGTTTCATCGGGCGTGACTTCCTTGAACTCCGCGAGCACCTCCGCGAGATGCGCACGGTAGTCCGCCACAATCTGCGGGGCGATCTCCTTCACCTGTGCACGTTGCTGCTCAAGCCGTGCAAGCCGCTTCTCAAAGTCGCGGGCGAGATGCGCCCCCTCGGCAAGCCGCATCGCATCGAGGGCCGCGAGTGCCTGCGCTGCGGCATCCAGAAAGGCCGTGCGCGCGCCCGTCATATCTACCTGCTCGCTCACAGAGATCACGCCCTCATACGCTGCGGTCATCCGCACGCCGTCATTCAGCGGCGCATCCACCGCGCGGGCGACCTTTCCGAGTGCCGCATAGTACGCACGCGCCAGTCCCTCATTGACATAGACATCGTACTGCTTTTCACTGCGATCCTCGAAGTTGACATAGATATCGAGCTTGCCGCGTGCGACACGCGTGCGGACGAGCTCGCGCAGATCATTCTCCCACGCACCGAACGCGCGCGGCATATGCGGCGAAATCTCAAGAAAACGCTGATTGACCGCCTTGATCTCAACCGTCACACGGTAGTCTGCTGTCTCAGCTGTTCCCGCGCCATAGCCCGTCATGCTCCTGCGCAGCGCACTCATAGCGAGCCCTGCCATATACCCGTGAAGACCGGCTCTGCGGGACCTGTCATAAGGATATGCCCGTCCGCACGCCACTCCACATGAATCACGCCGCCGTCGACCTCAATATCCGCCGCACGGTCAAGCACATCGTTCAGCACGCCCGCCGTCAACGTCGCACACGTCCCCGTGCCGCACGCGAGCGTGATGCCCGCGCCGCGCTCCCAGACACGCATACGCGCATGTGTGCGGCTCTTCACCTCGACGAACTCCGTATTGATCTTACGCGGAAATGTGGGATGATTCTCGAACTGTGCGCCCAGTTCCGCGAGTGGAAAATACTCTGCATCGTCCACAAAGATCACGCAATGGGGATTGCCCATCGAGACGCAGGTCATCTTGTACTCCGTACCGTCCACCGTAAGCGGCTGTGCGATAACACGTTCCGCGCCGAAGCCCGCTACGGGGATTTTATCTCCATCAAGAACAGGCACGCCCATATCCACTGCGACCGCCGTCACTGTACCATCCTGCGTAATGATGTGCGGCACCATCGTCCCCGCCAACGTCTCAATCGTGAACTGCTGCGTTTTCATACGCCCATAGTCATAGAGATACCGTGCGAAACAGCGAATGCCGTTCCCGCACATCTCCGGCTCCGTTCCGTCGGGATTGAACTCACGCATCCGCACGTCCGCCGTCTCCGAGGGGCAGACCACCATCAGCCCATCCGCGCCGATGCCAAAATGACGGTCGCACATCTTGACCGCGAGCGCCGCAAAGTCAATCGGCTCTTTATCCAGGAAGTCCACGACCACGAAATCGTTGCCGCAGCCTTGCCACTTTGTAAACTCCATCTATTACACCGCCTTGCTGCACGTATTGTACTATGAAATCCCCGCGCGTGCAAGGCGCAACGCTTGCCTATTGTATGATTGACGTGTATAATTTTCTGTAGAGTATAAAAGATTACGGAGTGCCAAAGCGAACCCTAGTGAAGCAAGTGAGTAAAGCTGCTGACCTGTCCAAGAAGCAAGTCCGTAGGACGAAGCTGATTGGGAAACAGGTCGTATGGGAAAACGTCCCAAGAACACAAGCGCAAGCGATGTGTGATTGGTTGACGTTGACCGCTCGCGGTACGCCCCGTCGGAGTTCTTTCGTTCAAGCGAAGCGCGTTTAAGAACTCCGACGGTATTTAAGTGTACAAGAGCGCGATCACTTGCGCAACGAGGCGTTCGCGTGGCATCCGTATGACGTTTAGAATATAAAGAGGTAATACTATGAGCCTTGACGGCTTCTCCATGTCCGCCCTCACCCGTGAACTCGCAGATGCACTCACGGGCGGACGCATCGATAAAATCAACCAGCCGAATAAGCAGTCTATCGTCCTCTCCGTGCGTCAGCCGGGGAAAAATCTGCTTCTCTACATCAACACCAACGCAAGCAACCCGTCCGCTCATCTCATCGAGAATGCACCCGAGAATCCTACCGAACCTCCAACCTTCGTCATGCTCCTCAGGAAACAGCTCGAGACGGGACGCATCGCCGCCGTGCGGCAGGAGGGACGCGACCGCATCATCCACCTCGACATCGACGTAATCGCGGGCGGCGGGCGCATCGTCACACGTACCCTCACCCTCGAACTCATCGGCAAATACAGCAACATCATCCTCCACGAGGATGGCATCATCACCGAGGCACTGCGCCGCATCGGCGAAAACACGAGCCGCGTGCGCACCGTCTTCAAGGGCATTCCCTACACTCTTCCCCCCGTACAGGACAAATACGACCTCTTTGCAGCAGACATCACGGACATCATCACACGCATACAGTCGGACAGCGACGCAAAACTCTTTCAGGCTCTCATTGGCTCTGTCCTCGGCTTTGGCCCCATCTCGGCAAAGGAAGTCGCATTCCTTGCGGGACTTGCGCCAAACATCCTCATTTCCGCACTCGATTCATCAGACTTTGCGGAAATCTCCCGCGCGCTCTCAGAGCTACGTACATGGATGAAAGAGCCGGCCCCCTCTCTGCGTCTGGACGAAAACGGCAAAGTCATGGCAATGGCGGCATTTCCGCTCAGCGAACTTCCCAATACGGAGCGCATCTCCTATCCCACGCTCAGCGCACTGATGATTGACGCAGACAAACGCCTCGGCAGCTATGTCATCCCCGACCGTGAACGCTTTCGCCGTCTCGTACGCACCGAGCTTGCGCGCGCACGCGAGAAATATGAAAAGCTCGGCACAGAGATTGCGGCGGCAGAGAACGCCGAGGAGCAGAAAATCTATGCCGACAACCTGATGACCTATCAGTATCAGTACAGTGACCACGCCGACGACGAGATTACCGTCCCGAACATATACAGTGAGACGGGCGAAACGATTACAATTCCGCTTGACCGCCGCATCGGCATTATCGCGAACATGCAGGCATACTACAAGAAATACGACAAGCTGAAGCGTGCGCAACAGCTGCTCGCCGTCCAACAGGAGCACTGCATGGCGAACATCCGCCACCTCGAGAGCATCGAGACATCGCTTGACTCCTCCACGCGTCTTGCAGAGATCGCAGAGATACAGGACGAGCTGATTACCTCGGGCTACCTCCACGAAAAACTGCCGAAGCGCAGCAAGGATCGCCGTGCGCATCCATTCTCCTTTACCGCTCCCGATGGCAGCATCATTCTTGTCGGCAAGAACAATGTCCAGAACGACACACTCACATTTAAGACCGCCGCCCCCACGGACATCTGGCTGCACGTCCGCGATATCCCCGGCTCGCACGTCATTCTTCGCACAGGCGGAGACGAGCCGAGTGAGGAATCCCTCCACCTCGCCGCGCAGATTGCCGCACATTTCAGCAAGGCGCGCGGCTCCTCGAATGTCCCCGTCGACTACACCGCCGTCCGCTTCGTCAAGAAGCCCTCAGGTGCCGTCCCCGGCTTCGTTCGGTTCATCAACGAGAAAACACTCTTTGTCACGGAGGATGAGGAGGACCTTGCCCCGATACTTGCACAAGATCCAACTGTGGGATAATCTGCACAACAAAAGGCTGTCTTAGGGAATCGTCTGATCCCAAGACAGCCTTATTTTATGTACGCTCTTACACGACGACTCATATCCTGCAAGTATTCATCAATCGCATCCCATGCCGTTCCGATTGCCGCCTCACCCATCGCAAGCTCCTCCATTTCCTCATTACTCAGCTTGTTATTCATATAATATTTCTCTTGATACAGCTTCCTTTTCCAGTTTATCTTCAACTTCTTTTATTTTTATATCAATTTACTCCTCCACAACTTCTATACTTTTAAATGGATACCTTTATCTCTTAAATTTTCTATGCAATCAGCCAGATATTCAATATTATGCTCTTTGTAAATTGGA
>CAJPQT010000029.1 GCA_905372865.1 uncultured Centipeda sp.
ATTTTATATCGTATAATAACAAATATGGTGTAAAAAATATATTGTTTTATATAAAACGATTCGATTGAAATATAAAACAATAAGATAAAGATGAAAAAGAACGATATTGTTTCGGCTTGTGAATCTCATTTCCAAATTGAATGAGATTCACTTTTTTCAAGGCTTTGCGGCGAATTTGAAAGACTTGAAAGCAAGAAAAAAATATGATATAGTCTAATTAACCTGTGTATAAGTTATATTTATAGGAGGGATTACTTTGCGAGAGCTAAGCGCAAAAGCAATCACGGAGAACGTCGCCGAGATGTGCAAAGAAGCGGCGTACTATCTCCCGAATGATGTCTACGAGGGACTCAAAAAGGGGCGAGAGACGGAGGAGTCACCCGTAGGAAGAGTCGTTTTGGATCAGATCATTCGCAACGCTGAGATTGCACGCGAAGAGGATCGGCCGTATTGCCAAGATACGGGCATGACGATCGTGTTTGTGGAGCTCGGGCAGGACCTCCACATCACGGACGGCCTCCTCGAGGATGCGATCAATGAGGGCATTGCGAAGGGCTACACAGAAGGGTACCTGCGCAAGTCGGTCGTTGCGGAACCCCTCTTCAACCGTAAGAATACGCAGAACAACACGCCGGGCGTCATCTATACGAAGGTCGTTGCCGGCGACAAACTCAGTATCACGATTGCGCCGAAGGGCTTTGGTTCGGAAAACAAGTCCGGGGTCAAGATGCTTGTTCCTGCCGACGGTGTCGAGGGCGTGAAGAAGGCGGTCATGGAGATCGTTCAGCACGCAGGCCCGAATCCGTGCCCGCCCGAGGTGGTCGGTGTCGGCATCGGCGGTACGATGGATCAGGCGGCGCTCCTCTCGAAGAAGGCGCTCACGCGTCCAATCGATCAGCGCCATGCGATGCCCGAGTATGCAAAGCTCGAGAGTGAGCTCCTCGAGATGATCAACAAGACGGGCATCGGACCGCAGCTGGGCGGTACGACAACCGCGCTTGCCGTGAACGTAGAGTGGGGCGCAACGCACATTGCGGGCCTCCCCGTTGCGGTGACGATTTGCTGCCATGCACTTCGGCATGCGCACCGCGTCCTGTAACAAATTTTTCTGTGTATTATCTAGGGAGGAATACTCATGGCGGAAAGCATCCGTATTACGACCCCGTTCACGGAGGAAATGTCGCGCAAGCTGAAGGCGGGCGACAGTGTTCTCATTACGGGCACGATCATCAGCGCACGCGACGCGGCGCATAAAGCGATGACAGAGGCGCTTGCAAAGGGAGAACCGCTGCCGGTCGACTGGCACGATCAGATTGTCTACTATCTCGGACCGACCCCAGCAAAGCCGGGCGATCCGATCGGTTCGGCGGGTCCGACGACCTCCGGCCGCATGGATGCCTACACGCCGACGATGCTTGAGCAGGGCATCAAGGGCATGGTGGGCAAGGGGTCGCGCTCGGCTGCCGTTGTGGAGTCAATGAAGAAGAACGGCGTTACCTATTTTGCCGCAGTCGGCGGTGCCGCAGCGCTCATCGCGAAGTCTGTGAAGAAGTACGAAGTCGTGGGCTATCCGGAGCTTGGCCCCGAGGCGGTTGCAAAACTGACGGTGGAGGATTTCCCCTGCATCGTCGTGATTGACTCCGAGGGCAACAACTTCTACGAGATGGGGCAGAAACCCTATCGGAAAATCTAAGGCGGCTCGCATTCCGCCTCGCACATCCTCATTAGAGTGTTCATGCCGATGGTTTGGCGCATGACAAATCATTCGGGGGCGCTGCCTCGGATATGCTTCGAGGCAGCGGCTCCAAAGGTCTACATATTTCAGGAGGTATGAAATGTTCCACACAACCTTTTACATGCGGCGGCTGCATTCATTGGTCGGTCTCGTCGTCGTCGGCGTGTTCCTCTTCGAGCACGTCTTCACGAATTCGACGGTGCTCGGCGGCGCAAAGGCGTTCAATGATTCGCTGGCGATGATGGAGCTGATTCCAAAGCCGATTTTCTACGGTCTCGAGATCTTTGCTATTGCAGTACCGCTCCTCTTTCACGCAATCTACGGTATTTACATCGCGGCGCAGGCAAAGAACAACCCCGGCAACTATGGCTATGTCCGCAACTGGCAGTTCGCTTTGCAGCGCTACACCGCATGGATTCTCATTCCGTTCCTCATTTGGCATGTCGGTTACATGCGCATCTGGGAGAAAGGCATGATGGGGACGCATATCAATTATGACCTCCTCTACACCTATTTTGTGACGGGCGACTACGCCATCCTCCACACGGTGCTCTATACGCTCGGCATGATCGCGGCGATCTTCCATTTCTGCAACGGCATCTCGACGTTCTGCATGACGTGGGGCATCGCCAAAGGCCCGCGCGCACAGGCGGTCATCAACGCGATGGCGATGGGACTCTGCACACTGATGAGTCTCGTGACGCTCGCCTTCATGGGCAGCTATTTCATGTAAAAACTGCAGCAAAGGAGAGTAATAATGGCTAAAGTACCTGAAAATAAGGTGATCATCATCGGCGGCGGTCTTGCGGGACTGCTGGCGGCGATGAAGGTCTGCGAAGGCGGCGGCACGGTCGATCTCTTTTCCTACTGCCCGGTGAAGCGTTCGCACTCGCTCTGCGCGCAGGGCGGCATGAATGCCTGCATGGATACGAAGGGCGAGCACGACAGCGTCTATGAGCACTTCGACGACACCGTTTACGGCGGCGACTTCCTCGCGGATCAGCTCGCCGTCAAGGGCATGGTCGAAGCGGCGCCGCGTCTCGTGAAGATGTTTGACCGCATGGGCGTTCCCTTTACGCGTACCTCCGAGGGCGTGCTCGATCTGCGCAATTTCGGCGGACAGAAGAACAAGCGCACCGTGTTTGCCGGCTCGACGACCGGTCAACAGCTCCTCTACGCACTCGACGAACAGGTGCGTCGCTGGGAGGTCAAGGGCAAGGTCAAAAAATATGAGTTCTGGGAATACATCCGCGCGATTAAGAACAAGGACGGCATCGTCCGCGGCATCGTCGCGCAGAATATGAACTCGAACGAGATTCGTTCGTTCCCGGGGGATGTCGTTATGCTCGCGACGGGCGGCCCCGGGCAGGTGTTCGGCCGCTGCACGGCGTCCACGATCTGCAACGGCTCGGCGGTCTCCTCCGCGTATCAGCAGGGCGCGCACATCGGCAATCCCGAGTTCATCCAGATCCATCCGACGGCGATTCCGGGCTCGGATAAGAACCGCCTCATGTCCGAGGCGTGCCGCGGTGAGGGCGGGCGGATTTGGACGTATAAGGACGGAAAACCGTGGTACTTCCTCGAGGAGATGTACCCCGCGTACGGCAACCTCGTGCCGCGCGATGTCGCTTCGCGCGCGATCTTCAAGGTTTGCGTTCATATGGGGCTCGGCGTCAACAATGACCGCCGCGTCTACCTCGATCTTTCGCATATCCCTGCGGACTACCTCGAGCACAAGCTCGGCGGCATTCTCGAGATGTACTCTGAGTTCGTCGGTCAGGATCCGCGCAAGGTGCCGATGGAGATCTTCCCGTCCGTCCACTACTCAATGGGCGGCATCTGGGTTGATCGCATGCACCACACGAACATTCCTGGGCTCATGGCGGCAGGGGAGTGCGATCACCAGTACCACGGCGCGAACCGTCTCGGCGCAAACTCGCTTCTCTCGGCGAGCTATTCCGGCTACGTTGCAGGTCCCGAGGCGCTGCGCTGGGCACGCAGCGGTGAACTCGGCACGGCGCTCACCGAGGAAGAACTCGAAAATGCACGCAAAGAGGCGGTTGCGGAGTTTGATAAGATCCGCAATATGACGGGTTCCGAGAACGCGCACAAACTCCATCAGGAGATGGGCGAGATCATGTACGATTACGTCTCCATTGAGCGTGACAACAAGGGCCTCGATATCTGCCTCGAAAAGCTCAAAGGCATCCTGAAGCGCTGGGATGACATCGGCGTGACCGATCATGGCACATGGGCAAATCAGGAAGCCATGTTTGTCCGTCAGCTGCGCAATATGATTCTCTACGCGATGGCGGTCACGAAGGCTGCGCGCTGCCGCGATGAGAGCCGCGGTGCACACGCGAAGATTCTGCTTGACGACAAGGGTGAGCGCATGACGGATGCCGATGGTGAGCTCATGTTCTACGGCCGTGATGACGAGCGCTTCATGAAGACCTCCATCGTGGACTACGATCCGCAGACCGAGGAGCCTCAGGTCAGCTACATGGATTTCGAGCATTCACTCATCAAGGCGCGTGCGCGTAACTACGCCGTCGCCAAGAAGGAGTAAGGGAGGATAGAAGTCATGGCAGAACAGAAAAAAGTTCGTTTTATCATCGAGCGTCAGGATGGACCGAACGAGAACCCCTATACGCAGGAGTTTGACGTCGACTATCGTCCCGGTCTCAATGTCGTTGCATCGCTCATGGAGATCCAGAAGAACCCTGTGACGGTCGACGGCAAGCGCGTCCCGCCTCCGGTCTGGGAGTGCAACTGTCTTGAGAAGGTCTGCGGCGCATGCATGATGGTCATCAACGGACGTGCACAGCAGGCGTGCTGCGCGTTGATTGACAATCTTACGCAGCCAATTCGCGTGCAGCCGGCGCGTACATTCCCCGTGATCCGCGATCTCCTCATCGACCGTTCGGTCATGTTCGAGAGCCTGAAGCGCATTCACGGCTGGGTCGAGGTGGACGGCACATGGGACAACAAGGATGCCCCCATTCAGAATCCGTATACGGCGGAGACGTGCTATGAGCTGTCGCACTGCATGACGTGCGGCTGCTGCCTTGAGGCATGCCCGAACGTCGGCCCGCAGTCCGACTTCATCGGTCCTGCACCGACGGCACAGACCTTGCTCTTCAACCTCCATCCGCTCGGAAAGTTTGACGCACCGACGCGTCTCAATGCGCTGATGGAGAAGGGCGGTATCACGAGCTGCGGCAACAGCCAGAACTGTGAACGCGTCTGCCCGAAGAGCATCAAGCTCACGCAGCATCTTGCACAGCTCAACCGCGAGGTCAACAAGCAGGCACTGCGCAATATGTTCAATCACTAATCCGTATTCCCACCGAAAATCGGAACAGCAAAGGGGCTGCCCCGTTGGGGCAGCCCCTTTTGTATGCGTTTCAACAGAAATACTCAGAGTTGGAAGCGTCCTACAAGTCGCTGCAGATCCTGTGCAAGCTGCGCGAGTGTCTGGCTCGCAGCGGCGATCTCCTGCATGGAAGCCGCCTGCTGTTCGGAGACGGCGGAGACGTTCTCCGCCTCGGAACTTACGGCGTTTGACACCTTCTGCACCGATTCGACTGAGGCGAACATGTGCTCGCTGCCCGCCTTGATGCCTTCGGTGCTCTTTAGAATTGCGTCTACCTTGTGCGAGAGCTCCTCGACAACACCTGCAATACGGTTGAACTGCTCGCCCGCCATATTGACCTGTGTGACACCCTCACCGACGCGCTCCTTCTGCTCCTGCATGACCTTGAACGTGCTCTCGATGCGGTTTGCATTCTCGGTGATGAGCCCCGTGATCTCCTGTGCGGCTGTCTCGGACTGTTCGGCAAGCTTTCGCACTTCCTCGGCGACGACGGCAAAGCCGCGGCCTTGCTCACCCGCACGCGCTGCCTCGATGGCGGCGTTGAGGGCGAGGAGGTTCGTCTGTCCTGCGAT
Source organism: uncultured Centipeda sp. (assembly GCA_905372865.1). Classification (GTDB taxonomy): domain Bacteria; phylum Bacillota; class Negativicutes; order Selenomonadales; family Selenomonadaceae; genus Centipeda. Next base: position 5,684 of record CAJPQT010000029.1, read on the forward strand.
CTCCGTAATCATCTCGACAATCTCGGAGATGCGCTTGGAACTCTCATAGAGTGCCGTCACGGCATCGCCGACATCCTGTGCGCTCTGATTGAGGACATCCATGCCCTTGACGGCGACACTTAGCCCTTGCTGTCCCTCGATGGTGGCTGTCTGTGCACGCTCCGTTGCCGCAGAGACATCGGTGATGCCGTCCGTGATATCATTGATGGCATGTGTGATTCGATCCACCGTCTGGAAGGACTCATCGACGACCTCACGCTGTTCGATGGTGCTGCCCGTGATCTTCACAATAGCCTCTGCTGCGTGCTGCGCACCCTGTGCCGACTGATCGGCAGAGGCGGTCAGCTGTTCGGAGGCCGCCGCAAGCTGTTCCGCGGTCTGTGCCGCACTCTGAATCAGTTCGCGCAGTCCCTTGACCATCGCAAGGAAGGCGTTGTGCAGCTCCCCAATCTCGTCCTCACGATTCATCTCGGGCGGTACAATGCCAAGGTTCCCTTTTGCAACCTCGGATGCTGCTGTCGCCATATTCCCGAGCGGCCCTGCGATCGAGCGTGCAATTGCATAGAGTAGACCGGAGAGGAGGGCGAGTGAGAGGAGAAGACCTGCAATCATCGTCCACTTCAGGGCATTCACGTCTGCCAGCACTTCTTCCTTCGGCACGAAGAGAACGAGTGACCAGCCCGTATTGCCGACAGGATGGACGGCGTAGTAGTAGTCGACATCCTGATAGTTGGATTCAAAGAAGAGTGGTTCCTTCGAGAGGAAACGCTTTGCGGCCTCCTCGCCCTGCTCATGCACATTGTTGTCCATTGTCAGCGCAGAGTGGTAGATGAACCGTCCCTCGGAGTCGAGTAAGAAAGCCGCACCACTTTCCCGAATCTTAAAGACCGAAATTTTCTCCTCGATGATGGAGAATGGGACATCCATCCCGAGAACAGCCTCCGTTCCGTCGGTCAGATTGAGCGCACGGCTCAGCGCGACAACCTTCCTGTTGTGGAATGCGTTGACAAAAACCCTCGAGATCTGGACGCCGTCGTGCTGCAGGGCGATCTTGTACCATGGGCGTGTCGTCGGATCGAATTCCTCCTTTGGTACGATGCGCTCATGACCGTAAAGAAAATCACGTCCGGGGATGCCAAGATAGATCCCGTCAATATCGGCGCGTGCACCGAAATCCCGTGCTGCGGCGATAAAGGAGTCATCGGACGGCAGCGCGGTTGACCACACCTGTCCAAGCCCCTCCAAGATCCCCCGCTGTCTTTCCACGACGGCGTTGATCTCCTCGGCGTGATACTCTGCGAGCGCCTTCATCTCACGCTGGGTCGCCGACTCGATCATCCTGCTCGCTTCCCAGTAGGAGAATGCTGCCATCGCAATAAAAATGACAATGAACGGCCCTCCGATCCAAAGAAGCATCTTCGACTGCAGCTTCATACCACTGACCCCTTTCTGTATCAGTCCCGAAAAACTCTATCTGTAAGCATTCGACATAAAGATATATTGTCCTTTAATAAATTATAATAAAATGTAAATTCAGATTTAAGAAATTAAAATAATAAAGAAGGCATTGCTCCGTAAGAACAATGCCTTCTTTGCTGGATTCGATTTCTTAAAGTTTAAAGCCGCCAACAATTCGCTGCAGATCCTGTGCGAGCTGGGCAAGGGTCTGACTGGATGCTGCAATTTCCTGCATGGATGCTGCCTGCTCCTCGGAGACGGCAGAGACATTCTCGGCTTCTGTGTGGACTGCGTTCGAGACCTTCTGGACGGCTTCGACTGAGCTCATCATGCGCTCGCTACCCGCCTTGATGCCCTCGGTGTTCTTCAGAATCGCATCCACCTTCTCGGTGAGCTCATTGACAACGTCTGCGATGCGGTCAAAGCGTTCACCCGCCTGGTTGACCTGTCTGACACCTTCGCCGACATGCTCCTTCTGTTCCTGCATGACCTTGAATGTATCCTCGATGCGGCTGCCATTCTCGGTGATGAGTTCCGTGATCTCCTGTGCCGCCGTCTCAGACTGTTCGGCGAGCTTTCGCACCTCCTCGGCGACGACGGCAAAGCCGCGTCCCTGCTCACCCGCGCGTGCCGCCTCGATCGCTGCATTGAGAGCGAGGAGGTTTGTCTGTCCTGCAATCTCGGTAATCATCTCGACGATCTCGGAGATGCGCTTGGAGCTCTCGTAGAGCGCTGTTACGGCATCGGAGACATCGCTTGCACTCTGGTTGAGTACGTCCATGCCCTTGACGGCGACACTCAGCCCTTGCTGGCCTTCAGCCGTTGCCGTCTCGGCCCGGTGGGTGGCAGCGGAGACATCCGAGATGCCCTTTGTGATTTCATTGATGGCACTTGTGATTCCGTCCACGGTCTTGAAGGACTGATCGACGACCTCATTTTGCTCGACGGTGCTGCCCGTGATCTTGACAATCGCTTCGGCTGCGCTCTGCGCACCCTGTGCCGACTGATCTGCCGAGGCGGTCAGCTGCTCGGAGGCGGCGGCGAGCTGTTCGGATGTCTGCGCCGTCTTCTGAATCAGTTCACGCAGATTCTTGACCATCGTGAGCAGGGAATTGTGGAGCTGCCCAATCTCATCGTCGCGATCCATCTGGGGCGGGACGATGGCGAGATTGCCCTTTGCCACCTCCTGCGCAGCACCTGCCATATTCTCAAGCGGGCCTGCAATCGAGTCGGCGATCTTATAGAGCAGACCACCGATGAGGGCGAGGGAGACAATGAGGCCAACAATGATCGTCCACTTGAGATTGTTCACATCGGTGAGCACCTCTTCCTTCGGAACGAAGAGGACAAGTGACCATCCCGTCGTGCCGACCGGATGGACGGCGTAGTAGTTCTCAACACCTGCGTATGTGTTGGTAAAGAAAATAGGCTCCTTTGAGAGGAGGCGACGCGCGTCTTCCTCGCCCTGTGCGTGCACATTGTCATTAACTCCAAGTGCGGAGTGGTAGATGAAGCGCCCCTGCTCATCGAGGAGGAATGCAGCGCCATGCTCGCGGATCTTGATCTTTGCGACGATATTCTGAATGTCGGAGAAATTGGTCTCGAGCCCCATCACGGCGAGCAGCTGTCCCTCGTGACGGATGGCGCGGCTCAGGGCAAGCGTCGACTTGCCGGTGCGCTCGTTCGTGGAGACCTCGTTGAGCTGTACGCCATCTTTGGATTCGGCGAGTTTGTACCACGGACGGCTCGTTGCGTCGAACTCATCAAGCGGTACAACACCCTCCTCACTGTAGAGAAAGGGGCGGTTTGTTTCACGCGGGAATCCCATATAGAGGGAATCAATGTCCGGGCGTGCGGTGAAGTCCTTCGCTGCTTCAAGGAACCGCTCATCCGTCGGAATATTCGTCGACCATACGCGGCCGATGCCCTCAAGGATCCCCTTCGGCCCCTCGACCATGCGGTTGACTTCCTCGGCGTGGAACTTCGAGAGCGCACGCATCTCGCGTTCTGTCGCCTTCTCGATCATGTCGCTCGCTTGCCAATAGGAGAACACTGCCATCGCGGTAAAGATCACGATGAGCGGCGCTCCGATCCACAGGAGCATTTTTGTCTTTAATTTCATTCCTTCACCCCTTTTGATAATACGCACAAACGGCGCTGACAACCTGCGTCCAATACCGTGGAAGCAAGGATTGTTTCTCTCAATCTTTACTATAATTCAATATAAATGGAGAAACTCCTCCAAACGTCCCAGATATTTTTGGAGGAGCTGCGGGAGTTTACTCGTTCATTTTTTTCATTCGACTGGATAGGTAGTTCGCAGCGAGTGATCCCGAGATGTTGTGCCAGACACTGAAGAGTGCGCCGGGAATCGCTGCTGCCGCACCGAAGTGCAGAAGAGCAAGCGAGGTCGCAAGCCCCGAGTTCTGCATACCGACCTCGATGGAGACCGCCTTGACCTTTGCGATGTCCATGCGCAGCGCTTTTGCCACGAGGAAGCCGAGTGCATAGCCGAGGAGATTGTGGCACATGACGACAAGCATGATGAGAGCGCCTGTCTCGATGATGCGCCCTGCGTTCGCGGAGACGACGCCGCCCACGATGAGGACAATGGCGACCACGGAGATGAGCGGGAGCACCTTGACCACTTTTTGTACGGGGCGTGCAAAGAAGTGGTTGATGAGGATGCCGAGGAGGATCGGCGCAATGACGACCTGCGCGATGGAGATCATCATCTTCTCTGCCGGGATGTCAATCCACTGACCTGCCAGCCAGAGCGTGAGCAGCGGGGTCATAATCGGCGCGAGAACAGTGGATGCCATTGTCATGGAGACGGACAGTGCAACGTCGCCGCGTGCGAGGTAGGTCATGACGTTCGACGAGGTGCCGCCGGGGCAGGTGCCGACCAGGATGACACCCGCCGCAAGCTCGGGCGGGAGCGAGAATGCGTGTGCAAGTCCCCATGCGAGCAGCGGCATGATGCCGAACTGCGCGACCGTACCGATGAAGACATCGCGCGGGCGCTGCAGGACAAGCTTGAAGTCCTCGAAGCGCAGGGTCATGCCCATGCCGAACATGACGATGCCGAGCAGAATGGTGATCCAAGGCACCGTCCACTTGAATGTCCACGGCTGAACGAGAGCGATGCCTGCGATGAGGATGACGAAGAATGCCATATAGCGGGAGACAAAATTGCTGAGTTGTTCGAGTGTCCGCATAGATGCAAAATCCTTTCCTTTTATTGGGAGATTTTAATGAATTCCTCAAGTTTTTTGTATGCCGAACCGTCAGCGATGGTCGTACGTGCCGCCGCGATGCCGTCTGCGATGGAGGATGCCGCACCGCCGATGTAGATGGCTGCCCCCGCATTCATTAGGCAGATATCGGCGCGCGCGTCTGTGATCTCACCCGCGAGGATGCCGCGCGTGACAGCGGCGTTTTCCTCGGGGGTGCCGCCACGGATTGCGTCCTTGGATGCGGGCGCAATGCCGAAGTCCTCGGGGCGGATCTCATAGGCGCTCTCCGTGCCGTCCACAATCTCGCGTACGAGCGTCGGCGCACCGACCGAGATCTCGTCCATGCCGTCCGTTCCGTGAACGATGAGCGCACGCTTTACGCCAAGATCCGGCAGTACCTTTGCGAGCGGGCGCAGCAGATGCTCTCCGTAGACGCCGAGCAGCATATAGGAGGGGCGCGATGGATTTGTGAGCGGCCCCAGGATGTTGAACACCGTACGGATGCCGAGCTCGCGGCGGATTGCCCCGACGTGCTTCATCGACTGATGATAGCGCTGGGCAAAGAGAAATGCCATGCCGACGGAGCCGAGTTCCATGCGCACCTTCTCGGGCGGTTGGTCAATGTTTACGCCGAGTGCTTCGAGGCAGTCGGCTGTGCCGCTCTTCGAGGAGGCCGCACGGTTGCCGTGCTTGCAGACCTTGAGCCCTGCCGCTGCTGCAAGAAAGGATGCCGTCGTCGAGACGTTGATGCTGCCCGAGTGGTCGCCGCCCGTACCGACGATGTCGATGACCTCCATGTCGTGTTCGACCAGCTCCGCGTGTGCACGCATGGCGGCGGCAGAGCCCGAGATCTCCGCAATGGTCTCCATGCCGCTGCTCTTCGTGGAGAGCGCAGCGAGGTAGGCGGCGTTCTCGACCGCCGAGCTCTCGCCCAACATGATTTCATTCATCACGGTGTATGCTTCGTCGTAGGTAAGATCCTCCTTGCCGACGACCTTTTTGATCGCTTCTTTGATCATCCCGTTTCCCCCTTGCAGTTGCAATATAAAATGACAAGGCAGTATTATAGCACACTTATGAACGCATGACAAAAGTATATTTGTGAGGAGCGTCGGAATGTGATATAATCTCTTAACTTGTGTGTTATAGAGCATTATGGAAAATTAGGAGAGATTATGTTTGAACCGCGTTTTACGACGCTGAATATGAACGAGATTCTAAAGTATCTCGGCTTTCGCGGACAGGAGCTGACGGAGGAGATCGCGGCGCAGATCAAGCGCTGTACGGAGGAGGTGCTCGCGGCGGCGACACCGCGCCTCACGTATCGTCACGCTCCGCTTGAAGATGGCGCTGTGCTCGGCGTGACGTTTGCAGGGAATGACATCCCGCGGATGCTTGAGCCGTGTGAGGAGGCCGTCCTCTTCGGTGCGACGCTCGGTCCCGGTGTCGAGCGGCTGATGATGCGCTATGAGGTGACAAATGCCGCCGACTCCGTGATCATGGATGCGTGCGCGAGCACGGCGATCGAGAATATCTGCAACAATTTTGAGAGCGATATGCGAAGCGCCGTGGAAGCGGAGGGGCGCTATCTGACGGATCGATTCAGCCCCGGCTACGGTGATCTTCCGATCACGGAGCAGCCCAAATTCTTTGCGCTGCTCGACATGACGCGGCGCGTCGGGGTCTCGCTGACACCGACGACGATCATGGTGCCGCGCAAATCGGTGACGGCGATCATGGGGATTGCGCGTACGCCGCAGCCGCATCGGCCGCCCGACTGCGAGCACTGCCTGATGTTCCGCAACTGTCCGTTCCGCAAGGCGGGACGCAGATGTCGGGAAGGTGCAAAAACACAATAACGGTATGAAAAATATGGGAGATATGGAATGAGCGATATTATTATATTAGACGGAGGCATGGGCACGGAGCTGCAGGCGCGCGGACTTGCGCCGGGCGAGCGTCCCGAACTCTTCGGGATGGAACATCCCGAGGTGATTGAGGAGGTTCACCGAAACTACATTACGGCGGGCAGCCGTGTGATCTACAGCAATACGTTCGGTGCGAACGGGCACAAGCTTACAGGGACCGGCAAGACCGTGGCGGAGGTGATCGCCGCGAACGTCGCGACTGCGCGGCGTGCAGCGGAGAACTCGGGGGTTATGGGTGTGCGCGTCGCACTCGATATCGGTCCCATTGGGGAGCTCGTCGAGCCGCTTGGGACACTCTCGTTCGAGGATGCCTATGAGCTCTTTCGCGAGATGGTCGTCGCGGGTGAGAAGGCGGGTGCCGATCTCGTGATCTTCGAGACGCTGACCGATCTCTATGAGGTCAAGGCGGCGGTCCTCGCAGCAAAGGAGCATACCAAGCTGCCGATTTGGGTGACCATGACGTTCGAGCAGAACGGACGCACCTTTCTCGGTGCAGCCGTTCCGTCTGTTGCAGTCACACTCGACGCGCTCGGCGTCAGTGCACTCGGCGTCAACTGTTCGCTTGGCCCTGTGGAGCTTGTCCCGATTGTAGATGAACTCATGGAGTGGACGGATCTGCCGATTATTGTCAAGCCGAACGCAGGGCTCCCCGACCCGCGTACGGGTGCGTATGAGATGACGGCGGAGGATTTCGGACGCGAGATGACGGTGTTTGCACGGCGCGGTGCTGTCATTATGGGCGGCTGCTGCGGGACGAATCCGGATTTTATCCGTGCTCTTGCAAAGGCCGTTGCAGAGGGCGCATCGGATCGCCCCGTGCGGAAGAAGCGCAAAGGGGTTGCCTCACCGGGACGCGTCGCGGAGTATGGCAAGCTCAATGTCATTGGCGAACGCATCAATCCGACGGGGAAGAAACGTCTGCAGCAGGCGCTCATCGAGGAGGACTACGGCTACATCAAGAAGCTCGCGATCTCCCAGCAGGAGGCGGGCGCACAGGTGCTCGACATCAACGTCGGGGCCCAGGGCGTGGACGAGGAGAAGATTATCCCATACGTTGTCAAGGCGGTGCAGAGCGTTGTCGATCTGCCGCTGCAGATTGACTCGGCAAACCCGAAGGTGATCGAGGCGGCTCTGCGCGTGACGAACGGACGCGTCATCATCAACTCGGTGAGTGGTGAAAAGGAGCGCATGGATGCGATCTTCCCGCTCGCCAAGCGCTACGGGGCGGCGGTACTCGGACTTGCGATGGACGAAAAGGGGCTGCCAGAGACGGCAGCGCAGCGTGTCGCGATTGCCGAGCGGATCGTTGCGGAGGCGGAGAAGTACGGCCTCGAGCGTGAGGATATCATCATCGACTGCCTGACGCTTACAGTCTCGGCACAGCAGGAGCAGGCGATGGAGACGCTGCGCGCTGTGCGTGAGGTGCACGAGCGTCTGGGGCTCCACTGTGCGCTCGGTGTCAGCAACGTCTCCTTTGGACTGCCTGCACGCGGACACATGACGGAGAACTTTCTCATACAGGCGATGCACGTCGGGCTGGACTTTCCAATCATCAATCCGAACACAAAGGAAGTGATGGATGCTGTCGTATCCTTTCGCGCCGTTTCGGGAGAGGATGTGGACTGTGCTGCCTACATCGAGCGCTTTGCACCGGAGCAGGCGGAGATACGACGCCGCAAGGAACTCGGTATTACGGGGGATGAGGCGGCGGGAGCCGTGCAGACTGCCGCAGCGGACGACGCGGATGCGGTCGATCCGCTGATGGATGCCATCATTCGAGGTCTTTCCGACGATGCCGAGCGCATCACGCGGAAACTCCTTACGGAGATGGCACCGATGGACATTATCCAGGAGAAGGTCATCCCTGCGCTCGATATTGTCGGCGATCGCTACGAGAAGGAGATCATCTTCCTCCCGCAGCTCATCAATGCGGCGAATGCGGCAACGGCGGGGCTCGAGCTCATCAAGGTGCGGCTCGCCGAGGAAGGGCAGGGCGTATCGAAGGGCAAGATCATCCTCGCGACGGTGGAGGGGGACATCCACGACATCGGCAAGAACATCGTGAAGGTTGTCCTTGAGAACTATGGCTATCAGATCATCGACCTCGGCCGCGACGTGCCCATCCAACGCGTCGTGGAGGTCGCCATTGAAAAACAGGTTGGACTGATCGGGCTCTCTGCACTGATGACGACGACTGTCACGGCGATGAAAAAGACCATCGAGGCTCTCCACGATGCGGGACATCCGTGTGAGACGATTGTCGGCGGTGCGGTGCTGACCGAGGACTATGCGAAGGAGATTGGCGCGGATTACTACGCGGGAGACGCGCGCAGCATTGTTGAGATTGCACGCCGCGTACTGGGATAGACAAGCCGGCAAGGAGGCTACAGATATGGCGCAGGAACGCATGACAATACGGGAACATCTGAAAAAAGGGCCGCTCGTCTTTGACGGCGGCATGGGCACCTATTATGCCCAAAAGACACATACGCGCGGCAAGGGCGTGGAACTCACGAACATCGAGACCCCGCGTGTCGTCGAGGAAATCCACACGGAGTACCTGCGCGCGGGAGCGCAGGCAATCAAGACCAACACCTTTGCGGCGAATCGTATCGTTTACCAAGGGGAAGAGGCTCTGGTACAGGGCATCATCCGCACGGGATGGGAGCTTGCCGCGCGTGCGGCAGAGCCGTTCAATGCGTATGTCTTTGCTGACATCGGTCCGGTCACGGGCATGCCGCGTGCAGACATCATTGAGGAGTACTGTTTTCTTGTTGATACGTTCCTTGCGCTGGGTGCACGTCACTTTCTTTTTGAGACCAACTCCTCAGCGGAGGGGCTTGTTGAGACAGCGGCGCATATCAAGCAGATTGCGCCTGACGCATTCATTCTGACATCGTTCTCCGCATTTCCCGGCGGCTATACACGCGACGGTTACTTTGTCGAGGAGCTTGTACGTGAGGTCACGGAGAGCGGCTATATCGATGCAGTCGGCTTCAACTGCGTCAGCGGCGTCCAGTCGATGAAGGAGCTGGTTCGTCTTCTCGGCACATGTACGCTGCCTCTTTCGCTCATGCCGAACGCGGGGCATCCGATTGTCATCGACGGACGTACCTTTTACGAGAGTGCGCCGGATTACTTTGGCGAGGGACTTGCCGCTGTCGTACGTGAGGGGGCCACGATCGTCGGCGGCTGCTGCGGCACCACGCCGGAGCATATTCGTGCACTATGCAAGGCGCTCGAGGGCGGACTTGCGGCAGAGGGTGAACATGTGCATCCAAAACATGTGGAGCTCCTGCCCTCACGCAGCCCGTTCTTTGAGGCGCTGAAAGCAGGGAAAATCCCCATCGCGGTCGAACTCGATCCGCCCGATACCGGAAATGCGGACAAATTCATCGCAGGCGCACGGGAACTTCAGGCGGCAGGCGTTCACGCCATTACGATTGCGGATAACCCCATTGCACGCGCACGCATGGACGCGGCAATGCTCTCGGGACGCGTGCAGCGCAGCCTCGGTCTCGAGTCGATTCCCCACATGACCTGCCGTGACCGCAACCTCAACGCGATCAAGTCCATCCTCCTCGGGCTGAGTGCCGAGGGCATCCACAACATGATTGCGATTACGGGAGATCCCATTCCGACGGCAGAGCGCGACGAGGTGAAGAGCGTCTATCAGTTCAACTCGCGCAAACTGTCGGCTTTCATCAAGAGCCTCGGAGAGCGTGGCGACGTTGTGCCGTTCCATGTATTTGGCGCACTCAACGTCAATGCAAAGCATTTCCCGTCGCAGCTCGGGCTTGCCAAAAAGAAACTGGAGGCGGGCATGACAGGCTTCTTCACCCAGCCCGTCCTGAGTGCGCGGGCCAAGGAGAATCTGCGCACGGCGCGTGATACCTTGCCGGGGGCGTTCATCCTTGGCGGCATCATGCCCGTCGTCAGTGAGCGCAATGCACGCTTCATGGAGAGCGAGATCACAGGCATCCATGTCGAGGAGCGCATTATCAATGCTTACCACGGACTTGATCGGGAAGAAGCGGAGGAGCTTGCCGTAAAACTCTCGCTCGAGATTGCGAAGGACATTGGGCCGTACATCGACGGCTACTACATTATTACTCCATTTGCGCGGACAGCGCTTGTCGCACGGATTGTCCAAGGGATTATGGAGAGGAGAGCGGTGAAATGAATGCGACTATCAAGGATATGATCGAGCGGCGCAGCATTCGGAAGTTCAAATCCGATGCCGTGCCGCAGGCGCTCATCGACGAGGTGATCGAAGCAGGGCTGTACGCTGCGAGTGGCAAGGGAAAGCAGTCCCCCATTATCGTCGCCGTGACCAATCCGGATCTGCGTGCGCAGCTCTCGCGCGACAACTGTCGTATCGGCGGATGGAAGGAGGGCTTTGACCCGTTCTACGGAGCGCCTGTCATCCTTGTGGTACTCGCACCAAAGGAGGTACACACGGCAGTTGAGGACGGCAGTCTCGTCCTCGGCAATCTCATGCTCGCGGGACATGCGCTCGGACTTGGTACGATTTGGATCAACCGCGCGAAGGAGGAGTTCGAGGAGCCTGCCTATCAGGAACTGCTGGAAAAGCTCGGCATCATGGGGGACTATATCGGCGTCGGACACTGCGCCCTTGGTTATGTGGACGGCAGTCTGCCAAAGCCGCCTGTACGTCGAGCGAACCGCGTGTACTACGTTTCGTAAGAAGAAAATTTTTCAAAGCAATCGAATGTCCAAAAAGGCTGCCCTTTCCAGTTCCCGCCGGGGTCCAATTCCCCATGGCAACTAGAAAGGGCAGCCTTTGTTATATTCAGTATTAAGTTATAGATAAGAATCTTGTCAAGGTTTGCCGTGGAAAGGGCGGTTAATGTACCGTTCCTCCCAGCGTCATCGGCAGCGTATGTGCTGCCGACGCTGCCCTGCGCAGATCAGCGGCGGATTTCTCCGCCCAGATTGCCGACACTTTCTTCTGGAATGCAAGCGCCGAGAGCGGCGCTTCTTTTTGTGCGCGCACATTTCTGCGGATGATCTCGGCGAACTCCTCGGGTACGTTTGCCGTTCGCTGTGCGAGGAGTATTTTTAGGTTTGTATCAATCAGATAGAGATGAATGGTCGGATCGGCAAGGCTTTGTTCGTCGGGAAACAGTTCTTTCTTGACGAGGGAGAGGGAGAGCGGCGCATCGCCCCAGCCGTCCTTAAAGATGCCGTCGATGCGGTAGAGGAGGAAGAGCACGCCGCCCACCTCCGTCACGGCAAGCTCGATCTCGCCCGTGCGGAACGCCTCGACGGCGATCGCATCTGTCCGTGAGAGTTGGAGCAGGAACATCATGCCGTTCCTGTCCACTTGGAACATCCCACCGTCCGCCTGTGCGAGGACAGGAAGGGGAAAGGGTTCACCGACGGCGAAGTTCGTTGATGTACTCAATACGTCCCTCCTCACAGCATACGAAGTCCCGCAACACCGTGGATACCGAGCCCCGGTGCGGTGGAGGCGGTGATGTTCTTCTCGTCGAAGATCGCACCGCCCTCAATCGGATCCTCACTGCAGAGCACGGGGCCGTCGAGGTCGATGCGGGTTACGATCCTCTTGGCGCAGGCGAGGGCAACAGCGGCGTTGACGGAGATCTTTGCCTCAAGCATACAGCCAAGCATGCACTCCATACCATAGATTTCCGCTGCAGCAATGATCTGCTGTGCGGGGTAGAGCCCGCCGCATTTCATGAGCTTGATGTTTACCATATCGGCGGCGTGCAGCTGCATGATGCGCAGGGCATCTGCGGGGCTGAATACCGATTCGTCCGCGAGGACGGGGATATCGCTCTCACGCGTGACGTAGGCGAGCCCATCGATATCTGCGGCGGCGACGGGCTGCTCGACCAGCTCGATGTCCAGCCCCTTGTCCGCCATCTGCGTGAGAATCCGCACCGCCTCACGCGGCCTCCACGCCTGATTCGCGTCGATGCGGATGCGTACGTCTTTCCCAACAGCGTCGCGCACAGCGGAGAGCCGTGCAACATCAAGCGATGGATCGACCCCAACCTTGATCTTGAGGGTGTCATAGCCGCGTGCAATCGCATCGCGTGCATCGCGTGCCATCTCCTCCGGGGCATTCACACTGATGGTGATGTCCGTGACGATGCTGTCCCGCGCGCCGCCGAGCAGCTTGTGCACGGGGATGTTCCAGAGCTGTCCGTAGAGATCGTAGAGGGCCATGTCGACGGCGGCCTTTGCCGATGAATTGTGAACGAGTGCGGACTGCACGGACTGGATCAAATCCTCGAACTCGTTCACATCGCGGCCGACGAGAATCGGCGCGAGATGCATACGGATCGCGTCGATGATGCCACCCGTCGTATCGCCCGTGACGACACCCGTCGGCGGTGCCTCTCCGTAGCCCGTAGCTCCCGTATCCGTGCGGATGAGGACAATGACATCCTCCACGCTGTCCACGCGCCGCCGTGCCGTTTTGAACGGGACACGCAGGGGAACGGAGAGCATGCCGAGTTCGATCTTCGTGATTTTCATGAAGAGCCTCCTTTTGTATACAGAATTCTTTCAGATATGAGAGCAATTTAGGAAAGAAGTCCATTGTGTCGCTTTATCGTTTTATTATATAATCACTACCATAATTCTTCAAGGAATTATATTTTATAAAGGGGTGTATGTCATGATTACGGACGGATTTACCTATGTTGCCGTGCTCATTCTGCTTGCAGGTGCACTTGTGACGCTTGAGAAGGGGACAGGGTGGGCTCTGTTCCGCTACCTGCCCGCCGTTGTGCTCGTCTACCTCATCTCCATGCTGCTCTGTACCGTCGGTACGTGGGATATGGCGGCGACGAAGCCGGCGTATGCGGGGCTTAAAAATTCGCTGACGTATGCGATGGTCTTTACCATGCTGCTGCGCTGCGACATCCGCAAAGTGCTGAAGCTCGGTCCGCGGATGCTGCTTGGCTTCTTTTCTGCATCAATTACCATCATGATCGGCTTTGTCGTTGCCTTCCTCGTGATGAAGGGGCTGATCGGTGCGGACTCGTGGATGGCTCTCGGCGCACTCTGCGGTTCGTGGCTCGGCGGTTCGGGCAACATGGTCGCCGTGCAGGCGGCACTCGGTGTGTCGGAGGCAGACATGGGCTATGCACTCGTGGTCGACTCCATTGACTACTCCATCTGGGTCATGTTCCTGCTCTGGCTCATCACGCTCGCCCCGCGCTTCAACCGCTGGAACAAGGCGGATACGACGCAGCTCGATGCCGTATCGCGCAGCCTTGAGGAGGACGCGAAGCTGAACACGGGCGCGATCACCTTCCAGAGCCTTATCCTTTTGCTCGGCACCGCGCTTGTCGTCTCGGCGATCGGCGCGAACGTCGGCAAGGTGCTCAATGCCGCCGTCCCGTTTTTCGACAAGGCGACATGGACAATTCTCTTCATCACCGTGCTCGGTCTCATTGGCGCTGTCTCGCCGCTTGGCCGTGTGGCAGGTTCGGCAGAGATGTCGAACGTCCTGCTTTACTCCGTCATTGCGCTGCTCGCCTCGCGTGCATCGCTGCTTGAGCTCGGTGATGCACCGTACTGGATTCTGACGGGCTTCATTATCCTCGGCGTTCACTTCACGCTGATGTTCTTCCTCGCGCGGCTCTTCAAACTCGATATGTTCACCGCGTGTGTCGCCTCGCTCGCGAACATCGGCGGCACGGCATCTGCGCCCGTGCTCGCGGGTACGTACTCCGGCTCACTCGTCCCCGTTGGTATTCTGATGGCGCTGATGGGGTACGTCATCGGCACGCCGTTCGGCATCCTCGTCGCTCATACCATGGAAATGCTTAAGTAACAATAAAAGAAACGTTCTCTCCGGGAACCTGCCGCATGAAAATGTGGCAGGTTTTTCTTGCCTTCTGTCGAAAAACACCGTAAAATGAAATACAAGTAAAATGCAGAGAGGTGACGCGATGATTAAGAAGGGAATTATCCTTGCGGGCGGATCGGGGACACGGCTCTACCCGCTGACGAAGGTCGTATCAAAGCAGCTCATGCCGATCTACGACAAGCCGATGATCTACTATCCGCTGAGTGCGCTGATGCTCGCGGGCATCAAGGACATTCTCATCATTACAACGCCAAACGACAGTGCCCTCTATCGGGAGCTGCTTGGTGACGGCAGCCAGTTTGGGCTTTCCATTTCATATGCCGTACAGCCAAGTCCCGACGGACTTGCACAGGCGTTCATCATCGGTGCAGACTTTATTGCGGGCGAGAGCTGCGCACTCGTGCTCGGCGATAATATTTTCTACGGCGCCGACTTTGCGCAGGTTTTGCAGCGCGCCGTACTTCGCGAGGATGGGGCGACCGTATTTGCCTACTATGTCTCCGATCCCGAGCGCTACGGTGTTGTCTCCTTCGATGAAAACGGCAATGCACTCTCCTTGGAAGAAAAACCGAAGAAGCCGCAGTCGAACTATGCTGTCACGGGGCTTTATTTCTATGACCGCGACATCGTCGATATTGCACGAGGCGTTCGCCCCTCAGCACGCGGGGAACTTGAGATCACAGACGTGAACAAGGTATATCTTGCAGCGGGAAAACTCCATGTGGAGCGCCTGCGGCGCGGATATGCATGGCTTGATACGGGCACACATGAATCGTTGCTCTCGGCTGCTTCCTTTGTTCAGACCATACAGGCGCGGCAGGGGCTCAAGATCTCGTGTATCGAGGAGATTGCCTACCGCATGGGGTACATCGACGCCGAGCAGGTCCTGCGCCTCGCCGAGCCCCTTGCGAAGAACGAGTATGGCATCTATTTGAAGCGCCTCATCAAGGACGTGTAGGAGTATTGTATGAATGTAATTGAAACAACGCTTGCCGGGGTCCTCATTCTTGAACCAAAGGTCTTTGGCGATGCACGCGGTTGGTTCATGGAGAGCTGGTCGAAAAAGAAGATGGAGGATGCCGGCATCTTCGTTGACTTCGTGCAGGACAACCACTCTTTTTCCGCAGAGAAGGGGACGCTGCGTGGCCTGCACTACCAGCTGAATCCCATGGCACAGGCAAAACTCCTGCGCGTGTCACGCGGCACCATCTTCGATGTCGCCGTTGACATTCGGCGCGGCTCACCAACATATGCAAAGTGGGTCGGCATCGAACTCTCGGCGGAGAACCATAGACAGCTTTTCATCCCGCGCGGCTTTGCCCACGGATTCATCACACTGACCGATGATGTCGAAGTACAGTACAAGGCAGATAATCTCTATGCACCCGACTGCGATGGGAATATCCGCTGGAACGATCCAGAGATTGGTGTGCAGTGGCCGCTTGCACCGACGGTACTATCGGACAAGGATGCCAACGCACCCCTTCTTGCCGCACGTACAGAACTCAACTTTACCTACAGCACATAGGCATGGCAGGATTTTCTTAAAAAGAATCACAAAAAATGAAAAAAGGGGGTTGACGAGAGTCAGCCCCCTGTGTTATATTATGACAGTCGCGCCGATGAGAGCAGCGAGGAACTGCAAAGAACCTTGAAGCCTTACGCGGTGCCGGATGTACCCTGAAAACTACACAATGCAAAACAAGTTAGAGGAAACTCTAAC
>CAJPQT010000030.1 GCA_905372865.1 uncultured Centipeda sp.
CCAAGACGATAGATATTTCAAGGGTTACAGCAGATTATTCATCTGCGAAGTTTGCGTTTGTTACTCTTCGTTATTCTAGCAGTTCTCTTAACAAGAAATTAACCGCCCCTCGTCCCTGACGTGTGGCGGTTAATTCCTAAAACATATAGGGGCACTGACCGTCTGTCGGCAGTCCCTTTTCTGTGCTTATTGTAGAGCGTTTCCGTCCCTGCGTCAACACCCTGCTGCTCCTTTCATCGATGCAGGCTGCGCCCCTGCGTCAGCGTATCTTTTGCAGGAAGAGGCGCATACCGTCGGTGACATAACGGTAAATCCACTCACTGCCGGCATGATACTTTCCGCTGCTGTCCGGCGTATAAACATCCGTATGCACGCCGCCCCCAACGCTCTTGACCTCAAGGCTGCCGTCAGAGAGGAACCGGCGGTACGCATACGGCTTATCCGCCCCGTTCTCGGAATCCGAATACATGGTAAATATCCCCGTCGCGGTATCGTAGCTAAACGAGACCCATTCCGAGCTGTCATTCGCATCGATCACCATGTAGCGCGCGGGAACGGCGGGGCTTGCCTGCGGCGCGCTCGCCTGCTTTTTCGTCTTGCGCACGACGAATGAGATATACTCGCCATTGGCATCACCGCCGAGCACCCACGATTCTCCTTGGTCGAGGAGGTCCTTCATGCTATCGAACATCCTTATTACATTCAAGATATACTCAGGCAGGGTCCTTTCCCCGATACCCGGGATATAGGCAACATGGGCGCTGCGGTCTTCCTGCCACTCATAGATCGCGTCATAGGCGCTGTTCTCGGGGATGAGCTGCTCTACCCGCACATCGCCCGGCTCCCACCCCTTCCATGATAAAATTGTCCACCGCTCAAGAGGGCCCCCATCATCGTAGAAGGTGAGCACCCCTGCCTTCTCGTCGTAGTCAAACGACCTGTTCCATCGGCCTGCCTCCTGCGTTGGGTCGACGATTTCATAGGTGCCCTGCGCGGCCTTCGGCGTCACGAGGACAGTCCCGCCGCCGCTCGGTTTCGTATAGCGCTTGAGGATAAAGGTGCTCTGATTATCCCACCGGTCTAGGCTCGTAAAGCGCGTCTCCCCGATGTCCCCGTTATAGAGCGCGGCGAAGGCGGGCTCCACCTGCGCGAGCAGCATCGCGCAGGCGAGCAGGAATGCCGCCATGCAGACCTTAAAAATGTTCATTGTTTGATTTCTCATTTTCATTCGTCTCCTTCATCAACTTTGTGTTTTATCCGAATGAGCTGCCGTTCCTTCTCCAAAAAGGTACAGCTCCAACAGCCCCGCAGCATGCGCCCCCAGAAACGCGGCTGAAACTGTGACCGCCGTTTCCCCTATTTTGCCTGCCGCGGGACACCCGAAAATACACAGCATTATGATAGACAACCCAACCCCCAGCCATAGCTTTTCCTTTGTTCCCTTATCGGTACGGGCAAGGCGTATCAAATACAGTGTCACACACGACAGCAGCATATTGCCCCCGATAATCCATAGCGTCTCATTGGGCACAACCAGAGCAACAATGCAAAGGCCAAAGTAAACGGCAAAAAGAATCACCAAAAGGAAGGCATACGACTTACACTCTTCCGGCGGTACCCATCTCACCGTATAGAGCAATAAAGCCGCCACCACAATAGAAAATGCTGCCATTGAAACGCCCCACATGCTGATAGCACTCACGGAATCATCCCTTCATCCATGAGCGTTATCTTCTCCCCCTTTTGATGTGCGAGCAGCGCGCGCAGGACATAGGCGGCCTCGCCTGTGTAGGTCATCGTGCTGTACTTGCGCGCGCCGAGTTTTCGTGCAACAACCTTCGGCGTCATGTCCGGTGAGGTGACAAATGCTGCCCCGCTGTCATTCGCCTGCTCAATCGGAACGAGATTCCGGTCGCGGTAGTCATACGCGAAGTCTTCGCCCGGCGGTTTGCTCAGATAGATACAGCGATACTCTCCCGTCTTCGCATTGTAGTGAAAATCGTAGAGCCCCTGATAGAGGTGCGGCTCGACTCCTTCGCCGACCCGACCGATGACGCGCCCGCCCAGTACGTGATAGTGCGTGATGTCCCCCTCAGACCAGATGTCAATACCGTCTACATCCATGACGACGTTGTAGCCCGTCACGGGGCGCTGTTCACCCGCGAGCATATAGAACCCGACCTTCACATAGCGCTGCGCCGACGCTACATTCGCGCTTGCCCCGAGCGCGACGCACAGGGCGGCGCAGAGCGCGACGACAAAACTCCATCCGCGTTGTCTCATAGAATTCCTCCTTGAGCAAAATCCAATATACTTTAGGTATGGATATTATTCCCCCCCCCGCGGATTTTCCTGCCAATTCTAAAAATATTTTTCAAAATGATATAAAACTCCGCACAAAAAAGCCGCACACGTAAAACGCATGCGGCGGCTCTATCCTAATGCCTTATTTACTCAAACTTCGCACATCAAAAGTTACAGCAGATTATTCATCTGCGAAGTTTGAGTAATAGACTGTAGCCTGATTTCCTGTTGATTATTAAACGCTTTTCTAGTTGTATGGGGACGTTTAATAACATCTTTTATAGAATCAATACTCCATCCCCTTTTCTTGATATAGCGTTCATCTTTTATGCCAAGACCACTAAATTTTGATTGAATATTGTTTATGGTAGGTTCGTTTCCAGATGTACTTGCATTAAATTTTGAGAAATCATCTGCAAGATTTGCCTTGCTCGAACAATACTTGTTCCACCATTTCCATACATTGTATTTTTTTCAAATCTTTTCTTCACAGTCTCCGTTTAGGAAGCACTGATAAATTCATCCGCACTGTCTGTGGGCATCTTTTACCCCCGAACCTCATCGACAAAGCCTCCACATAGCCCTGCTATGCGTCCGTTTTGTCTTCTTATTCGGAAAAAATCTGCACAAATCTGAGGGGCTTCATTTTATCAGTGATTCCTTTATTTTTTCTTGTGTTTCTTATCGTCTGCATCCTTGAGGCACGCCTGCATAAGGATCTGGTTGATGAGGATGTCCGTGTTTGCGGGGGCGATGGCTGCACCGTCCGCGAGGGTGTTCCATGCGCCTGTGTAGTCCTTTGTACGGATGAGGGCGACGGCGAGTGCACTGTAGCTGTTTGCATTTGTTGGCGCGCGGCGGATGGCGTCGCGCAGGGCTGCAGCTGCCTTTGCGGGATTGTTCTCTGCGAGGAGAACCAGACCGTAGTTATGGAGGGCGGCGGCATCGTCGGGGGCGATTTTCAGATAGACTTCGTAGGCACGCCGCGCCTCTTTGATATTTCCTGCGCCTGCATGGGCGAGCGCGATACCGAGGTAGGGCTCGGTACGTTTTGTGTTGCGCTTCTGCGCGGCGGTGAAGTCGTCAAGTGCCTCGGCGTAGGCACTGCGATGCAGATAGACGAGCCCGCGATAGATGTAGCCATCGGCATCGCCCGCCTGCATGATGTGTGCGTTCGCTGCGTGCAGAGATGCATCGGAGCCGTCGGGCTGCCGTGCGCGGTCGCGGATGACGATGATCTCCTGTCCGTAGTTCTTGCCGGGGACTGCCCAGACGCCGTTCAGGTCTGTCCAGCGCGTGAGCCGTCCGTAGATATCGGGGCGGTTTGTGCGGATGAGGTCATAGCGCGGGTCGACGATTGGTTTCGTTGGACGCTCTTTGCGGCTGTATGCGAGGAGGTGCTGGATGTGGGCGCGTGCGCCCGTACGGATGTCGGGGAAGGAGAGCCCCTTCGCACCATTTCCGGTTGCGCCAAGTCCGCAGAAATTATTTTGTTTCCAGTCGACATCGCCGCCGTATGCAAAGAAGCCTGTTTCCTTGAACGCCTGTGCGAGTGCGAGATCGGGACGCACACCCTCGTGCTCCGCCTCCTCGTAGTAGGCGTGGACGAGCTCCTCGGGCGTACCCGTGAGCTTCGGTTTTGGGTTGCGGCGCAGGAGGTAGGCGAGCATCTGCTCCTCGGTTGCCGTTGCCTCTCCTGCGATTGTGACCGAGGCAGGCGCGGGAACGGGCAGTGGAAGGATGTCGAGATCTGCAGCAGGCGAGATAAAAGGAAGTGCTGCGGCGAGCCTTGCATCTACTGTCATATGCTGCGGTATGGAGGAGGGAAATGCAGGACGCGGGATGGGCACAGTTGTTTCTGCAGCTCCTGTGAGTGAGGGGGCACAGAGGAGGATGGCTGCGGCGCAAGCAGCAGCGGTATTTCGCAAAGACACGGATCTCTTCCTTTCGTTACTTTGTTCCATAAAGCATTCCAATGCCGCGCAGCATAAAACGGACGGGTGGGGGCATGGGGATGTTTCGCTCGGTATTCGGGAGGTAGGATACATCGGCAATGCCATGCTCTTTGAGATAGGCGACGAATTCATCCATGTTGCCGTACATATCCTTGTTTCCAAATGTATCGTGGAGGGCAAACGCCCCCCCTTTTTTCAGTACGCGCAGGGCTTCCTCGACGAGCATGAATTTATCCTTCTGCGTGCGTACTTCGTGGAAGACAAAGTTGCTGACAACAGCGTCGAAATGGTTGTCGGGGAAGTCGAGCTTCGCCGCATCTCCGTGCTGAAACGCGCAGCGCTCCGCGACACCCTCGACGGCAGCATTTGTCTCGCATTGCTTCTGCCCATAGTTCCACATCGGCGGCCAGTAGTCGATGCCCTGCACCTCGGCGAGTGGGAAGCGTTTCGCCGTCGCGATGCTGAGTGCGCCCGAGCCGCAGCCGACATCGAGCACTCTGCCGAGACCGTCCCACGGCAGCTGGTCGAGCAGGTAGGCGTGGATGCGTCGCATGAGGCCGCCGCCCTCGAAGTCAAAGACACGGCGGCAGTAGTACATATAGAGGACGACAATGGTCGCGACGAAGGAGAGGATCGCGAGGATGAAGAAGGGCGCGGTCACGCGGTCGTACACAAGCACATAGAGTGCTGTGAGCAGGTAGAGACCGCCTGCGATTGCCGCGAGGGTTTTCATCATCGGTGTGGAAATCCAGTTGCCATAGTTTGTTTTCATGTCTGTTCCTCCGTTGTCAGCGATGCGATGACTTCATCGACTTCGCTGTTGACTTCTGTGCGCAGTGCCGCGAGTACGGGGGAGAACGCCGCTTCCTTTACCCCGTAGGTGTACTGCAAATCATGTTCGAGCGGCAGCCATGTGAGGGGATCGCCCTCGTTGTGCGTGATGACTGCCTCCATGCGGTCAAGTGCCTTGACAAGCCGCGCTTCCTCGGTTTCCATTGCGTCCATTTCCGCGAAGAGGGCGCGCACCTCTGCCGCATAGGGGGCGGGCAGTGAATGGATCCACGCATCGCGCAGCCTGTGTTCACGTGTACGGTCATCCGCAGTCTTTTCAAACGTCGGGATATCGCCCGTAAAGACTTCGCCCATATCATGCAGGAGTGCCATGAGGAGAACGCGTGTGAGATCGACGGTGGGGAATTCATCGCGCAGAAAGTATGCCATCAGCGCCATCCGCCAGCTGTGCTCCGCGACGCTCTCCTGTCGCCCCGTCTTCATCCACGCATGACGCGTGCGCTCTTTGAGCCCGGCGATACAATGGAGGACGGCGAGATATTCCTTTGGCGACATCGCTGCTCCTTTCGTCTGGTTGAAAAATAATATCTATTATAGCACAGACGGATGGGGAGAGGAAATGTGTATGAAATGAAAGTGTTTTCGTCGCCCTTGTCAACACGCTGCACATATAGTATAGTAGATTCCCATAGGGGGAATGTGTGTGAGACAAAAAATGGGCGTGCTTGGTCCTGTGGGAACGCACAGCGAGGCGGCAGCTCTCTATCTTGCGGCGTGGCAGCAGCTTGACCGTGAGATTGTCTGCTACGGCGATATCGGCGAGTGTCTGCACGCGGTAGAGACGGGCGCGGTGGAATCCGCATTCGTACCGGTGGAGAACTCGCTCGAAGGGGCGATCGCTGTGACGCTCGATGCGCTTGCGCGCTCGGATGTACTGCGTGTACGGCGCGAGGTGATCTGGCCCGTGCACAACTATCTGATGGGGCGGCGCACGCAGGGGGAGGTCCGTGTGGTCTACTCGCACGCACAGCCCATCGCGCAGTGCCGCGATTTCCTCCTGCGGCATTGCCCGCAGGCGGAGATCATAAAGACAGCGAGTACGGCGCGTGCAGCAGAGATCGTCGGCGCATCTCCCGTGGATGCGGGAGCGGCGGCAATCTGTACGCGGCGTGCGGGCCGGCTGAATGGTCTGGTCGAAATCGCGGGCAAGATCGAGGATCGCGGCTCGAACTGCACGCGCTTCTTCGAGGTTGTGCGTGACGGGGCTGCGGCATCGGCTGCGGAGCCGCCCGATACGGTCCTCATGGTCTGCCAGATCGACGGCTCACGTGCGGGAGCACTCTATGATGTGCTCGGAGAATTTGCACATCGTGCGGTGAACCTCACGCGGATCGAGTCTCGTCCCGCACGGACGGAGCTCGGCGCGTATATGTTCTTTTTCGACCTCGATGCACACAGCGCGGAGGATGCTCTGCGTGACTCCATCAATGCCGTCGCTGAAAAGAGCATCTGGCTGAAGGTACTTGGCGTTTTCCCTGTGCATACGGCGCACAACGAACAGTAAAGGAGCAGATACAATGGTTGTCATTATGAATTCGGATGCCACGCAGGCAGAGATCGAGGGCGTGATTCGCGCCATCAAGGAGAAGGGGCTCGAGGCAAAGGTCATGGAAGGTGCGCATCAGAAGATTGTCGGCGTCATCGGCGACAAGACGAAACTCGCCGCGACGCCGCTTGATGCCATGCACGGCGTGGAGACCACCATTTCTATCTCCAAGAGCTACAAGCTTGCAAGCCGCGAGTTTCATCCTGCGCCGACGGTGATCGACATTTGCGGTGTGAAGATCGGCGACGGTACGCCCGTCGTCATGGCAGGGCCCTGTGCCGTCGAGTCGCGCGAGCAACTCATGGAGACGGCGGAACTCGTGAAGGCGGGCGGCGCACAGTTCATCCGCGGCGGTGCGTATAAGCCGCGCACTTCGCCGTATGCATTTCAGGGGCTCGAGGAAGAGGGACTGAAATATCTCGCAGAGGCGCGGGAAAAGACGGGGCTCGCTGTGGTTACCGAGGTGACCGTGGTTGAGGCAGTCGATCGCGTTGCTGCCTATGCGGATCTCCTTCAGATTGGTGCACGAAATATGCAGAACTTCGGTCTTTTGAAGGCGGTCGGGCGTGCGGGCAAGCCTGTCATGCTCAAGCGCGGCCTTGCCGCGACCATCGACGAGTGGCTGAATGCGGCTGAGTATATCATGAACGAAGGAAATCCGAACGTGATCCTTTGCGAGCGCGGTATCCGTACCTATGAGACATATACGCGCAATACATTCGACATCAGCGCGATCGCAGCGGTCAAGCATCTCTCACACCTGCCGATCATTGCCGACCCGAGCCACGGCACGGGCAAGTGGCGCATGATTAAACCCATGTCCCTCGCCGCCATCGCTGCGGGCGCGGACGGCCTCATCATCGAGGTGCATCCGAACCCGGCACGAGCCCTCTCCGACGGCCCGCAGTCACTCACGCCTGAGAACTACCATGACCTCATGGCAAGCGTGCAGAAGCTCAGCCGCTTCATGGCGGAGGAGAAGATCGAGCCGATGGTGATGGGATAATAAATTGACATAAACAACGGGACGATTCATACGAATCGTCCCGTTGTTTATGTCCTGTGGGAGATATCGGCTCACACCTCCGCGATCACTTCGATCTCGCAGAGGGCTCCTGCGGGCAGAGCCTTTGCGGCAACACAGGAGCGGGCAGGCTTGCCTGTGAAGTGACGTGCATAGACTTCGTTGAACGCGGCAAAGTCGCCCATGTCCGCGAGGAAGCAGGTGGTCTTGACGACGCGTGTGAGGTCGGTGCCGGCGGCCGCGAGGACGGCTCTGAGATTCGCACAGACCTGCGCTGCCTGTCCCTCAACGGTGTCCGACGTGATCTTCCCTGCGGCGGGGTCGATGCCGATCTGTCCCGAGGTGTAGATGAGATTGCCGACGCGCATCGCCTGGCTGTAAGGACCGAGGGCGGCGGGGGCATGATCGCTGTGAATCGTTTCCATTGTAAAATCTCCTATCTCGTCGGCTGTTTTTGTGTGTATGCCCCGCGCAAACACCTCGTTACGCAAGTATCGTGTGTTTATCTGCCTAAATATCTGCGGACTTCTTAAACGCGCTTCGCTTGAACGAAAGAAATCCGCAGGGGGCAGAACGCACCCTTTACTCACTTGCTTCACTAAGGTTTGCTTTGGGGCATATCACTGCCATTCCATACACAATCCTATTTTCATTCGTAAAAAAGGAAGCCGTTTCGCAAATAAGCGGCTTCCTTTCGTCATTTGCCAAATGTGCTTACTGGATCGTCGTGACGCGGACGGCGACGGAGCCGCCCTCGTTGTAGGTCATGCCTGCGACCATGACGATCTTGTCGCCCTGTTTTACGTAGCCGTGCGAGAGCGCACCGCGCGTGCAGGACTCGATCATATCCTCGACGCTCGTCCACTTGCGGCCCTGCATGGTGTAGACACCCCATCGCAGGTTGATGTGACGTGCAATCATCGGGCTCGGAGCATAGGCGACGATCATCGCCTTCGGACGGTACTTCGACACAACGCGCGTCGTGTAGCCGGACTGGGTCGGCGTGAGGATCGCTGCGGCACTCGTCTCATAGGCGAGCTGAACGGTTGCATGCGAGACGGCATCGGTCACGGAGGAGCGCTCGCGAATGCTGCGCGAGCGGATGATGGTGTCGTACTCGAGCGACTGCTCCATGCGCAGGGCGATCGTGCTCATCGTCTTGACCGCTTCGACGGGGTAGTCGCCGCTTGCCGTTTCGCCGGAGAGCATGATCGCATCCGCACCGTCGAAGATCGCGTTGCCGACATCCGAAACCTCTGCACGCGTCGGGCGCGGGTTCGTCGTCATGGATTCGAGCATCTGCGTCGCGACGATGACGGGCTTGCCGACCGCGTTGCACTTGCGGATGATCTCCTTCTGGATGACGGGCACGTCCTCGGCAGGCACCTCGACTCCGAGATCGCCGCGTGCGACCATGATGCCGTCGGAGACTGCGAGGATTTCGTCAAAGTTGTTGACACCTGCGAGGTTTTCGATCTTCGGGATGATCTCCATGTGACCGCCGTGCTTTGCGATCAGATGGCGGATCTCCTCCACGTCCGACGGGCGCTGGATGAAGGATGCTGCAACGAAGTCCATGTCGTTCTGGATGCCGAAGATGATGTCGCGCTCATCCTGCTCGGAGATTGCAGGCAGCCCCAGCTCGACACCGGGGGCCGCCACGCGCTTGCGCGTCGACATGGGGCCTGAGTTCTGGATCGTCGTCACGATGTCCTTGCCGCGGATCTCGTCAACCACGAGGCCGACGAGACCGTCCGAGAGGAGCAGCGTATCGCCCGGCTTTACCTCGTTGTAGAGGTTCTTGTGGTTGATGCTGACATGCGTCTCATCGCCCGGCGTGTCTTCATGCGTAAGTGTGAACTGCTTGCCCTTTTCGAGCTGCACCTTGCCGTCCTTGAATTCGCCGAGGCGCATCTCGGGGCCCTTCGTATCGAGGATGAGCGAGATGACCTTACCCGAGCGTTCCGCCGCCGCACGCACCTTGTTGATGCGCACGAGATGCTCCTCGTGTGAGCCGTGTGAGAAATTGAAGCGGGCGCAGTTCATCCCGTTTTCGATGAGTGCGTCGACAATTCCCTCGGGATCCGTCGCCGGCCCCTGCGTGCATATAATCTTCGTCTTTTTCAACATATAATATCCCCGCCTTTAATCCCTGAAACATAGTAACTGTTAATATTCTACACTCTTTTGCGTGAGAAGTAAAGAATTGGCTGCAGAATTCTCCGCGAAACTCCGCTGATGGGAAAGAATACAGGAATGCAATTTGACAAAGCGCATTCCTCTCCATTATTATGGGGTCTATTCTTTTAGGAAGGGTGTTTTTATGGATTTTCTCAATTCTGTGGTCGGCACGATCAATGATTTCCTGTGGACTTATATCATCATCGTCGTGCTTGTCGGCTGCGGGCTCTGGTTTACTTTCTCGACCGGTCTTGTTCAGCTGCGGGCACTGCCGGAGATGGTGCGTCTGCTCGCGGGAGATCTCGGGCGCCGTCCGAGCGGGCGCAAGGCGATTTCGTCGTTTCAGGCATTCTGCGTCAGCACTGCTTCGCGCGTCGGTGTCGGCAACATTGCGGGGGTTGCGATTGCGATTGTCACGGGCGGGCCCGGTGCCGTGTTCTGGATGTGGGTCATTGCATTCATCGGAACGGCAACTGGATTCGTCGAGAGCACGCTCGCCCAGATCTACAAGATCCCGCGTGGACACGGACTCTTTCACGGCGGGCCGGCATACTATATCCAGAATGCGCTCGGGCAGCCGACGGTGGCAAAGCTCTTTGCTGTGCTCATCTCGGTGACCTTTGGTCTGATTTATGTTTCGGTGCAGGCGAACACAATTGCACTCTCGATGGAGAAGGCGTTCGGCATCGAGACGTGGGTGATGGGGGTGGTACTCGCCGTGCTCGCCGGTGCGGTCATCTTCGGCGGCATTCATCGTGTCGCAAGTTTATCTGCGTTCCTTGTGCCCATCATGGCGGGCATCTATCTCCTGATCGCCCTTATCATCATCATCCTGCACATGGATGCGGTGCCCGCGATGTTTGCCCTGATTCTGCACGATGCGTTCAGCCCACAGGCGGCGGTCGGCGGCGGTATCGGCACGGCCGTTCTCACCGGCATCCGCCGCGGACTCTTCTCGAATGAGGCGGGCGAGGGCTCGATCCCGAATGCGGCGGCGACGGCGAACGTCACGCACCCCGTCAAGCAGGGACTGGTGCAGGCGTTCGGTGTCTACGTCGATACGTGGATCGTCTGCTCGGCGACAGCGTTCATCGTGCTCCTCACGGGACAGTATACGATCGGCGGCGATACGACGGGCATCGCCCTTGCGCAGGATTCGCTCGCAAGCGTCTTCGGCCCGTGGGCATCCAGTCTCCTCGCCGTGCTCATCTTTCTCTTTGCCTTCAGTTCCGTCGTCGGAAACTATTACTATGGAGAGATCAACATCCACTTCATAACAAAGAATACGCAGCGTGCACTCTCTGTCTATCGTCTCGCTGTTGTCGCAATGGTGTTCTTTGGATGTGTGGCGGCTTTTGGCCTTGTGTGGAACCTCGCCGACCTCTTCATGGCGATGATCTGTCTCACGAACCTCTACGCGATCGCTCGCCTCGCACCGCTTGCGCGCATTGCACTTACAGACTATTTTGCACAGAAAGCGGCGGGCAAGAATCCCATCTTCGATCCTTCCATCATCCCCGATCAGAAGGGGATTACGGCATGGGGCGAGGACCAGTTCAAGCCGCAAAAACATTGATGTCAGGACGAAAAAGAGAGAGTGGATGTCTCCCTGCGCGGGGGGAGCCATTCTCTCTTTTTTCCTTGACAAGGGGGTGTAAGTCATGCTAGACTGTGAGGCGTTGCAGAAGTGAATAGCTTTTGAGAGAGCACGTGGAGAGTTGTCCGAGTGGTTGAAGGAGCACGCCTGGAAAGCGTGTGTGCGGTGATACCGTACCGAGAGTTCGAATCTCTCACTCTCCGCCATTTTTATTGATTTTTCTCAGGGCGGGCTGCAGTGCCTTGGTCTCGCGCAATGGGGCCCTGTGAACCCCGTCAGGTCCGGAAGGAAGCAGCGGTAAGCGGATCGTTCCATGTGCCGCGAGGACGCCTGGGAACTGTGGCCTGCCGTGGGAGAAATCGCGTGAAATTCAGTGCAGCCCTGTAGGGCTGCTTTTTTCGTTGGGAGGGTTCTCATGTCCTATGTTGCACTCTATCGCCGTTGGCGTCCGGAGACGTTCGCGGATCTCGTGGGGCAGGAGCACATCAGCCGCACGCTTGCACGTGCGGTGACGACGGGGCAGACGAGCCACGCCTACCTCTTTACGGGCCCGCGCGGTACAGGGAAGACAAGTACGGCAAAGATTCTCGCACGCGCGCTGAACTGCGCCGAAGGACCGACGCTCACGCCGTGCGGTGTCTGTGACTCCTGCCGCAGCATCCGTGACGGCTCGTCGATGGATGTGTTCGAGATTGACGCGGCATCGAACCGCGGCATCGACGAGATCCGCGATCTGCGCGAATCCGTGAAGTTTGCGCCGACGGCGGGACATTATAAAATCTACATCATCGACGAAGTGCATATGCTGACGACGGAGGCGTTCAACGCACTCCTCAAGACACTGGAGGAGCCTCCTCCGCAAGTCCTTTTCATCCTCGCAACGACGGAGCCGCACAAGGTGCCGGCGACGATCCAGTCGCGCTGTCAGCGCTACGACTTCCACCGCATTACGGTGACGGAGATTCGCGATCGCCTCATCTATGTCTGTCGGGAATCGGGGATCACAGCGGATGCGGAAGCGCTCGGCATCATTGCCGTACAGGCGGACGGCGGCATGCGTGACGCGCTCTCGATCCTCGATCAGTGCATGGCTCTTGCCGAGGGAGCACTCACGGCGGAGCGCGTACAGGAGGCCTTGGGGCTGGTTGGGTGCGCATGGATTGAAAAGATGGCGCTGCAGATTGCAGAGTGCTCGGCGGCGGCACTGATCGAACAACTCGGTGAACTGCTGCAAAATGGGCGCGATTTGAAGCAGATTCTTACAGAGCTCATGCAGTATTTCCGCAGTCTGATGATCGCAGGGGTGGGCGGCGCGACTGGTGCAGCGGAACTCACCGAGGAGCAGGCGGCGCATCTGCGGGAGACGGCGGCACAGTTTACGCAGGACGCGATCATGGGGATTCTGCGTCGCTTGAACGAGACGATACAGGAGATACGGTTCTCGCCGCAGCCGCGCATTGCCGTGGAGGCAATGCTGATCGGCCTCTGCCGCCCATCAGAGAACGGAGATGCGGCGGTGATGGCTGCTGCGCCGGCTTCAAATCCTGTCGACACAGCACGCATCGCACGGCTCGAAGAGGACGTGCGTCGCTTGACGGTGCAGCTTGCGGCGGCCGACACAGTGAAAACAAGGGCCGTTTCGACAGGCGGCGGAGCAATGGCGGCGGCTCCTGCCGCACCGTCTGCGGCGCAGCCCGCGCAAAAAAGCACAGCCCCCAAGCGCCTTGCAAGGAGCGGGGCTGCGGACGCACCCGCGACAGGAGTACCACGGCAGCTCGACGGAGCGCTGTGGAAGAAGTTCGAAGCACGGCTCAAAGAGCGAAACCGTCTCGCCTCCTCCCTGCTCTCAGGAGCAGATTACGAGGGGGCAACGGAGACGCATTTCTTCATCCGTCCAGCGACGGATATGGCGCGGGATTACATTATGAAACGGCATCGTGCTGTATTCGAGGAGGTCATGACGGAGCTTGTGGGACGGCCGCTCCTCGTCGTCTGTACAGGCGGTGAGGAAGAGGCTGTTCCTCCTCCGACAAATGCGGTGAAAGCACCCGAATACCCTGCGTCCGTTGCACAGCTGCTTGAGATTGCGGGCGAGGGCGCACGCGTAGAGGAGGTTGCGGCATCCGCAAAGCATCCTGCGCCGACACCGCAGACGTCCGCGCCGCCGAAACCCGCCCCGGCGGCGGTGGAGGAGGAAGCGTCCTACGAAGTGTATGAGCCCACGGCGGACGAGGAGGCAGAGATGTTTGACTATGACGAGCTGCCGCCCGATGAGAACACTTGACGTTGAGGGCGGTTTTTGTTAGGCTAAACACATCTACTATATAAAAGGAGAGTTACTTATGTTCAACGGCGGCGGCAATATGGCCGGTATGATGAAAAAAGTCCAGAAGATGCAGAACGAGATGAAGAAGATGCAGGACGAGCTCAAGCGCAAGACGGTCGAGGTCTCCGCGGGCGGCGGTGCGGTAAAGATCGTCATGGACGGCGAGAAGCAGGTGCAGAGCCTTGTCATCGCGCCCGCCGCAGTCGATCCTGAGGACATCGAGATGCTGCAGGATCTCATCTCGGCGGCCTTTAACGAGGCGACAAAGAAGGTCGATGAGATGATGGCGCAGGAGATGGGCAAACTCACAAGCGGGCTCGGACTCCCGCCGGGGCTGCTCTGAGATGCAGCAGATCGCACCGCTCACACAGCTCGTGGAGCAGTTCCGTGCGCTGCCCGGCATCGGGGCAAAGACGGCGGCGCGTCTTGCGTATCACGTTCTGGATATGGATATGGAGCGGGCGCGTCGGCTTGCTTCTGCCATCATCGAGGCGAAGGAGAAGATCGGGTTCTGCTCCACCTGCTTCAACCTCACGGACAGCGATCCGTGCGCGATATGCATGGCGGAGAAACGTGACCATACGACGATCTGCGTCGTCGAGCAGCCGCCCGATGTCGCGGCGATGGAGCGTATGAATGATTTTAACGGCGTTTATCACGTCCTGCATGGTGCACTCTCACCGATCGAGGGCGTGGGACCGAACGACATCCGCATCCGTGAGCTTGTCACACGCGTCGGCACGTCCAACGTACAGGAGGTTATTGTCGCAACCAATCCGAACGTCGAGGGCGAGGCGACGGCGATGTATATCGCAAAACTGCTGAAACCGATGGGGGTGCGCGTCACGCGCATCGCACATGGACTGCCTGTCGGCGGCGATCTTGAGTATGCGGATGAGGTGACCCTTTCGCGCGCTATGGAAAACAGGAGGGAAATCTAGTTTGGACATTATTGCGGGCATTGCCGTTGGCATCGTTGTATTTGCGATTCTCGGGAAACTCATTGCACTGCCGTTTCGCATCCTGTGGAAACTCATCACGAACAGCATCGTCGGTGCCATCATCCTGTGGGTTATCAACCTCTTTGGCGTCGGAATCGAGATTACCTTTCTCAAGGCACTCATCGTCGGTATTCTTGGCATCCCCGGCGTTATTCTTGTGCTGCTCGCGCATATGATGTGAGCACTCACACAAAAAGTTGAGAAAAAGTTGAAAAAGGGGGTTGACGAAGGTCAATCACCTGTGTTATATTATGACAGTCGCGCTGATGCGGGATGGTGCTCTTGGTGAGCACTGTTTTTTCCTTGATTGGCGCGGGATGTACCCTGAAAACTACACAATGCAAAACAAGTTAGAGGAAACTCTAACAGC
>CAJPQT010000031.1 GCA_905372865.1 uncultured Centipeda sp.
GCAGGGGACTGAAAATCCCCGTGTCAGTGGTTCGATTCCGCTCTGAGGCACCACCTTGGGTTTGAATCTCCAGTACAGCAGTGCACTGGGGATTTTTTTGTAGAGGATTTGTGAAACAGGGATTGTGAAGGAGCTCATGACGTGGAATATTTCTCCCAGATTTTTCTCTCGTTCATCGCCTCGTGGGGCTACGTCGCCGTTGCTGTGCTCATGGCGGCAGAAAATGCGTGCATACCGATCCCGAGTGAACTCATCCTCGGCTTCGCGGGTTATCTCATCTTTGCGGGGCACATGACGTTCTCAGGTGCGCTGCTCGCGGGGATGGTCGGCGGGCTGCTCGGCTCGATTTTTGCCTACGAGGTCGGTGCGCGCGGCGGCCGCCCCTTTGTGGATCAATATGGAAAATATTTCTTTATCAAGAAGTCCCACGTCGACACGGCGCAGGACTGGTTCGACCGATATGGGCTCAAAGCAGTGTTCTTCAGCCGTATGCTGCCTGTCATCCGTACATTCATCTCGCTGCCGGCGGGCTTTGCACGCGTCGATCCAAAGCGGTTCTTTATCTACACCATCGCGGGCTCCCTCCCGTGGACGGCGGCGATCCTCTACGCGGGAATGATGCTCGGTGAGAACTGGACCGATCTCATGGAGTACGG
Source organism: uncultured Centipeda sp. (assembly GCA_905372865.1). Taxonomy (GTDB): domain Bacteria; phylum Bacillota; class Negativicutes; order Selenomonadales; family Selenomonadaceae; genus Centipeda. Next base: position 657 of record CAJPQT010000031.1, read on the forward strand.
GCACGAGGCGAGCATCCTCTTCGTCATCTGCTCCGCCATCGCCATTATTTATTTCTATCTTAAATGGAAGAAGAAAAAGAAACGCCACCTGCGCTAAAAAATGGGACTGCTGCACGAAGTTAGAAAACTTCGTGCAGCAGTCCCATTTTTTTATGTATGTGCCTCCTCTGCGGGTACGGGCGCAGTCTGAAACAGTGAGACGGCAAAGCCGAGAACCGCACCGACCACTGCGGGGCAGACCCAGCCCATCATGATTGCATAGAACGGGATATACTCCACGAGCAGTGCGTGGATCGGGGCGCTCGACAGACCCGCTGCGTGCAGCCCGTCGATCAGTGAGAATACGAGCGTAAGAGCCATCGCTCCCCGATAGATGCTCCTCCGCCAACCGATGAAGCGGTCGAACAGCGAGAGGATGACGAATACGATGATGAGCGGATAGATCGCGACGAGAAACGGAATCGCGAGCGCGATGATCTGCGTGAGCCCCACATTCGATGCCGCGAAGCTAAAGAGAATCGAGAAGAGCAGCAGCCGTTCATACGAGATGCGCCCCTTCAGCAGCTTGTTGAAGAACATCGCCGCGCTCGAAGTGATGCCGCAGCAGGTCGTCAGGCACGCGAGTGCGATGATGACGGCGAGCAGGAGATTGCCCGCGGAGCCGAAGAAGATACCGACGGCACCCGAGAGGATCTGCCCGCCATTCTCCGAGTGACCGAGTACCGAGGCACTTGTCGCGCCGATGTAGGCGAGCGAGCCATAGACCACCGCCATTAGTGTGACCGTGATGAGCCCTGAGACGAGACACGCGGCGCCGATGGCGCGGCTATCCGTGATCCCGCGCATACGTACGGCGTTCGCCACAAGTGCGCCGATGGCGATCGAGGCGAGCAGATCCATCGTCTGATAGCCGTCTTGGAACCCCTGCGCAAACGGCGCGGCGATGTAGTTGCCCGTCGGCTGGAGGACCGCACCGAGCGGCGTGAGGAACGCCTCCACGAAGAGGATGGCGAGCACGATGAGGAGCGCAGGTGTCAGCATCTTGCCTACGCGATCGATGATCTTGTTCGGATTCAGTGCGAGATAGTAGGATGCCCCGAAGAAAATCGCCGTGTAGATGAGCTGTCCGAGGGCGAGATTGTCCTCGGTGAGGAAGGGGCGTATGCCGATCTCGAACGAGACGGCACCCGTACGCGGCATCGCAAATAGTGGTCCGATGATGAGATAGAGGATAACGAGCAGCACCGTTGCAAACAGAGGCCACGTCTTTGTATGCAGGAGTGGCACGTATTCACCGCCCGCGAGCGCGATCGCCGTGATGCCGAGCAGCGGCAGCCCGATGCCCGTTGTCATGAAGCCGAGCATTGCGAGCAGTGTGTGATCGCCCGCCGCCTGACCGAGCGCAGGCGGGAAGATGAGATTGCCCGCGCCGAAGTAGATGGAAAACATCATAAAACCAAGCGTCAAGAGGTCTTTCTTTTTGAGTGTGTTGATGGTGGTTCCCTCCAAAGATATTACACAGAAATTACGGTTCAAAATATTATCCTTCATTATTACAGAATACAGCGTGACTGTCAAACATTTCGGGCGAATTGCGCCAAAAATCCTGATTTCACAACTTCTCTGGTCGTAATTTGTGGGGGGAATTTTCTTCTTGACAGAAACCCTGCGCACAGATATAATATCTAAGTGTCGCTCTTGCGGCGCAGGAAGATTTTATGCGGAAGTAGCTCAGTGGTAGAGCACCACCTTGCCAAGGTGGGGGTCGCGAGTTCGAGCCTCGTTTTCCGCTCCATCATTCGGCGACATAGCCAAGTGGTAAGGCCGAGGTCTGCAAAACCTTTATCCCCAGTTCGATTCTGGGTGTCGCCTCCAATATGAAATGCGGTCTGGAAGGATTTCTTCCAGACTTTTTTACTATGTGTCTGTGTAAAATGAGAGGAAACGAATGCGGGGACGTTATAAGATACTTGTCTACGGCTGCCAGATGAACATCGCCGATGCGGAGCGCATGGAGGGGCAGCTGCAGGGCGTGGGCTATGAGCGCACGGAGGAGATGGAGACGGCGGATGTGATCCTCATCAACACCTGCTGCGTGCGCGAGACGGCAGAGGACAAGGTCTACGGAAAGATCGGCGAGATCAAAAAAATAAAGGAGCAAAATCCGAAGCTGATCTTTGGCATCGCGGGCTGCATGGCGCAGAAGGAGGGGGACAACCTCATGCGCCGCGCCCCACACATCGACTTTGTGCTTGGGACGGGGAAGGTGCAGGAGCTTGCGCGTATCGTCATGGAAATCGAGGCGGAACATTCACCCGTGGTGGATGTGACCCTCTCAGACAAGGCGATTGCGGAGAACCTGCCTGTTGCACGCGGCGGGAAATTCTCGGCATGGGTGCCCATCATGTATGGCTGCAACAACTACTGTACCTACTGCATCGTACCCTATGTGCGCGGACGCGAGCGCAGCCGTGCGCCCGAGGAGGTCGTGGCGGAGGTGCGCCGTGCGGTCGCGGAGGGCTATACCGAGGTGACGCTGCTCGGGCAGAATGTGAATTCGTACGGCAAAGACCACAAACAGGCGGACTTTGCCGATCTCCTGCACATGGTGGACGAGGTGGAGGGCATCCGCCGCGTACGCTTTATGACCTCGCATCCGAAGGACATCAGCGACAAGCTGATTGATACGATCAAAAACGGCACGCATATCTGTGAGCACATCCACCTGCCCGTGCAGTACGGCAGTAACCGCATTCTCAAGGCGATGAACCGTGTCTACACGGTGGAGCAGTATCGCGAGCGTGCACAGCGCGTGCGCGAAGCGCTGCCGGATGCGAGCCTGACGACCGATCTCATCGTCGGATTCCCGGGGGAGACGGAGGAGGACTTTGCCGAGATGCTCGCGTTTCTGCGTGAGATGCGGTATGACTCGGCGTATACGTTTCTCTACTCGAAGCGTTCGGGCACGCCGGCCGCGACCATGGAGCGCCAAGTCCCGGATGATGTGAAGCACGCGCGTCTGAATGCTCTGATGGAGGAGCAAAATGCGATCAGCCGCGCGATCAATGACCGTCTGCTCGGCGCACAGCTTGAGGTCATGGTCGAGGGCGCGAGCAAGAATGACAAGGCTGTATGGAGCGGGCGCACGCGCACGAACAAGATCGTGCTCTTCCCGCATGGGAGCGAGCGGGAGGGCGACTTCGTGCAGGTGAAGATCACGCAGCCCCAGACATGGGTGCTCAAAGGGGAAGTCGTTTCGTAGATTTGTTGATACGGTGTACCGTTGAATTTAAGGTATGTACTCAACGTAGGAGGTTTGTTATGGACGCGCAGAACGTCACGCCGATGATGCAGCAGTATCTCTCCGCGAAGGCGGCGCATCCAAACGAACTCCTTTTCTTCCGCCTCGGCGACTTCTATGAGATGTTCTTTGACGATGCAAAGGTGGCGGCAAAGGAGCTCGGACTGACGCTCACGAGCCGCAGCGGTGATCTCGACAAAAGTCCCATGTGCGGTGTTCCCTATCATGCGGCAGACAGCTATATCGCGCGCCTTGTCGCAAAGGGGTTCAAGGTCGCGATTGCCGAGCAGATCGGCGACCCGAAGGCAAAGGGGCTGACGCACCGCGAGGTGGTCAAGGTCGTCACCCCGGGGACAACGCTCTCGGACGATTTGCTGCGCGATGCATCGAATAACTACATTGTACTTCTCCATGAGACGTGCGGTGGGAATTTTGTGCTTGCGGGCGCGGACATCTCAACGGGAGAGGCGTTCTATGCTTCCTATGCAGGGGAGCCCGCCGCGCAGCAGATCCTCGACGAGCTCTACCGCCGCATGACGGCAGAGCTTCTGATGACGGAGGGGTTCTCGCTTGCCGATGCCGTGCGCGAGTTCGCCGTGCAGCGTCTGCCGCACTGCGCCGTCGGAGCAGTCATGCCGCAGGCAGATGACGACCTGCTCGCGCAGCATTTCCCTGCCGCCGAGATTCCGACCGATGCGGGGGCGCGGACGGCGGTCGTGACCCTCCTGCGCTACCTCCACGATACGGTGATGGCCGACCTCTCGCAGCTGAACCACCTCTCCTTCCTCGACGCGGTGGACACGATGCAGCTCGACACCTATACGCTGCGCAACCTCGAGATCACGCGCAGCCTGCGTGACGGCGGCAAGAAGAACACCCTCTTTGACGTGCTTGACTTCACGCGCACGCCGATGGGCACGCGTCTGCTGAAATCGCAGCTCGAACATCCGCTGCTCGTTCCGCACCGCATTGACGCGCGTCTGGATGCCGTCGCGGAGCTCGTGGAGAAAACCTCACTGCGCGGAAGTCTGCGTGAACACCTGCGTTCGGTCTATGACTTCGAGCGCCTTTTGACGCGCATTGAAACGCAGACAGCAAATGCACGCGACCTTGTTGCACTCCGCGTCTCGCTCGCCGCACTTCCTGCCGTGCGTGAAGCACTCGGTACGGCGATGAGCGGCCTTCTTACGCGTGCGCACGCGGCAATTCAGACATTCGACGAGCTGCGCGATACGCTGGAGCGTGCGATTGTCGATGAGCCGGGGCTGTCCGTACGCGAGGGCGGCATCATCCGCGCGGGCTATGACGCGGCGCTCGACGAACTGCACGCCGTTTCGCGCGACAGCAAATCGCTCCTGCAGGAGATGGAGGAACGTGAGCGCTCGCGCACGGGGATCAAGACACTCAAGATCGGCTACAACAAGGTCTTCGGCTACTACATCGAGGTGCGCCACAGCGGGCGCGACCAAGTACCCGAGGGCTACATCCGCAAGCAGACCCTCGCGAATACGGAGCGCTTCATCACCGAGGAGCTGAAGGACTTCGAGGCGAAGATCCTCGGAGCGCAGGAGAAGATCACGGCGCTCGAGTATCATATTTTCACGCAGCTGCGCGAGCAGGTGCGGGCGCAGCTTGTTCCCATCCAGAATGTCGCGCGGGCGATCGCGCGTGTCGATGTGCTCCAAAGTCTCGCCGAGGCGGCGGCGGCATACCGTTACGTGCGTCCGAAGGTGACGGCGGACGGCACGATCCTCATACGGGACGGACGGCACCCGCTCGTGGAGCGCTTGCTGCAGCGCGAGGTGTTCGTCCCGAATGACACCGATCTCAGCCACGGAGCAGCGGAGACGATGCTCATCACGGGGCCGAACATGGCGGGCAAGTCCACCTATATGCGGCAGGTTGCCCTCCTCACCCTCATGACGCAGGTCGGCAGCTTCGTTCCCGCACGCGCGGCGGAGATCGCACCCGTCGACCGCATCTTCACGCGCATCGGTGCGAGCGACGACCTCGTGAGCGGACAGAGCACCTTCATGGTGGAGATGAATGAGGTCGCGCAGATCCTGCGTGAGGCGACGCGTGACAGTCTCGTCATTCTCGATGAGATCGGGCGCGGCACGAGTACGTTTGACGGCATGAGCATTGCGCGCGCGGTTGTGGAGCATATCGACAAACATATTCATGCCAAGACCCTCTTTGCAACGCACTACCACGAGCTCACGGAGATGGAGAACGGGCGCATCCGCAACTACTGCATCGCCGTGCGCGAGAAGGGGAAAAAGGTTGCGTTCCTGCGCCGCATCGTTGCAGGTGCGGCGGACAAGTCCTACGGCATCCACGTTGCACGCCTCGCAGGACTGCCGCCGAAGGTAACGGCGCGCGCGGAGGAGATCCTGCATGCGCTCGAGCAGAAGGCCGCTGAGAGCGGTGCAGGGGACATCGCTGCCGCACAGCAGAAAGTCCCTCCCGTGCAAGAGCCCGCCGACGGGATGACATCGCTCTTTGCCGACGGGACGCTTGCAGAGCTGCGGATGCTCGATGTGATGACGATGACGCCGCTCGAGGCGATGAACACACTCTATCGACTGCAGGAACAGGCGCGGAAGGAGGCAGGAGAGGCATGACGCAGATTCACGTATTGGACGATACCACCATCAACAAGATTGCGGCGGGCGAGGTCGTGGAGCGTCCCGCCTCCGTCGTGAAGGAGCTTGTCGAGAACGCGATGGATGCGGGGGCGACCGCGATTGAGATCGAAATCATGGGCGGCGGGGTCAGCTTCATCCGTGTGACGGACAACGGGCATGGCATGACGCGCGAGGATGCACGGACGGCGATCCTGCGCCACGCGACGAGCAAGATTTCCTCCGTCTCGGATTTGCAGACCGTCACGACGCTCGGCTTTCGCGGCGAGGCCCTGCCGACCATCGCATCCGTCTCGCGCTTCTCGCTCCTCACGCGGAGGGGGACAGATGATCTCGGCACGCGCGTCGACATCCTCGGCGGCAAGCCTCCCGAGATTGAGGATGCGGGCTGCGAGATCGGGACGACCGTGCGCGTCGAGGAGCTTTTTTTCAACACGCCTGCACGCAAGAAATTTCTCAAGACGAATACCACCGAGGCGGGGAAGATCAGCGACTACGTGATTCGGCTTGCCCTCTCGCGCCCCGACATTGCATTTCGCTTCATTAACAACAACCGTCTCACCATCATGACGGCGGGGGATGACAGCCTGCGTCGCGCCATTGAGAGCATCTACGGCAGCGATACTGCGGGTGCGCTGATCCCGCTCGACTTCCACGATGAGGAAGCGGAGATCCGCATCACGGGCTACGTCTCGAAACCCTCCGTGATCCGCAGCAGCCGTGCGTGGCAGACGTACATCGTCAACGGGCGCGCGATCCAGAACCGCGCGATTGCAAAGGCGATTGACAATGTGTACCGTGCCCTCGTGCCGAAGATGGGCTTCCCCCTCGCGGTTCTCTGCATCGAGGTGCCGCAGCGGACAATTGATGTGAACGTCCACCCGCAAAAGACAGAGATGAAATTCGAGGACGAGGGGCGCATCTTCAAGGCCGTCTACAAGTCTGTGCTCGATGCGATTCGCGGTGCAGCGGGGGAGGCGGCGGCAATCGCGGCATCGGTTGAGAAGCCGAAATTCCACTGCGAAGCCGTTCCGCTCAGCGTCGGCACACCCGCAAGCGGTGCTCCATACACCGCACACACATCGGCCCCCGCAAATACACCCGCGAACAACTACGCCCTGCCGCCCGTGCGTCCGCAGACCGTCCATGAGGCAGTGCAGTGGCGCGGTCAGCGCATTGATCTGCGTGCGGCACAGGATCGCATGGGGATAGAGCGCAGCGCCGAGAGAGAGACCTTTGCGGCGGCACAGACGGCGGCACTGTCGGCGGAGAGCGCGGAGATCGAGGGGAATCTCCTCCCCATCGGGCAGGTTGACCTCACCTATATCATTGCCCAGAGCGCGCAGAGCCTCTACATCGTCGATCAGCATGCAGCACACGAGCGCATCCTCTTCGACCGCTTCTCCGCACAGGCGGACGGAATCCCGTCTCAGCAGATGCTTGTGCACGCGATTCTCTCCTTCGATGCGCGTGAGGCGCAGTACATCGACGAGAATGCGGAGCTGTTCGACCGTCTTGGGTTCCATCTCGAACCTGCGGGGGAGCGCGAGTACCGTCTGACGGAAGCACCTGCCGACATACCGCTCGATGAGGCGGAGGACACCATCCGCGAGGTCCTCGTGTCGCTCGGCGATCTGCACGCCGCGACCCCCGCGAACCTGCGGCAGGCGGGGATTGCGACGATGGCGTGCCGGGCTGCGATCAAGGCGGGCGAGGAGCTGAATGTACGGCAGATGGAGATCCTGCTCGATGAGCTGCGGCACACGCCGTTCCCGTTCACCTGTCCGCACGGACGGCCGACGATTCTGCGCTTCGACACACACGATCTGGCGAAGATGTTCAAGCGCACGGGGTTTGGCCTCTGATGGCGGGAAAGGTCAGCGCAATCGTTACGACCGTGCGCCGCGGACAGAAATATACGGAGGCGAACCGTACGCTTGCGGCGCGGACGGCAGCAGCGCTCGGCATTCCGAACGTCCCGCGCGGCAATGATTCGCTCGAAGAACTGCGCGCTGCCTACGGCGTGGATACCGTGCTCGTCGCGCGGCGCGGGCTCCTCACCCTCGTCACGGCGGAGGGCGAGCTGTTCTTTCATCCGGGCATGTCACATCTGCGCATCAAAAATTTGCTGCTCGGGCACGGCGACCATCTCGTCACTGCACTTGGGTTGACGGAGGGGATGCACGTCCTCGACTGCACCCTCGGGACGGGCGCGGATGCGATTGTCGAGAGCTTTGTCGTCGGGGCGGCAGGGGCGGTGACCGCGCTCGAATCGAATCCGCTCATTGCCGCCGTCATTGCGGACGGGCTTGCACACGCGACAGGCGACAACTATGAGATGCACGCGGCGATGCGCCGCATCACCGTGCACCACGCAGACGCACTCGCCTTTCTGCGTGCCGCAGAGACGGACAGCTACGATGTGATTTACTTTGACCCTATGTTTCGCCGCCCCCTGCACGAGAGCGCGGGGATGAATGCCCTGCGCGTCCTCGCGGATATGCGTGCGCTCACGGAGGCGACGATTGCCGAGGCATGCCGCGTTGCCCGCCGTCGCGTCGTCATGAAGGAGCGCCGCGAAAGCGCAGAATTTGAGCGTCTGGGCTTCACGCATATTATGGGCGGAAAGTACAGCCGCATTGCGTATGGCGTGATGGAACTCTAAAAATCTTTATTTCCATTTAAGTTTATCTCACATTCCACCGATATACACGGTGGAATGTTTTATTCTAAAATTAAGGAAGCACTGATAAATTCAGCACCGCCATCTTGATGCATCCTTTTCGCCCTGCCTGTGTCAACAAATCCTCCACATAGCCTTTGCTATGCGTCCGGTTTGTTTCCTTGGCAGGACAAAAATTCTGCACCAATCTGACGGACTTCATTTTATCAGCGATTCCTTACATAAGGAGGTGATGCGATGAGAATTGCAGACGATTCGATAGCGCTGGTCGGGCAGGGACGCAGGGGGACCGACCACGGACGAAAGACAATGGGCAGCAGCAGAGCGTCGTTTGCAGATGTACTTGAGGGAGCAAAGGAGCGCGTTCGCTTCTCGCAGCACGCGGAAGAGCGGCTGCAGCGGCGCGGTGTGATGCTCACGAACACGGAGCTTGAAAAACTCGGCTCCACCATCGACCGCATGCGGGAGAAGGGCGCGAAGGAAGCCCTGATCTACATGAAGGACAGTACGGCGATGGTCGTCTCTGTGACGAACCGCACCGTGATCACGGCACTCGACGACGTGACCGCGGCAGACAGTATTTTTACGAACATTGACAGTGCAGCCATCATCTGACGAAGCCGGACCTACGGGAGGCTTTTGACCGCGCGCGACTGGTGCGGTCAGCAGGGGACACGGGGGGTGTCTCCGCACAGGGCAGCACATACCCCTTTTGGGGGGCTGTGCCTGCCGTATCGACGATGGCTTTCCTTTGTACTGTCACACACAGCAAAGGAGAGATTCATTATGATGCGTTCCATGTTCTCGGGTGTCTCGGGCCTCAAAGGCCATCAGACCCGCATGGATGTTATCGGCAACAACATCGCGAACGTCAACACGACGGGCTTTAAGGCAAGCCGTGTCACGTTCGCGGACATGATCTCGCAGAACCTCTCGGGTGCATCCTCGCCGACGGGGAACATCGGCGGCGTGAACCCGAAGCAGGTCGGCCTCGGCATGAATGTCGCGAGCACCGATCTGATCTACACGAACGGCTCTGTGCAGCAGACGGGCAAGAACACGGATGTCGCCATCTCGCGCGGCGACGGGCTCTTTGTCGTCAAGCGCGGCAATCAGCAGTTCTATACGCGCAACGGCGCGTTCGGATTTGACGCAGAGGGCAACCTCACCATCCCGAGCACAGGTCTCTATGTGCAGGGCTACATGGCAAACAACGGCGTTCTCAATGTCGCGGGCGACAACACGACGAAGATCCAGATCCCCGCGGGCAAGTCGATGGAGGCGACGACGACGGCAACGGCGTCCTATACGAAGAACCTCAATGCGTCGACACCGGGCTATGAGGTGGCGAACGTCCTCGTGCGCTATGCCGACGGCACTTCGGCTACCGTCAACTCCTATACGGCGAACGAGGTCGGCAAGCTCGTCCTGACCATGGAAAACGGCAAGAAGATCTATCTCAGCTCCACGGCCCCCGCACAGACGGTCGGCAGTGCTCCGACAGGAGCACTCTATACCTCCAATGTTTCCAATATTACGGCCAAGGTAGGCGGTACTGTTGATTTGGAACTTAAGATGGACACAGGCAATCCTTCCAGTCCGAAGGAGATCAACGGCTCGGCGACGACGGTCATCAACCGTACGGGTTCGACAGCACTGACGAGCGGAACCTATGCCTTCGGCGATGTGTTCAACATCAGCGGCAAGATCACGAATGTTGTCAGCTCGCCGCCATCCGATGTTACGCTTACACTGGATGCGAACAATACGATTACGCCGGGTACGCCCGTTACCATCAAGGTTCCAAATCCGACGAGCTTCACCTACGCAGTCGGCGATACCTATACGGGCCAACTTAAAATTACCAAAGTGACGGGTAATACTGGCTCAACGGTGACAACGGAAGACGGAAATCAGGCAACTGTTGGTAGTACGCCTGTTACTGTTACTAGCGCTACAACTCCTTATACACATACGGGCAGTGCTGCCGATGGAACGATCAAGTCGATCACGCGTGAGTCCACCTATCAGCACAGCGGCAAGAAGGTGTCCAGTGTTGTGCTGAACACGAAGAGCGGCAGCTCCATCGACGGTCTGGTCGGCAGGAACTACGCGCGGAACGACACGTTCTACCCCTCGGTGACGACGACGATCACGGTCTACGACTCGCTCGGCGCAAAGCACTCCGTCCCCGTTGTCTACACAAAGACGGCAAACAATAAGTGGCAGCTCTCGCTCGGCAGCGGCGGCGATACGTTCAACATCACCGAGGCGGACGGCACGGTTACGACCGTTTCCCTCACGAAGACCGATCTCAACTTCGACAGCGCGGGTGCGTACGTCAGCGGCTCGGCTTCGCTGAACCTCACCTACACGAACGGCGCAGCGCCGCAGCAGGTGGCGATGAACCTCGCGGCGATCACGCAGTTCTCGGGCACGACGACGATCGCAGCGACCTCCGACGGCAACGCGGCGGGTACGCTTGCGAGCGTTGACATCGACAGCTCGGGTGTCATCACGGGTACGTACACGAACGGCGTCCGCCAGAAGGAAGCCCAGATCGCGATGGCGCAGTTCAACAACCCGTCGGGTCTCACGAAGATGGGCGGCAACCTCTATCAGGAGTCGAACAACTCCGGTACGCGCACGATCAGCGGTGCCGCTGACATCGGCACGGAGCTGACGACCTCGGCGCTTGAGATGTCGAACGTCGACATTGCCGACCAGTTCTCCGATATGATCATCACGCAGCGCGGCTTCCAGTCGAACTCGAAGATCATTACCGTCTCCGACGAGATGCTCGAGACACTGATCAACATGAAGCGGTAAGCACAAGTTAAGTACATATGTCTCTCAAAAGGGGCGTTGCACGAGGCTAAAAACTTCGTACAACGCCCCTTCTTTATGCCTCTTCCACGTCAAATGGGAAGGCATAGGATCACGCGGCATATCCGCTTCCCTGTCTACGGGGAAGATGGCGAGCGCAGTGTGCCGATCGGGGAGGATGCAACAGTCCCTTTTCTTTTGGACAGCGCATGAGATAGACTTCATTTATGCATCCTAGGCTTTACTAATAATAAAAGGATGATGTATAATGCTTTATGCTGTATTATAGCTGAGCAGGGTGGGGACCCTGCCTAGAATGGGGGAATTATATTTATGGAAATGCTGTTGGGCTTCATCGTCCTCCTCGTCTGCCTCATTGTCGGTGTCCGGCACGGCGGACTTGGGCTCGCGGTGATCAGCGGCTTCGGCCTCGTGATCTACACGTTTGCATTCGGCTATCAGCCGGGCAAGCCGCCGATCGACGTCATGCTCATCATCCTCGCGGTGGTGACCTGTGCGGGCTTTTTGCAGACTTCGGGCGGCCTTACGGTCATGCTCAAGTACGCGGAGAAGTTCCTGCGCAACAACCCGAAGCACGTCACGATCCTCGCGCCGCTGACGACGTGGTTCCTCACGGTGCTCTGCGGCACGGGACACGTCGTCTACACGATGTTTCCGATCATCTACGATATCGCGATCAAGCAGGGCATCCGTCCCGAACGTCCGATGGCGGTCTCGTCCGTTGCCTCGCAGATGGGCATCTGTGCCTCGCCTGTGTCGGTCGCGGTCGTCTCGATGGTGGCGTTCCTCTCGGTCTCGGGGCATGAGTTCTCAGTGTTCCAAGTGCTCTCCGTCTCGATTCCCGCGACGGGGCTCGGCGTGTTCTTTGCCGCGCTCTGGAGCTATCGGCGCGGCAAGGATCTCGAGCAGGATGAGCGGTTCCAGGAGTTCATTCGCGATCCCGAGAACAAGAAGTATGTTTACGGCGATGCGGAGAGCTTGATGGACAAGGAGCTGCCGACGGAGTACTACCGTGCGATGTTCATCTTCTTCGCGGGTATTATCGCGATTGCCGTGCTGGGCAACTTCCCGGAGCTGCTGCCGAAGTTCCCGCCGAAGCCGGACGCCGCACCGAAGGCGATCTCGATGGTGGTCGTGATCCAGATGGTCATGCTGCTTGTGGGGGCAACGATTCTGCTTGCGTGCAAGGTCAAGGCGAAGGATGTCGGCAACTCGCAGGTGTTCCGCTCGGGCGTGGTCGCGCTCGTCTCCGTCTACGGCGTTGCGTGGATGGCGGATACCTACTTCATGAATCACATGGGCTTCCTCAAGGAGTTCCTCGGCTCTGCCGTGCAGAACTATCCGTGGGCGTATGCGGTGCTCGCGTTCCTCACGTCGAAGCTCGTGAACTCGCAGGGCGCGGCAATCGCCATCGTCGTTCCGATGGCGCTGAACGTGGGCATGGATCCGATCCTCGTCCTCTCTTTCATCTCGGCATGCTACGGATACTTCTTCCTGCCGACCTATCCCTCCGATCTCGCGTGCATCGGTTTCGACCGCTCAGGTACGACGCGCATCGGCAAGTATATCCTGAACCACTCGTTCATGATCCCGGGTCTGATCGGTGTCAGCTCCGGCTGCTGCGTCGGCTATGTGATTGCGCATTTGATTTTCTGAGAAATCCATTCAAAAAGCCGTTTGCGGGTACTGTGTCCGCAAACGGCTTTCTCGTCTCGTCCTATAGGATTGTGTGGTTTGTCTGATGGCTGAGGATGTCCTTGCTGAACTCGATGAAGGACTGCGCCGCACGCGAGATGTAGCGGTCACGCTTCCACGCCAGACCCACATCGACAAATACGGGGGTGGCAAGCGGTACGGCTTTGATGCCGGGCGTATCGTGGACGATCATGTCGAGGAGGAATGCGTTGCCGACACCGCTTGCGACAAGTCCCATGATGGTGACAACCTGATTGGACTCGAGCACGATGTTCGGCGTGATCCCCGCCGTCTTCATTTTTTCCAGCATGGTCTGGCGGAGGAACGAGCCCTCCTTCAGCATGATCAGATTGCGATCCTCGATGTCCTGCAGGGTGACTGCCTTGCGCGCGGCGAGGTCACTGTCCGCAGGGACGCAGCAGACGATCTGGCTGCGTGCCATCGGGAGCAGCTGCAGATTCGGCGAGCCCTCGGGGATGATGATGATGCCGAAGTCCAGTTCGTCGCGCTCCAGCTGCTCGCGGATGGCGACGGATCCCTCCTCGTGGAGATAAACGTCAAGGTGCGAGTAGCGGCGCTGAAAGCTCGAGAAGATTTTCGGAAATAGGTACGCGCCCATCATCGGCGGGATGCCGATCTTGATGGTGCCCTTCTGCAGCTGCTTGTAGTCGTTGACCTCGAGCACGGCATCCTGTATGTTGCGCAGTGCTACCTCGACACGCCCGAGGAATACGGCTCCCTCGGGCGTGAGCGAGAGCTGCTTTTGACTGCGGTCGAAGAGCTGTATGCCGAGCTCGCCCTCGAGTTTTTTGATTGCAACGGTAATATTCGGCTGGGAGACACGGAGGCGTTCGGCGGCGCGTGTGATGTTTTTCAGGCGGCTCGCCATCTGGAAATATTCCAACTGCCGTAGTTCCATAAGACCATCCTCCAAATAAATTTTTTTTATGCGCTTTCTATTATATCATATTTTCCGAGAATATATGATAGGATAATATAAATTTATTGAAAAATT
>CAJPQT010000032.1 GCA_905372865.1 uncultured Centipeda sp.
GTAATAAATAATAAAAAATAAATTTGATTGTTTTCCTCATAAAGAGAAAGGAAGGAACTTCGGCATTGGATGAGAAGCTGAAATTATACGGGTTTAACAACCTTACAAAGGCGCTGAGCTTCAATATCTATGATATTTGCTATGCGAAATCGGCACGTGAACAGCGGGATTATATCAAATACATTGACGAACAATACAATTCCGATCGTCTCACGAAGATTCTCTCGCGGGTTACGGATATGATCGGCGCGCGGATTCTCAACATTGCAAAGCAGGACTATGAGCCGCAGGGGGCAAGCGTCACGATGCTGATCGCGGAGGAGGCGGCGGTTGTCTCCGGCAGCAAGAAGCCTGTGAACGCGAAGCCTCCCGTGCCTGAGACCATTCTTGCACATCTCGACAAAAGTCATGTGACGGTGCACACCTACCCCGAGTATCATCCCGATACGAGTATTGCGACGTTTCGCGTTGATATTGACGTGGCTACCTGCGGGGAGATCACACCCTTACAGACACTGGACTATCTGATCAGTCAGTTCGACTCGGATATCATAACGATGGATTATCGTGTGCGCGGGTTCACGCGTGATCTGCAGGGACGCAAGCTCTTCATGGACAGCAAGATGACCTCCATTCAGGAGTTTATCCGCCAGGAGACACTGGACGAGTACGATGCTGTGGATATCAACCTCTATCAGGCAAGCCTCTTTCATACGCGTATGCTGATCAAGGAACCGCAGCTGCAGAATTATCTCTTCAATACAGATGTTGATGAGATTCCGCCCAAAACACGATTGCTCATCAGTACGAGCCTCAGACGTGAGATGATTGAGATCTTCAGCGGCAGGAACGTTTATTAAAGATATATTTTGAGGGAGATGGTACGATGCCTATGTTCAAAAAATCCCTCATGATTCTCTTTGTCCTCGCACTTGCGGTGCTCGGCGGCACCCTGTATGGCTATTACTTGGAGCGGGATGCAGTTGCACTGGACGAGGGGACGCTTGCAAAGGCAGAGACACCGCGCTCCATTACCGTGTATGTGACCGGAGAGGTGAAAAAACCGGGGCTGGTAACACTGACGGAAGGACAGCGCGTCGCCGACGCGGTAAACGCCGTGGGCGGTGTGATCGAGACGGCGGACATCGACCGCGTCAATATGGCGGCGTTCCTTGAGGACGGTATGCAGGTTCGTGTGCCGGAGCGTATCGGAAGAGATGCAGACCATCCACAAAACGTACCGATCGGGAAGAATAAAGAGGGGCAGATTAACCTCAATACGGCAAGTGAAAAGGAACTGCAGGAACTTCCCGGCATTGGGCCGGCGATGTCCGCACGCATTATTGAATATCGTGAAACAAACGGTGCTTTCCAAAATGTTGAGGACATAAAAAAGGTACGCGGCATTGGAAATGCCAAATTTGAAAAACTGAAAGACAAGGTGACTATATGAAGATGGGGCAGTATCAGCTCTCATTTCTCAGCGGTCTCCTCGCGGCATTCGGACTTGGGAGCTGTTGCAGCGCATGGCTGCACATCTCCTTTACGGAATCTCTTCCGTATCTGATGGTGCTCCTGCTGATTGCTACATTTGCCTCCGGTTTCCTTGTTCTGAGACAAAGTGAACGAACATGGATTGCCTTTGTGGGGCTTTTTTTCATGTTGGGCATTTTTCGCTTCGCCGCCGCGTATGAATTGCCCGCGCATGATATTTCGTACATGGCGGGACAGGAGGGGCGGATCACAGGGACGATTGCAGAGCCTCCCAGAGTTACGAGAGATGGGGACGGCGTGCAGCATATCCGCTATACGGTGGTAGTCCAAACAGTGCTGCAGGCACATGAAGAGCGCACCGCACGCGGAAAACTCTACGTCTATACGCGCAGAGATGGGGCAGAGGACAGGCCGCATGGCGTGATTGGCGATGTGATCACGGCAGAGGGAAAGATCCGCCGCCCGCATGGCTATCAGAATCCGGGACAGATTGATACGGTGTTCCTGCTGCGCTGTGATGGCATTACGGCACGTCTCTTCGCGCGGGAAAACGATATCAAAATTGTCCCCAACGAAGAGCCCACCCGTGTGCAGTCGTTTCTGCATTGGGCAGCTGATGTGCGTGCGCACTATTTGAACCGTATGGCGGAGGTTATGCCGCGCAGCGATGCCGCTGCGATTTTTGCCATGCTCTTCGGCGGCTATGACGGGATACGTCCCGAACTCCTTGAGGCATTTACAGTCACCGGGATTGTGCACATCCTCTCTGTTTCCGGCTCCCATATCAGCCTTCTTGCGGCGGTGATCGCATGGCTGGCACTCTTTCTGCATCTGCCGCGCTGGCTTTCCGCGGTGATGGTCATTCTTGCCATCATTGTCTACGTGATTCTCGCGGGTCTGGTTCCCCCCGCTGTCCGCTCCGGAATTATGGGGGCGGTTGCATTTCTGGGGATCGTTCTCGGACGTGAGCGCGATGCACAATATCTCCTTGTACTTACGGGCCTCCTCATGCTGATGATTGCGCCGCTTCTCCTCTTTCACATCAGCTTTCAGCTGTCTTTTTTGGCGACGGCAGGGCTGCTTTTTCTTGCTCCCGTCCTCCGCGCATGTATGGCGGGGCTGCCGCGTGTGCTCGCGGCAAGTTTTTCCATCACGATGGGGGCACAGCTTGCGACGCTGCCCATCCTCGCATGGCATTTCAATCAGATCTCACTCTCGTCGCTGCTCTCCAATCTCCTCGTCGTACCGATTGTTGATCTCATAATAGTACTTGGACTTGGCGGCGGTATTCTCGCATTTCTTGTTCCGGTTCTCGGCAGCGCGGCATTTGCTCTTGACAGTTTGCTCCTTGGGATCACATTTGAAATGACGCGTGCGATTGCCGCTCTGCCGTTTTCTCAAATTTGGCTTCCGTCCATGAATGTATGTGCGGGGCTTGTATACTATCTAGGGCTTTTTATCATCATTGTACCGAAGACATATCGCATAACACTATTTGAATTTATACGGATTTTTTGGAAAAATATCGTTATTGTTTTCTCTGTCTCAATGATGGCTTTGTTCGTGTGGCATATAACGCGGCCCGCTGAGATAAACGTTCATTTTATCGATGTCGGACAGGGAGATGCGGCGCTCGTTGTAACCCCGCACGGGCATGCCATGCTCTTTGATACAGGCGGCACACGAGATGCAGCATTCGATGTTGGGGCGCGTGTCGATCTCCCATATCTGCATCACTATGGGGTTCGTTCGGTGGACTATATCTTTCTCTCACATGCACATGAGGATCACGCGGCAGGTGCGGGTGCCATTCTCTCCCGCATGCCGGTAAAGCATGTCTATACCGCGGATGAAGGAACTGCCGCCTATGCGAGAAGCATGCGCCTTGGGGACGACAATCCTCTGCTTATGAAGCTGAGCCGTGCGGAGGAGGGGCAGTCGATCACCTTGGACGGCGTGACGGTCGATGTTCTCTACGCGCCATTATACAGAGATGTAGAGCACACAACGGGCAATGAGGTGTCGAATGTCTACCGTGTACGTTATGGAAATGCGAGTTTTCTCTTTACAGGCGATCTCGTGAAGGAGCATGAGGAGAAGATGCTTGCGCGAGGAACAGATCTGCATGTGACGGTGCTCAAAGTTCCGCATCATGGTTCGGATACCTCCAGCAGTGAGGCTTTTGTGCGTGCTGTAAATCCACTCTTTGCCGTTTTCTGTGTGGGCGCAGACAACGCTTTCGGTCATCCGCGTCCCGTTGTTCTGGAAAGATACGAGGATATAGGTGCTCGTATTCTGCAAACCAGCAAGGATGGAGCGATTGTATTTCGTACAGATGGTAAGCATTTATCGGTCAGTACATATACAGGGGATAATTTTTGGGAGGAATAATTGCGGAGCCCCATTCTATTCCCTATCATCGAAACAACAACGTATGTGGAATGAGAACTGTATGGATATGCACGGCATAATATTCGATGTCGATGACACACGCGATGATATGGCACAGCCTTTTTCGGAGCATATCAAAAGCTCTATGGAGAGCGGTACCCATTTCGCCCCCCCCGATGTTCGATCGCAGTGGCTCCTCCGAGCGCTGAGGTGCATACAGAAGAACAGAATACGGCGATCATGGTGTGCATTGAAAATAAATACTTGCTTTTTCGCTGGAAAATTGATAGAATACATATCGTTGTCGGGATGTGGCACAGTTTGGTAGCGCGCATCGTTCGGGACGATGAGGCCGCAGGTTCGAATCCTGTCATCCCGACCATTTACTCGACCTGCAAAGACCAGCCAATGGGCGGGTCTTTTTCTGTTTATGGGGAAGCACGGGAGATATCTGAACCGTGTTTCCCTCACATGAATGTGAGGTACGTATGACATCTGAGGTACAACGCTGTGCAGAGGAGCTGATTGACTTTATTGATGCGGCGGGCTCACCGTATCACGTTGTGGAGAAGTGCAATGAGCTCCTAGGCCCCGTCCCGTTGTTTGAGAAAAAAGGAATGCATGAGGGACAAATATACTGTTTTCCGCTCTATCATACGGGAACAGTCTTTGTTGCGATTGGGAAAAATGTAAGGAAAGCCCCCCTGCGCATTGCCTGTGCGCATACGGATTTCCCATGCCTGCGCATAAAGCCCAACCCCATCATCAGGGAGCATGGATATGGGAAGCTGAATGTTGAGGTATACGGAGGGCTCATTCGGAATACATGGATGGATCGTCCGCTGTCCATTGCGGGAGCGGTTGCCCTGCGTGGGAAGCATCCATTCACACCTAAGCTGCAGCTCGTGGATGTTCGCCGTCCGCTCATGATTGTGCCAAACCTTGCGATTCACATGAACCGTAAGGTAAACGAGGGGGTTGAGCTGAAGCCGCAAAAGGACCTTTTGCCATTATTCTTCCAAAATGGCGACGGTGATGAAGATGATACGAAGAAACTGCTCGTTCTGCTCGCGGAGGAACTCGGTGTTTCGACGGAGGATATTCTCTCCTATGATCTGAATGCCTATCCCTATGAGCGCGGCTGTCTCTTGGGATGTGACAATGCTTTTCTCTCCGCGCCGCGCCTTGACAACCTCTCCTCGGTCAAGGCATGTGTTGATGCGCTCCACGCGTGGAACGGGGAGGGGATACGCATTGTCGCTCTCTTTGACAACGAAGAGGTGGGGAGCCGCACAAAGCAGGGCGCGGGCTCGACGGCACTCGCCATCCTGTTGGAACGTGTCTGCTGGAAGATGGGGCTTGACCGAGAGGAATATCTCAAAAAAGTTATGGAAGGATTCTGTCTTTCCGTAGATGTCGCACACGCCCTGCATCCGAATGCGCCCGAGAAGGCAGACCCGACAAATCAGCCCGTGCTCGGCGGCGGAACGGTTCTAAAGGTCGCTGCAAATCAGTCCTACGCCGGCGATCCGGAAGCCTTTGCCGTCATTGCGGGGCTTTGTGAGCGGGAGGGCATTCCCTACCAGGTCTTTACGAATCACTCGGATGCAGCGGGCGGCGCGACACTAGGCTCCATTCTCTCTGCGCAGCTCCCCATGCGCACAATGGATATCGGAGTACCGATCCTTGGGATGCACTCTGCACGCGAGACGATGGGAGCGTGCGACCAGTTCATACTTACGCGTTTACTTACGTCTTTTTTCTCTGCTTGAGAGACATTCGCGCAGAAGCATGTTATAATAGGTCACATTGGAAAGAAGGGATTCCTTGCGTGCCGTAGTTACACGAGTGAAAGAAGCATCCGTCGAAATCGAAGGGCGCATTTGCGGGCAGATTCAGGTCGGCTATCTTATTTTGCTGGGCATTGCCCCCGAGGATACACGGGAGGATGCTGCGCATCTGGCGGAGAAAGTCGTTCATCTGCGTGTGTTTTCCGATGAAAATGGAAAGATGAACCGTGCACTTGCCGAGGTGGATGGTGCGGTACTTGTGATTTCACAGTTTACCCTGTTTGCCGACCTCAAAAAGAGACGCCCGGGCTTCTCCAAGGCGGCAAAACCGGAGCACGCAATCCCGCTGTATGAAGCGTTTATGAAGGAACTCAGGGAGCGCGGTGTGCATGTCGAATGCGGAGCGTTCGGCGCGGATATGCAGGTGTCCTCGATCAACGACGGCCCCGTCACCCTGCTCTTTGATACGACCGAGGTATGAAATGAATACGGATCTACTCAAAAAATATGCTGCACTCGTGATTCGCGTGGGAGTAAACCTGCAGAAGAATCAGCCGCTTGTTATCCATGCACCGATTACGTGTGCGGACTTTGTGCACGCGCTCACATCGGAGGCATACGATGTCGGTGCCTATGATGTTGCTGTCAACTGGAACGATGAGGAGTTCTCCCACATTCGCTTTCAGAAGGCGAATGCGGAGCGCTTTCGTGAGTTCCCCTCATGGCGCAAGGCGTTCTACGACGAACATGCGGCGCAGGGTGCGGCATTTATCTCGATTGCGGCATCGGATCCCGACCTCTATTCGGACATCGATCCGAAGCGTCTCACGGAGGCAAGTCAGACGGCGGGCAGGGCCCTTATGGACTATCGTACACGTCTAATGAGCAATAAGAATACATGGTGTGTTGTCTCTGTACCGACAACAGCATGGGCACGCAAGGTGTTTCCAAACTGCTCGGATGCAGAGGCGGTGGAGCGTCTTTGGGGAGAGATCCTCAGTGCCGTGCGTGTCTCCGAACATGAGGATGCTGTATCTGCATGGCGCACTCACATTGATGTTTTGCAAAAGCGGACAGCCTTCCTCAATGCACAGGCATTTACGGAGCTGCACTATTGGAATCATCTTGGCACGGATCTGCGCATTGAACTGCCAAAAGGTCATATCTGGATGGGCGGTGCGGAAAAGTCTGCAGAGGGAACGCTCTTTGCCGCCAATCTTCCGACGGAGGAGGTATATACGCTTCCGAAACGCGACGGGGTGAACGGTACGGTCGCTGCCTCGAAGCCGCTCCACTACAACGGAAATCTGATCAGCGGGTTCACGCTTACGTTTGAGGCGGGGCAGGTTGTCTCCTACAAGGCGGAGCAGGGGGAAGAACATTTGAAGGAACTGCTCCATACGGATGAGGGCGCATCCTTCCTCGGTGAAGTGGCACTTGTGCCATATGACTCTCCGATCTCGCAGAGCGGCATCCTCTTTTACAATACGCTCTTCGATGAGAACGCATCCTGCCACCTTGCCTTTGGGAAGGCCTATCCGACCTGCATAAAAGGCGGAGAAAGCATGGCAGAGGATGAACTTCGACAGCATGGTGTCAACCATTCGCTTGTCCATGAGGACTTTATGATCGGTACGAAAGACCTCACGGTGGTCGGACGGACATCATCCGGCGAATCCGTTACCATCATTGAACATGGAAACTTTACCTTCTAACTAACGAGGCATGAGGTGAGAGGATATGCAGAGGTATTTTCGTTTCGGTACGCTGATGATGCTGTGCCTTCTTTCCTTCTTGATTTTTGCGGATGGACAGGCTGCGGGCAAGATTAAAGCAGAGGACTTTTCCTACCGGAATATATCGCTCGGAGATTCCGAGGAGGCTCTGCGTGAGCGCTGGGGAGAACCCGACGTTCAAAACGAGCAAGTGATCTGGGGGATCCACCTCAAGACCTTTACCTATGGGGATGTTGTTACATCGACCTCGGTCACCAGCGGGAAAGTTGTGGATATCAATTTGATTGGAGAGAAGTATCGTCTGCGCAAGGATGTCCACTACGGCTCGACGAGCAGCTATCTCCTAAAGGTCTATGGGAAGGCAGAGCGCCAGTTTTTGGACGGGCATATCTGCTATGTATTCTCCCATCCGGAGCATCCGCGTGAGCGTCTCATTCTAAATCTGGATGCGGAACACGGAGCTTTGCAGTCCGCACGGATCACCATGCTCCCACTGACGGATGAGGAAGCGGACGAGATGGCACTGTCCGAGGATTCGTCCTTTGTCGAACTCGATCTAAAGAGAGGCTTTATTGCATCCAAGGAGATCGATGTGTCTGCCCTTCCCAAAGAGGACGTAGTGCAGCTGGGAGGATATGTCCAATGACGCATGATCTGCATATGCGTGTGCTTGGGCACCGCATCATGCGCTATGCCGGAATTGCACTCGGCTGCCTCATTGCAAGCTGTGCGATCAATCTCTTTCTGGTTCCCGCGCATCTCCTCACCGGCGGTGCAACCGGAATTGCGATGATTGTTTACTACCTCTTTGGGCTTCCCATTGGTCTGCAAACTTTCATCTATAATATCCCACTGCTGTTCATGGCGTGGAAGCTGATGGGGAAGTCCTATACCGTTGACATCATCATCGGCACTGCGATCTTTTCATTCTTCCTCGATTTGACGCGCCCGCTGAACGCCTATGCACCTGTGAATGACATGATGCTTACGACCGTATACGGCGGTGTCTTTGCAGGGCTTGGCTACGGGCTTGTCTTCCGCATGAACGGAAGTACGGGCGGCTTTGACATCCTCGCCGTCATCGTTCGAAAATACTATGATCTGCATATGGGCGGAGTTCTCTTTTCGATGAACTGTCTCATCATGCTCATCGCGGCATTTCTCTTCGGTATGGCACCGGCAATGTTTACGCTGATCTATATGTTCATCAATGCGACGGTGATGGACAAGATCGTTGCAGGATTCAATCACCGCAAGGCAGTCCTCATCATCTCAGATAAGTACAAGGAGATCGCAGAGCACATCATCGACCAGATGCATCGCGGTGTTACGTTTCTGCATGGACAAGGAGCATACACCCGCCGCGAACGCAATGTTGTCTTTGTGGCCGTCGGAACCACACAGGTCGGGAAGTTGAAATTTATAGTTCACAATGTCGACCCCCATGCCTTTGTCATCATCATGTCGGCAAATGAGGTTATGGGACGCGGGTTCGGGCGAATCAACCAGAACGATGCGGCGGCATCGGACGAGAGTTTTGATGAGCATAAGGAAAGGAAATAAAATTACGCTATGGATGTAATCTATTTGCTGAACAGCGGATTCTTCGTCCGCATGGATGACATTCTGCTGGTTTTTGACGCATTCGACGATCCTGCGGATGTGCTTGGACGCGAACTGGCAGCGGATGACGATATGCCCTTGTACTTTTTTGCTTCACACACGCATTTCGATCACTTTAATCCGATGATTGCACGCTACGCCGACAAGACACGACGCTACCTTCTGAGTGAGGATATACGGCGAAATCCGGGTGCGGCACGCATTCCGGCAGAGCAGATAAGCTGGATCGGCCTCTATGACAGCTGGCAGGATGACTGCATCTCCGTTACGAGTTTCTCATCGACCGATGAGGGCACATCCTTCCTCGTAGAAGTAAATGGGAAGCAGATTTTCCATGCCGGAGATTTCAACTGGTGGGACTGGACAGGAGATACGCCCGAGAATCGGAAACTTGCGGAGAATGCCTTCCGCAAGCAGATGAAGCATCTCGCAGGACGTTCCTTTGACCTTGCGTTTTTCCCTGTGGATGGGCGTCTGGGGCCGTCGATGGAGCGCGGTGCAAAGGTGTTCTGCGCCGAAACGCATCCGAAGGCGCTCGTCTCCATGCACTCTGTCGGTTATCCCGCATGGCAGCCATCCAAGGACTTCTTTGCCAAGGGGGCTGAGATTCCTGTATGGTCGCCGACCAAAGCGGGGGAGCAGCATCGTTTTTGAAATAGAGGTTGAAATATAGGAGGGCATTCGGTAGAATGGGGAAGAAATTTTATCTCCTGACACTCGGGATCGCAGTTGCCGTCATTGCTGTATTGGTCATGGCGCACAGCGGGAGTGCAGGGATGTCATTCAACATGCTGTTGGATCAGAACAAAGGAGAGAACAAAGCCGTGGCAAATCGCATTGCAGTATTTACAACGAACAAGGGCAGCTTTGAGGTGGAGCTGTTTGAGGACAAGGCGCCAATTACAACGAAAAATTTCATCGACCTTGTGGAAAAGGGCTTTTATGACGGGCTGATCTTCCACCGCGTCATTGACGGGTTTATGATTCAGGGCGGCGACCCGAACGGGAATGGGACAGGCGGCCCTGGCTACACAATTCCCGATGAATTCGATCCTGCCCTCAAGCATGATGACGAGGGCGTTCTCTCAATGGCAAATGCGGGGCCCAATACGGGCGGCAGCCAGTTTTTCATCACGCTCGCTGCAACACCGTGGCTCGACAACCACCATGCGGTCTTTGGAAAGGTGATCGAGGGGATGGATGTGGTGCGTGATATCGGTCACACACAAACCGGATATGCTGATCGTCCCGTGCATGATGTCGTGATTGAGAAAATTACCATCAAAGACGCGGCAGAATGAACTATGCATACCTTTTGCTGTGTGCGGACGGAAGCCTCTACGCCGGCTGGACAAATGACCTGCGGCGGCGGCTTCATGCACACAACGAAGGACACGGTGCAAAGTATACGCGTGGCCGCAGACCTGTCCACCTCGTGTATGCAGAGGCGTTTGCAGCAAAGGAAGAGGCACAGAAACGAGAGTGTCAATTCAAGAAAATGAAGCGACAGGAACGGCTGTCACTGATTCGTGCAGGACAGGACAATGCGGTAATAACGGCACTGATCGAAGCGGTCAACACAGGAGAACTAGAATAAAGGGGATTATTTCATGACAGAGAAGAAGGTCATGCTGACCGAGGACGGCTACAATAAGCTCGTCGAAAAGCTCAACTATCTCAAGAGTGTGCGGCGTATCGAAGTCGCTGAACGCCTCAAGGCCGCCATTGCACTCGGCGATCTTTCTGAGAACTCCGAATACGATGATGCGAAGAACGAGCAGGCATTCCTCGAGGGCGAGATTCAGGAACTCGAAACCAAGATTCGCAACTCCGACATCATCAAGGCCGGAGACGGCAAGACCGTCACCATGGGCAGCCGCGTGACGGTGAAGGATTTGGAATTCGATGAGGATGAGACCTTCCTCATCGTTGGCTCCACCGAGGCAGACCCCGATGAGGGGAAGATCTCGAACGAGTCTCCGCTCGGCATGGCTCTGCTTGGACAAAAGATTAACCATGTGGTCAATGTCAATGCACCGGCAGGCGTGATCCAGTACAAGATCATGGACATTAAGAAGTAAGGAGCAGGGATGGCTGACGAAAGAGAAAATACGGCGAATGCGCCGGAACAGGATCTGAATGAGATGATGCGTGTCCGCCGCGAGAAGATGGATGCATTTCGTGCCATGGGCGTTGCGCCGTTTGGACATCGCTTTGAGGTTACGGACTACGCGGCGGATCTCAAGGAAAAATATGACTACCTTGCGGAGGATGAGGAAGGTGCGGAAGTTCGCATCGCCGGCCGTCTCATGGCAATACGCGGACATGGCAAGGCATCCTTTTCGACGCTCAATGATCGCACGGGAAATATACAAATCTATTTCAAACTGGATGTTCTCGGCGAACAAAAATATAAGGAAGAGTTCAAGCGCCTCGACCTCGGCGATATCATCGGGATTCGCGGTGTTGTTTTCAAGACACGGCGCGGCGAGATTACCGTACGTGTCGAGAACTTCGAGCTCCTGTCAAAGTCACTGCGGCCTCTGCCCGAGAAATTCCACGGGCTCAAGGATGTAGACACGCGCTACCGTCAGCGCTATCTCGATCTCATGATAAATCATGAGGTACGCGAGACCTTCCGCAAGCGGACGAAGATCATTCAGTCCATCCGACGCTATCTCGACGAGCGGGACTTCCTCGAGGTTGAGACGCCCGTGCTCTCGACAATCGCAGGTGGTGCCGCTGCACGTCCCTTTATCACGCATCACAACGCACTCGACATTGACCTCTATCTCCGCATTGCAACGGAACTCAGTCTCAAGCGGCTCATCGTCGGCGGTCTCGACCGCGTCTATGAGATGGGGCGGATCTTCCGCAACGAGGGCATGGATGTGCGTCATAATCCGGAGTTCACGTCCATCGAAATCTATCAGGCGTTTGCCGACCATCGTGATCTCATGGCAATCACGGAGGGGATTGTGCGTCAGGCGGCGGAGGATGTGCTCGGTACAACGAAGATCACATATCAGGGCATCGAAATCGACCTCAATAATGTCCGCACGATCAGCATGAACGATGCGGTACGCGAGGCGACGGGAAAGGACTTCCTCTCCTGCAAGACGGTTGATGAGGCACGTGCGATGGCACGTGCGGTCGGTGTCCCGTTCGAGGAGCGCCACGGCATCGGCGGCATTCTGAACGCCGCGTTCGAGGAAAAGGTTGAGGAGACTCTGATGCAGCCAACCTTTATCACGGGGCATCCGACCGAGATCTCCCCGCTCGCGAAGCGCAATGCAGACGATCCGCGCATCACGGATCGCTTTGAGTTCTTCGTCTATGGACGTGAGCTTGCAAACGGATTTACGGAGCTGAACGATCCCATCGATCAGGAACAGCGTTTTCTCGATCAGCTTGAACAGCGTGCGGCAGGAGATGTCGAGGCGCATGTCATGGATCGTGACTTCATCACGGCACTTGAGTATGGCCTTCCGCCGACGGGCGGTCTCGGCATCGGCGTGGATCGCCTTGTCATGCTCCTGACCGACAGCGCATCCATCCGCGATGTGCTGCTCTTCCCGACGATGAAGCCCTTGGCAGAGTAAGGGATAAAGAATTTGAGAATCACCTTGACAAGAGCGCATATTATCGCATATACTTGTCAAGGTCATGGGTAGGTGGCCGAGTGGTTAAAGGCAACAGACTGTAAATCTGTCATCTTCG
>CAJPQT010000033.1 GCA_905372865.1 uncultured Centipeda sp.
ATATATATAAATAACTATAAAATGAAAATAATTAAGAAAAATAATCCAATCCGTGCACCCCATTTTGTGCATGGCGCTCTGCGATCCATGCCTTGAGACGCGCGGGATCGCTGTTCAGCACGAGTTCCTCGGGGAAATCCACATCCGCCAGGATGGCGTGCGTATGGCTGTGCTCGCCCACGTCGATGTCGATGTGCGCGTCGCTGCCGATGATGATATGCGTGCCGTGACGGCGGCAGGCGGCGAGGAGGTCCCGCGCGAGGAGCTCCGAGCCCTTGCGCGGGCCGCTTGGGTTGTGCGAGGCGTTGTTCGCCTCAATGAGGACGTGGTGTTCGGCGGCGGCGCGTGCGAGTGTGTCGAAGTCGACGGGATAGGCGGGGTTGTCGGGGTGGCCGATGATGGCGACGTAGGGGTTGGCCATTGCGCCCACGAGGGCACGCGTATTTTCCTCCTGCGTTCCGGGCCTGATGACGAGGTCGTGCAGGCTCGCGATGGCGTAGTGCATCTTTTGCAGGATGCGTGCGGGGAGATCGACGCTGCCCTCGTAGTCCATGATGTTCAGCTCTGCGCCCATGATGATGTCGATGCCGTAGGCGGCGGGGCGGATGACGCGGAAGTTGCAGAAGTACAGCTCGTGGAATGTGCCGGGCAGTGCGGGGGCGTGGTCGGAGATGCCGAGGAGGGCGAGCCCCTTCGCCTTTGCCGCAGCGGCCATCTCACGGATGGTGCTGTAGGCGTGCACGCTCGCCAGTGTATGCGTGTGGATGTCGATGATGTCAGTCATGGGAGGCTCCGATCTTTTATCTTGCAGATTTGATGATGCTTTGCTATAATAAGAACAGAAGGAACGCCTCGGGCGGTGCCTTTCCAGGATCGCGTTTTTTTCTATGAACCGCTCAACTGGTCAGAGCTGGGCGGTTATTTCTTTTGGCTTATCGCAAGCACGTAGCCTGTTGCCACGATGAGTAGTACGATCGCGCCAATTTCGCTCATAGCTGCTCACCCCCTTTCGGGGGAAAGACACCGCCGTTGTCCGAGGACGTTCCGTTTCTATTATAGACATAGCCGACGAAAAAAAGCAATATGTTCTCATAAAAATGCCCCGCAGTACATCTGCGGGGCATTTTGTATTGGTTTTCCTAGAGCTTGAACTTGTTCGTGGTATTCTGCAGGTCGGTCGCAAGCATGGCGAGCGACTGGGATGCCGAGGCGATCTCCTCGCTCGATGCGGACTGCGACTGGGACGAGGAGGAGATGTTCTGCATGTGGTCTGCGGTCTTCTCCGTGATCTCGTTGACCATGGTCGCGGACTGGACGATCTTCTCTGTGCCGCTGGTGACAGTCTGCATGGAGCTGTTGATGTCTGCCATCTGCTCTTTGATCTCCTCGACCATGCGCATGATGCTCTCGAACTGGGTGCCGACCTCGTGAATGGCGGATGCTCCTGCCTGTACCTCGGCCGTTCCGCTCTGCATGGCGGCAACTGCCTGTGAGGTGTCATTCTGCACGCCCGCGATCCGATCCTTGATCTGGTCCGCTGCCTCGCGGCTCTGCTCGGCGAGCTTTCGGACTTCCTCGGCGACGACCGCGAAGCCGCGCCCCGTCTCGCCCGCGCGTGCCGCCTCGATGGCGGCGTTGAGGGCGAGGAGGTTGGTCTGGTCGGCGATGGCGGAGATGGTCTCGACGATCTCGCCGATCTGCTTGGAGCTCTCGCCGAGCTTCTCGACGACCTCGGCGGAGCGCAGTACGCTCTGCTCGATGCCCGTCATCTTCTGCATTGCCTCGGTCATGAGGCTCTCGCCCTTCGCCGCTGCGTCTGCCGTACGGACGGAGCTGTCCGCGACGTGTGCCGCCTTGCTCGTGACGTTCTCGATGTCGTCCGAGACGATGCCGATGTTCTTCTTTGCCCCTGCGAGGCTCTCAAGCTGTGCGTCGGTGCCCTCGGCGACGTTGGCAACGGTCCCCGCGATCTCGGTGGCGGACTCCGCCATCTGGTGTGCGCCCGCTGTGAGCTGCTCGGAGGCGGCGGCAAGCTGCTCTGCCGTACCCGCGACCTGTCGGATGACGTCGCGGATGTTCTTCATCATGGTGTTGAAGTTCGCGGCGAGCCGCCCCAGTTCGTCCTGTGAGGTGACGGGGAGATCCGCCTGGCTGAGATCGCCCCGTGCGAGTGCGTCGACATGATGCAGGAGACGCTCGGTCGCGCCCGTGATGGTCGCGGCGAAGCGCAGGAGGGCAAAGATGATGCCCGCAACGAGCAGGATGCCGAGGATGGTGAGCCCTGCGTAGGTCACCTTGAGGCTTGCAAGCTGCGCAAAGGCGATGCGCTCGGGGACGGCGACGGCGACGATCCAGCCGGAGGAGGGGACCGTCGCATAGGCGATGATCTGATCCTCGCCGTCCTTTTCCATGGCGAAGTAGCCCTGCTTTTTCTGCAGCATGTCTGAGAAACGTGCTTTGAGTACGGGATTCTCCTCGACCTTGTGCATGGCCATGCCTTCGGTAGAGGCGATGATGAGCCCTGACGGATCGACGATGATGCCCTGTCCCTGACCGTGGTACTTCAGCTTCGCGACGCGCTCACCCAGTGTGTCGAGCGTGAGATCGGAGCAGATCGCGCCGGCAAACGTGCCGTCCTTGTGATGGTAGGGCACTGCGACGGAGACGACCATCTTCTTCGAGACGGCATCCTGGTAGACCTCGGTGAAGATCGGCTTGTTCGCCGCCTTTGCATCCTTGTACCAGTCGCGCCCGCGTGGGTCGGTCTCGGAGATGTCCCCGTCGTTCCAGCTGATGAAATGGCCGTCCTCCATGCCGTTTGCGAGGTCGAGCACGTCCTTGTCGTTCGCGGCGAGGCTCATCATCTCGCGGTCCGTCACGATGGGGTTGCCGTCGTACGCCTCAAGCAGGTTCGCGGCGCTGACGGCCTGCTGCTCCTTCTGTACGAGCCATGTGTCGAGGTTGCTCGCCTCCACGGTGAGGAGCGCCTCGATCTCCCCGGCGGTGCTCTCCGTGAGGGCGTCCTGCGCCTTGTAGTAGCCGATCCCGCAGATGGCCGTGACGAGCAGGGCCATGATCGTTCCCATCAGGAGCAGCTTTTGTTTGATATTCAAAATATCGTCCCTTTCCTTTCTATGGTTTTGTTTTCTGAAAGATACCTCTAATATATATGATTTTGTATATTTAAGCAAGCCTTTCCGGTGGTCGAATGTATCTTTTTTGCGGCAGCAGGGGACGCTCTCCCGATGGGGGACAGCGGATATGACAGAGCGGCGTGCGTCGTGGTTCGCGTTGGGGCTTGAACGTGGCATTGCGTTCGGCAAACGCATGACAAATAAGACGAAAATTATGCTGTTGTATAATTTTAGCGCATTGCATCGAGGCGCGTGATATGGTAGGATAGGACGATATCTTATTTGCGCCGCAAAGAGCCCTGTGCCTTTGACGGCAGTAGTTTAATTTCATAGGAGGTTCATCATGCAGGATGAAAAAAAGGCGGCGGCCGCCATCGCTCGTGAGGCGAGGCGTACCGCCGCGGCAGGTGCTCTCTTTGCCGTGCTCTGGACGGTGCTCGGCTTTGGTCTCGCGGACGTTGATGTGACGGTCGCGGGTTTTCCGCTCTGGGCGGTCACGTCGACGGTCGGCGTGCTGGTCGTGGGCGCGGTGCTCGCGGTGTACCTCGCGTGGACGGCGGAGGACGTTCCCCTCGATGAGTGCGGAGAGGGGGCGGCGCGATGAACGGCAATCTGATGGTGCTCCTGCCGCTCCTCGGCTTCATGACGGCGATGCTCGCGCTCGGGATCTACGTGCGGCGGCAGAGCCATACGGGTGGGTTCCTCGCGGGCTACTTCGTCGGCGGGCAGTCGCTCGGTGCGTTCGTGCTCGCGATGACGATGGTTGCGACGTACAGCTCGGTCAGCTCCTTTGTCGGCGGTCCCGGCATGGCGTACGAGATCGGCTTCGGCTGGATCTACATGGCCGTCATCCAGACCATGACGATCTTCCTCGTGCTCGGTATCTTCGGCAAGAAGGTTGCGCGGCTCGCGCGGCGCATCCACGCCGTTACGATTGTCGACATCATCCGTCACCGCTATCGGTCGGACGCACTCGCGGCACTGGCGGCATTTGCCATTGTGATCTTCTTTGCCGCGTCGATGGTTGCGCAGTTCGTCGGCGGGGCGC
This sequence comes from uncultured Centipeda sp., assembly GCA_905372865.1. Taxonomy (GTDB): domain Bacteria; phylum Bacillota; class Negativicutes; order Selenomonadales; family Selenomonadaceae; genus Centipeda. The sequence continues at coordinate 4,183 of CAJPQT010000033.1, forward strand.
AGCTCTTTGCCGCGGTCACGGGGTACAGCTATGAGCTCGGGCTGGTGTTGTTCGGTATTGTGGTCGTTGTCTATACATCGATCGGTGGATTCCGTGCCGTTGCATTGACGGATACGTGCTGCGCGATTGTGATGATGCTCGGCATCGTCCTGCTCTTCTACTATGTGCTCGAGGCGGGTGGAGGCCTTGCGGCGATCCTCGCGGAGCTGCGCAGCGTGCATCCCGAGATGCTGACCCCGACGGCGGCGGGGCGTATGCCGATATCGCTCTACGTCTCGCAGTGGCTGCTCGTCGGTGCGCTCACCATCGCGCTGCCGCAGTCGGTGGTGCGCGGGATCAGCTATCGGAGCAGCCGCGATATGCACCGCGCCATGATCATCGGCACGGTCGTCATCGCCTTTATGAACATCGCCGTGAACCTCGTCGGGGTGCTCGGGCGCGGCGTGCTCGGCGTGGATGCGAAGGCGCTCGGGGGCGTGGACAGCGTGATTCCGCAGCTGATGGCACAGGTGATGCCGCCCGAACTGCTCGGATTTGCGATCATCGGCCCGCTCGCCGCGTCGATCTCGACGATCTCGGGCGTGCTCATCGTCGCCTCGTCGGCGGTGGTAAAGGATGTCTACCTCCACCATCGCCAGAAACGCGGGAAGTTCGTCCCCGAGCAGACCCTGCGCCGTCTCTCGATGGGCGTGACCGCCGCCCTCGGCATCATCGTGTTCGTGCTCGCGATTGCGCCGCCGTCGCTGATCTGGCTCATCAATATGTTCGCATTCGGCGGGCTGGAGACGGCATTCTTCTGGGTGCTGGTCTTTGGGCTCTTTACCACATGGGCGCGGCGCACGGGGGCGCTTGCCGCGATGGGGGGCGGCACGCTCATCTACTGCGCGGCGATGGCGGCGGGGTTCAAACCGCTCGGGCTGCATCCCATCGCCGTCGGCATCACCGCCTCCCTTATCCTCTTCCTCGCGGGGAGCTGGTGGGAGCGACGCAGAGAGAGTTGACAAGATTTTTCGGTGTTGGTATAATAAAGACACAAAAAGGGTGACTGACGAGTGGGTACGTCGGTCTCTCCCTAGAATTGAAATATTCTTGAAGAAGGAGCCGACGTGAACCGCGGACGGTTCTTTTTTCTGCCTACAATTGAAGCAGATTGAAAATGATGCTGGTTAGGAGTGTCAACACTGCAACCAGAAGCGACAGCTTTTCATAAAGTGTCACACGCATCACCTCCCCTGAGGGAGGCCGAACCTCATCAGTCACCTGTTGTTAGTATAGCACAAAGTTTCGATCGACGGAATAGGCACAGCCTTTCCGTCTTTTTGTTTGCCTATGGCTCCTTAACCACAAGCGGCAGAAAGTATGCCTCCGTGCCTGCGATCTCGGCGGGGGAGAAGCGTGCGCCGACCGCGGAGGGCTGATCGAAGAGCATGAAGCACGAGAGCGTCAGAAAGCCCTCGATTGTCCCTGCGTCGACCGTGTGGACGAAGTGCGGCTGACGGACGAAGTCCTGATACATTGCCGTGCGGCTCGTGCGGCAGATGATCTCGTCCGCGTTGTCGGGCTGCTTCTCGTGCAGCGTTCGCGCACGACCGCCCTGCTTTTCGACCAGACGGACGTTCTTTCCCTCGCGCCCCCAGATCTCCTTGCGGATGTATGTGCCGTCTGTGAGTGCGGCAAAGTCGTCCGCGAAGTATGAGGGGACGAGATAGCGCTCCACGAGCGCACACTCGGCGGGCGTTAGGAACTGCTCCGTCCGCGCGAGCGCGTAGACGAGCGCCATAAAGGATTTGTTCTGCAGGAGAATTGCCTCGGGCGGATTCATCAGTGTGAATTTCCCCTCCTTATATAAATCCAGAAACAGTGCACCAAGCGGCTCTCCGTTCGTCGTGCGCTCGTCAATCAATATTTCCATCGGGTGCAGCCGATAAAGTGCAGATGTATATGCGTTGTCTGCAAGTGGGATGCCCGCATCGTCAATCTCCATCTCGTAGAACGACAGGAAGCGGATGTCGCCGTGCGGAACCCCCTTCTGCATCTGTTCCATGAGGAAGCGCGTCGTTGCCAGATCTTCGGGATAGTCGTCGAAGCAGCTGAATACGAAGGGGCGGTGCGTGAGCGTTTGTCGCTTTAGATCGGCGATGGGCGCGGCAAGCTGATTGTGGATACGCGTGAGGAAATCCCGCAGCTGCGCCCGCATCCCTGCATTCGGGTCGCGCCGTCCGTGATACGCTGCTGCGATGCCGTTGGCATAGAAGGACTCCACAATAAAACAGGGCGTATCCGCATTGATCTCGACCATGCGGATACGCCCTTTCGCATCGAGGACGAAGTCGAAGCGCGAGAGCCACGTCGGCAGATGAAACGCATTCGGGATGCGCAGATAGGGGAGCAGTTCGCGCGGCAGATCCATCGCACGCGCGAAGTCGTCGGGCGCTGTCTGCAGCACCTGCGCCGCCTTGCAGAAGATGCGGAACAGCCCCGCCGATGCCGTGCGCATCTCATCATAGAGGTCCTGCGAGAACTCCTGCACGGTATGTGTCGGGTAACGGTCTGCATAGTCGCCGTATTGGATATAGGTGAAGATATCCGGGTCGAGTGCGTCGATGTAGGTCTCTTTGTGTGTGCTGCTCACGTTACGAACCTCCCGAGGAGCGGATGCCCGCCTGCCCGAAGCCGGATCTGCGGCTGACCTCGCCCGACTTCTCGCTTTTCTTTTCGCTGTAGCTGCGCCCCGTATAACCACGGGAAAAACCGTGGGCGTGACTGCTGGAGGATACCTTGAATGTTCCGGGGAGCGGTGTGAGCGGCGCATTTGTGCGGTAGGTCATCTGCGCGAGATCCATTGTGCCGCCCGCGTAGGAGAATCCGTGAAATGCGAAGTAGTTCGGCGCGAGGGGGGCGAGGAGGCTCGCCGTCCCGAACAGCCAGACGAGGTCGCCCGCGCCGTCGTGGCGAAAGGTGACGGCAGTGCTGTCATCGTAGAGTGCGGTCTCCGTGCCGTCGCCGTTGTTGAGAAGGGTGTAGCGGCGGTCATAGGCATCCGCAAGCCGCGCCTCGCCCGCATTCCACTCGGGATGCACGGCATCGGCGATGGAAAAAGCGATGTCATGACGATAGACGTATGCCGCACCAAGTGCCCCGACGGAGGCAAATGCAGCGGCGAGGATGGCGGCCTTGCGCCCCATGTTTTCCATCGTTCACATCCTTTCTAAGATATGATGCCCCACACGAACACCTCGCTGCGCAAGTGATCGCGTGCTTGTATGCTTAAATACCGACGGACTTCTTAAACGCGCTTCGCTTGAACGAAAGAAATCCGTCGGGGCATACCGCACGCTTTACTCACTTGCTTCACTAGGGTTCGTTTAGGGACATCATATCCGTACGCCCGTGGTGTCAATGCACCGCGCCGCTGATAACAAGCGACAGGCCAACGAAGATCCCGAACACGAAGATGCCCGCCGCCGTATTGCCGCGCTGGATCTCGGCGGCAAGCGCGTATTTGCGATGCCACGCGTTGATGATGAAAAAGCCGACGATGAAACAGAGGATGCCGACGGCGGCGTAGACGGCACTTGCGACAACCCCCTGCACAAAGTCCGTCGTCAACGCCTCGTATGTGGGAGACATGATGACAGCACGCAGGATCTCGCCGATGCCGATGAACGAGCCCGCCGACAGCCATGCGACCGCGCGGTTGCCGCGCCGAATCTCCTCGGCGAAGTTGCCGGGGATGAAGAGGTCGATCACGATGTTGGATACAACCATGAGCAGAATGCCGAATGCGGCATAGAATACGGTAAGCATCAGGGTGGACAGATCGATCATGTGGGTTCTCCTGTCTTTTATGGAATCACTGATAAAATGAAGTCCGTCAGATTTGCGCAGATTTTTTCGTCCTGTCAAGGATGCAAACCGGACGCATAGCAAAAGCTATGTGGAGGATTTGTTGACACAGACAGGGCAAAAAAGATGCGTTAAGATGGCGCGGCTGAATTTATCAGTGCTTCCTTATGTTATTGCCCGCAGAGCGGCGCAGTCAGTGTGCAAGATGGCGCATTCGGCGCGGTGTCTCCTCGCTCGCGGAGGTGGTCGGTGCGGGCGCAGTCGTAGGGGGTGCTGCTGCCGTTGCAGATGCCGCTCTATCCGCAGGTGCGGCAGAGGGAGTGTCGGCCCTCGGACTTTCCTGCAGCACCACGACGGCACGCCCGCGCTGATCGCCCGTGCGTACGAGCTCGGCATAACGCATGAGGACGTAGCCGCGTTCCAGTTTTTCGGCGGCAGGTGTGAGGTCGGGTGTTGTCTCCGTGAGGATGATGTGCGCCCTGCCGTCCGCCGCGCTCGTAATGCGTGCGGTCTCCGTCTGCGTGCGGATGACGAGGGGGCTCTCCGCAGCTGCCTTTTCGATAAAGGCATCCTGCACCATACCGTCCACCCCCTCGATGAGGTCGAGGGCAGCCGTACCGCCGTCGATCTGCGCCGCATAGAGCCGTGTACCGTTCTCCGCAGCCCCCTCCTTGTAGTAGGGGGCATCTGAGAGCCGCTCATGCAGCGCATAGGGCATATTCACGAAACGTCGAAAATCATGCCAATCCCGCGTGTCGAGGTCGGGGATACCGGATAGGAAGAAAAGGACGATGCCGACGGCAGCCAGACCTGAGCCCGCATGGACGGCTAAATCGCGCAGCCCCGAGCGCAGATACACAGCTCGCGCCCTCTGCCGCGCACCGACATCCGTGTCTGCGACGATGACAGCGGCAGAGATCTTGCGTCCCGCAGAGCTACTGCGCCTGCCGTTCCAATGTTCGACAAAGAAGGTTGCGTTGCCGTCTGCACTTTCATACTGTTCGTATTCCGTCTCATCGCCGACGGAGGCATCCGTATTGCCCCATACACCCGTTACGACCTCTGTGCCGCTGTCATGGAGACGGTAGCCCTTCGGCATTTTGTTGCCCACAGGGGAGGAGAGGCTGCACGAGAGTCCGTCCTCCGCAATGCTCAGCCAGAGGTGTATATCACTTTTGTCTGTGATGAGTCCATACTCTGTCCATACATCATCTGATGTTTTCTCCTTGTAGCGGATCTTTTCTGCGATGATGTAGGATGCTTCCCCGATTTTGAGACTTGTCCAACAATCAAAATCCATGCGCTCACCTCCACTTCTTCATTCTATCAGCGATTCCTTAGACGTATATTTTATAGCACAGAAAAGGAACTGCGCCCACGCAGTCCCTTTTTACAGCGAAAACACAATTCCCTCCACGATCAGCACCATGACGGATGCCCCCGCCGCACAGCGGAAAAGGCTCGCACCGTGCCATGCGAGGTAGAGCGTAAAGACGAATGCCGCCGCGCCCGCGACGGGGGTGCGGGTCGCCTCTGCAATCGCGGGGAAGGTCATGACGGCGAGCGTCACGTATGGCACGTAGAAGAGGAAGGAGCGTACAAAACGGTTCTTGATGGCGCTCCGCAGGAGGAGTGCGGGGGTGAGCCGGATCGCAAGCGTTACTGCACTCATGACGGCGATGTAGAGCCAAATGTCATTCATGGGCGTCCTCCTGCGTCTCGTCCACGGGGAAGAGTGCTGCGCCGATGCCTGCGACCAGCAGCGTGAGGAGGATCGTGCGCGTGCCGCCCGAGAGCTCGCCCGTCACGGGTGCGTACGTCGCGGCGAGCGAGAGCACACAGCTTGCGAGCACCATGCTGCCGATGGGGCGGCTCTTCTTCGCGGCGGGGAGGACGACCCAGACGAACATCCCGTAGAGCGCGACCGAGAGTGCGGAGACCGCTGCGGCGGGGAGAATACCGCCCGCGAGGATGCCTGCCGACGTGCCCGCCGCCCACGCGGGCACGGAGATCGCCATCGCACCGTAGTTGTAGTACGGGTTCAGCAGTCCCCCGCGTGCGACCGTGATGCCGAAGATCTCATCCGTCACGCCGAAGCTCACGACAAGGCGGTGGAGCAGTGAGGTCTCGGGCGCGAACCGCTGCGTCAGCGCCGCCGCCATGAGGAAGTAGCGTGCATTCGCAACGAGCGTCAGCACGGCGATCTCAAGATAGGGCGCCTGTGCCGCGATCACCGTAAAGCCTGCGTATTCGCCCGCCGAGGCGATGTTGACCGCACTCGTCACGAAGCCCTGCCACGGGGTCAGCCCTGCCGTCTTGGCGAGAATCCCGAGCGTGAACGCCACGACGAAATACCCGAGCGCAATCGGCACCCCGTCGTGCATGCCCGCCATGAAGACCGAGCGTCGTGATGTGTCAAGTCGTTCCTCCATCATCGTCACCTCACAGATTGATTTTCTTATTGTAGGATAAATCTGTCATTTTGTAAATCCAATATGTCCGGTATACTTTGCAAATCCCGTAGAAAAATCTCTGTGCGGGTGCAGGGGGGAAGCGAAGAACGGCTGCACATCATAAAATAAACGGACATGCAGGAGCTTCTCCCGCACGTCCGTTTTCGGCTGCAAATATATTTTAGCCCAGCTCATAGCCCGCGTCGTCGAGGACGGCGGCAAGCTCTGTATGGGGGATGTCGCGGCTTGTCTTAAAGGAAGCCGTGCCCGCATCGAGGTCGACGACGACATCGGTGACACCGTCCATACCGCTGAGGGCTTTTGTGACGTGCTTGACGCAGTGCGGGCAGGTCATGCCCTTGACATTGATGGTCTTTTCCATGGTAAAATCTTCCTTTCCCTGTGCGGCGGCAGTATCCGCCGTTTCTTCATGTATGTCATCCACCGCAGAGGCGATGGGGCTTACCGTGACCTCATGGCGCGTGTGCGCCGTCTCCGCCGCGGGCGCGTGCTCGATGGCGAACAGGCGCAGGCGCAGCGCGTTCAGCACAACGCAGACGCTTGACAGGCTCATCGCCGCCGCGCCAATCATGGGCGAGAGCTTGATGCCAAAGGCGGGATAGAGAACGCCCGCCGCGAGCGGAATGCCGATGACGTTGTAGAAGAACGCCCAAAAGAGGTTCTCTTTGATGTTCCGCATGACACTGCGCGACAGACGGATCGCGCTCACAGCATCGAGGAGGTCGCTCCGCACGAGCACTGCGTCTGCGCTGTCGATGGCGACATCCGTGCCCGCGCCGATGGCGATGCCGAGATCCGCCTGTACGAGGGCGGGCGCGTCGTTCACGCCGTCGCCGATCATGGCAACGCGGTGGCCCTCCTTCTGCAGCCGCTCCACATGAGCGCGCTTTTCTGCGGGAAGAACCCCTGCGATTACCTCCGTGATGCCGAGCCGTGCGGCAATTGCCCGTGCCGTGCGCTCGTCGTCGCCCGTCAGCATGATGGGGGTGAGGTTCATCGCCTTCATCTGCGCGACTGCCGCGGCACTCGTCGGCTTCTCTGCATCGCGCACGCCGAGGAGCCCGACGATGCGTCCTGCACGCACGACGATGAGCGCCGTCTCACCGCGTTCTGCCATCTCGGCGCGAGCTTCCTCCACGGCGGGCGGAATCACGATGCCCAGCTCCGTCAGCAGAGCCGCATTCCCCGCGGCGCAGTCCGCATCCGCCACACGTGCACGCACGCCCTTGCCGAACACCGCCGCGAAATCCGCAGCGGCGGGAACGGTCAGTCCCTTTTCCGCAGCATAGCCCGTAATCGCTGCCGCAATCGGGTGCTCGCTGCCCTGCTCAAGCGCGGCTGCAAGTGCGGCAAGCGCATCGGCATCCATCCCGACGGGACGGATGCTGACGAGCTGCGGTCGGCCCTCGGTGAGCGTGCCCGTCTTGTCCATCAGCACCGCGCTGATGTTCCCCGCCGTCTCCAATGCCTCGCCCGACTTGATGAGGATGCCGTGCGCCGCGCCGCGCCCCGTGCCGACCATG
>CAJPQT010000034.1 GCA_905372865.1 uncultured Centipeda sp.
TAACGGTCAGCTTGTTGTTCTCCACTTTGTTGCCGACCTTTGTGCGGCCCGCCCACGCTTCGGTGTGGGTGCCGTCGCCTGCTGTGTAGGTCGCACCCGTATGGTTCTTGTACTGGTACCCTGCCGCACGTACTTCGGTGGTGTTGACCGAGGAGCCGAGCGTGTCAATGCTGAACTCGAAGTTCCCGCTGTTGACACTCTTAATTCCTCCGTTTGCCGTATAGGTATTGACGCTGTTCTTCGTGAAGCTGATGCCCGCCGTATTCTGCATGAGCTTCAAATTGTAAGCTTCGTATGTGCTGATCGGGCTGTTGAAGTTCGTCGCATCGACGGTGAGCTTGCCCCAGTCGAGGTTGTTCGTTGCCGTACCTGCATTGAGTGTCAGCATGGGATGCGCGGGGTTCAGCGCATTGCTGTTGATGTTGAACTTCAGGTTCTCGAAGTTCCCGATGTTGCCCGCTGTCGCGTTCGTGTTGACGTTCAGGGTGTTGCCCGTATCCGTCGCCTTGTTGCCGCCGTAGATGGTGCCGCCGATCGCCGAACCTGCCGTGATGCTGTGCGTGCCATCGCCAAGATTTACGGTGTTGCCCGTCGTATTGCCGGAGCCGTTCGTAAAGCCGCCGTAGACGTTGCCGGTGACCGAGCCGCCGGCGAAGGTGACGGTGTTGTCCGTTGCGCTGCCCGTTGCTGCGGCATGCGTCAGCGCTGCACCATAGACCGTGCCATTCACGGTGCCGGCGTTGATGGTCACTTCGTTCTTGGTCGCGCTGCCCGTCTTGGTCTTGACCTCTGCGCCATAGGCGTTCGCGGTCTGTGCACCGGTGTTCAGGATGAGTTTGTTCTCTGCCGCATCGCCCGTGGTGCCCGGAACGGTGGTGTTTTCAACCATGCCGCCGCGCGCATTGAGCGTCGCGCTGCCGCCCGTGAGCGTCAGCTTGTTTTTCTGTACCTTATTGCCGATGATGGAACGTCCGCCCCATGCATCCGTGGCTGTGCCGCCCGCATAGTTCGTGGTGTTGTTCTGGAAGCGGTAACCCTTGAGGTAGACGTTCTGTGTGGTGGCAAGGTTGCCGTCGGTCGTGATGTCCGCCTCGTAGTCGTTTGTGTGGATGCGTCCGCGCGTTCCCGTGGGTGTATAGTTGCTGAGGTTGATGTTGTTGCTGTTGTGCATGAGTGTCAGGATGCGGTCACTCGTGGCACTGGAATTCAGGTTGTCGAGGTTGTCGACGTGGAGTTTCGTCCAGTCAAAGTTCGTAGCACCGGTTGTCAGCGTCAAAAGGGTGTCGCCCACCGTGATGTGGGTGCTCGTCGCCTTGAAGTTGATCTTGTCGAAGTTGGCGATGTTCCTCGCCGTGGCGCTGTCGTAGACGTTGAGTGTGTTGTCCGCTGCGGCCGCCTTGTTGCCGCCGTAGATGGTGCCAATGGTGGTACCCGAGGCGACGGCATCCGCCGCGCTGCCGAGGTTGACGGTGTTGCCCGTGGTGGCTCCCGTCCCTGCCGTAAAGCCGCCGTAGACATCGCCCATCGTGCCGCCCGTGATGGTGATGGTGTTGCCCGTGGCATCTCCCGTCGCCGAGGCATGAGAAAGATACCCGCCGTGCACAGTGCCGCTGACCGTGCCGCCGGAGATATTGACCTTGTTGCCCGTTGCGTTTCCGCTTTGCACGGAGGTAAAACCGCCGTAGATGTTACGCACGGAGGAACCCGCTTTGAGGTTGACGGTGTTGCTCGTGCTGTTGAACTTTGCCGGAGCAGTCGTGCCCGTGCCCGCGGTCCAGCCGCCGTAGGCATCACGATGGCTCGTGCCGTTGATGGTGAGATTGTTGTTGGTGGTTGTGTTGCCGATGACGGAGCGTCCTGCCCAGACATCCTTCGTCGTATCGCTGGTCGTCGGCGTGACGTTTGCATCCTTGAACTGGTAGCCGCCGAAGAGGATCTGCTTTGCCGTCCCAGTGCCGGTGTCGGTGTCAATGGTGTATTCGTGTGTCCCCGTGGAGGAAATTTCCTTCGCACGGATGTAGTCCGGAATGCTAATGCCCGTCATATTCTGCATGAGGACAGATGTCCCGCTCGGTGCACTTCCCGTATGCTTGAATTTGTTCCAGCCGATGGTGGTTACAGCCCCGCCCGTGAGGTTCAGCATGGGATTTGCCTGATTAAAGGTGCTGTTGAAGTTGAAGTTCACCATGCCGAAATTGGCGATGTTGCCCGCCGTGGCATTGGTATTGACGTTCAGGACGTTATCGGTGTCCGCCGCCTGATTGCCGCCGTAGATGGTACCCGTGACGGTGGTGACGGCATTCGTTGTGCCATTGCCGAGGTTCACGGTGTTGCCTGTGGTGGCTCCCGATGCGGTGTGTCCGCCGTAGACGTTGCCGCCGACAGAGCCGCCTTCGAGCTTGATCTTGCTGCCCGTGGCGCTGCCTGCTCCTGCAGCAACGGCACTGCCGTAGACGCTGCCGCCGATCGTGCCGCCCGTAATCTTGACTTCGCTCGCCGAGAGGGCGCCGCTGCCTGCCGTGCGCGCACCATAAAGAGACCCGGTCAGGGCGCCGCCGGTCATTTCGGCTTTGTTCTTGGTCCCTGTGCCCGTGCCTGCCGCATCCGAAATCTCTGCACCATAAGCAGAGCCGCTGATGCTGCCGCCCGTGATCTTGATGGTATTCTCTTCGGCACTTCCGCCCTTTGGCGTTACCTTTGCGCCATAGGCGTTGGTGAGCGTGCCGCCCGTGACTTCGAGCGTGTTCTTCTTGGCATCGCCCGTTGTTTTATAGGTGCCGTCGCTGTTGTGCTTTTTGTTTTCGACCAGTCCGCCGTATGCGTTCACGGCATTGCCTGTGAATGCCAGTTTGTTGTTGGTGACGGTCTGTCCGCTCGCGGTGCGTCCCGCCCAAGCTTCCGGATGGCTCGTTGTTTCGCTGTACGCCGCGCTCGTATGGTCCTTGAACTGGAAGCCGTCGATGTAGACGTCCTGTCCTGCGGTTCCCGTATGATTGTCCGTGTCGATGATGTATTCGAGGTTGCCGACAATCTTTTCTTTTGCACCATACGGCGCATAGTTGCTGAAGGTGATGCCGGAGCCGTTGTGCATGGCCTTGAAGAGGTGTTTCTCGTAGGTGCTCGGCGTGAAGGTGGTGCTGCCGGGGTTCACTTCGACCCCTGCCCAGTCAAGACCTGTGGTCGCACCGCCGCCGATGGTAAGGAGCGTGTTCGGTGTCGGTTGGCTGACAACGGTGGTGCTGTTGAGGTTGAACACGGTCTTGCCAAAGTTCTGAACGCCGCGTGCCGTGATGTTCTGCGTGTTGACGTTCAGCGTGTTGCCGGTCATGACGTCGCTCGCAGAGCCGCTCGATGCGCCGCCGTAGATGAAGGTGTTATTCAAAGTGGGCGCGTTAAACGTGCCGTCACTCTTGCCGAGGTTGACGGTGTTGCCCGTTGCCTTGCCCGTGCCGTTCGTGTAGCCGCCGTAGATTTCATTGTTGCCGTCGAAGGTGCCGTTCTCGATGTTGATGGTGTTGCCCTTGGCGTCACCGTCCGATGTGCGGTTCGGCGTCACCTGCGTATTCGTCGCGATGTAGCCGCCGTAGACCTTGCCGCCTGCATCCACCGTGCCGCCGGTGATGTTGACCGTGTTGTTCTTCGCGTCGGCTTTCGCGGCGGGATCGTTCGCAAGATCGACGGCCGATGCCGTGAGGCCTGTCGTGTAACCGGCGTAGGCATTCGTTACCGTGCCACCGGCGTTGAGGTTCAGCGTGTTGTAATCCGAGCCGCCCTTGAGCGCGTTCGTATAGCCGGCGCGCGCGTTCGTGTAGCTGACGGGCACATGCGCGGACGTCTCCTGAATGGTCAGCGTGTTGTGATTCGTCGTGTTGCCATACTTCGAATATCCCGCATGGATGTCTACACCGCTCACCGTCGGTGTTTCCGTTGCGTTCTGGAACCGGTCACCGTCGAGGGAGATTTGGGACACAGTAACTGTTCCCGTTCCGGTTGTATTGGCGAATTTACCAAACTCGTAGTCACCTACATTTTCGATGAGCGACGGCGCATAGCCTTGAATAGTAAAGTTACCGCCACTTGACGCCAGTGTCAGGGTCGGTTTATTAATATTGTTATTTGCCAAGCGTGTGACCCACGCATCCAAACCGTCGACAGTAATATTCCCCCAATCGAAACTATTTGCCCCGGCTCCAAAGGTCGTGGTAAGCATCGTATCCCCAGAGTCTATTCCTGCCCCAAGAACAAACTTCATTTTCTCAAAGTTAAAGACTGAAGTTATTAGATTGTTTTTTGATTTTACTTGTAGCGTATTTCCTGTTATTGCATCAGCTGTAGGTTCCTCGCTATACCCACCATACAAATTGCCAGCAGCATGCCCGGGTCCAATAGGCCATCCCGATGTAACAGTTCCTTCAAGTGTAACGGTATTGCCTGTCGCATTTCCCTTCTTTGCATATCCTCCATATCCACTAGCTGGACCATAGAAATCATATGCCCCAAACGATATGGTCTTAAAAACAAGTTCATTCCCTGTTGCATCCAGTCCATTTGTATTTGATGTAGTCAGGGATTGGTTATATCCTCCATATACACCTTTATTAGATTCCCATGAGCTCCCTCCTGCTATCGTTAGCTTATTATCTCGGACATGATTCCCAAGTGTCGATTTACCGCCGTATGAGCCGCTCGGGGAGGTACTCACTGTCACTTGTCCATTTTTAAACTGGCTTGCATCAAAATAAATCTCCGTCGCATTTGGGGAGCCATTTGCATCGGAATTCAACCCATATTCAACGTTCTCCTCAGTTACATTCCATGGATGACCATTGAGAGATAATGCTCCTTTAGACAAAGTTACTCGTTTAGAGCCAGGCGTATTCCTCATCGCCGCCTTTGCCCAATCAATAGCCCCTTCGACTGTAATATTCCCCCAATCGAAACTATTTGCCCCAGCCCCAAAGGTCGTGGTAAGCATCGTATCTCCAGGGTCTATTCCTGCCCCAAGAACAAACTTCATTTTCTCAAAGTTAAAGACTGAAGATATTAGATTGTTTTTTGATTTTACTTGTAGCGTATTTCCTGTTATTGCATCAGCTGTAGGTTCCTCGCTATACCCACCATACAAATTGCCAACAGCATGCCCAGAAGGCCCAATATTCGGCTCTATAATAAATGTTGTGGAGATACAAATTGTATCTTCGCAGCATTTATTTTTTTGCCCGGAAAGAGGTGAGAATATGATAAAGCCCACGGAGTTTGTCAACTATGTTGATAGACTCCCTGATGATTGTGTGGAGAGCATGACGGATGGAGAGGTACATTTTCATCTGCCGCATCCGGGGCATATCACCTGCCCTTTTTGCAGATCAACCCATATCGGCGTACATCAGTACCGTCCACAGGTGTTGCGTGGAATCCCGGGGGCGACTAAGAGATACGTTTACAATCGGCGACGCTATCGTTGCCACGATTGCGGGAAGACGTTTGTAGAGGAGAGTCCTTTTCTTGCTTCTTTCCAGCGTCGTATTGGAAACCGTCTGCGGCAGATTCGGGCACGAAAGAAACTGTCACAGCGAGAGGTCATAGAATCAATCGGCATTCCGTTTCATCTGTATGTCAAATATGAAGATGATGTCGAGCCGGAGATTCCGTCAACATTGGTTGCTATGAAAATAGCTGAATGCCTCGGCACAGATGTGCTTGATATATGGGGAGATCAGCTAAAGTGAAAAATCATAGGATTTTTTGGTGTTGTTTCTCTGATATGCTAGAGGAACACAGAACAGAATCCCGTTCAGCCCCAAAAGAAAAATGCTGCCAGCGGACACTGACAGCATTTTGATGAAAGTCTGCACGAAACAGATCATCGCTCATCTGAGTATAGCAGACTTTCGCAATAGGAACAATAGCGAAAGGACTGATTTTTATGAAAACCATATCCCTCATCAACAAAAAGGGCGGCGTAGGAAAGACGACGATTACGGTCAATCTTGCCTATGCTCTTGCGGAGAGCTGCGATCTGCGCGTCTTGGTTGTCGATAACGACGATCAAGGCAACGCGACGCAGTTTTTTGACGTGCATCCGGAGCGGACGATTGCAGATGTCTTGACCGGCGCACTGCCGATCCGTGCTGCAATCGCATCGACCAGGTATCCGACAATCGATCTTCTCCCCAGTGATGAGCGGTTGCTTGACGCCAATGTGACGGTTATCAAGGACGAGAACATCGTGCAGCAGTCCATTCTTGGGAATGCGCTGCGCAGCATCGATGACGAATATGATATTTGTCTGATCGATAATCCCCCGACGATTAACGCATCTGTTATCAACGCATTGACGGCCAGCGATGACGTAATCATTGTGACGACGCCCGATCTGTACGGTATTCGCGGCGTCGAACAGATGATTACGTACATTGAAGCAATCAAAGCAGACTACAATCCCGCGCTGCATTTTCGTGGATGTCTTCTCAATAAGTTTTCCCCCACGCCGCACGGCTTTCGTGTTCTTGCAAAAATGCGCAAGGATATTCCGTTGTTTACAACACGCATCCGCTATACGAAGGATAAGCCGGAAGCATCGGCAGAGGAACACAGGAGTATCTATGAATATTCGCCGACATGCGGCTTTGCGCTTGACCTTGTTCGATTCCTGAAAGAACTCCTTGAGATGGAGGGGGAAGTCTGATGAAAAAGCAGAATCCGGGGCTTATTGCAAAGCTCCTCAATAAGAACTCACAGCCGATCGGGCAGGGTGTCCATAATGGACACCCTGTCGAAGAAATCATTCTGCGAGACGTGCATGATCTTGTGCCGAATCCGAAAAATGCGTTCTACAGTACAGATAACATCGAGGAACTTGCTGCAATGATCGATCTTACGCAGCGGATCGAGCCGCTGATTGTGAAGCCACATCCGGATGAAGAAGGAAAGTTCATGATTCTCAGCGGGCATCGACGTCGCCTTGCACAGCTCTATCGCCTTGAGCACGGCACGACGAATGATCCGCGTGTGCCGACGATCGTTCGGGAAGTTGTGAACCCGCTGGAAGGTGTCATTACGTTACACGAGATGGAAATACTGAACATTGTGTTTCCAAACAAGGGATCACGGCGCAATCTTTCCCCCACGGAAGAAGCGGCAGAGATTTTATACATCAAGCCGATCATTCGGAAAATTTACGACCAACAGAAAGCGTCAGGGGAGGTCACAGGGAAATTCCGGACTTTTTTTGCAAGTGTCTTGGGCATATCCGAAACGACGCTGCAGCGCAAAGAATCTATTGGTAAGTTATCCGATGCAGCAAAAGAGGCCGTCGAGGATGGACGTATGACAGCGACCGCCGCTGCCGAATTGTCAAGCCTGTCTGCAGATGCACAGGATGACGCTCTTGCCGTAATCGATGAGGAAGGGATGCGCCCGACCGTTCAGGCGATTAAGGATCAGAAACGACCGCAGGAGCGGTCTGTTGAAACAATTCTTGAAGAAGTGGAAGGACAGGAGCGGTTGCCGATCGCAGAGAAACAGGACAAGGATTCCGTCGAGGATTCCACCGAAACCGTCCCGCCTCCGCTTAATTCTACGATTTCGAGTAGCGACTACATGACGAATGAGGAAGCGTCTGAAATCCTTGTAAAACTGAAAATTGAACTTGGGAAAAAGGATCGCCACAGGGATGTTATTGCACTCACAATGGCACAAAACGCCCTGTGCTCACTGGATGATTGGATGATTTGAGGGATTATACTTGCATTCCAGATTAAAGGAGGAACACTAATGAAAACAGAGGACATTTTACTGATTATTGCAGTTACCGGGTTATCTATGGGTGTTTATCGAGCAGATGATGAGAAAGAAGCCCTAATCTACGCGGCGGGAATCATTACCATATTTCTGGGGCTGTTGATTCAAATTTATAACAAAAGCATGGAGGTAGGCGATTATCGTCTATTGGCACAGGTGATAATTATTACTTTTTGGGCTATTGTCATGCCATTTATAAGCCCTTATGTATTCACATTCATACATTCTTTACACTGAAACACTTATAGGGAAGGTGAGTGAGCTATGAATCTTGAAGGGAAAATTGTCTTTATCGCCGGTGCAATCACCGGCGTTACGGACTATAAAGAGCAATTCACGAGCGCAGAGAAGAATTTGCAGAAGCAAGGTGCTACAGTTATCAATCCGGCTGTGCTTCCCTCCGGGCTGAAATGGGCGGATGATCTTCGTATTACAAAAGAAATGCTGCAATGTGCAGACGTTGTTTATGTGCTGCCTTGCTGGGCGAACAGCAAAGGCGTACTAGAGGAGCTAGAAGTTGCTCGAAAACTGGATAAAGAAATCATCTACGCCCCGACGGATGAGGTGGACTATGCTCCGCTTCCGTGGGAGCCTTATGTCATGTCCCCGTTCCGTGCAATTCATAAGCTCGACGATATAAAGCAGCAGTTTGAAGCGTGGGATGATGTGGCTGCGCTGGATATGGCGTGCAGGGCGATACAGTATTGCTGGAACAATCAACCGAAGCAACGGATTTAGGAGGTCAGCGATGGAACAATCACAAGCCCCCGAAGAACATATTCGTCAATATCCCAAAAGCATACTTGCTCGCGGCTATGGGATGGTCGGAAAATACGTCATGCAGGATCGAGAGCTGCATGTGATCGCAAAGGCGATTTACTCCTATGTGTGCACGTTTGGGAACGGCGCATTTCCCGGCAGGGATAAAATCTGCTACGACTTGCAGATCAACAAGAACACCTATGCGAAATATATGAAGCAGCTCGTGGACTATGGATATATTACGGTGATCCAATCACGCAGCGGCAATCAGAAATTTTTCCGGAACACATACGAGATCAATCTTGATCCACAGCGTGTTTTGGAATTGCGGGCAGAAAAAGTTGAGCTGCCGGAAGAAAGTGCTCCGGACAGATCGATTGAAGAAACCGTGTCCCATGAGATAGGACACGGCGAAAAGACCGCAGAATCCACGCGTCCTATTTCATGGGACACCGTGAAAGCGGACACTAATAATACAAGTGTTAATACTACCAATGGTGTTGTTGTTCTTAATCATTATGATAATAAAACAACAACATCAACATCAACAACAACAAGCAACTCAAGCAAAGCTGAAGAAGATGGTGTTTCTATTCACTCTAGGGAAGAAGAACCTTCAGAGAGAGACGCGACACGTCAGAAAGTCCTAGATGTGATCAGAGAGGAAATGGGGGCTGCTCCGGAAGAATCCATAGTGTCCTTTCCAGGAAGACAAAATTCTTCTGCAAAGCTTTTCGATGGCGAGCACAGTGTGGCAGAGGACGAAGTAATCACCGTTCTGGGCGAATTTGGCATTGCAGAGAATACCGCACGGGGTTTTTTCCGGGAATACGGCTACATGACCATTTGGGACAAGTGCCGTTACCTGCGGCGGCTCGTGGTCGAAGGCAAGGTGAAGAATCCGGGCGGGTGGCTGCGTCGTGCGCTTGAACAGGACTATGTGGACGGGAAAGGTGTTGCGGAAGAACTCGCCGCAAAAGAAAAGCGACGACGACAAGAAGCGATTGCCGCGCAAAAGGCGCGGATTGAGGCTATGATCGCGACAGAGAAAGAGGCTTATGAGCCTGTTACTGTTCCAGGATGCGAGGGCTTACACGGAACAGACCTTGTTCAAGCGTGGAAGCAGCGTGTCAAAGGGACTGGGACGTAAAGAGGAGGGATGTTGATGCGTTTGGAGCTAATCGAAGATGGCAGAAGTGTATTTTCCGCTGAGAGCTGTGCGGCGCATGAGAACGGTTACGTCTGGTATAACAACGGTGCTGTGTTCTCCATGCGTGCCGATGCAGATGCTGTGCGGGCAGAACTGGTTACGACAGGAGGAATGGAGATGTTAAAGGACAAGGACGCACAGGCGCAGGACGTTATCGAGAAATACGGTATTGTGCCCGAGGAAGATGTTTTGCTTCCGGAAGAGGAGAGCGAACTGCAAGCTAAGGATGACGAGGAGGCGACGGAAAAATGAGCATGGATAAGATCATGGAGGATCGCAAGGAGGTCGTCGAAAAGATTGCTGCCGACATCGAGGCCGGAAAGCCGCTGTTTTGGGAATCCGGTCTTACCGTGAGTGGACGCCCGCATAACATCATGCGGCGCAATGGTCGTCCTAGCTACTATCGAGGCGGCAACAATCTTCGTCTTTCCTTTGTTGCGATACAGCGCGGCTATACCGATCCCCGCTGGGGTACATTCAAGCAGGTGCAGGAGATGGGCGGACGGATCAAGAAGGGCGAGAAAGGCACTCATATCGAGTATTACCAGTTTGAACGTGAGGTTTGGGAGAAGAACCCCAAAACGGGGAAAAAAGAACCTGTGTATGAGGTCGATGCTGACGGTCGTATGGCCGTCAAAAAGGAACGACTGCCGCAGCCGATCATCAAGTCCTATGTGGTATTCAATGCAGAGCAAATGGAGGGGATTCCCCCATTGCAGAAAGCTGCGAGAGAACCAGAGGTGTTGAATGAGAAGATGGAGCACATGATCGCAAATAGCGAAGCGAAAATTCATTTCGATCAGGTCGGACAAAACTTTTACCGACCTTCGACGGACGAGATTCATGTGACGCCAAAAGAGGGCTTCAAAACCACGGACGCTTTCTATGCGACGGTGGCACATGAGATTGCACACAGTACAGGGCATGAATCCCGTCTGGATCGCTCTACTTTGACAGCGGGGGGAGCATTCGGCAGCAAGTCTTACGCGCGGGAAGAATTGCGTGCAGAACTTGCGTCGCTGTTCATTCATCAGGAATACGGGATAAATTTCAATGAGGATCACCGGAACAATCACGCGGCATACCTCAAATCATGGGCATCTGTGCTGCGTGACGATCCGAATGAACTCTTCCGTGCGGCGCGTGACGCAGAACGCGCTGCGGACTATATGAAAGAGCACATGATTGAAAAGGAACGCGAGATCAGCAAGGATCGCGGTGCGTCGATCGTCGCGGAATGGAAAGAGCGGCACTTTGCACCGAAGAAGACGCCTGAGAAAGAGCCTGAACCGGCAAAGACGCCGATCGAGAAGAAAGCAACCATTCCCCGCAAGCGCAAGGTTTCACTTACGCCTAAAAAAGAGCAGGGAAAAGCACGCAGCATGGGACGATAATAAGTGCCCTCCCGTGCACAACAAAAGGTGTCCGTTGTGGACACCTTTTGTTGTGTGTAGAAGATTATCAACGACCACGCTGCTGATCCTTACCCGTATTCTTTTTTCGCATCACGGGACGCCGTTTTTTAGGCTGTTGAACCTGCTCCTCATTTGACTGCGTATTTTCCTGTGCACGATCCTTTGCGAGCTGGGACAATAACTCTGACTTTATCTTTTCTACATCAGGAAATATCACTTTTTTACTGCGGAACGTATACGTTTCTAAAACGCGTGCAGCTTTTTCATGCAGCTCATTTTTTAATCCTTCTGGAAGCTGTATTGGTTTTCCGTTTGAAGTATATTCATGATCGATATATTTGTCTGTGACGGGGCACATATTTTGTAGAAGAAAGGCTGTTTCGTTTCCTAAAACTTTTCCCATGACGATTGTATCACATTTGCCATAACGATCTATCTTAGACGCCATTACCTTGTTGAACTTAGCAATCTTTGACGAGATTGGGATCATCCATAGAATATCCTGATCCTTTTTATCGCGCATACAGAAAAAACATGGACGCTCGTGCAATCCCGTTTCTGTGCGTTCATGATTTTTCATGAGGCGCGGATCAGGAAAATCGGTAAAATATTGCCCTTTCAAAAAATAGAAACTGTCAGTTTTCATAACTCGCCCCTATGAAAGAAGCCCCCGCCTGAAAGACGAGAGCTTCACATTTGAACCCAGACCCACTTGATGAGTCGCGCTGTCTGGCGGCGACTAACATT
>CAJPQT010000035.1 GCA_905372865.1 uncultured Centipeda sp.
GTCTGAACTACGTCTCGCGCGGCACGATCATCGGCACCGGCCGCCGCGAACTCTCTGTGCCGTCCTCGGCGGTATTCGATCTCTTTGCCAGCTATCGGACGAAGATCGGGACGACGCCCGTTTCCGTACAGGCATCCGTCTACAACGTATTCAACCGCAGCTACTGGATTCTGCAGCCGGGACAGGGGAGCAAGCTCCTGCTCTCGATGCCGCGGACGTTTATGCTCTCCGCGACGTTTGATCTCTGACTGCACTGCGGATAGACATACAGGAGGGGCCGCTCCGGGACTTTTACAAGCCTTTGGGGTGTGCCCCGTATTGTATTTATGCTATATTTCAGATGGAAGTTTTGGGAATAGGAGGATGATCATGACACATCGTTTTTCGCTTGGCCTTCTTGCGGTGCTGATGCTCCTTTGTGCCGTGCTTGCCGGCTGCGGACAGGAGCAGGCATCTGCGCCGAAGGAGGAGCGGGTCGTGACGGACACGACCGGCCGTGAAGTGCATTTGCCGGGAGAGGTCAAGAGCATCGCCGTCGTGCCGATCCCGTGGGCATCTGTCGCCTTTGCGGTGGACGGCTCGGCGGACCGCATTGCGGGCATGCACCCGTCGGCGAAGGCGTCGTATGAGAAGTCCATGCTCAAGGTGCTTGCGCCGGGGATGGCGAATGCCGCAACAGACTTTGTCGGGCAGGACTTCTCCATCCACATGGAGGAACTTGGCAAGCTGAACCCAAGTGCCATCATCGTATGGAACTATCAGGAGGATGAGATCGCGCAGCTCGAGAAGCTGAAGGTTCCAACGATTGCGCTGAAGTACGGCACGCTGGAGGATGTCCAGAACGGCATTCGCGTCATCGGGCAGGTGTTCGGCAAGGAGCAGCGCGCCGAGGAGCTTGTGCGCTTTCAGCAGGACATCATGGCGTATTTTGAGACGAAAAAGGCAGCACTTGAAGGCAAAGCAAAGCCGAAGGTGCTCTACCTGCGCGATCGCGATCTCAAGGTTGCGGCGGGCGGAACTGTCAACACGATGATGATCGAGACGGCGGGCGGCATGAATATCGCAAAGGAGCTGCAGGGGCAGTGGACGCCGGTGACGATGGAGCAGATCGCCGCATGGGACCCGGATGTCGTTATTCTCAGCAATTTTGATCCGATTCAGCCGGCCGATCTCTTCGAGGATAAACTTGAGGGACAGAATTGGAAGAACATCAAGGCAGTGCGTGAGGGACGTGTCTACAAGGCACCGATCGGTCTGTACCGCTGGGATGCGCCCTGCGTCGAGACGCCGCTGATGATCAAGTGGATTGCGCAGAAGCTGCATCCGGAGGTGTTCGACGATTACCGCCTGGCGAACGATCTGCGCAGCTTCTATGAGAAATTCTTCTCATACACGCTGACGGATGCCGACCTCAAGATGATTCTGCACGAGTGAGCTGCCCTATGAAACAAAGCAATGCAGCTCTCTGGACGATCATGATGGTACTACTCATTGCGGTCTTTTTCCTCTCGCTCGTAGCGGGGCGCTTTGCGATCGCGCCCGGCGAAGTCTGTGACATTCTCATGCGCGCGGCCGGAGGCAATGCGGGGACGGATATGGCGTCGACCGTCGTTCTGGAGCTTCGCCTGCCGCGGACGCTCCTCGCCATGCTCGTCGGCGCGGGACTTTCGCTCTCGGGTGCAGTCTACCAGGGCATTTTCCGCAATCCGCTCGTCAGCCCCGATGTGCTCGGCGTCTCGAGCGGTGCAGGGTTCGGTGCCGTGCTCGGCATCCTCCTCTGGGGGACGGGCACGGGGACCTCGGCCATCGCCTTCGTCTGCGGCATGGCGAGTGTCGGGCTCGCGTACTACTTCTCGCGCAGCCGCGGCTCCGTCTCGATGATGTCGCTCGTGCTCTCGGGCATCATCATCTCGTCGATCTTCTCCGCGCTCATCTCGCTGGTGAAATACACCGCTGACCCCTACGACAAGCTGCCCGCCATTACATACTGGCTGATGGGCAGCCTTGGCAAGGCGGACTTTGATAAAATCCAGATCATCGGACTCCCCATGATTGCCGCAGGGGCGCTCCTGATCGCGATCCGCTGGCGCATCAACATCCTCTCGCTCGGTGAGGAGGAGGCGCGCAGCCTCGGGGTGAATCCCGCGCGCATCCGCAACATTGCCATTGTCGCGGCGACGATCCTCACGGCCCTCTCGGTGACGGCCTGCGGCATTGTCGGATGGGTCGGGCTCGTCATTCCGCACATGTGCCGCCGCATGGTCGGCGTCGATCATGCGCGGCTCCTGCCCGCGGCATGCTTCACGGGGGCGATCTTCCTCGCGCTCGTCGATATCTGCGCACGGAATCTCCTCGCAGCGGAGCTGCCGATCGGCATTCTCACGGCACTCCTCGGTGCGCCGTTCTTTGCCTTCCTGCTGAAGCGTACGCGGGAGAAACAGGGGGACTGGTCATGATTGCGGTGAAGCATGCCGCCTTTTCCTACGACGGCAGAAACGAACTGTTCTCTGATCTCTCGTTCTCCCTCTCGGCGGGCGAGGTCCTCACCATCCTCGGGCGCAACGGCATCGGCAAGACCACGTTCCTGCGCTGCCTGCTCGGCATCCTGCCGTGGACGCGCGGGGAGTGCCTGGTGGACGGGCAGCGGCCCGATCCCGCTGTGGTCAGCGATGTGATCGGCTACGTGCCGCAGAGCCATGCGCCCGCCTTTCCCTACACTGTCTTTGAGATGGTCATGATGGGGCGCGCGCGGCGCATCGGCCTCTTTCGGACACCTGCGGCGGCAGACCGCGCGCGTGTTGCGGAGCTGCTCGATCTGGTCGGCATTCTGCCGCTCGCGGACCGTGCGGCGACCGAGCTGAGCGGCGGACAGCTGCAGATGGTCTACATTGCCCGCGCACTCGCGGTCGAGCCGAAGCTGATGATCCTCGATGAGCCGGAGGCACATCTGGACTTTCATAACCAGATGATTGTTCTGCGCCTGCTGAAGAAGCTGTCAACAGAGCAGAACATGACCATTGTCATGAACACGCACTCGCCCGAGAATGCACTCAAGATCTCGGACAAGAGTCTGCTCATGCGGCGCGGGGAACAGCTCTTTGGGCCGACAGAAAGCCTGCTCATCGAGGAGAACCTTCGTCGGTTCTATGACATCGACTGCCGCATCACAGAGACCCGTATCGGGGATACGGTGCATCGGGGGCTGCTGACGCTGCTGTGACGGCTTGACTGAGATACGGAACATCTTCACAATATACGCTAAAAAGGGCCTGCACACGTTCGGATGTGTGCAGGCCCTTCGTTTGGACGAAGGCTTGACGCAGGTGGTATGCTGAAAACAGATCCATTGACGGAAAGGAGCATACGATGCATCAGAGAATTGAGCGATTTGGATTTTACTACGGGTTTCCCGTGTTTTTCATGACAACGAAGGACCGCGCGACCGGCGCGGACGATCTGACGCCGCTGTCCTCATCCTGGACGCTTGGCAATACGATGGTGATCGGCATCGGCCAGGGGAATAAAGGCTTTCAAAATCTGGAAGAGGGTGCAGAGGCGACGTTCAGTGTGCCGGACGGCACGCTCTATGAACAGCTGAAACGCATAGAAAAAACGACGGGCCTCAAAGAGCCCGTCGGTGTGAAAAAAGAACTTGGCTATACCTATTGCCCGGATAAATTCGCCGCTGCCGGCCTCACGAGGCTGCCCGGCGAGACGGTGCGGACGGTGCGTGTCGCGGAGTGTCCCATCCATATCGAGACCGTCGTGGAGAGCATCACGCCCAAGGATTGGTTCGCCGTTGTTGTCTGCCGGATCACGGCGATCTTTGTCTCGGACGAACTGCTGCGCGACGGGCGAATCGACACGGCGAAGTGGCACCCGCTCATCTACAAATTCAAAGAATATACGACGACGGGTGAGCGGATCGGACTGAATTTCGGGTTCAGCGAGCACTGAGATTACAGTACGTCGCGGTACTCCTCTTTGCCCGTCATCATCTTCTCTGCATAGGAGCAGACGGGGACGATCTTCTTCCCCGTACGGCGCGCCTCGGCGATGATCTCCTCGATGAGCCGGCGGGCGATGCCCTGTCCTCCGTAGGCGGGATCGACCTCTGTGTGGGTGATGACCCAGCGTCCGTCCGCATCCTCGAACTCCGCGATGCCGACGCGGTTCTCTTTGTCATACGCCGCGCTGCGGCCGTGTTCGACTTCGTATCGAATCTGCATGGTGATTCCTCCTTTGTCTATTCGTAATGCGTCCACATCCGTTTGACGAGAATGATGCCATCGTAGAGCTCTCCTGTCGGTGCAGCATAGGCCTCGATGTTTTCCAGCACAGCATATACCAGTCGATGTTGGATGTTGATGCGCCGCGAAAGATTCCCGCTCAGATTGCCAACGAGTTTTTCGTAGGGCGGCGGGTTCTGGAATGGGTTGTCCTGCATGAGATTCAGCAGGGCCTTTGCCTTTGTCTCAAGTCCCGTAGCTTTGAGGTGCGGCTTATCTTTTTCTGCCTGTTTGCTGAACTTAATGAGGTACATCACCACGCCTCGTCCGGGTCATACGTCGCACAGGCATCGAGCGGCTCGTGGTCAGCGGCGAGAATGCTCGCGGTCATGCCGGGGATGGCGTTCAGATAGAGCGTTTCCTGTACAGCGTTCCAGTCCTCCTCGGAGAGCAGAACCGCGTTCTTACCGCGTGTGTTTGTGATGATGACAGGGCTGCGGTTCTCGTTTACCTCTGTGATGAGCTGATAGAGATTCCGGCGTGCCGCAGTGGCGTTGATCGCAGTCATATACGCTCCTCCTTTCCATGCGTTCATTATATCGTACGCTTTTGCGTGCGTCAACGATATGTATGTGTACAAAAATACCGCAGACCGAAATCTGCGGTATCTGTGTGTGAAAACAGGGGAATCAGAAGAAGAACTCGACGCGGCCGAAGAACTTTTTCGCGTTGGTTTCGTCCGGCGTAACAATGCCTTTTCCGTGGTAGTACTTCAGTGTGGCAACAACGTTCTTGAGAACGGTATAGTTCGTGCCGACTTCCCAGCCCTTTGTCATGACCTGTGCGGCATCGTCCGTCGGTGCGAGAGAGGTGTACGGTGCGTATCTCCGATAGGCGGCGTACATTCCCCAGGAACCGCGGTCCTCGGGATCAGCTCCCTTGTAATCGTACTGGATCTGGTACGAATCGTTCAGGTGGTCTGCCTTTGTATTGCGTGCGTATGCGCCCCAGAGCAGGTTATTCTTGTCGAAGCGATAGCCCGCATTGACCGACCAGATATGTGCGCTGTCGGAGCCATCATGCCCATACCAGTTGCTCTCGGGAACGGGGACGGTAAAGTTCGCGCCGTCGAAGTTGTGGAAGAACTCCGTCTGCAGACGGTAGAATCCTGCGCCGGCAAAGGCGTGTTCGCCCGTATACTGAAGGTTGATGCCTGCAAAGTTCGCGGTATCATCAAAGCTCGGATTGTGCAGGTAACTGCCGACAACCATCCCGTCGCGCTCTTCGCCAAGTGGGGATGCCTTCGCGAGGGCGAAGCGTCCGCCCATCAGCGTGACCTTCAGATCCTTGCCGAACGTCACCGCTGCGCCCGAGAACTCATTGTCAAAGACCAGACCGTTCTCGTTTGTAAAGAGCTCCATCTTGCCCAGCTTTACGTTGAAATTGTTGTAGTCGCCCTCTGCCCATGCGCGCTTGAGCGTGACTTTGTCGCTGTCCTCATCGCCCGCATCCCTGTTCAGTTTGGTCTCGGCATCCAGACGTGCGTGCACCGACCAGTGATTGTTCACCTCTGCCGCAGGCTCAAGGCGCAGGAGCAGGTTGTTGTCCGTCTCGCGCGGTTGCTGTACGCCGTCCTCCTTCGCGCGCAGATTCGTGTAGGTGTACTCGAGCACGCCATTCCACTTCACCATATCGGCATTGCGCTCAAGGTTCGATACGCGTACGCCGAGGTTGTTGAGCTCATCCGCGAACTCCGCCGCGAGACGGTCGACGAGTGCGCGGTCCGAGGAGGACAGGTTGTCCTTTGCCATCGCCTTTGCAACCATCTGCGCCATCTCGTAGCGCGTGATGTTGCGGTCGCCGCGATACGTGCCGTCGCCGTAGCCCTCGACAACACCGTCGGCGGCGAGCTGCGTCACGGCATCATACGCCCAGTGGTCACGCGGGACATCGCTGAACGGATTCGCCGCCGCGAACGTCGTCGATGCTGCACCGATGACGAGCGCCGCGCTGAGCGCGGATACCAGAGTTTTCTTCATGGGGAATTCCTCCTTCTGAAATCTGCGGGAGGAGGTATGCCTATGTTTCCAATGCAGTGCATTGTGTCTGCGGCACTGTCTCCACCCATATTAACTGAGATTAAATCTTATTATATGGGAAGATGAAAATAACTGTCAAGCAGAAGTTTCAGAAAAATAAATAAAAAGATACTGCGGACCGAAATCTGCGGTATCTGTGTGTGAAAACAGGGGAATCAGAAGAGGAACTCTACGCGGCCGAAGAGTTTCGAGACCTTGTCCTGTCGGTTTGTGACAACCGGATTCAGATCCTTGCCGCGGAAATACTTCGCCGAGAGGACGACGTTCGGGAACAGCGTGTAGTCTGTTCCGATCTCAACGCCCTTCGTGAATTCCATTGCACCGTCCGTTGTGGCTCCAAGCGCCGCTCCCGCAATGTAGCGGTAGGAGATGTATGCACCCCATGAGCCGCGATCTTCGGGCTTCGCACCCTTGTAGTCGTAGCTGATCTGATAGGACTTCTTGTATTTTTTGTCCATGGCAAGGCTGTTGTTGCGTGCATAGGCCGCGCTGCGGAAATGTTCGGGTTCAAATACGATCTGCATGGCGATTCCTTCTTTGCCCGTATTGTAACGCATGAGGAATGTGCCTGTCCAGTATGCGGCAGCAGA
>CAJPQT010000036.1 GCA_905372865.1 uncultured Centipeda sp.
CCATCTACGCCACGGGGCAGAACACCTGCTACTACGAGGAGTTCGCGGACGGCAGTGAGCCGGCAACCGTCATCAACATGGAGTCGGGCGGCTTTGGGAATCTGCCCTTCTCCAAATACGACGAGATTCTGGATCGGGAATCCGAGCAGCCCGGCGCACAGCGTCTGGAGAAAATGGTGTCGGGGCGCTACCTCGGGTCGCTCTACGGCGCGGCACTTGCAGATCTCCTCGGTGCAGAGGGTGTCTATCCGTTCTCGAGCATCGAGCTCTCCGAGATCATCGCCGATGCCTACCTCGACCGCCATGCGGCAGGTGCAGTCATCGAGGCAAAGACGGGCATGACCTTCACCGCCGCCGAACGTGCCCTGCTGCAGGAACTCGCGACTGCCGTCATCGTCCGTTCTGCGCGCATTGTTGCAGCGACCTATGTCGCCATCATCCGGCACCGCATGGGCGAGAATGAGCTCGAGAATCAGTTCGTCGCCGTCGACGGCTCCGTCTACGAGAAAGTTCCCCTCGTCGCACATCATCTGCGGGCCGCACTCGATGTCCTCCTAGAAAACGACGCGGTCAACGTCCAGATCATCCTCGAAAACGCCGGCTCCGCTCTCGGCGCTGCACTTGCCGCCGCCATGACAGAGAGAAAATAAAGATATACACGAAACCGCCCCGCAGGATTGAGCCCTGCGGGGCGGTTTCGTTCGTTTATCTGTACTATTGTTTTCTCTGCTCCAGCAGATCAAAGACTTCGTCCACGTCCATCTCGAACATCTGACTGTCTGCGTAAATCGGCGCGAAATAATAGGCGACCTGCTCCGCATCAAACTCCCGTTCCAGCTTCTCCCAATCGTCTGTTGGAAGAACCGTGAACGCAAGCGTATCACTGCCGAGCGAACCCATATACCATCGAATCTCGTATGCAGGCGCGAGGTATTCCTGCGCCGCCTTGAGCGTCGTATCCCTGTCCGCAGCATCTGCTGCGTAGGGGACGGCGTGTGCCTCTCCATCTTTTTTCAGCAGAATATCAAATCCACGCTCCGTCTCAGAGTCCACACATTCGTAGTCGATCTGTGCCTCCTCCGGAAGGACATCATTCAAATAGGAAAGAACACTCTCATCCTCGTCGCCCCAGTCCACCCAGATCAGAGCATCGCTCGCGTCAAATTCGTCCCTATGCTCGCTCGGGGCGGCGAGGAACAATTGCACCTCACGAAACAAGTCACTCATGACAAACCTCCCTCGAATGAAAAGATCGTCTCACACCAGCTTGTAATACTTCAGCTGCCGATACAGGCTGTAGATCGCGGCAGGAAAGCCGAGAACGATGCCCGCAATGGTGCAAACACGCCCCGTACCGAGGAAGTCGTCGGCACATTTACCGAGGAAAATAAAGATGCCGAGAAAGACGAGGAAATAGATACCGACACCGGAGAGGAGGCCGAAGGCGCGCAGTGCCTCCGCCATCCCCGACGGCGGTGGTGTTTTCTTCTCCTCCATGACATCCCCTCCCCACACATCACGCGTGCGATCTACGCGCTCCGGAACGGCTCCGGCGGTGTCTGCGTACGCCCCGCATGATAGAGGATCGCCTCGATGATGCGGCGGGCCGCCTCACCGTCACCGTAGGGGTTCACCGCCTCCGCCATATGCGTATATGCGGTCGGCTCGGTGAGGAGACGCATGGTCTCCTCGTAGACGCGACGCTCATCCGTGCCGATCAGGCGTACCGTACCCGCCGTGACCGCCTCGGGGCGCTCGGTCGTGTCGCGCAGGACAAGCACGGGCTTGCCGAGGGCGGGCGCTTCCTCCTGAATGCCGCCCGAGTCCGTGAGTACAATATCGACACGCGCCATGAGATTGGCAAACGGCTCATAGTCGAGCGGGTCGATGAGGTGAACGCGTTCGAGGCCGCCCAGCTCCTCCTGCACAATCTCGCGTACCTTCGGATTGCGGTGCACGGGGAAGATGACCTCCACATCGTCCAGCTCCTCGATGATGTCGCGAATCGCGCGGTAGACGTGCCGCATCGGTTCACCGAGATTCTCGCGTCGATGCGTGGTGACGAGCAGGACGCGATGCTCTGCAAAGTCCACGCTGCCGAGCTCTGCAGGGAGTACGTAGTCCGGCCGCACGGTATGGTGGAGCGCATCGATGACAGTATTGCCCGTGATGAAGATGCGCCCCTCGGGAATCCCCTCGGCGCGAAGATTCGCATGCGCGGTTGCCGTCGGTGCAAAGTGCAGGGTTGCGATGCCGCCCGTAAGGCGGCGGTTCATCTCCTCAGGGAACGGCGAATAGATGTCATGCGTGCGAAGTCCCGCCTCAACGTGTCCGACGGGGATCTGATGATAGTATGCGGCGAGTGCGCCGGCAAATGTGGTGGTCGTGTCGCCGTGAACAAGCACGAGGTCGGGACGTTCCTTCTGGAACACCTCGTTGATGCCGAGCATGGCGCGTGAGGTGATGTCAAAGAGGGTCTGTCCCGCCGCCATGATATTGAGGTCGTAATCCGGCGTAATGCGGAAGAGGTGCAGCACCTGATCGAGCATCTCCCGGTGCTGTGCCGTGACGAGCGTCCGCGTCTCGATCGCATCCGTGTGGCGCATGAGCGCCCGAACCACGGGGGCCATCTTGATCGCCTCGGGACGCGTGCCAAAGATCGACATGACTTTGATTTTGTCGGCCATTCTGCCTGTGCTCCTCTCTAGGATTGCAACATCTCATCCGTTCTCACATCCGCATCATTTCTGCTGCGGCGCATCCATCTGCAGGATGCCCAGCTTGCGTGCACCGACAAAGACCGCCGCCGCAACGAGCAAAACGATCAGGATCGCCGCCTGTGTGCTGACCGCCGTAAGTGCGAGCGCACAGAGGCCAAAGAGTGCGCTCACAACGTACATGAGCAGCACCGCCTGTTTCTGCGTAAAGCCGTGTGCCAGCAGGCGATGGTGGAGATGCCCCTTGTCCGGCTTGAAGATCGGGCGATGATTGCGCGCGCGCCGCACGATGGCAAACGTCGTGTCGAGAATCGGCAGCCCGAGCGCGAGGATCGGCACAATGAGGGCAATCGTCGCTGCACTCTTGACCGCACCAACCACGGAGATACCCGCAAGGACAAAGCCGAGGAACATGCTCCCCGTGTCACCCATGAATATGCGTGCGGGGTTGAAGTTGTAGTAGAGGAAGCCGACGGCCGCCCCCGCAAGCGCCGCCGTTACCATCGCCACGAACGGAATGCCCTCCTCCATCGCCACGAGGAAGATCGTGACGGCAGCAATCGAGGAGACACCTGCCGCGAGGCCATCAAGTCCGTCGATCAGATTGACCGTATTCGTCAGTCCCACGATCCAGAAGATCGTCGCGGGAATCGCAAAAAATTCGAGATAGATAAAGTCCCCGAGCGGGTCTGTAATGAAGTCGATGCGCACGTCAAAGCCGATGACGAGCACCGCCGCTGCGAGGATCTGCCCGAGCAGCTTCACCTTTGCCGGCAGATCACAGTAGTCGTCAATAATACCGATGGCAACAATGATCGTGCCGCCGACCATGAGCCCGATCAGGCTCATCATAAACTCGGGTGTGAGTTCCACAAAGATGAGCTGCACCAGAATCGACACCATAAACGCGGCATAGATCCCGATGCCTCCGATACGAGGGATGGGCCGTGCATGCACCTTGCGTGCATCGGGCTTGTCGAGTGCACCCGTACGACGTGCAAAGGCGATGACCGCCGGTGTCAGTATGAGTGCGACACCAAGTGCAATCATAAATGCTAAGACATTATCGGGCATGAAAAATTGCTCTCCTTAACGAAGTATTCGAAATATACTTCCGTTCATCTTACCGCAGGACAGGGGCGCTGTCAATCAAACAATTTTCCCCCGCAGGAACCTCTCTGCGAGGATCACAGCGACGAAATCATCCACCGGCACGGGCGGTACAAGCATGCCGCGCGGCACGAGCCGCCGCCATCCGCGCGGCGGGTGTGCCTCCCAGTAGGCAGCCTTCGCCACATCGGTCGTCCGATACTCATCGACCAGGGTCACAGCACACCCCAACGTCTCTACACGTTCCTTTGCCGCCGCACTTGTCGTCCCGTTGCCCATGATGACGGTCGGCTCATACGCTCGGATGAGCGGCCCTACAACAGCATCCAGTTCTGTGGTCGCAGCGACCTCCTGCATGAGTACCCTGCCGTCCGCTGCGAGCACGGCAATGCCGCATTTCTCCCGTCCGGGATCAATCGCGAGCACAGGGCGGCTCATGTTCCGCTCTCGCTCTCAACCTTAAATCTCAGCCGCAGCGGCCCCATCGCATCCGTATCGCCGTCCGCATAGGCAGAGATGACGACGGCTCCCGTGTGGGCACCAAGCTCCTGCACGAGGCTGTAGAACTCAGCACCCTCGATGACACCGACCGTGCCGCGGATCGGATCGGGCAGGATCCCCTTTGCTGCCGCTGCGGTATTGACATCGCGCAGGAAGCTCACAACGGACTGCTCGGAGGCGCTCCCCAGCGCCTCCGTACTGTAGACGCGTGCAATGATAAGCTCCCCGTCGTGATAGATCACACGGTTCGGATAGAGCTCAATCGAGGCACGGATCTCATCGCCGCGCACAAGATTCCCCGCCGCGACAATCCGCACGATCATATCTACAGAGCTCTCCTCAATCGCACGCACGGCGGCATCGTACTCCGGCCCGTAGATCCAGATGTCCTGATCCGTGTGGTTCTCGCCGAGACGCGTTGAGATATTGCGCGTACCGAGCTGGGCAATCCCCGCCATGCCGCGCTCAATCTCATCGTGCGAGAGCCCGGCGGGAATTGTCCCGGTCGCGATAATCTCCCCCGCCTGATAGACGATATTCCCCTCGCGGAGACTCAGGATGTTCTCACGCAGCTCATTTGCACGGATGCCCAGTGCCCGAATGTCGGCCAGCAGCGTCTCATTTTCGCCCGAGAGCCGCCCGTTGAGGGAGATCAGCCCCTCCTTCTCCATCATCAGCGCACGGTTGCCCGCCGACAGGCGATCCGACTCGGCGCGCAGGTCCTCCTGTTCGCCGCTCAGCCGCGCGATCTCCTCTTCTGATTTCTTCAGCTCTCCGCTTGCCTGCTCCTGCGCGCTCTTGGCACGTTCGAGTTCCCCCGAGGTAAAATCGAGCGCCGCACGCGTGTCGGCGATCATCGCATTCAGCCGCTCCATACCGAAAAGCGCCGTGCGTACATTCTCGGAGACTGCGGCCATGATGCCGAACGTCACCGTCGTGATGCAAATGCCCGTAGAGATCGTAACAATGATCGCCGTATGCCGCGGACGCAGTCCGAAAATCGAAAGTTTTTTCTTGCCGATGCGCGTGCCAAGACGATCCCCAATAAAGGCGATGACGCCGCCGACCACAGCAAGGACGAGAATAAGCGTAACACCGTACATGGAGCGTCCCCCCTTTCTGCCGGAACCATGATTGCGATAAAACTACTGTGAGGCACGGCGCAGGAGAATCCCGCCCGCAATGATGCCGACGATATTCGGCAGCCAGACCGCAAGCATCGCGGGCAGCACCTCGCCGCGCGCGAACGCATTGCCCATCGTCATGAGCGCATAGTAGATGAAGATGATGATGATGCTCATCGCAAACCCCGCCGAGGAGGAGTTGCGCGTCGGCTGCAGACCGAGCGGCACACCGATCAGCGTAAAGATCAGGCTCGCCATCGGAATGGAGACGCGCTGATAGAGCTCTGTCTCCAGCTTTGACGTATTGACGTACTGCGTCTGCATCAGCGCGATCTGACGGCGCAGCTCGCGCATCGTCATCTCCTCCGGCTTCTTTTGCTCGCGGATGATCTGGCGCGGATCCTTCTGCACGGGCAGCACCTGGCGCTCAAAGCGCATGCGGCGCTCGAGGTGTTCGTCCGCGATCTCGTAGACATCGCCCTTGTACATAACCCACTCGGTGCCCGTCCACTCCGCATACTCCGCGTTCTCGACGTGGGTCACCTTTCCGTCTGGGCCAAAGATCTGCAGGCTCACGCCCATCAGGCGCTGCCGCTCCGCCTCAAAGGAACGCGCATACACAAGCCGCTGGATCTTCCCGTTCTCGATCTCCTTGATGATGAGGTGCTCCTGCGACTTCATGGCGGAATTGCCCTCGATCTCGTAGTAGATGACATTGCGGTACGCCGTATTCGCACGCGGAACAACGTGTTCATTGAAGAGAATCGCTCCGACACTCACAACAAAGCCGAGGAAAATCGCAGGGGCCGCAATCCGACCGAACCCGATCCCGCAGGACTTCATCGCCGTGATCTCGCTCGCCGACGACAGCCGCCCAAACGTCAGGAGACTCGCGAGCAGCATCGACATCGGAAACGTCCACATGACGACACCGGGCAGACTGAAGACAAAGATCTTGATGATCGACGGCAGCGACGCGCCGTAGTCCGTAATGTACTGTGCAATGCGAAAGAGCGTGCCCGAGCCGATAAAGACCGCCGAGAACGCGCAAATCGCAAAGAGGAAGGACAGGAAGACTTCTCGAAAGATGTATTTGTCGAGGATTCGGATCTTCAGATGCATAGACTCTCCTCTGATCGTTTCTATCATGAATGGTATCCGCTCTATTTTAGCATTTTCGCACCTCCTTGACAAGGATACAAAAAGGACTGCCGCACGAATGCAGCAGTCCCCTGTATTGATTCGATTGTTTAGAACGCCCAGTTGACGTGTGCGCCGCCGGTATAGCCGTGACGCTTGCCCTGCCAGCCGGTAAAGCGCAGGTCAT
>CAJPQT010000037.1 GCA_905372865.1 uncultured Centipeda sp.
TCAAGGACGTAAAGAAGACGATTGCCCGCATCAAGACCATTCAGCGCGAGCAGGCAAACGCCTAAGATTCAGTTACGGACATTTTATTGATACGCAGGAAGGAGGCTCATACACACATGAGCGATAGAAACGTACGCAAAGTGAGAGTCGGCAAGGTCGTGTCCGACAAGATGGACAAGACCGTTGTCGTTGCTGTCGAGGAGCTCGAGCAGCACAAGATGTATAAGAAACCGGTCAAGAAGACGGTGAAGTTCCACGCGCATGACGAGAAGAACGATGCGCACGTCGGCGACCGTGTATCCATCATGGAGACGCGTCCGCTCTCGAAGACGAAGCGCTGGCGCGTGGTCGAAGTCGTCGAGCGCGCGAAGTAAGGAGGAACAAGATCAATGATACAGCAGGAAACAATCCTGAATGTCGGCGATAACACAGGAGCGAAGGAAATCCTCTGCATTCGCGTACTGGGCGGCTCGTACCGCAAGTATGCCAACATCGGCGACATCATCGTCGCCTCCGTCAAGGCAGCATCGCCGGGCGGCACGGTGAAGAAGGGCGACGTCGTCAAGGCGGTTGTCGTCCGCAGCGTTAAGGGTCTGCGCCGTCCGGACGGGTCCTACATCCGCTTCGACGAGAATGCGGCCGTCATCATCAAGGACGACCACACGCCGCGCGGAACGCGTATTTTCGGACCTGTTGCACGCGAACTGCGCGAGAAGGATTTCATGAAGATCGTCTCGCTCGCGCCCGAAGTTCTTTAAGGAGGAGGTGTTATTTTGTCGCTGGCAAAACTGAACGTCAAGAAGGGCGATACGGTCGTCGTTCTTTCCGGTAAGGATAAGGGCAAGCAGGGCAAGGTTCTCGAGGCTCAGCCGAAGAAGGGCAAGGTCATCGTCGAGGGCGTGAACAAGGTGAAGCGTCACACGAAGCCGAGCCAGAGCGCACCGCAGGGCGGGATCATCACGAAGGAAGCACCGCTCTTTGCTTCGAAGGTGCAGCTGGTCTGCCCAGCATGCGGCAAGGCGACGCGCGTTGCCCACCGCATCATCGGCGAGCGCAAGGTGCGCGCCTGCAAGAAGTGCGGCGAGCCCATCGAGCAGTAAGATTCGCGGAAAGGAGGAATACGCAAAGTGGAAAGACTTAAGGAAAAGTATCAGAAGGAAGTTGCACCGGCTCTGACCGAAAAGTTCGGCTATAAGAATGTCATGCAGCTCCCGAAGGTCGAGAAGGTCATCATCAACATGGGTGTGGGTGAAGCCGTCGGCAACCCTAAGGCACTCGATGCCGCTGTGACGGATCTCACCGCCATCGCAGGGCAGAAGCCCCAGCTCACGCGTGCGAAGAAGTCGCTTGCCGCGTGGAAGCTCCGCGAGGGCATGCCGATCGGCTGCAAGGTGACGCTGCGCGGCACGCGTATGTATCAGTTCCTCGACAAGTTCATGAATGTCGCACTTCCGCGCGTCCGCGATTTCCGCGGGGTTAGCGAGAAGGCGTTCGACGGCCGCGGCAACTATGCTGTGGGTCTGCGCGAGCAGCTCATTTTCCCCGAAATTGACTACGACAAGATCGACAAGATTCGCGGCATGAACATCGTCATCGTTACGAGCGCGCATACGGACGAAGAGGCAAAAGAGCTCCTCCGTCTTATGGGTATGCCGTTCCGCGCGTAACGGGCTAGGAGGAACAACTGTGGCAAAGAAGGCAATGATTGAGAAGTGGAGCAAAGAGCCCAAGTTCTCGACACGCAAGTATAACCGCTGCAAGATCTGCGGACGTCCGCACGGCTACATCCGCAAGTTCGATATGTGCCGTATCTGCTTCCGTGAGCAGAGTTACAAGGGCGCCATCCCTGGTGTAACGAAGGCAAGCTGGTAAGACAAACACAAAGGAGGATATCGATTCATGGCAATGACTGATCCTATTGCAGATATGCTGACCCGCATCCGCAACGCGAACTCGGTCTACCACGAGAGCGTCGCAATCCCGGGGTCAAAGGTCAAGACCGCGATTGCAGAGGTCTTGAAAAAAGAAGGCTTCATCAAGGATTATACCTTCAAAGAGGACGGCAAGCAGGGCGTTCTCACCGTCACGCTGAAGTATGGAGCAAAGCGTGAACATGTTATCTCCGGCCTAAAGCGCGTCTCGAAACCCGGACTGCGCCAGTATGCAAAGCACGATGCACTCCCGCGTGTCTACGGCGGCCTCGGCATCTCCGTGATCTCCACATCGAAGGGGATCATGAGCGACAAGGATGCACGCAAGGCAGGTCTCGGCGGCGAAGTGCTCGCATTCGTATGGTAATGCACAGGCAGGAGGTGTAAGAATGTCAAGAATTGGAAGAGCACCGATTGACATCCCGTCCGGCGTTACCGTCACGGTCGGTGCGGATAATCTCGTGAAGGTCAAAGGCCCGAAGGGCGAGCTTTCACGCGTCATCCATCCGGATATGAAAATCACCGTCGAGGGCGCGGTCGTTACGGTCGCACGTCCCTCCGACGATAAACAGCACAGGTCGCTGCACGGCCTTTCCCGCAGCCTCATCCACAACATGGTGGTCGGCGTGTCGGAAGGTTTTACAAAGACTCTTGAAATCAGCGGCGTCGGCTACCGCGCGGCCAAGCAGGGCAAGAACCTCAATCTCTCGCTCGGCTTCTCGCATCCCGTGATCGTCGAACCGCCCGAGGGCATCACGTTCGAGTGCCCCTCGGCAACCGTGATCACGATCTCCGGCATCAACAAGGAGACCGTCGGTCAGACCGCCGCAGAGATTCGCGCCCATCGTCAGCCCGAGCCGTATAAGGGCAAGGGCATCAAGTACGCCGGAGAGCATGTCCGCCGCAAAGAGGGCAAAGCCGGCGCGAAGGGCAAGAAATAAGAAGGAGAGGAGTGACACTCTGTGCTTATCAAACAGGATAAGAATAAGGCGCGTCAGAAGCGCCATCTGCGTGTGCGCAACCATATTGCGGGCACAGCTGCGCGTCCGCGTCTCAACGTGTTCCGCAGCCTCAAGAACATCTACGCACAGATCATTGATGATGAAAAGGGCGTGACGCTCGTCTCCGCGAGCTCCAAGGACAAGGATTTCGCGCAGTACGGCGGCAATGTTGCGGCGGCAAAACTCATCGGCGAGGCTGTTGCAAAGCGCGCCCTCGAAAAGGGCATCACCGAGGTCGTCTTTGATCGCGGCGGCTACATTTACCATGGCCGCGTTGCTGCTCTCGCCGAGGCGGCACGCGAAGCCGGACTCAAATTCTAAAGGAGGGAAAGCATGGCTAGACATAACGAAAACGAGACGCCGGAGTTTGAGGAGCGTGTCGTATTCATCAACCGCGTATCGAAGGTTGTCAAGGGCGGCCGCCGTTCCTCCTTCAGCGCATTGGTTGTTGTTGGCAACAAGAAGGGCAAAGTCGGTGTCGGACTCGGCAAAGCGGCAGAAGTCCCCGAAGCGATCCGCAAGGGCGTAGAGGATGCCAAAAAGAGCCTCATCGAAGTGCCTCTGCGCGAAGAGCGCACGATCACGCATGAGATCACGGGGATTTTTGGTGCCGGCCGCGTGCTCCTAAAGCCCGCCGCCAAAGGTACCGGTGTCATCGCCGGCGGTCCTGCGCGTGCGGTGCTCGAGCTTGCGGGCGTCCGCGACATCCTCACGAAGTCGCTCGGCTCGTCCAACCCGAACAACATGGTGCGCGCCACGATGGAAGGCCTCCTCGGGCTTAAGAGCCCGGCGGAGGTTGCGGCTCTGCGCGGCAAATCCGTGGCTGAGATCTTTGGCTGATAAGGAGAAACGAACATGGCAAAAGTCAGAGTTACCTTGACCCGAAGCCTGATCGGTCGTCCTGAGACACAGCGAAAGACCGTGAAGTCCCTCGGGCTCCATAAGCGCAATTCCGTAAAAGAGCTTCCCGACACGCCCGCCGTGCGTGGACAGCTTCATAAAGTCTCCCACCTCATCACGGTGGAAGAGATCGCAGACTGAAGAGGGGAGGCTAAGAATCTATGAAACTGCATGAACTACAGCCTGCCGAAGGTTCGAAGAAGACGCGCAAGCGCGTCGGACGCGGCATCGGCTCCGGACTCGGAAAGACGTCCGGCCGCGGCATGAAGGGGCAGAAGGCGCGCTCCGGCGGCGGCGTCCGCACCGGATTTGAAGGCGGTCAGATGCCTCTCTATCGCCGTCTCCCGAAGCGCGGCTTCAAGAACATCTGGGCAAAGACCTTTGCCGAGGTGAACGTCGGAAGCCTGAACTGCTTCGAGGACGGAGCGACGGTCGATCCCGTTGCACTCATCGAGGCGGGCATCCTCAAGAATGTCCGTGACGGCATCCGCATCCTCGGCGACGGCGAGCTTACGGCGAAGAACCTCACCGTTCGCGCACAGGGCTTTACGCAGGGCGCGGCAGAGAAAATCGCAGCGGCAGGCGGCAAAGTCGAGGTGATCTAAGGTGCTCCAAGCCCTTGGAAACATCTTCCAGATCCCGGAACTGCGGCAGAAGATTGTATTCACGCTCATCATGTTCGCCGTGTTCCGCATGGGGACGCACATCCCTGTGCCCGGCGTCGATCCGACGGCGATCGAGCAGCTCTTTGCACAGGGAACCCTGTTCGGACTCCTCGACCTCTTTTCGGGCGGAGCGTTCAGCAAGTTCTCCATCTTTGCGATGAGCATCACGCCCTACATCAACGCTGCCATCATCATACAGCTGCTCAACGTCGTTGTACCGACGCTCGAGCAGTGGTCGAAGGAAGGCGCGGAGGGGCATAAGAAGACAACGAAGGTCACGCGGTACCTCACGGTGGCACTCGCGTTCTTTCAGGCGATCGGTATGTCGATCGGTCTCAAGAGTGCGATTCTCAACCCGAGTCCCGTGAACATCCTTATCATTGCGATTACGCTCACGGCGGGCACGGTGTTCCTTATGTGGCTGGGCGAGCAGATTACGGCGAATGGTGTCGGCAATGGGATCTCTCTGATCATCTTTGCCGGTATCGTTGCGGCGCTGCCGAAGAACATCGGCACGATCTACGCCTATGTCAAGGCGGGCACGATCAGCTACTTCAGCGTGTTCGCGTTTGCCGTCATTGCACTCGCGATGATTGTCTTCGTCATACACATCGAGACGGGCTTCCGCCGCGTCCCGATCACGTATGCGAAGCGTCTCGTCGGCGGGCGCGTGGGCAGCAGCGGGCACTCGAGCCACATTCCGTTCAAGGTCAATCAGGCGGGCGTGATCCCGATTATCTTTGCCTCGTCGGTGCTCATGTTCCCGATCACGGTCGCGCAGTTCATCGACGTGCCGTGGGTCAAGACGGCGGCGGCGTATCTCGAGTGGGGCAAACCGCTTCAGACCACGCTCTACGTCCTCATGATCATCTTCTTCACCTACTTCTACACTTCGGTGACAGTGAAGATCCCGGATATGGCAGACAATCTCAAGAAATACGGTGGTTTTGTGCCGGGGCTCAGACCCGGACAGGCGACGGCGGATTATCTTGACTACGTGCTGACGCGCATTACGCTCGCGGGGGCATTCTTCCTCGCATTCATCGCTGTGCTGCCGAACATGGTGGCGGGCGCGACGAACATTCAGGGCGTGTACTTCGGTGGCACGGCGCTGCTCATCGTCGTCGGCGTTGCGCTGCAGACCATGAAGCAGATCGAGTCGATGGTCGTCATGCGCCACTACGAAGGCTTTATGAAATAAACCAAAGGAGATCACCATGCACATCATTTTGATGGGGCCTCCGGGTGCCGGCAAGGGCACGCAGGCGGCAAACCTCGTAAAACGATACGGTATTCTGCACATCTCCACGGGCGACATGTTTCGTGAAGCCGTGAAAGAGGGCACGCCGCTCGGCAAAGAGGCAAAGTCCTACATGGACGCGGGCAAGCTCGTCCCCGACGAGGTGACGATCGGCATTGTGCGCGAGCGTCTCAGCAAGCCGGACTGCAAGAAGGGATTCATCCTCGATGGATTCCCGCGCACGGTCGAGCAGGCGGATGCACTCAATGAAATCCTTGCAGACAACGGGCTGACGCTCACGGGCGTCCTCAACATCAACGTCCCCGCCGCCGATCTCATCGAGCGCGCCGTTGGACGCCGTATCTGCAAGAGCTGCGGACATTCCTTCCACGTGAAGTTCAACCCGACCAAGGTTGAGGGTGTCTGCGATGACTGCGGCGGCACGACCTATCAGCGTGCCGACGACAGTGAAGAGACCATGAAGAGCCGTCTTTCCGTCTATGAATCCTCCACGCGCCCCCTCATTGACTACTACACGAAGGCGGGCGTCTACAAGGAGATCGACGGCAGACAGGACATCGCGAAGGTCGAGGCGGATCTCGCCGCCGTCCTTGAGGCGTAAAAGGAGCGAAAGGGAAGTATGTCAAAACAGGATGTCATCGAGGTAGAG
>CAJPQT010000038.1 GCA_905372865.1 uncultured Centipeda sp.
TCGCCCTTATTATACCACATCCGGCAAACCGCGAGAAACTGCCTTCAGCGCCGCTTCTCGCGCCACTCAAACGACAGCAAGCAGGATGTTGTATCCATATCCGAAATATTTCTCAAAAAAGCCATCGACTTTCTGCTTTGCAGAGAGTCGATGGCTTTTGAGCAGCGGTGCAGACGAGCGCTGCTCTCAGGCTTTTTCCGTCACGAAGCCGCTCCAATTATCCGCATATTGCAGGAGCAGAGTCAGCTTCTCCTCACGGGCAGCAACCGCGTGGTTTTCGGGGACATACTGTCCGTCATGATAGACGATCGCCTGGATCTCTTCCTCCGTCAGAGGGAAGTGCGGGAGGATGAGCGATAGACTGCGGACGGGAACGCTCAGATAGATGAGCTCCCTGTTCCAACGATAGGGGAAGCGTGCGCCCGCCTCCTCGTTTTTCAGATACTGCGGCTTCCCCGGCGATCCCGCCTTGCCGAGGTCGTGCAGGAGGGCGACGATGACGCAGCTCTCCTCGGAAAGTTCGGGCGCGATGGTCGTGCGCATCTTCAGCATCGTTTCGGCGACGTTCACGCTGTGTTCCAAGAGGCCGCATTCTTTGCACAGGTGGTATCTCGTGGAAGCGGGCGCTGTGAGATAGGCTGTCTGCTGCTCGATGAAGTCCATCAGCGCGGCAAATTCCCGACGGCGTTTCGTCACCATGTCTTTGAGCTTCTGATAACGCGCCATAAGCTCCACGTCGAGCTGCAGCAGCACAGTTCCGTGCGGAATCTGCGGCGTGCCGAGCATCTTTTGGAAAACGTCGCTGTAATAATCCTTCCACTGCTCCTGCGTCGTTTTATAGCCATGATATTCTGCTCGATGTGCCTCCATCGTTGGATCGCCGGCGATGTTCAGCAGGACGAGACGCACATCGGGGAAGTGATGCGGCACGCAGCGCGTCCGCATCTCGTAGAGGAAGACCAAACGGTTCGCGAGCTGGTAATGCCCGTCCGTCCACAAGGAGAAATCCCCCTGCGGGAAGTGCGCGTCGTGCCATTTGCGCAGTGTATCCTTGATCTTGTCTATGCTCTCCTGAGCCGTCGCCCCGAGCTTCTGCCCCTCGGCCTCCTTGCGATGGGCTTTTGCCTCCACCAAGTAGAGCGCACCGCTGTCCCTGCCGATGGCGATACCGTCCCACTGCGGCTGGTTCGACGGCCAAAAGTCAAAGAGAGATGCCTTATCCGCATGGGGAAAGAGCTTCGCCATCGCCTCGTCCTGATTCAGTTTGTACTCCTTGAAGTCATTTTGCGGGAGGGGAGCAATCCACTCCACCTCCTCGCCAAGCTGCGCTGCAAACATGCGTGCGAGAGTGGGGAAGCGTCCTGCTTCCACAAGATGCTGCATCCACAGGTGACTGCCCGCCACGGCTCGGCCTGCTGCCGTATTGCTCTTTCCTGCTGCCATTTTTGCTGCCTCCTTTTTGGTTGCTGCCATGATTTTAGGCATAGAGAATATGTTTTCTTACGAAACGGAAAATCCCACAGGGGAACGGCTGGAGGGAACGGCCTGCAGAGCCGCAACATCGAAGTCCTCGATGGTGAGCTGCCACAAGTCTTCCTTCGCGAGCGTTTGACCCTCGCGAAGTGTACAGAGTCGCTGCGCTTGACGCATGAGCGCCTGTTCGAAAACATTTCGTACGAAGCGTCCGTTGCCGAAGTCCGGTTGCCTGCACACTGCCTCAAAACGCTTGCGGCAGTGTGCGACGATCTCTTCGGTGAGCGTGCAGCCCTTTTTCCCTGCGATGAGTCGCAGAATCTCTGCGAGCTCAGCCGGCGTGTAGTCAGGAAAGTCCACATGAAACGCGATGCGGCTGCGCAGCCCCTCGTTGGTGGCGAGGAATGCCTCCATCTTCTTCGGGTAGCCGGCGAAGATGACGATCACATCCGCGCGGCGGTTTTCCATCTCCTGCACGATGGTGTTGATTGCCTCGTCCCCATAGCTGCCGGAGCGGTCGTCCACGAGCGCGTACGCTTCATCGATGAAGAGGATGCCGCCGCGTGCCGCGCGGAATTTTTCTTTGACCTGCACCGCCGTCCAGCCGACGTACCTGCCTACGAGATCGGCGCGTCCGCACTCGACGAAATGTCCCGTGTCAAGGAGGTTCTCCTTGCTCAGGATGTCGGCGAGCAAGCGGGCGACCGTCGTCTTTGCGCTGCCTGGGTTGCCCGTGAAGCACATGTGCATGGAGGGGCGCTGCGCGTCCATGTCGAGCTCGGTGCGCCGTTTCTGCACGGCGAACGAAGCGACGATCTGCCGCACGAGCTCCTTCTGCCTTTTCAGTCCGATCATCTTCTGCAGCGCGGCCTTTGCATCCTGCTCCGATTTCTTGGCTGTCGTCTCTTTATAAAACTCGATGTCCTGATACGCACGGTAGGTCTTGGCCTTCAGTGCGTCCCGATACAATTTCTCATGAATCTGGTGAATGTCGGAGGCGCGGAAGGTATGCCGCTCGCCGAGCGCCAGCTCCAGTTCGCGCACGCTGTAGTGGGGCATCGACGACTGAGTGTCGAGTTTTTGCAGATACGCTGCTGCCTGCGCACGGTTGCCCGCGCCCTCTTCGATGTGTACGAAAGAGATGTCTTCCTGCAGGTAGGCCAGAAGTTTTTTCAACGCTCTCGTTTGCGTATGGAACTCCACAAGGATGAAGAGCGTGTCGCGCTGATATTTGCGGATGATCTTTCCGAAATATTCGACAACGCGCTCATAGCTTCCTGCATAGTTTTCTTCCTCTTCGCTGCAGCCACACATTTCAATGACGACGGCCCCTCCCTTCGCATGGTGCAGAAGATGTTCGAGATCCTCCTCCTCGAAACAGGTGTCTTTAATGCTATGAATGCGGTTGATTCTTTGCCCCACAAGGCGCTTGTTGGCGTGGAGCGCACGCGCGAGAAGGCGCGTCATCGCCATCGCCGCCTCCGAATTTCCCGCTGCGATATGGTAATGCACGGGATGTCCGTAAAACATCCTGCGCTCGTTCTCTTCGGCATAGATTCGCGCCAGTTCTGCCAAAAAGCTGTTGTCTGCCAGCAGACTTTCCGCTTCAAGGTTCGCCTGTGCATGCGAGAGGCGCGGCCTGCTCCGAAGGATTTCCTCCGTCAGTTGGAAAGCCGAACTGTCTGCATAGTTGAGGTTCATCTCATAGAAGGGATTGCAGATATTGATATAATTCTTTTTGTCACAGACTTCGAAGCGATGCACAAACTGTTCGCGTGTAACCTCGCGCAGACCGTGGATGGCGATTTCCTGCACATCGCACGTTTCGGCGAGCAGGGGAGCGAGTTTCTTATCGAGCTGCCCTGCGGTCATCGCTTTCATCTGATTTAAGGCGGCGCACATATGAAAGCCGTTTGGAAGGATGCGGTCGATGAAGAGCAGAACCATTGCGTCCGCGCACACTTCCCTGAGCGCATCATTCAGGTCGGAGAGCCAACGTTCCCGCTTGCGGTGCGAGTTAAAGATGGAAAGATGTTTGTTCGGATCACGGGAGTCTTCGCTTGAAGCGGCCTGAATCGCTTTTGTCAGATTGCATTTTACCTGAAATTCATAAAACAGCATCGTTCTCACTCCTTTGCTTCAAAACTTTTCCTGCTGATGATTCCTCTATGAAGTTGTCAAGGAACAAATAGAGCAAGCCGCTGTCTGGGAGTCTCTTCAAATTCCGTAGGTTCTGCACATGTGCAGCAGCACAACCTTTAATCTCGTTTCTCCTCCCTTTGCAAACAGTATAACACAGCGGATGTACAAAAAAATGCACATCCGCTGTAAAAAATCTTTTGCCGATCCTGCCTTCAGCGCTGCTTCTCCCGCCACTCGATCCACATGTGCCGAAGCGCCATGACGGGTGCGTGGAGCAGCATGCGCGGACCGCTGTAGCGCATGGCTTCGCGGATTTTTTCGCGCATCTTGGGCGCGTAGCAGTGCGTCTGACACGCACTGCAAAACGTCTTCGTCTCCATGTGCGGGCAACGCTCGACGCGCGCACGGGCATAGTCGAGCAGCGCCTCACATTCTTCGCAAAGGCTCAAATTGTTGCCATGATGCGCGCGGCAGTAAATTTCGAGCATTTTCTTGACCGTCGCCATCTCCGCCTTGCGCTTTTCTTCTGACGTCATACGGATCATCCGACTCCTCTCTTTGCAAATTTTCATCCATCGAGGCGCACCGCAATCTTTTGCCACGTTTCTTTCGTGAGGAAGCTTCTTTCCGCTTCACGTTCCATTTCCAGAAAGCGGTTGTACGGTATGCCAAAGGACAGCACATCCTTCGGAATGCATTTCCTGGCCGACGGATCAGTTAATCCAATGAAACAATTTGTGCCGCCCTCCTGCTCTTCTGTCACGGGATAGAGCACCGCCTGTGCACAGCCCGCACCGAAGAGCAGCTTGACGTTGTCCTGCGCCCTCTTATCGTAGTTTGCGAGCGTGGCAAGCGCCGAGAGCTGATCGGCGTTCACGAGGAAGATCACTGCAAGGGGACGTTCGTCGGGCAGGACATCGCGCAGTGGTTTGCAGACGACATAGGGCTTGCCGTCATGACGCTTAATGTTCTCGATAAAGTCCCGCGCCAGCTCCGGCGTTTTCTTGTAAAATTCGCCTTCTCTTTCAATAGGTTCGCCGCCCGTCGAGAGGAAGTATTCGATCCAACCGTGCGGGTAATCCTGAAAGCCCAGCCCCGTTTTCGCGCCAAGACAGGCAGTCGTCCGATCGGCAAATGCAACCGTTTTCCCCTTGCTTGCCGCCACAAGCAGGGCGACCGAGCAGCCCCATACGCCTTCCTTGAACTGCATGGCATTTTCAGGCGCCACATCCGCATGAAGCACGGCCACGGGTTGA
Organism: uncultured Centipeda sp.; assembly: GCA_905372865.1. Lineage (GTDB taxonomy): Bacteria > Bacillota > Negativicutes > Selenomonadales > Selenomonadaceae > Centipeda. The sequence goes on from CAJPQT010000038.1 coordinate 4,872, forward strand.
GTTTTTAAGTGAATGAGTTCTGCAATTTTGCTTTCCATGGCTGACCACCCCTTTAATGCTGCATATTACATGTCTTTTCCTATACGACAGTAAGTAGAATATTGCATCCAGCCACGAAATATTTTTCAATGGGAAACGATAGATCTTCTGGCTGATGAATCGTCTATAGCTTTACTGAAAACGACATCCGCTGCGACTCTGCTCGCTGCCGTACAGTTCTTTTTCGTTGTCATTTTCGATGCTTCCTATTATAACATATATATTGAAGCAGCAGGAAACCAAACATCCAGCGCGAAATGATAATCACATAGGCCGAACGACAACCTTAAACCAAGGAGGCATCCATCATGAAACGATTTTTCCACACATTCCTCACTGCAGCGGCTTTTACGCTCTTCTTCCTCGTCCAGCCGCACGCGGCATCTGCTTCCCTGCAGTATCTTGACGACGATCCCAACTATCCTGTTTCGTATTATCACGCCAACTATCGTGAATATGTGGATCTCAGCTCATGCACCTTCAGCGACGAAGATCCGGATTACTACACGTATGCAACGGGCTACGTCGCTTATTATCGCGATGCCGACGGCTCTTTCCGTGAGTATAGAATTCGGCAATACCGCCAATCGAAAGACGGCGGCTCAAATCCTCAGTTCTACTCCGCTCAAGGGCGATGGCTTTCCATGCCCGCGTTCGATTACGATGAGATCTCTCGTTACATACAGAGCCACGGCTATACGGGATACATCGACGACTATCATGCCTATCCCTACTACATGTTCAAGATCGTCTACAAAAAGACGCGTGGCATCGAATATCCGGACAATCTGCATGGACAGATGCCTTGATGCGGCAAGATCTTCCTGCATTTTATCCGCCGCTAGTCTGCCAAAGACAAACAATCCGAATGTCCACTTCTTGAAAGAGCGCCCCGCATCTGCCGGGTGCTCTTCTTTCTTTGCGAAAATCGCTCGCCGCCGTCCGCTTGACCTCCTGCGCTTTCGTGGTTAGAATAGAGGAAGCACTGATAAATTCA
>CAJPQT010000039.1 GCA_905372865.1 uncultured Centipeda sp.
TGGAAGCACAGCAATGTGTGCAGCTGACCAGCACTAATCGGTCGAGGGCTTGACTTACAAGCCTAACAATTTGCTTACAGTTTCTTCTGTGAAGTTTTGAGTGAGCAAGACTCATTCAAGTATGCGGTGATGATGCCTGAACGGTACCACCTGTTCCCATTCCGAACACAGTAGTTAAGCGTTCAAAGGCCGAGGGTACTTCGTTGGAGACGACGTGGGAGAGTAGGTAGTTGCCGCAAAAGTAAAGCCCGTGATCTTTCACGGGCTTTTTTCTATGCATTGAGCTATGAAAAGGCACTCAGATGTGATCCTCCTTCTTGCATTTTCATTATAGTGTGACTATAATAGAAAATGTTTCGTTCTTTCTCTGATGGGGCGGCGGTACATATATCAGCGATTTCTTGACCGCACGCTATGAAGGAGGCTATTTTATGATTTTGGATCGGTTGGAGAATCTGCCGCTTGGCAGATTCCAGTACAAGCTGCTTGCCGTGACAGGGCTTGGCTGGCTGTTCGATGCGATGGACACGGGACTGATTGCATTTGTCCTGCCGGTGCTTGCGCGGGAGTGGAGTCTCACGCCGGCACAGGTGGGATGGATCGGCTCGATCGGTCTCATCGGTATGGCACTCGGTGCTGTGCTTGCGGGGACGATTGCGGACCGCATTGGGCGCAAGCAAGTGTTTACAATCACCGTTCTCCTCTACAGCATATCGACGGGGCTGTGTGCGGTGGCGTGGAGCTATGAGTCGCTGCTTGTGTTCCGCTTCCTCGTGGGCTTTGGTCTGGGCGGGGAGCTGCCCGTTGCGGCGACACTGATGAGTGAGTACGCACCTGCAAAGCTGCGTGGACGGTTCATTGTCCTTCTTGAGAGTTTCTGGGGGCTCGGGTGGCTTGCAGCGGCATGCATTGCCTATCTCCTGATTCCGGTCTTTGGATGGCAGGCTGCCTTCCTCATCGGTGCGCTGCCCGCACTCTATGTGTTCCTCCTGCGGCTGCACATGCCGGAGTCGATTCGCTATCTGCTCTCGAAGGGGCGCGTGGATGAGGCAAAGGCGATTATCCGTGACATCGAGCGTCAGCTGAAGATGCCGGAGCGTCCGTTCCTCGATCAGCTCGCACCGGGCAGGGTCGAGGCGGAGCGTGTGGAGACACCGGGCTTTGCGTCGCTCTGGGCGAAGGGGATGCGCCGCCGTACAACGATGCTCTGGCTGGCGTGGTTCGGCATTGTGTTCAGTTACTATGGGATCTTTATGTGGCTGCCGTCGATTGTGTATGCGCAGGGGTTTGAGATTGTCAAGACGTTCGAGTATGTGCTCATCATGACGCTTGCGCAGCTGCCTGGCTACTATGCGGCGGCGTATCTGGTGGATGTGATCGGGCGGCGCTATACGCTCGGCCTGTTCCTTTTGCTGAGCGGCGTGTGCAGCTATTTCTTCGGCAATGCGGCTGATGTCACGGCACTTCTCGTCTGGGGGGCGGCGATGAGCTTCTTCAACCTCGGGGCATGGGGCGTGATCTACACCTATACGCCGGAGCAGTATCCAACGTCGATGCGTGCGCTTGGCAGCGGCTGGGCAGCGGGCTTTGGGCGCATCGGCGGCATGATTGCCCCGATGCTCGTCGGTGTGATGCTCGCGAATGCCTTCCCGATGAGCGGAATCTTTATGATGTTTGCAGCCGTCTTTGCACTGATTTCCGGTACGGTAATTCTCCTCGGACGCGAGAGCAAGCAGCAAACGCTCGAGGAGCTGGAGCATTCCCTCAGCTGACGGAAAAAACTAGCGAAAATTTCTTGACTGTGCTACAATAGGGCAGATAGACTCTATTGTAGCACAGTTTTTTTGAGGTGACATTTTGCGATATTCTTTGAAACGCCTTGCAGCGGCGTCTCTTTTTGCGTTTACGCTCAATTTTTATACGCCGGCCTCTCATGCGATGCCGCCGATCCTCCCGTACAGCGAGGTGACGGCAGGGATGCAGGGGACGGCATACACGGTGCTTGATACATCGGGTGAGATTTACGCGTTCCCCGTTGAGATTCTCGGTGCGATGGAGGGCGGAAAGGGCTCTCAGCGCATGATCATGGCACGGACGAGCGGCGATCTCATCGAACAGGTCGGCGGTGTGCTTCAGGGGATGAGCGGCAGCCCGATCTATGTGGATGGTCGTCTTGTTGGTGCGCTTGCTGCAGGTCTGAAGGATCTCAGCCCCTATACGTTCTTCATCACGCCGATCGAGGACATGACACCGCTCTGGTCGATGCCGGATATTAAGAATCAGACGAGTATTGATACGGTCGATATTGTAAAGGAGCTTGAGGAGCGCAAGAAGGCGGAGGAGAAACGCCGTCTGCGCGAGCGTGAGAAGGAATTCGCGAAGATGTCGCGCGCCGAGCGCGAGGCAGAGTGGCGCGATATGATCGCGGTACTGAAGGGGGAGAAGACCGAGGACACTGCGACAAACTCCGACACGTCTGCGGCAGCGGAGGCGTCTTCTGCTGCCGCACATACGGACAGCGCCTCCGAGGATACGGAAGCCAAGTCTGGAAATGCGGCGGAGGAGAAGGCATATTTCTTTACGCAGGGCTTTAACGCTGCGGGGCTGCGCTATTTGCAGAACAACCTTCCAATGAATGGAGCCTCCTTCCTGCCGCTCGGCGGTTTTGGCGCAAGTTCCAAGCTGCACACACGCTATGACGCGACGCTCGCGGGCGGACAGCCGGTCGGCGTGGCTCTTGTCTACGGTGACTTCAGCATCGGCGCGACGGGAACGGTGACGGCGGTCGATGGGAAGAAGGTCGTTGCATTCGGGCACTCCTTCATGCACAAGGGGAACGTCAACTACTTCATGACGGATGCGGATGTCATCGGGACGATTGCGGGGCAGAGCAACGGCGTGAAGATCGCGAACATCGGCAGCGTGATTGGGCGCGTCAATCAGGATCGTGAGACGGGGATCGCAGGCGTGCTCGGAACATTCCCAACGGCGGTGCCGGTGCAGATCCACGTCAAGGACAATGCACTTGGAACGGAGGAGACGTTTGGTGCGCAGATCGCCTACGACGAGGACTTCCTCCCAATTCTCTCGGGCAGTGTCGCCTATGCCGCGATGAGCCGTGTCTCGGATGCGCTCGGGAGCAGCACGGCGCGGATCCGCTTTGCGATTCGTACGAACGCATACGAGGGCGGTCTCTTTGAGCGGCGCAATATGTACTACAGCGCGGCGGATGTCGGACAGGTCGCCGTGACGGAACTGTTGCAGGCGATGAATCTGATCGTGACAAACGCGGAGAAGGAATCCGACGTCATTGATGTCAATGTGGATGTAGAGCTGGATGGCACGCGCAGTACGGCGGTGCTCGTCTCGGCGACACCGGATAAGATGACGGTAAAGCCGGGGGATACCGTGACATTCCGGACGAAGATCCGCCCGTATCGGAAGTCGGAGGAGACGCTGTCGATTCCGTATACAGTACCCAAGACGCAGCCGGCGGGGATGCTGAACCTCGATATCCGCGGCGGCGGCTTTGTGCCCGTGAACCCGCTGATGCTGCTTGCACAGGCAGGACTTGAGGTGCCGGATGATGAGGAGAAGTTCAAGTCGACGGGCGACCGACTGCGTGAACTCGCGGAGCAGGGACAGAACAACGAGATCATCATTGCCCCGGGAGCGGCGCCTGCACCCACCTCCGAGAAGGAGATGAAAAAGCGCATGAAGGCGGCGGCAAAGGCATCGGCACGTGCGGCACAGGATGAGCCGGAGAAGCGCGTGACGTTGCTCGCGGATCCCAAGAAGAAAGATGAGAAAGAGAAATTCTTCGCACCGTATGTGATTGAGAACGTGATACACGCGACGCTCAAGGTAGAGGAATAAGCCGATGGAGGGGAACGGCGAATGGAACAACTGGTGATTCACGGAGGAAATCCACTGCGCGGACGCGTGAAGATCGGCGGAGCGAAGAATGCGGTACTCCCGATCATCGCGGCGGCCCTCCTCGGCAGTCGTGGCGTGAGTGTGCTTGACGATGTGCCGGCGCTCGAGGATGTCTATACAATCTCCTCGGTGCTGCGCTCGCTCGGCGTAAAGGCGGACTATGCCGCGAAGGAGCATCGGCTGACGATCGATGCATCGCGGATTGAGACGGTATCGGCGCCCTACGAGCTCGTACGCAAGATGCGTGCCTCCTTTCTCATCATGGGGCCCCTGCTTGCGCGTGAGGGACACGCGGAGATCTCTCTGCCGGGCGGCTGTGCGATCGGAACGCGTCCGATTGATCTGCACCTCAAGGGGTTTGAGGCACTCGGCGCCGAGATCGATATCACACAGGGGGCGATTCACGCCTCTGCGCCGCACGGGCTCAAGGGGGCACGAATCTACTTCGATTTCCCGAGTGTCGGCGCGACGGAGAATGTGATGATGGCGGCGTCCTGCGCCGAGGGCCAGACAATCCTTGAGAATCCTGCGCTCGAGCCGGAGATTGTCGATCTCGCAAACTATTTGAACGTCATGGGCGCACACATACGGGGAGCCGGGACAAATCAGATCAAGATTGACGGCGTACCGGGGCTCAAGGCGGCAGGCTATACGATCATCCCCGACCGCATCGAGGCGGGGACGTATATGGTCGCTGCGGCGATGACGGGCGGCGATGTCTTTATCGAAAATGCGATCAGCGAGCACTTGAAGCCGGTTGTTGCAAAGCTCACTGAGGCGGGCGCGCAGATCGAGGAGGATATTGCGGGCATCCGCGTGCGCGCGGATGGCTCTATGAAAGCAATCGATCTCAAGACCTTGCCTTATCCTGGCTTTCCGACGGATATGCAGGCACAGTTCATGGCGATGCTTGCCGTTGCGGAGGGGACCAGTGTCGTGACGGAGACGGTATTTGAAAATCGGTTTATGCATGTGGATGAGCTTGTACGCATGGGCGCACAGATCCGTGTGGACGGACGGACGGCGACGGTTGAGGGCGGAAGAGTGCTCAAAGGCGCTGCCGTACGTGCAACGGATCTGCGTGCAGGCGCGGCGATGGTGCTCGCCGGCCTCGTGGCAGAAGGCGAGACGCGTGTCGGCTACATCCATCACATCGATCGCGGCTATGATGATCTCGTGGCAAAACTCGTTGCGCTTGGTGCGGATATCCGCCGCACGGAGGGAATATGGGACGAATGCGAAAAATCACTTGCATAAATGGAATTTATGCGATAAAATCTAGTAGGAACGACCGATTGAGGAGGAATGAGTCATGAAGCACATCAAGACGGTCAACAAGCCGACGATGCAGTCCACGCTCTACACGGGCGGATGCGGCGAATGTCAGGCGTCCTGCCAGTCTGCCTGCAAGACTTCCTGCACGGTGGGCAACCAGCCCTGCGCGAAGTAAGACGGGGGAATCGGCGCAGCCCTTCTCGTTTGCGAGAGGGGCTTTTTCTGTGTGTTTTGGAGAGCGAAGGAGAAAAAATGAAAGTCCGAACGCATAAGTTCAAGCAGAACGGTATGCATATCCTCGTCGAT
>CAJPQT010000040.1 GCA_905372865.1 uncultured Centipeda sp.
TCACGTCCCGATCGCCCAGCAGGCCGAAATTCGTCTGCTCCGCCTGGAATCCGCCGGGCAGACTTCTGCGCGCCGTGGTGTCTGCAGAGCGGCGCCCCCCGATCACCGTTACCTCGGGCAGATCATAGGTGTCCATCTCCTCTGCCGCCTCTGTCTGCGGGTGCTCCGCGGCAGCAGCAGTGCTCATCATGCCCGTGCCCGTCAGACATGCGAGAAGCAGTGCAATTTTCTTCTTCCGTGTCATTTTGAACCATCCTTTGTATCGAAACTATGAATCGACGGAAAGATTATCATAGTCTACGATTAAATACAATCGAATAGATTCAAAACGATAGTTCAATATTTTTGAAACATCAACCTTTCAAAAACGCGTCCAGAACTGCAGCGAAGTCCGTGCCAAGCACGCCGCTCCCCTCTCCCGCGGCATCTCTGCCCGAGAGCAGCCCCGACGGCAACGGAAGGAGGCGCTTCTCCCCCATCGCAGGCAGCAGCGCAGGATCGGCAATGACCGCATCCGCCGCGTCCCATGCAGGCTGCAGCTCCACAGCTGTACGAAAGATAAGCAGGTCGGCCCCGTCTGCCTGCCGGTAGAGCACCGCCGTCTCCTCGTCCCACGCATAGGCCGCGCAGCGGATATTGCGAAATCCATATGCGCGGAGCAGGCGATCGATGCCTACGGCAGCAATCGGATCGGTGATGATGAGGATCTTGTCCGTACGCACATCTTCCGCTGCCTGCTCTGCAGCTGCATCCTCTGGGGACAAACCGAGCGCCGCAGCGATCTCAGCCCGCCAGGCCGTCCGGCCCGCATCCCCGAGCGGCAGGCTGCGGACAACGGGCACACCGCACTCCCTGTGCAGCCATTCCGCCGCAGACACGCCGGCAGCAGATACCAGCCAGACCAGCGCGGGGCGTTCGGTCAGTGCATCGCGCCCTGCAGTGCACACATCGCAGCCGTACGCGGTGAGAAAAGCGAGCGGGGCATCCAGCTGCGCCATATCGCCGAACAGTAGCGGGCTGTACCCGAGGACGAGAACCGTCCGCCCCGTCTCCCGCCATCCGTCGGCCGCCTCCTGTACAAGACGAAGGGCCGCCTCTGCAGCGCCGTACACGGCATCATGAAAGCCGTCCGTCGGCGGTGCACACGCGCGGCAGCCCTGCTCCTCCGCTGCCTGCAGGACCGGTGCGGCCTCCATCGCCATGAATGCGGGCACGGGTGAGCTGAGGAGATGCACCGTGCGGTATACACCCCCTGCCGCAAGCGCACCGGTCTCTGCGGCAGCAGTCTCCTCCATGCCGAAGATGTAGTCCTCCGCCTGCGGTATGAGCGCATAGACATCGCTGCGCTCCGCCATGAGATCCATGCGTGTGAGCGCATTGCGGCAGCCCGACGGCGTGACAAGCACATGCGCTGCGCCGTCCGCACGCAGGAAATCCGCCACGCCCGCCGTATCGCTCATCGGCGGCGGCAGCTGGGCCGGCGCCGTGACCGCCCTCTCCTCCGGCGGCAGCGCGGCGAGGAGTTCCTCTGCAGTCTCGTGCCGGATGCCGTCCGCCTTTGCCAGCGGCCCGCGAAAGAAACAGCGCACGATGCAGCCCGTCTCCGCAGAAAGTGTGCGCTCGATGTCTGCAAAGTCCGGGCGCGTGAGGATGTCAAGGCAGGAGAGATAGATCACGACCGCGCGCGCACCGGGCAGACGTGCGGCATCCCGCACCGCCTCCCGAATCGCTTCCTCCGCCGTTCCGAGCACATAATCCTCTGCCCGCACGGCGGCATAGCGAAACCGCCCGAGCGCGCCGATCTGCAGTGCGCGCCGGTAGATGGAGCGAAAACAGATGAGTGCCCCCGCTGCAGCGACAACGAGATCGCGCCGCGCCCACAGTCGGTCGAGGCTCGTGTCAAAGTCGCGAATCTCCTCAGCGGCAATCGGCTGCATCGGCCCCCTCCTCATCACAAAACAGTTCCTCCCCGCCCGGAAGTCCGCTCTCCTCCCCAAGGATTTCGAGGAGGAGATTCATTGCAGGACTGCGCCATTTATTCCGATGAACCCCGTAGTATGACGTGACGGTCATCGGATCCGACTGCGCTGCGGCCAGCCGGCCGAGGGCTCTGCGTTCCCGTACCGCATGGTCCGGCAGCAGTGCAATCCCCATATCGTTCTCAACCAGATTGATGATGGTCTGCGTGCTCCGCAGCTCAATCATATTCGTAAACGAGATCCCCCGCTGCCGCAGATAGTCATCCGCCATCTGGCGAATCTCGCCTGGGCGCGGCATTGTGATCAGCGGCATTTCGTTGATCTCCATCTCCTGCTCACGAAAGTCCGGGCACCATGCGCCTGTGCCGGCCGAAGTGTAAAAATGCACGGGACTCTCCTCGAACGTCCAGAATGCAAGGTTCTCCTTGTCTCTCTCATGGATCGCGTATGCGAAGCCGACGTCGAGCTGCCCGTCGCTGAGCGCCGCAACGACATCGCGGCTCGTAAGCGAACGCAGGCGCAGATCGACGCGCGGAGCATGCGCATGCAGACGCTTGAGCAGGGGCGGCAGACGGAAGCAGAGCAGCGACTCCGGCGCGCCGACCGTGAGCGTCCCCTGATAGGCGGCAATCCCGTATTGAAAGTTTTTGATTTTGTTCGCCGCCGCAAGCACCTCGTCCACATAGGGAATCAGCACCTCGCCCGCCTTTGTCAGGATCATGCGCCGCCCGCTTTTCTCAAAAAGCGGTACGCCCGTCAGCTTCTCCAGCTGCGCGATGTGGAACGTGATCGTCGACGGCGTGTAGCTGAGGAGACGCGCCGCCTTTGTAAAGCTGCCCGTGCGCACGATTGTTCGGAACGTCGTGAATATCTTCAGTTCCATTCGTATCATTCCTTATCGATAAGTATGTATAAACTATCATACGATATGCGGGGATGCTTTTCAAGCATTCCGGCCATTGTCCGCAAGTGCCCGCATCAAAAGAGGCTGCGGTACGAATATCTCACTTCGTACCGCAGCCTCTTCATTCACTTGTCTCAGCCGACCGCCTTTGCCATCGCCTCACCGAGTGCCGTGCACGCAGCGAGCGCATCATCGTCGGGTTCGTTCTCACAGGTCACGCCGTCCGCGACCATCGTTGCCCCTGCATCCTTCGTGCGGTTCGTCCACGTCTCCATGAACGCGCCGCCGCCCCAGCCGTATGAGCCGAACAGCCCGACCTTCACGCCCTTCAGCTGGCTCTCCGCCTCGGCGAAGAACGGCTCGAACTCACCCTCATCGAGCTCCTCCACGCCACAGGCAGGGCAGCCCATCAGGATGCCGTCGTAATCCGCAATCCGATCGGCAGAGAAATCGCCGACGCGGATGAGTTCGCCCTCTGCACCGCCCTTCGTGACCCCTTCCAGGACCGCATTCGCCATTGCCTCCGTATTCCCCGATCCACTCCAAAACACAACAGCAATCTTTGCCATGTCAAAATCCTCCTTTGGACTACGTTTGTATGATAAACAAATGATAGCATTTCTCACGATTTCATGCAATGATTTTTGAAATTTTTTCTCATTATGATTTGTGCTTGACAGAAATGTTATACTGTAACAAAAAGGCTTCGATAGACCACGCAAGCCCCTCCCCCGTACCGACGGGGGAGGCATTGAGTGCACGGTATATCAGCTTCCCTGCCACAGCGGAGGAACGGTCAACCTCTTCCAATCACACTGCGCCTTTCGTCTTGTGTTCTTGGGAGGTTTTCCCATACGACCTGTTACCCGCTCAGCTGCCCCCTTCGGGCTTGCTTCTCGGACAGGTCAGTAAGTGCCGCCGATCGGCGCTGGTGAGAAGCGCCGCTTTCTGACAACAAAAGGAAAATCCATGCAAAAAGAAACATTCAACGTCACGGGCATGACCTGCTCGGCGTGTTCGGCGCGTGTGGAGCGTGCCGTAAAGAAAATGGAGGGGACGGCGGACGTCTCCGTCAATCTCCTCACCAATACCATGACGCTCGCCTACGATACGGCAGTCACAAGTCCTGCCGCGATCATCGCTGTGGTCGAGGATGCAGGCTACGGCGCAAGCGTGAAGAGCGCGGCGGGAGCCACACCTGCATTGGACGCAGCAGCACAGGGCACAGCGGGAACGGGTACGGACGCAGCGGAGAAGGAGGTCCGCGCGATGCGGTCACGTCTCCTCACATCCATCCTCTTCCTCCTGCCGACCATGTACATCGCGATGAGCCCGATGCTCGCGATGTGGGGTGTGCCCTACGCGGCGGGATTCAAGGAAATTTTCTGGGGCGCGGAGAATGCACTGACGTTCGCACTCGCACAGTTCATCCTCATCCTGCCGATCATGTATGTGAACCGTCCATACTATGTCAACGGATTCCGCAATCTCTTGCATGCTGCTCCGAATATGGATACGCTCGTCGGGATCGGCTCGATGGCATCCGCACTCTTCGGCGTGTTTGCGATGTTCCGTATGAGCTGGGGGTTGGGGCACGGCGATCTCGCGCTTGCAGCGGAGTACAGCACGAACCTCTATTTCGAGTCGGCGGGCATGATCGTAACGCTTATCACGGTCGGTAAATACCTCGAAGCGCGGGCGAAGGGGCAGACGACGGGCGCACTCCGCGCCCTCATGCAGCTCGCCCCCGCCGAGGCGACGGTCGTGCGCGGCGGTGTGGAGCAGGTCGTGCCTGTGGCGACGCTCGTCCTCGGCGATACGGTCATCGTGCGTCCCGGCGCACGCATTCCCGTGGACGGAACGGTGACGGACGGTGCGACGAGCATCGACGAATCCGCCGTGACGGGCGAATCCATGCCCGTTCCGAAAACAACGGGTGATTCCGTAACATCAGGGACGCTGAACGTCGAGGGGACGATCCGCTTCACCGCAACGCGCGTCGGTGAGGACACGACGATCCGTCAGCTCATCCGTCTGGTGGACGATGCGAGCGGGTCAAAGGCACCCATCGCACGCCTTGCCGACCGCGTCTCGGCGGTCTTTGTCCCCGTGGTGATCGCGATCGCCCTCGCAGCGGGCGGCATCTGGCTCATGATGGGCGCAAGTGTGGAGTTCGCATTTTCCATCACGATCTCGATTCTCGTCATCTCCTGCCCCTGTGCACTGGGGCTTGCAACCCCCGTTGCGATCATGGTCGGCACGGGGCGCGGCGCGGCGCACGGCATCCTCATCAAGTCGGGCG
>CAJPQT010000041.1 GCA_905372865.1 uncultured Centipeda sp.
AAAGGCCGCTGTGGATGAAATGGTCTGGAAGGCAGAATACTGACGCATTGAGAAAGGGGCTGTTGCACGAAACCAACGTGTAGCAGCCTCAATTTTGTGGAAAAAACACAGAAGGAGGTGTTGCCCCATGAGTGACCGACTTCTCCCCTATGAAACCATTGTAAAGGCACATGAGGGCGACCCCCATAGCAATAGAATGGTTCTGTTCATCAGTTACCATATGATATGATCCTTTCTCGTTTTTTTCAGCCAATCCAAGAGGAATTGACGGAATGTACGCGCCGCTTCGGTGAGGATGACGGTCTTGTCCTGTATGAGGCATACCTCCTGCCCCGCATCTTTTCCGTCGCCAAGTTCTCGCATGACAATGTCCGGCTGTCTGTTCATGACGGCTGCGTAGTCGTAGCCGAGATTGATCGCAGGATTATGACGCAGCAGATCAACAATGAGGGATTCATCGGCAGTTTCGGCTAGAATCTCGATTTTGAGACCTGGCAGGAGGATGTGTTTGTCGATATTATGACGGAAACAGTGATAGGCGCGTCCTTTACTGATGATCATTTGCCCGTCGAGATCTGTGTAGGTGATACGGCTCTTTTCTGCCAAGGGATGATGCGCAGAGAGACGAGCACAGTAGCGGGAGAAAAAGAGTGTGTCCCCTTGAAAGCGTGTCTGATCAAAAGGGGCGGTGACAATGGAAAAATGACATCGCTTTGTCAGAAGTCCCTCCATTGCATCGTCGTCCGTTGTATCGACAATGCTCAAAATAATGCTCGGATGGGCGGCATGAAAATCCTGTAGAAATTGCGATCCAAGATAAGAAAAGACGTGATCCAGTGCAAAAATGGTAACGACACTTTTTGAATGGGTGGCGAGGGATTTCATGCTTTCGATGGATTGATATTCATCCAGCATACGTTGAACGTGGGGCAGTAGCGCTGCTGCATAATCGGTCGGAATGATTCCTCGTGGGGTACGGGTGAAAAGCGGCTGCCCAAGCTCCGCCTCCAATGATCTCATCGCTCTGCTGAGACCTTGTCTTGCAACATAAAGATGATCTGCTGCCGTCTGGATATTGCCGCAGCGATAGACTTCAATGAAATACTCCATCTGCTTTCGATTCATCTTCATACCTCCCGCCTGTTTCATCGGTATCTATTCTACTGCAACAATATTGTTGCGGCAAGCCCCGTTGTTTTTCTTGTCGTCATGAGGGAAGTACACTATACTGTGAAGCAGATCAACCAAATGATGAACAGGAGAAACACTTATGAAACTCACACAGATTCGCAATGCAACAAACCGTTTGGACTATGCAGGGAAAGTCTTTCTGATCGACCCGTGGCTTGCACCGAAACATCAGCTGTCGTTCGTCGATATTCCAGGCATGCCGTTCCATGTCCCTGATCAGATGAAGGAGCATCTTCCAATGCCGTTCTATGATTTGCCAATGAATACAGAGCAGATTTTGAGCGGTGTTGACTACTACATCGTTACGCATCTGCATCCCGATCATATTGATATGGCACCGGACGGGACGGTCGGTGCGCCGCTTGATAAGGCGGTTCCAGTCATCTGTCAGTCAGAGGAGGATGCCTCTGTTCTGCGGAGTTCCGGGTTTTCAGAGGTAATCGTCCTGCCGACAAGCGGTATGGAGTTCGGTGCGGCGAGACTGACCCGCGTCCCTGCCCTGCACGGCACCGTTGTTCCGTGCGGTGACGCGATGGGGATTGTGTTTGAGGCACCAGAGGAGAACATCTTCTATTTGGCAGGGGATACGGTCTGGTATTCCGGCGTAGCTGAGACACTGCGGAACTATCAGCCTGAGGTGATTGCCCTGAACTGTTGTGCCGCAGAGACCGTGGAAAATGGACGCCTCATCATGAACGATGAGGATGTTCACTGCGTTGCAATGACTGCGCCTAACGCCCGTCTTTATCTGACGCACTTGGACAATGTCGCACATGCTGCGCTTACGAGGCATACACTGCGAGGTTGTTTGGCACGTCGCGGCGTGGTGAATTATGATATGCCGTCCGATGGTGCGTCGGTTGAATATAAAGCCGCAACAGTCGGAGCTTAATTCCTGTCATACGGTAAATTCCGCACACAAAAGAGATTCCATTCGCCTGTAGTGACCCCCAAAAGTTAGATTCTCTAAGTCTAGCTTTTGGGGGTCAGGTCAGCCATACCCAGCGTTTGGAATCTTTTTTTTTGCAAAGAATCGTTAGCCATCTGCCCCCTTTCCTGTGTTATAATTTTCGTATATTTGAAACGTGGGAGGGAAGGTCGTTGTTTGCAAAGACCTATGGTGCGGTGACTCTCGGGATAGACGGACGGATTATCGACGTTGAGGTGGATGTGTCGCCCGGGCTGCCGGGGTTTGAGCTGGTGGGGCTTCCCGATACGTCGGTGAAGGAGTCGAAGGGGCGGGTGACAGTCAATCTCGCTTAGCCATATTTGCAGAATGCAGAAGTGGGATTTTGGTATTCGCCGCAATTTTCCATCAAAAGCAGGAATACATTTCATAAATGGAGAAAAATAGCAAATAAGAAAGACCATTCCAATAAAAGAGGTGTGGCGTGTGTTTGCTAAATCGTATGGTGCGGTGACTTTCGGGGTCGATGGGAGAATCATCGATGTCGAGGTCGATGTTTCTTATGGATTTCCTGCGTTCGACATTGTCGGGCTTCTTGATACGGCGGTGAAGGAGTCGCGTGAGCGTGTGCGCACGGCGATCAAGAATACGGGCGTGAAGCTCAAGCCTGCGCGGGTGACGATCAATCTTGCGCCTGCGGACATACGAAAGGACAGCTCGGGGCTGGATCTGCCTATTGCCGTCGGGCTTTTGGCGGCGTATGGGCTGATTCCGACAGAGCGCATCGAGCATGCCTTGTTTGCAGCGGAGCTTTCTTTGGAGGGGGAACTTCGGAGTGTGCGCGGCGTATTGTCTATGACGGTCGGGGCGAAGGAGCATGGCTTTCGTGAAATCTTCGTCGCGCCCAGCAACGGCAGTGAGGCATTGCTCGTCGATGGCATCCGCGTGTATGCGCCGAAAAACTTGCGCGAGCTGTACGATTTTCTCTTGGGCAAAGCGGAACTGCTTCCATTGGAAGCGACACCTGCTGCGGCGTGTGATACAGAAGCGCCTTCGGATGACTTTGCCGATGTGCAGGGGCAGTTCTTCGCCAAGCGTGCGTTGGAGATCGCGGCGGCGGGAGGGCATAACCTGTTGATGGTCGGCGTTCCAGGCTCGGGCAAGACGATGCTCGCGCGCCGTTTGCCGTCTATTCTGCCGCCGATGACGCGGCAGGAAGCGCTCGAGGTGACGAAGATCTACAGCATCGCGGGACTCTTGAAGGACGGCAGCGGCCTCGTCGAGACGCGTCCCTTTCGCAGTCCGCATCATACGACGTCGACGGTGGCGATGATCGGCGGCGGCAGCATCCCGCGTCCGGGCGAGGTGACGCTCTCGCATCACGGCGTGCTGTTTCTCGACGAGCTGCCTGAGTTCGGCAAGTCGACGCTGGAAGTTCTGCGCCAGCCGTTGGAGGACGGCGCTGTGACCGTGGCACGGGTCAATGCCACGCTGACATTTCCTTCTTGTATCATTTTGGTCGTGGCAATGAATCCCTGTCCGTGCGGCTATTTTGGTGACAAGGAGAAGAGCTGCGACTGCACACCGAATGAGATCAAGCGCTATACGCGGAAGATTTCGGGGCCGCTGCTCGACCGCATTGATATTCACGTCCATGTGCCGCGCGTCAAGTACGAGGATATGACGTCTGTGGCGAAGGCGGAACCTTCGGCTGCGATTCGTGAGCGTGTCCTGGCGGCGCGTGAGATTCAGATGGAGCGGTTGCGTGAATGGGGCATATTTTGCAACGCGCAGATGAGCCATGCGATTTTGAAAAAGACGTGCCATCTTGAGCTAGAGGCGCAGAATCTCTTGGCGCAGGCATTTCAAGTCATGAATTTATCAGCACGCTCGTATGACCGCATCATCAAGGTCGCACGCACGATTGCCGATCTCGACGGAGCGGCGACGATCGAGGCGAAGCATGTGGGAGAAGCCATACAATTGAGGGACGATGTGGGGCTGAGTGTGGAATGATTGAGAAGTAATGTTGATGGAGGAATGTTTATGGCATCGACGAAAGAGTATCTGGAGTTCGTATTGGAACAGCTATCCGGTTTGGAAGATATTTCTTATCGTGCTATGGTGGGCGAGTACATCCTATATTATAAGAAAAAAATCTTCGGAGGAATTTACGATGATCAATTCCTTGTGAAGCCGGTCAAGGCAGCTGTTGTGCATATGCCGGATGCAGCGTATGAACTGCCTTATGAGGGGGCGAAGGAAATGCTGTTGGTGGATCGTTTGGATGATAAGGCGTTTTTGAGCGAGTTGGTGCGTGCGATGTATGAGGAACTGCCTGTGCCGAGAGAGAAAAAGAAATGAAATATTGCTCTATCCGTAAAATAGTGATATAGTGATAGCGAAAGAGTCGATGATTACTGTATTCTGGGAGGAAGCACATGTTTAATTTCAAGAACAAGGACTCGGAGTTTTTCGACTTGTTCCTCGAAAGCGCCCAGTATTTCCATAAATGCGCTGTGATGATGGATGAGGTCATGCAGGACTACAGCAAGGCGGAAGCGAAGATGCGCGAGATCATCGATCTTGAGCATGAGGCCGATGCCGTCAATGACAGGATTATTGACAAGCTCAACCAGACATTCATCACGCCGATCGATCGTGAGGATATCTATGCGCTCGCCAACGGCTTGGACGATGGCGTTGATTTCCTGCAGGGCACGCTGCAGCGCGTCGTCATGTATCATATCGCTGGTGTTCGTGACAGCGCGATCGCCCTCACGAAACTCCTCATCGAATGTACGGAGGAGATGATGAAGGCGTTCAAGCTCTTGAAACATGTGAAAAAGAACCAGAATGAGATCTTAAAGTGTACGCACCGCATCAGCAGTTTGGAGAGCGAAGGGGATCGCGTCTATCGCAATGAGGTCGCCAATCTCTTTGAGAATCTCAAAGATCCCATCGAACTCATCAAATGGAAGGATCTTCTGGAATATCTGGAGGATACACTCGATCATTGCGAGAAGGTCGCGGACATGGTGCGCGGCGTGGTGATGAAGTATGCATGAGCTGCAGTT
>CAJPQT010000042.1 GCA_905372865.1 uncultured Centipeda sp.
GGATGGGAAAAATCTCGCCAAGATGGAAGCGTCGTTCCCTCGCCGCACGCATACAAAACAGCCTGCGTCCCCTCCGTCTCCGCACGATCCAGATAAGGATGATATCTTGCAAAAAACTTCACGTGATCCGCTTCTTCGGCGTCGAAGGAGATATCTCGTGACTGATAGGCGCACCAAACCTCCTTCGCCAAGGACGTCACGATCCGACTTCCGATTTCCTCAAAGCTTCGGCACTGTGCCAGCAAGGCATAATATTGTGTTTCATATTCTTCATCCCATGGCAAATCCATCTGCGTCGCAAAGAATGAGGGCAGAACGAAACGGACATCCGCTGTCTCTTCTTCCGAAACTTCTCCGAATCGCATCTCTGACAGTTCTCGTCCCGTCGGCACATAGACAACGCCCCGCTTGTAGTCCGATTCCATCACATTGCCATCGCGAGGCAGGGACTGACTTCCCAGCACTCCAACCATACCGATGGAGGCATCCTTGAAAACTGTCAGCAATTCCTCGATCAACTGCGATCGGACAAGGCGCACATCATCGTTGATATAGATCTTGTATTTGGCATCGGAAAGAGCCAAGGCTTTGTTCGCCTGCACAGCATACGCCTTTCCCGCTGTCAACGTAAAAAGTTCCGCCTCATATCCCGCAGGCAGATGAAGTGCCTGCAGCGATTCCAAACAGGTGCGGTAAAGCCCTTCATCCGACTTACGTACGAAAAATGCAACTTTCTTTTCTTTTTTCATACCATGCCCTTCCTGCAAACATCCATCACTGAAAGTCACCAGAGCTTCCACGGCGCTTTGCCGCTTTGCCACAGGCGCTCGAGCAAAATCTTTTCACGCAGCGTATCCATGCACTGCCAGAAGCCGCTGTGCAGATAGCACTTGAGCTCGCTTTTCTTCGCCAACTCCTCCAACGGCCTCTGTTCGAACACCGTAGAGTCATCCTCAATCAATTCAAAAACGGAAGGCTCAAGCACCATGTAACCCGCATTGATCGGCGCACTGTCCTCCATCGCCTTCTCACGAAAGGCATGCACGGAATTATCAAAGCCGATGTCCAGGATGCCCTTCTGCTGTTTTTGCATGATCGCCGTCAAGGTCGCTGCCTTGCCATGCGACTTATGAAAGCGCACGAGTTCACCGATGTCGACATCCGCCACGCCGTCGCCGTACGTCATCATGAACGTCTCATTCCCCACATACTTGCGAATGCGGCGGATGCGCCCGCCCGTCAAGGTATCGAGTCCCGTATCGACAATCGTGACCTTCCACGGCTCCGTATGCTGGTTGTGCACGATCATGCGGTTTTCCTGCGTGAAGTCAAACGTGATGTCGGACGTATGAAGGAAATAGTCAGCGAACCATTCCTTGATCATATGCTGCTTGTAGCCCGCGCATATAATGAATTCATTGAAGCCGAAATGACTGTACCCCTTCATGATGTGCCAGAGGATCGGCATGCCGCCGATCTCTATCATGGGCTTGGGCCGCCTCTCCGACTCCTCCGTGATGCGCGTGCCGAACCCGCCCGCCAAAAGAACTGTCTTCAACCCTTCATCTCCTTTGCTGCCAGCACTGCGGAAGAGATCATCACGCCTCGCCCGCATATAGCAGAATGATCCATCGCAACGCATCATCTGCACGAAAGACACTCCGTCAGTCCTGCAAAATCTTCCCCAGCAACTCGACGAGCTGCGCATAGTACGGCTCGTTCCCGTAATACTCTTCGATGATGTCGAAGATGCCATCGAGAGACAAGCCGATCCGTTCCTCTTTGATCCGTTTGCACCATGGGAGAATCGAATGCTCCAAGACGTGCTTCTTCGCTGCAGAAAGCTGTGCCGCAGGAATTTCCACCGATGCCGTTAATATATCGAAATAATTCTTAACGAAGACCTCGATAAAATTATATCCCTTCGGCTTATGATCGCCGCCGCTTTCCATGAAGAAGGAACCGATCAACACGGCAAAATCCGGATTCTGTTTCAATATCTCCATCTGCAGATACACCTGCGGGATACGCGAATCATCATACTTATGCGGCTCACGGATATGATCGTAGAGTTCGCGCCGCATGACGATGCAGCTGATCCACCCCATGAAGTAGCTCACAACCTCGATATATCGCAAACAACCTGTCCCCGTACATACAGAGCGCGGGTCTTCCGATTGTTGACCCAAACAGAAGATTGCGATGCCTCGATATCGGACGATTCCACTGAGAAGCACATGGATTGCGCCATCGACAAAGTAATCATCATCGCCCATGACGAGCACATACTCACCACGGCTCGCCTTGATGGCCTCATGGATATTTCCTTCCGCACCGATGTTCTTCTCGTTGCAGTGATAGCGCAGATTCTTGTGCGTCCTCTGCATCTCTTCGACGAAAGCCCGCGTATCGTCCGTCGAAGCATTGTCTGAAACGAGGATCTCCACGAGATCATCGTTGCCGACCTGCTGCAGTACGCATCGCAGCGACTTCTTCAAGTATCTGCTGCGATTGTATGTGATGAAGGCAATGGTCAGAAGCGGCGTCGTCCGCCTCCTTTCTGCGAGCACCTTCCGCAGCGTCTCCGTTCTTTCTGTGGACAGCCACTCCCCCGCTTTCGGCGAAAAGGCGAAGGTGATGCGAGCTGGGCTTCCCTCGGCGATGCAATAGGCAGGGATATCCGTGCACACCGTACTTCCCGCTTTCACAATGCTGCCGCGCCCGATACGCACAGCCCCCTTGACGGACACATTCTCTTCCAAGCGCACGCCTCGCTCGATCTTGACGCCACCTTCTTTCGTGACAATAGCGCAGTCTTTGGGCAAGAGGCCGATTCCACTGTCATCGTAGACGTAGTCCTTGATGTGAACATTCTCTGCCACACTCACACTGTTTCCAAATTCGATGCGCTGCACTGCCGTGAGCGTGCTGCCTGCACCAATCTCACAATGATCGCCGATGACAATGCGCGGCTTTCCTTCGAAATTTGGCATAGAGAGACGCAGGAACGCCGTCTCATGGATCCGTGTCGCCTCACCGATAGAGATTCCTTCAGGACGGGAGAATCTCTGCCACGAGGGAACCTCGCTTCCCTCGCCGCACACATAGAGGGTACTGCGCTCCTGCGCGTCTGTGCGATCAATGTATGCATGATATTTCCCAAAAAACTTTTTGCGATCGACCTCGGAGTTGTCGAAAAAGATGCTTTCCAGCTGGCAGATGCACCAGATGTCTTCCGGCAAGGGAACGACGATGCGCATGCTGGCCTCCTCCATCGCGCGGCAATGATCGAGCACGGCGTAATACTGCTTTTCATAGGATCCGTCCCATGGAATATCTCTTTGCGTCGCAAAGAAGAAGGGCAGAATTCCGCGAACATCTTCG
>CAJPQT010000043.1 GCA_905372865.1 uncultured Centipeda sp.
TCACCTGGCCATACGAATTGATGAACTCCTGCTGCCAGCTCCGCATTCCCGCGCCGGAATCGCCGCGCTCTTGGCATTGCTCGATGACCTCTTCATCCTCCGTATAGCAGATTTTTTTCTCCACCAAGATCGCCGGAATCCACTCCGTGCAAAGTGTCATTGCTTGCTGCAGGAACTTCTTCTGCACGCACCACGCGATGATGTCGAGGCGACGATCCGATTTCTCGCCCGACGCATTCTTGATGACAGAGCCGTATTCTCCCTCGATGACGCCGAGGATGTGCGAGAACATCTCCTCTTCGATGGAAGCAGGTTTCGACTGGCGAAAGGCGCGAATCTTCTCGGCGAGATCGGTCATCTCGTCTTCGATGACGCTCGTGCGGCAGATGCGTATGGCGTCGGAAAAGCGCCGCATGGCGGCAAAGAGCGTGGAAAAATCCTCGCTGTGGCGCGGACTGCGGCTGAAATACTCCTCCAGAGCCTGTACACTGCCGTACTTCTGGAACTCGTCCGCACCCGCGACGAGGTCGAACATGCGGCGAATATCATCCGTCAGATGAACGCGGCTCTCCCCGCCCCGAACAAGATCCGAATATACGACATGCCCCATGCGGATGCCCATGTACTTCGACAACTGCATGACGACGAGCAGCATCATCGCCGCATAGCGAAAGCCGCCCGTCATATCGGCATGAAGGACGAGCTCTGCCTCAGGCTCTTTTTCGTGCACGCGTTCGGCAAAGGTGCGAACACGCTCCGCGATGCCCGCAATGCTGCGCATCGAATCCTCGATGCCCATTTTCGAATATTCGCTGTCCTCGAATACCTGCGCGAGCTCCGGGTACTTCCTCGCGCTCTGCGCCTTCAAAAGCTCGACGGCGGACATCGACTCAGAACCGTATTCCGCCATCAGTGCCAGCCAATCTGCCGAATTCCGCGTCACCTTCTCGCGCGCTTGATCCGTCTCGATCAGAATGATCTTCGCCAAGCCGCCCTCTGCCCGCAGCAGAGACTGCAGCTGACAAACGGCGGCTTCGTTCGTCTGCATGCACGAAAATATCTCTTTCCCATCGACGCTCCGATATTCGACGTTCGTCGGATTATTCGCCAACTGACTCACGAAAGCCACCATCACATGAACCTGTTTCGTCATCGAATCCTTCCCCCAAAAAACCACCCGCAAATGTATTTCCAGCAGTCTGTCTGCGTTGTTGAAGATGTCGCGCAAAAGAGAGTCCCCGTATGCATGCTGCGGTTTCCTCATAGAACGGCTCACTTTTTCATATTATACTATAAGCCGTGCCATCCGGACAAGGAGTGCTGGTGGCTTCGGCTGCATCATCCTGCGCATCGAAGCACTCTCACCGCCCTCATGTACACGGTTGACAGCGGACATATTTCTATGCTATACTTTGTTACAGTGAAGGAAGAGATTTTGGGGAAAATGCCATGAGTTTTAGATTTTTCCCGTGGACAAAAGTTTCCTTGGTATCACAGGGTTTGCGGACGTTTTCGGCCGATTTTGGCGACAAAAAAATCCCGCGGGGTTGCGGCGATTTGCCAAAAAGAGCGATCCGTTTAGAAAACCCGCTTCTGGGTTCAGCTGTCCCAAGGGCTGTGAGGGACGGTATTGCATGCAATCCATACCGCTTGCGGTATTGAAACGAAACAACTGTTGCGTTTTCGACAAAGATTTGATTTATTGCATGCAATCCATACCGCTTGCGGTATTGAAACGCCAATCGTGTCTCCACGATAAGCAAAAAGTTTGTCCAATTGCATGCAATCCATACCGCTTGCGGTATTGAAACTCAATGGCATTCCATCCCACATGCCAGCAGACGTCGTTTATTGCATGCAATCCATACCGCTTGCGGTATTGAAACTTCTCGATTTCACCAGTTGTGACAATCTCAGTATTGATTGCATGCAATCCATACCGCTTGCGGTATTGAAACGCCGCCAATCCTGTGCCCTTCTCCAGGACGAGTCATTGCATGCAATCCATACCGCTTGCGGTATTGAAACTCTCCTGTGTGCTTGTTGATGAATTCCCATGGGTTGTATTGCATGCAATCCATACCGCTTGCGGTGTTAAAACAAAGGGGCTGTCGCACATAAATCATGTGCGGCAGCTTTTTTCATGCATAAAAAAGCCTCCGCCCTAGCAAAAGGGCGGAGGCGGGTGTAAAAAAAGAGGGGCTGTTGCATGAGTCGAATTCGACTCATGCAACAGCCCCTTACGCTAAACCTTCAGGACATACGTTCAGCCACTAACCGAATCAGATCCCCGCGTCAGTGGATCTCAATCTGCTTGCGTTGAGGCTCGCCCGCTGTTTTTGGCAGCTTCACCTGCAGTACACCGTCCTTGAACTCCGCGTGGATATTCGCTTCGTCGATGCCGTCGATGTAGAACGAGCGGCTGACCTCGCCCGTGTGACGCTCACGGCGGATGTAATTGCCCGCCTCATCCTTCTCGTCCTTCGACTCGTCGTGCGAGGCGGCAACGGTCAGATAGCCGTTTTCATAGTGCAGAGCGACGTCTTCCTTCTTCATGCCCGGCAGATCGGCAGTCAGTTCGTAATGATCGTCCATCTCCTTGACGTCCACCTTGAAGGCGGCAGCGCCCCAATTCGCGGCGGGAAAGCCGTCGCGGAAGAAAGAATCGCGCATCGCGTCGAAGAGTGCGAACGGATTCGCGCTGCTGCGCTCCGCGAGATCATGACGTCCGGCAAAAGGTACCAGTCCAAACATAACAATCAACTCCTTGAAATTCATGCGGCGGCACGGCTCTCTATGCCGTCGTTCATTGTTTGCATTACCGAAGGTGTTCTTTACCATGAAGCCCCGAGAGGTCAAGCCGAAGGCGCAGACCGATCGGCTAGGCTTCTGTAAGGCGTGAGGACATATGTACAGCGTGCCTCCTTGATGACACCGTTGTCAGAAGCGGCGGTGGAAGCAAGTCCTGCCGCTCTGCTTCACGGCTGAACATATGTCCTGAAAGTTTGCTCACCTTCTGATTCTTATTATATGCATAAAAGTCAAAAAGTCAATAGGTCAAAAAGAAAAAGTTTAATTTTTTTACCGCTCATCCTTGTGGATACACGCTGACTTCCACGAGATTGCCGTCGGGGTCGCGCAGATAGATGCTGTCGATGCGCCCCCGCGCTCCCGTGCGCTCGACGATGCCGAGTTCGATGGGTGCGCCCTTCGCCTCAAGCTCGTGCCGGATGTCCTCGATCGGGCCGTCGGCGATCAGACAGAGGTCGAGGCTGCCGCAGGTCGGATACTTTGCGGCAGGTTGGAATTCGCCCTTTTGCACATGGATGTTGAACTTCGCATTGCCGAAATGCAGCGCATGGC
>CAJPQT010000044.1 GCA_905372865.1 uncultured Centipeda sp.
TACATCGTACAAACCGTACCCTCACTCGACAAGCTCACCGACCGCATCGTAGGTGAATCCCTGCACAATGCGCACGCGCACGATGTCGCCCGGCCGGCTCGCCGCATCGCCTTCGATGAAGATCTGCCCATCGACGCCCGGCGCTTCGCGATAGGAGCGCCCAAAGGCAAGATTCGGCTGCTCCTCGTCGCGTCCTTCGACGAGCACGTCAAGCTCCTTGCCCTCAAGCCCCTGGTTCAGCTCCTCCGAAATCTTACACTGCACGCTCATGAGATCATGGTAGCGCTCCTGCACGATATCCTCGGGCACTTGGCGCGGCATGGAAGCGGCTGGCGTATCCTCCTCCTGCGAGT
Source organism: uncultured Centipeda sp. (assembly GCA_905372865.1). GTDB lineage: Bacteria > Bacillota > Negativicutes > Selenomonadales > Selenomonadaceae > Centipeda. The sequence continues at coordinate 354 of CAJPQT010000044.1, forward strand.
AGGTGAAGATCCCCACTTTCTCGAAGCGCTGCTCGATGAGGAAGCGGCGCAGAGTCTGGTACTGCGCATCCGTCTCGCCTGGAAACCCTACGATGAAGGTCGATCGAATGGCGACATTCGGTATGCGCGCGCGAATCTTTTCGAGAAGCGTCACGACCTCCTCCTGCGTATCGGGGCGGCGCATCGACTTCAAAATCGAATTGTGCGCATGCTGCAGCGGCAAGTCGACGTACTTGCAGATCTTCGGCTCCTGCGCAATCGTCGTGATGAGTTCATCGGTGAAATTCTTCGGATAGCAGTAGAGCACACGCAGCCACTCGACCTTCTCGATTTTCACAAGCTCCTGCAAGAGACGCGCCAAAGACGGCTCGCCGTAGATGTCCTTGCCGTAATATGTCGAATCCTGCGCAACGAGTATGATCTCCCGGACGCCCTCGGCGGCAAGGCGTGTGACCTCGCGCTTGATGTCATCCATCGGTCGGCTGCGAAAGCGTCCGCGAATCAGCGGAATGGCACAGAAAGCGCAGCGATGGTCGCAGCCCTCGGCAATCTTCACATAAGCCGTATAGACAGGCGTCGTCAGAATACGCGGCGTCTTCGCATCGTAGACAATCTCATTCTCTCCTGCCAAGACGATGCGGTTGCCCGCCAGAGTCTCACGCACCGCCTCCATGATACGGTTCCATGCACCCGTGCCGATGATGGCGTCGGCCTCGGGCATGTCGTCCAAAAGCTCCTGATGATAGCGTTCCCCGAGACAGCCTGCGACGATGAGCGAACGACAGCAGCCCGTTTCCTTGTACTCCGCCATATTGAGCACCGTCGTGATGGATTCCTCCTTCGCCGACTGGATGAAAGCGCATGTATTGACGATGATGATCTCCGCTTCTGCCGGATCGGGCGTAAGCTCGATGCCGTTGTCCTGCAAGATGCCGAGCATGACTTCCGTATCGACGAGATTCTTGGCGCAGCCGAGGCTGATGAATCCTGCTTTCAAAAAATTTCCTCCTCAAGGTATATTCAAGGTATATCAAGCATAAGGGGAGGAATCCAAGGATTCCTCCCACCATCATCTTTTACTGCAGCCGCACTTCCTTCACCCAACGATCCAAGAGATCGTGACGCTGGCTCGGGCTGAAATCCTGCGGCCTGGAAAAGAGCACGACGTCTTTCCCTGGAAAAGACTTATAGGCGATCGTCACAGGATTGAGCGGCACGAAGAAGAACTCCCGGCTCTGCAGGGTGAGTTGCGCTTCATCGCTCAGTAGCCACTCCGCAAAGGCCTCCGCCTGCTCCTCGTTCTTTGCTCCCTCGACCAGTCCCACACCCGTCAGCGTGTACGCCGTGCCGTCCTCGGGGTAGATGATCTGCAAGGGATAGCCCTGATGGATGTAGCGCATGACCTCGCTCTGCACGGCGACGGAAACGTCGACCTCGCCCATGCCCGCCATGCGCACGGGTGTCGAAAGGTATTTGGAATACTGCACGACCTTGGGCTGTATGCCGCGCAGGATGTCATACGTCGCCGCATCGCCGAACTGCGACATCATGGAGAAGAAGAGATTCGCTGACGCATCCGCCGCAAAAAAGTCGGTAATGCCGACGCGCATCCCCTGCATCGTGGCAAGTTCCGTCCACGTATTGGGCACGCGCGGCACAGTACGCACATAGTCGCGGTTGGCGCAGAATACGACGGGATCGTACCAGATGCCCGTCCACGCAGCAGACGCATCCTTGAAGGACGCGCTGACCGAGTCCGTGCTCTCCGAAACGTACGGCTGCAGAGCACCGTCTGCCGCCGCCTTCTCCAATGTCGCACGATCAGCGAGCACGAGATCCGCCCCGTCCTTGCCGATCGCGGCATCCTGGTGCAGCTTCTGCAAGACCTCGGCCGAACTTACGGGAACGAAGTTCACCTGCACGCGCTTTGCCTTCTCGTATCCTTCAGCAAGGATTCCCGCATGCTCGGGCGGCAAGGTCGTATATACCGTGACAGACTGCTGAGGCCGCTCCCGTCGCGTCCTGTCCGCATGCCCCGCCAAATTGTCCGAAATCGTCGCGATCAAAAGAACCAGCATGAACGCCACGAGGAGCAGGGATGTATATCGTCGCATCGCTTTCCCTCCTTGGTTCTTATCGAAGCGCCGACAGCTTCAGCGCTTCCTTGAAAGTATATCATTGGGTACATTATACATAAAATGCCGCTCTTATACAACTGTCTATACATGCCAGCATATATATGCTATCATGTATATGTTAGCATATACGTGATATTCTTATTAAAGGAGCGGATATATATGACTGTGACTGTACATCTAAATCCTCGCGATGCCCGTCTTTTCAAAAAACATGCCGCTCGATCCGGCATGACCTTATCTGATTTCGCCGCAAAAGCCATGCGTGAACGTATAGAAGATGAACTTGACCGACAAGCATACGAAGAGGCGATGAAAGAATTTCGTGCCAATCCCGTTACCTATACGCTGGATGAAGTCGAAAAGGAGCTCGGACTTTCGTGAATTATCGTGTCGTTTTCACTGCACAAGCAAAAAAATCACTGAAAAAGTTCGATCGTCATATATCTGCCAAGATTACCTCGTGGATTCGACACAACCTTGAAGGATGCAGCAATCCGCGCCTGCACGGCAAAGCTCTATCTGCAAATCGAAGCGGACAATGGCGCTACCGCATTGAAGACTATCGTTTGATTGCAGAAATTCAAGACGATAAAATCATCATACTAATCGTATCCATCGGTCATCGTCGTGATGTTTATGATTGAAATTCTATTCCAGATGTACTCAAAGAGGGTTCAGAACACCTGCCAGGTGCTCTGAACCCTCTTTATTATTTTATGCCGAACGATTTCAAACGCCGTATTCTTTCGCCAGCTTCTCAAAGAGCGGCAGAGAGCGTTCGATCGTCTGCTCCTTGATGCAGTAGGACGCGCGGAAGTGTCCGGGGC
>CAJPQT010000045.1 GCA_905372865.1 uncultured Centipeda sp.
ACGCGCTACTTTGAGGGGGTAGTGTTCACAAGACGTGTGGGTTCAAGTCCCACCAACCGCACCATCTCGAATACTTACCGTCGTGGGAGACCACGGCGGTTTTTTGCTTGCCTTGGTCACACATCAGCCGTTTCTTGTTAATTTTTTTCTTATATCGCCGCTTGTGGGGGCTGTGATTTTTGTCCCTGTATTTTCACGGAGAAAACGGGTATAATGGAGAAAGTGTTTTGACGAAGGAGGTGCGGCGATGATGTTCGGGCGTTTTTTGCTCTTTCTCTGCGTCTTTTTGGCGCCTCTGCGTGCTCTTGCCGCTGCACCGAGTGATCTGCCGTCGCTCTACTTCGTGTGTGCGGCGGCATCGGAGGCCGCGTATGCGGGGGAGCTGCCGGAGCTGCTGCGCACGCGTCTCATGGCGGCGGGGTGGCAGATCGAATCCTACGAGACGGAGGGGAACAAGGGGACGGTCGGACGGTTCTTCCATATGGTGCGGACGGATGAGGATGGGATAGAGACGCATCTGATCGCCTTTCCGGGGACGGAGCGCGGGAGCGATGTGTGGACGGATCTGCGGCTTGGGCGCGTGCCGTTCGGCGGCAGTTCGCCCGCAGAGTTTCTAGCGGTGCGCGAGGCTCCGGTGATGGAGCGCAGGGATATGCCGCTCGTGCACCGTGGCTTCCTTGACTACGCGCAGGCAGCGCTCTTTACAGATGCACTGTCCGCATACGGCGGCCGTACGGCGGGCGAGGTGATCGCGGATGAGCTGCGTGCGCATCCTGCGGCCAAGATCCTGCTCACGGGGCACAGCCTCGGCGGTGCGGCGGCGGTACTTGCTGCGGCACGGCTCTCGGATCTCGGCGTTTCGCCCGCGCAGCTGGTTGTGACGACGTTTGGTGCGCCTGCAGTCGGGAATGCGGCGTTTGCAGAGAGATATGAGGGACGGTTTACGCTGCATCGTGTGGTGATGAGCGGCGATCCGATGAAGGATGTGCTTGCCGCGCCACTCGGGTTTCGGCAGTTCGGGGAGCGTGTCCCGTGGTCGTCTGCGCGCTCTGTGGCGAAGTTCCCGCACGCGATGATTGTCTATGTGGATGCGGCGATTCGTCAGCTCTACGATGCGTACGGCGGGGCGGGTGCCTATCTCTTTTTGATGGGGCGGCCGAACCGCACGGAGGGGCGGACGCTCTACGTTCTGCCGATGGAGACGGAGCTGGACGAGACGCTTGCGGCGGATGCGCCCTATATGGCAGCGGTGCTGCGTGACGCACTCCATGTGCAGAATGCATCGGTTGTGTTCGCGGCGAGCGGGGGCGGGCTCTCGGCGGATGGGCTGCTCAGCGGGCTCAGCGGTCATCTCGCGGCGGCGCGCGCGGCGGGCGCGGAGCAGATGGTCGCCTATCGAATTGCGGGGGCGAAGGAGCGTACGGCCCATGAAACGCATCGCCTGACACTGGAACGCGCGGTGTATGATGTGGACGGCAATTTGCTTGCGGCAGGGGCGCGCTCGGCACGGACGGGGATGCTTACCCCGATTGAGACGGTGCTGTATCTGTTTTCGCAGGACTGACGATCCGCTTGGGCATCTTTTCCGCCCTCTCTGTGTCAACAAGTCCTCCGCATAGGTTCCGCTATGCGTCCGGCTTGTTTCCTTGACAGGACGAAAAATCTGCGCCAATCTGAGCAGATTCATTTCAACGATAGGTTTTATATATGCCATTTTAAGGGGAAGGACGAAACTATGGCAGCAGAAGATCTGTGGCGGCTGTTCGATATCGTCGGGACGCTCGCCTTTGCCGTCTCCGGCGCACTGGTTGGGATCTCGCGCCGCATGGACATCTTTGGGATCTCAGTGCTGGCGCTGGCGACGGCGGTCGGCGGCGGAATGGTGCGTGACGTGCTCGTCGGCATCACGCCGCCGATGACGCTGCGCGATACGACGAATTTCCTCCTCTCGGTGGGGGTGGCGCTCGCAACGTCGTTTCTTTACCAGTGGACGGCACTGCATCGGATGCGCCGCCAGCGGCTTCTCACGATCTTCAACGTGTCGGATACGATCGGGCTTGCCGCCTTTACCATTACAGGTGCACTGACGGGGGTCCGCGTGGGCGGGGACGACAGCTATGTGCTGCCGATCCTGCTTGCGGCGACGACGGCGGTCGGCGGCGGTATGATCCGCGATGTGCTCGCACAGCGGATGCCCGTTGTGCTCTACGCCGAGGTCTATGCGGCGGCATCCCTCGTCGGCGCGTTCGTGTTCTGCATGCTGCGCTTTACGCTCGGGGTGGAGGCGGACTCGTGGCTCGCGTTCGCACTCGTTCTCGTGATCCGCTTTGCGGCGATTCACTGGAACTGGAGCCTCTATCACCCGCGGCCGCCGAAGCGGCATCATGCGCATAAAATGGAGGAGTAACGGGAGTGCCCCCTTCATCACACGGACGCGTGCTTCCCTGACATTGCAAAAAAATCCCCGCACGTCGGACATTCCGATGTGCGGGGATTTTTCTGCCGAGGCAGATTTTAGCAGTGATGGTGATCGACGCCGACCATGACGGACGTTGCCTTGATGACGGCGTACGCATCCTTGCCGACCTCAAGACCGAGCTCTTTGATGGAGTTCAGGCTGATTGTTGCGGTGACGACGTCGCCGCCCTTGAGCTCGATGCCGACGATGCCGTTGACGGCACCCTTCTCGATGGAGACAACCTTGCCCTTGAGCTGATTGCGTGCACTGAGTTTCATGTGTTTCCCTCCCTTGTTTTGTAGTATCTTATATAGTGTAACACAAAAACTCTGAAAAATTCGTGATAAAGGGCACAAAACCTTCTCAGGCGTTTCTCAGCGCAGGAAGACCACGTTCGTCGCGTCGAGGAAGCCGCTTGCACTGTTCTCAAGAAGGAGGCGGTTCGCATCGTTCGCGGAGAGGACGGGGTTCGCGCCGCCGTCGACGCTGACGGCACGCAGACGCAGCGGATTTGTGCCCGCGCGTGTCGCATCCGCCTCGCTGCGTGCGTAGGAGGCCATGCCGTTTGCGACAACCTTGTCACTGTCAAGGTTCTTGTAGCCGTAGATCGGGCGGCCGTTCTCCGCCTTGATGACAGGGCTCATAACGGGGCGCAGACCGAGCCCCGTACAGTCGATGATGACACCCGTATAGCCGCCGACTGCTTGCCCCCTGGGAACGATCTCTGCAGGTGGTGTGGTGGGGGGGATCGGTGCCTGTACCGCGG
>CAJPQT010000046.1 GCA_905372865.1 uncultured Centipeda sp.
ATCGGCGGCGGCACGACGGATGTCGCCGTCATCAGCCTTGGCGGCATCGTGAACAGCGCGAGCCTGCGCATCGCAGGCGATACTTTTGACGAGGCGATCATCGCTTACATCAAGCGCGAGTACAATATGCTGATTGGTGAACGCACGGCGGAGGAAATCAAGATCAATGTTGGTGCGGCCTTTTCCGGTGCGCGCGACTCTTCAACGGAGGTGCGCGGGCGTGACCTTCTGTCGGGTTTGCCGAAAACGATCACGGTGACATCAAAGAATGTGGCGGAAGCGCTTGAGGCTCCCGTAACGGGCATCGTACAGTGCGTGAAAAAGGTGCTTGAGGAGACACCACCGGAACTTGCGGCGGACATCATGGATCGAGGCATTGTCATGACGGGCGGCGGTGCACTGCTCTATGGACTCGATGAACTCCTGCGCCATGAGACTGGAATTGCCGCTGCTCTGGCTGAGGATCCGATGTCGTGCGTGGCCTTCGGCACGGGTAAGGCGCTCGAGTATATCGGCATGGCGGCAGAGCGAGTGAAGTTCTTGTTAAAATAAAGCCTTTTGCCCTCTTATGATTTGAGAGAAAATGCCGATAAAAAGTATAAGGAATTTTGCAGTTTGCAAGTATACATCTGCTATGTTGCGGATGATGACAAGGAGGCTTTGCCATGCTGCGTGGCTTGTACGTCGCGGCGTCCGGCATGATTACCGAGACGAACCGTACGGATGTGATTGCCAACAACCTCGCGAATGCGGCCTCGTCCGGATACAAGAGGGACGAGGCGATCAATCAGGAGTTTGCACCTATACTGCTGAAGCGCATCAATGATAACCAGGACGATGAGGTCACGTCTTTTCGTGGCTTCCGGTTGGAGCAGGGACCGCCGCGTGTCGGCAATCTTGGACTTGGCGCCTATACGGCGGAGATCGCTACCGACCATGTGCAGGGCAGTATGAAGACGACGGGCAACATGCTCGATCTCGCTGTATCGGGTGAGGGGTATTTCGCCATTCAGACGCCCCAGGGCGTGCGCTACACGCGCGATGGCAGTTTCTATCGGCAAGCGAACGGCGCCCTCGTGACGGCACGCGGACAAGCCGTTCTGAATGCACAGAATCGCCCGATCATGCTGCCCGACAGTGCAAATATCACGATCGGCGCCAAGGGCGAGATTATGGATGGTCGGAGGCGTATCGACACCTTGCAATTCGTGCAGTTCGATGATCGCCGGGCTGTCTTGAAGCAAGGAGACAACCTCTATCGTCCGCAGCAGGGCGCACAGCCGCAGGCGGCAACGGGTGACATTCAGCAGGGCATGCTCGAAAATTCCAATGTCAATATTGCGAGTGAGATGGTCAGTTTGATCAACAATTACCGCATCTATGAAGCGGGATCGCGTGCTCTGGTGACGCAGGACTCGATGACAGACAAGACGGTCAACGAGGTCGGCCGAACGAGCTGATAACGTAAAGAATCCTAGGGATAGGGATTTGTCATTTTTTCGGATTTAACGCAGATGGGGGATTTTGCATTATGATGAGAGCACTTTGGTCCGCAGCTTCAGGCATGAAGGCGCAGCAGGACAATATGGACGTCGTCGCACACAACATTGCGAATGTTAACACCTTCGGTTCGAAGAAGGTGCGCGCGGAATTCCAGGATCTCGTTTACCAGAATCTGCGCGCTGCGGGTGCGCAGAGCGGCGCCGATTCCCAGTATCCGACGGGGCTTGCCATCGGTCTCGGCACGCGCACGGCGGCGACGCAGCGCATCTTCACGCAGGGCAATCTGCAGTCCTCGGGCAATCCGACCGATGTCGCCATTCAGGGTGAGGGCTTTTTCCGCATTGAGATGCCGGATGGAACGATCGCCTACACGCGCGACGGCTCTTTCAAGCTCGACCAGAACCGCCGCCTTGTGACGACGGATGGTTACCCTTTGGCGGACGGCATCACACTTGATGCCAATGCACCGAGTGATACCATCGTGATTGCGGGCGATGGTCAGGTTTCGTGCACGCCGGCTGGCGGCAACGTGACAGCGGTTGGACAGATTACGCTGTCGCGCTTCGTGAACCCTGCAGGTCTTTTCGCGATCGGCAAGAACCTGTTTAAGGAGACGGATGCTTCGGGCAACGCGATTGACTCCAACCCTGGAGAAGAAGGCGCGGGCACACTCACGCAGGGCGTTGTCGAGATGTCGAACATCCAGATCGTCGAGGAAATGGTCAATATGATCGTGGCGCAGCGTGCGTACGAATCGAATTCCAAGGCGATCACGACGTCGGATTCGATGCTTGAGATTGCGAACTCCCTCAAGCGTTGATGAAGGGATAAAACATGAAGGCTAAGGCGGCGGCAGCACTCTTCTTGGTGTGCGTCGCCCTTTTCCTCACTTCGGCGGGTATGGTGGAAGCGTCGCGCTTTTCTCAGACCGTGAGCGCCGCTGAGTTCGAGCGCATGACGGACGAGAAGATGGAGGCGCTCTTTAAGGACAAGGGTGAAACGCGCCGTCGCGAGGTGGCTCTTGTGAAACCGCCGCGTGACATGAAATTGCCAGCAGGCGAGGTTTCGTTCTCAGTAGAAGCTCCTCTGGGGCTTTTGTATGACCGCCGAACGCCGATTTACGTTTCTGTGCTCTTGGATGGCAGACCGTATCGTCGGGCGCTTTCCTATTATACCGTCCGCGTTTACGATACGGTTCTCGTCGCTTCGCGAAATCTCTTTCCTGAGCAGGCATTGTCGGAAGCGGATCTGCGATTCGAGGAACGTGAAGTGACGCGCGTGCGCGGACGCTGCTTGAAAGAAAAGGGCGAGGCGCTTGGGCATGTCGTATCGCGCATGGTTCGGGAGGGCACGGTGCTTTCGGAGGATCTCCTGCGACAGCCGGTCGTGATGGAATCGGGTGCGGCGGTGACGATTGTTTCGCATTACAATGGCATCGAAGTGCGTGTTTCAGGCGTCGCGCTCACACGAGGTCGCGTGGGGCAGAAGATCCGCGTGCGCAATGCGGCTTCTCGCAAGGTGATGCTCGCGCGGGTGTTGGACGCATCCACAGTCGAGATTGGGTCTTGAGAAGGGAACATTATGAGAAATAGCAGGAAATGGCAGTC